>PHCS01000017.1 GCA_002840845.1 Betaproteobacteria bacterium HGW-Betaproteobacteria-14
CCCCAGCACGGCGACCACCGAGACGGCGATGAGAAAACGCATGAGGATCCTGGCCGCCACAGTCAGTCCTTCTTGATGTAGACCCGCCAGCAGGTGGGGTCCTTGATGGTTTCCAGGTGCGTGGCGTTGAGTTCGTGGCACATCGGCGGCAGCGCCTCGACCGAGGAGGGGTTGTCCACCATCACCTCGACCACGGCGCCAGGGCCGACCTCGCCCACCGCCTTCTTCGTCATCAGCTGCGGGCGCGGGCAGGAATCGCCGCGGCAATCCACCTTGCGCGCCACCTGAATGCGGCTGCCGTCGGAGAGGACGGCTTCGCCGCCTGCCGATCCTTCCTCGACCTTCTTCTTCGATCCGAACAATCCCATTTCACGTCTCCCGTTTCAAAATCGCGTTCAGGCAGCCTGCGCCTTGGCGGCTTCCACCGGCGTCTCGGCCGCTTCCTTCTGGTGCATCTCGTGCTGCGCCTGCTGCGCTCGCTCGCGGCGCAGGATGGCGCGGTAGATGGCGAAAAGCACGGCGGACTGGATCAGGCCGAAGACGACGGCAGGAATGCCCAGCTTGTCCTGCAGGGTACGCGCATTGGCGAAACCGAGCTGCAGCGCCTCCAGATTGGGCTCTCCCGTCATGCTGGCCGGCGCCGGCGGCCAGTAGTTCCACGACCACACCAGCGAGAAGAGGAACATGCCGACGAAGGTGAACAGCAGCGCCCAGGCGGCGCCGATGTTGCCCTCGCCCGCCTTCACCCAGGTGGACACGGTGCATGCGCCCGCCAGCACCATGCCGATGCCGAAGAGGAAGAGGCCGGCGAAGGTGTTCAGGCCGACATCGAAACTCATCGGGTGCCCGGCGCCCACCGTCATGAAGCCGGTGAAGCCGACGGAAAGGATCATCATCGCCACCAGCAGTGCCTTGGTGTTGCGGTAGGTCTTGAACATGATGGCGTCGCGCAGCGCGGCGGTATTGCAGAAGCGCGAGCGCTGCACCAGCAGGCCGACGATGGAACCGAAGAGGAACGCGACCAGACATTCTGCAACAGGGGACATAAGCTCTCCTTCAGCCTTCCAGTATCTTTTTGTAGATCAACGAGCCGACCCAGGCGCCGGCGAGGATGCCGGAGATGGCCAGGTAGCCGCCGAGGTTCATCTCGGACCCCATGCCGAAGAAGGTCGACACGTTGCAGACGAAAGCGAGGCGGATGCCGATGCCCATGAGCAGGCCGCCGATGGTGATGAGCAGCCATTCCGAGGCGCGGCGCGGCATGCGCCAGTAGAACTCCTTGCTCAGCACCGCGCCGACGAAGGCGCCGAAGAACATGCCGAGGCTGATGTAGATCTTCCAGTAGTCCGCGTGCGGCGGGAACACCAGCTGCCAGAAGGGAATGCGCTGCAGTTCGTCGCCGAGGAAGAACTGGGCGATGAGCCCGGTCATCATGGTCTCGCCGCCGCCCACCGTCCACGCGCCGACGATGAGGAAGAGGAAGATATCCAGCACGGCGATCGCCGCCAGGGCGATCACGGGGTCCAGGGTCTTGCGGAAAAACTCCATCATGCCTCCTGATGGGCCGCGCCCAGAAGGGCTGGCGAAGCCGCCCTGAAGAAGTACTCCTGGGGTGCCCCGAAGGGAGCATGCGCCCCCTCGGGGGGCAGCGAACGTATGTGAGCGTGGGGGCTCATTTGTTTCCTCCTCGATCAGGCTGGCATCAGCCGGCGTTCTTCTTGTATGCTGCAGATTCTATTGGCCGGACGGCCGGGGCTGGTGGTAATTATTGCCAACAGCGCAAAGAAAGGAAACCGCATGAATATCTATCTGGATGCCGGCGACGTGCTGGACCACATGTTCAATGCCTGCACGACCTCGCAGATCAATGAATTCATTCCCGAAAAGCGCGGCTTCCGCATCCATGGGCACAGCACCACCATCTCGCTGGAGCGGGCCTTCTGGAGCGTGCTGGAGGACATGGCGCGCGACGCCAACCAACCGCTCGCGCGCCTCATCGAGCGGGTGCACGACGGTTGCCTGGTGGCCAACGACAAAAACATCGCCTCCTGCCTGCGCGTGATCTGCCTCAAGTATCTCAACATCTACAGCGGCGGCACCCCGACGGCGCGTGCCGAGCTGACGCGGGCGGCGTAGGCCGCGCGAAAGTCAGCCGCCACGGCACGGCGAAAAAAACGGCCCGCATGCAGCGGGCCGCCTTGACCATTCGATCCCGGTATTACTTGTAGAAGCCGCGCGCCTTCATGCGCTCGCAGGCGTTCTGGCGCGGCGCCGGCAGCGTGGCGCCCTTCTCCTTGGCGCGCGCCTCCATCTGCTTGTGCTGCGCCTCCTGCGCGGCCTTGCATTCCTCGTAGGTCTTCGCCGACATCATGGCGTTGTGGTGCGCGGTGCGCTCCTCCGGCGTCATCAGGCTCCAGCCGGGCGTGTTGTCCTGGTTGAACTGGTAGCGCATGCCCGGACCGCCGCCGGGGCCCATGCCACCCCCCGGTCCCATGCCGGGACCCATGCCGCCACCGGGGCCCATGCCCTGGCCGGGTTGCGCGACTGTTACGGCAGGCGCCATGGTGGCGAGAAGCACTGCCAGGGCAATAATTGCGTGTCTCATGGCTCGATCCTTTCCGATAGTCGGGGAATACCCGGCGTTTCCGGCCGGGTTTGTCGTGATGGACTGGACAAAGATAGCCTTCCCGGGACGAATGTCAAATTCCTCACGCGCGCTCCAGCGTCGCCCCGTCCGGCGTTCGCCGCCTGCGCGGGAGCCGGCCTGGATGTGTCAGAGCCAACCCTCGACCTTGGCGCGGGCAGGCACGCCGCCGGCGTGCACCACCTTGCCGTCAACCACCACGCCCGGCGTGGACAGGACGCCCCAGGTCATGATCTGTTTCAGGTCCTCGATTTTTTCGAGCTGCACTTCGACGCCCTTTTCCTTGGCGACATCCTCGATGAGTTTCAGCGTGTTCTTGCAATTGGCGCAACCGGTGCCGAGCACCTTGATGTTCTTCATGACGTTCTCCTTAATGGATGCAGCGGCGAGCCTGGCCCTTTGCGGTCGGGATGCAGGGGAATTCGGCCATGGGAAGGCTCCTCAAAGAACGGCGTTGAAAACGAAGCCGACCAGCAGGATGCCGCTCGCCACCACGCCGGCGAAAATCGCGATCAGCTTCACCTTGAGCACCTTGCGCAGGATGATGAACTCCGGCAGCGACAGCGCAATCACGCTCATCATGAAGGCCAGCACCGTGCCGAGCGCCGCGCCCTTCGCCAGCAGCGCCTCCACCACCGGGATGATGCCTGCGGCGTTGGTGTACATCGGCACGCCGAGCAGCACCGCCGCCGGCACCGACCACCAGGCATCGCGGCCCATGATCGAGGCCATGAAATCCTCCGGCACGTAGCCGTGGATGAGGGCGCCCGCGGCGATGCCGGCGACGATGTAGGGCCAGACCTTGCCGACGATTTCCCTGACGTGGTGCCGGCCGGAGGCGAAGCGCTCCGACCAGCTCATGCCCTCGGGAATGCCCGCCTCTTCGGCCTGCGCCGCCCGGGCCATCTCGCGCACCCAGTCCTCCAGCAGGTGTTCCAGCTTCAGCCAGCCGATCACCCAGCCTGCAACAATCGCCACGCCGAGCCCCATGCCCAGGTAGAGCGCGGCCACCTTCCAGCCGAACATCGCGAGGAGCAGGCCGAGCGCGATTTCGTTGACCATCGGCGCCGAGATCAGGAAGGAGAAGGTCACGCCCATCGGCACGCCGGCCATGAGGAAGCCCATGAACAGCGGCACCGCCGAACAGGAGCAGAACGGCGTGACGACGCCGAGGCCGGCCGCCATGACGTTGCCGGCGCCCGCGCGCCGGCCCGCCAGCAGCGCGCGCGTGCGCTCGGGTGAGAAGAAGGTCTGGATCACGCCCATGACGAAGACGATGAGCGTCAGGAGCAGCAGCACCTTGGGCGTGTCGTAGATGAAGAAATGCACCGCCTCGGCCAGATGCGTGCCGCGTTCCAGCGGCATGAGTTCGAGCGCCGCGTCGGCGATGGGCGTCAGGCTGGCGTAAAGGACGGCCCAGACGCCGAGCAATGCCAGGACGGCGGCCCAGACGGCGCGGCTGTCGGGATGGGGAGTTGTCGTTTGGGCCGTCATGAATTCTCCTTGGCTCGGGCAGCGCCGCGCTCGTACCAGCCCTTGCTGGCGTTGACCACCTTCACCACCAGCAGCATCACCGGCACCTCGATCAGCACGCCGACCACGGTGGCCAGCGCCGCGCCGGATTCGAAACCGAACAGGCTGATGGCGGCGGCCACGGCCAGTTCGAAGAAGTTGCTGGCGCCGATCAGCGCCGACGGGCAGGCGACGCTGTGCTGCTCGCCCACTGCGCGGTTGAGCCAGTAGGCCAGCGCGGAATTGAAGAACACCTGGATGAGGATCGGCACCGCCAGCAGGGCGATGACGAGCGGCTGGCGCAGGATGGCCTCGCCCTGGAAGGCGAACAGCAGCACCAGCGTGGCGAGCAGCGCGGCGATCGACCAGGGGCCGAGCTTCGCCATGGTTGCGTCGAAGTGCGCCTGTCCCTTTTTCAGCAGCGCGCGGCGCCAGAGCTGCGCCAGCGCCAGCGGGATGACGATGTAGAGCACGACGGAAGTCACCAGCGTATCCCACGGCACCGTGATCGCGGAGATGCCGAGCAGCAGGCCGACGATGGGCGCGAAGGCGAAGATCATGATGGTGTCGTTCACCGCCACCTGGGAGAGCGTGAACAGCGGGTCGCCGTTCGACAGCCGGCTCCAGACGAAGACCATCGCCGTGCACGGTGCGGCAGCGAGCAGGATCAGGCCGGCGATGTAGGAATCGATCTGTTCCGCCGGCAGCAGCGGCGCGAAGATCTGGCGGATGAACAGCCAGCCGAGGAAGGCCATCGAGAAGGGCTTCACCAGCCAGTTGACGAACAGCGTCACGCCGATGCCGCGCACATGGCGGCGCACCTGGTGCAGCGCGCCGAAATCCACCTTCACCAGCATCGGGATGATCATCACCCAGATGAGCAGGCCGACCGGGAGGTTCACCCGCGCCACTTCCATGCGGCCCAGCGCCTGGAACGGCGCCGGCAGCATCTGGCCGAGCGCGATGCCGGCGACGATGCAGAGGAACACCCACAGCGTCAGCCAGCGCTCGAAGAGGTTCATGGGCGCGCCGGCAGCGGCGCGGACGGTGACTTCGCATTGCGCGCTCACCGGGCAGCCTCCGCGTCAATCGTCCGCGCCGCGAAGATGGCCGTCTCGCGCGCCTCGCCGAGGCTGCTGCAGACGGAATGGCTGGTGCTCAGGACCGGGATACTGAAAATGCGTTGTGGCATGGGCGATCAGGCAGAGTGAATTTTCCTGCGTGAGGATTTTGCCGGCGGGCAGGGCTTGCCGCCGCAACAGTTCTCGGTGAGGAAGGCGACGAGTCCGTTCATGGCTTCGAAATCGGCGGAATAGAAGATGAAGCGGCTCTGCTGGCGCGCCTGCACCAGGCCGGCATTGGCCAGCTGCGCGAGATGGAAGGACAGCGTCGCCGGCGGCACCTTCAGCCGCGCGCCAATGTCGCCGGCGCACAGCCCTGCCGGCCCCGCCTCGACCAGCAGGCGGAAGATCGCCAGTCGGGTTTCCTGGGCCAGGGCAGTCAAACAATTGACAGTCTGCTTTATTTCCATATTTCCATATTTCCATATTTCCATATTTCCATAATAATCGAATTATTGATCGAAAGGCAATACCTGCGGATCATCCTTGTTCTCCCGCGATGCCCAGCTTGCGCATCTTCTCCCACAGGTTCTTGCGGCTGATGCCGAGACTTTCCGCCGTATGCGCGATATGGTTCTTGTTCAGCACCAGCGCCTGCTCGATGTACTTGCGTTCGCACTCCTGCAGGTAGGCGCTGAGGTTGCCGTCCGCGGCCGGCGGCGTCCACGGCGTAAGCCCGTCGCCAAAGAAGGCCTCCGGTCCGAGCGTCGTGTCCGTCGAAACGATGCAGGAGCGCTCGATGGCATGGCGCAGCTCGCGGATATTGCCCGGCCATGGGTATTCGAGGAAAGCCTGTTCCGCGCGCTGCGACAGCGCGCGCCGCCCGCCGCCGTGCTTCGCGGAGAATTCATCGAGGAAGATGCGTGCAAACCAGAGGATGTCCTCCTTGCGTTCGCGCAGCGGCGGGATTCTCAACTGGATGACGTTGATGCGGTAGAACAGGTCTTCGCGGAACTGGCCCAGTTCGACCATTTCCTTCAGGTCGCGGTTGGTGGCGCAGTACAGCCGCAGATCGAGTGCGATAGGTGTCTCGCCGCCGACGCGAACGATACGCCGCTCCTGGATGGCGCGCAGCAGCTTGACCTGCATCGATGCCGGCAGTTCGCTGATTTCGTCGAGGAACAGGGTGCCGCAATCGGCCTGCTCGAAGAAGCCCTTCTTGGTGCGCGCGGCCCCCGTGAAGGCCCCCTTCTCGTAACCGAACAGCTCAGCCTCGAAAAGGCTCTCGGTGACGGCGCCGCAGTTGACCGGTACGAAGGGGCACTTCTCGCTCTTGCGCGCCAGGCGGTCGAGCGCCTGGGCGACATGTTCCTTGCCGACGCCCGATTCGCCGCTGATGAGGATGGTCGAGGCATGCTGCGCCAAGCGCGGCAGCATGTCCTCGATCTTGCGCATGGCCTGCGAGACCCCGAGTTTCTGTCCGCCAGCCGGCGGAGCGAACGCGCTGGTCAGCGACTTCACCTTCTCGATCAGCTGTTCCAGGTCGAAGGGCTTGGTGATGTAGTCGGCAGCGCCCGCCTTGAGCAGTTCCACCGCGCGGTCGATGGCGCCGTAACCGGTGATGAAGATGAACGGCGGCAGTGCACGATGGGCGGCACGCAACTGGAGGTACATTTCACCACCCTCGATATCCGGCAGCCGGATATCGCTGATCACCAGCGCATAGGGATGACTGCTGATGGCGACCATGGCGCCGGCGGCCGTCTGATGCCAGTCGAAGGCCATCCCTTCCAGCTGGAAGCGGTCGCAGAGCGACTCGCCCATGATGGGATCGTCCTCCACAAGGCAGATCACGGGGGTTGCTTGCCGGCTCATGCGGCCTCGGCCAGGGGCAGGGTCACGGTAAAGCGGGTCTCCTCAGGCACGCTTTCAGCGGTAATTTCGCCGCCGAGCTGTTGCACGATCTGGTAGGTGACCCAAAGGCCTAACCCGTGCCCGCCCTCGCGTTGGGTGGAGAAGGGCTCGAACAAGTGCTCCATGCGCTCCTGCGGAATGTAGTCGCCGTTGTTGCCGACCCGGACGCGCAGGGCCTGGCCTTCGCGCTCCACGCTGCACGCAACCGAGCCCTCTCGCGGAGCCGCCTGGATGGCGTTCAACATGAGGTTGATCAGTACCTGCCGCACCAGGGTTGAAGGCAGCGGCAGCGTTTCGTCGATGCCGTTGCGCCAATCGAAGCGCACCCGCTTGCGATTGGCATCGATCTGCACCAGGGTGTGCGTGTCCTCGATGTCCTGCCGCGTGAGGTGATGGCTCTGCATCTTCGATTCGACCAGCAGCGCGGAGACCGTATCCTTGATCTGCACCAGGCCGCGTTCGACGAGCGAGAGGGTGCGGGCCGCCAGGGGATCGTCATTGCCGTGGCGGCGATAGGTGCTGATGGCGTTGAGCATGCCGCCGAGCGGATTGTTGATCTCGTGCGCCACTCCGGACGCCAGCCGGCCGACGGCGGCGAGACGTTCCGACACCATCACCTCGCGCTCCAGCGCCTGTTTCTCGCGCAGGCCCTGCAGCATGCCCTTGAAGGCCGCGCCGAGCTGACCGATCTCGTCCTTCGATTCATAGATACGTATGTCTTCGTCGACGGGGATCTCCTTGCCGATCCTGCCCATGTTGTGCGCGAGATCGACCAGCGGCTTGGCGAAGCGCTGTCCCCAGTACCAGCTGGCCGGCAGGAGCAGCACCAGCACCGCCACGGTGATCAGGCCGGCCCGCTTGGCGATACCGAAGAAGCGCGGCAGGAAGGCGCTCTTGGAATAGCCCATGATCAGCGTGCCGAGGCGTACGCCGTCCGAGATGATCGGCGTCACCATGTAAATGGTCTCGGAGCCCTTGACTTCGACGGCGCGCGTATCCGGGTCATTGTATTTGGCCACGGCCTGCCACAGCTCGTAGAAATCGGTATTGGCGCGGGACGGATCGGACAGCATCGGGTACTGCTTGGGGTCGGTCGCCACGAAAACGCGCTGGTTGGCATCGAGCACCATGACCAGCGCCGCCGTCTGCGGGCTGACTTCCGGCGGGCCGCCATGGAAGGGGGAGTTGATGATCTCGTAGGCCCGCCACGGATCGTCATGCGTAAGCGGGGCCACCAGCGTGTTGGCCAGCACCCGCCCGAGATGTCCGGAGGTGGTCGCCAGATCCTGTCGCAATTCGTCGTACTCGCGGAAGATGAGCGAAGCCGTCACCAGCAGCGCCGTGATCAGCACCAGCACGCTGCCACGCAGCGGTATCTTGTAGCGGAAGCTGAGGTCGTGCAGGCGAAGCATTTTCATATTTTGCCGTTGAGCGCGCGCATCATGCGCGCGATGCCGTCAAAGAGCGCATCCTCGCCCGTGACGAAACCGTCGAGATTGAGGCGCTTGAGCAGATCCTTTCCCGCCACTGACTGCGACATGCCGAGCAGGGCTTCCTGCATGGCATCGAACTCCATGCGCGACACGCCGTCCCTAGCCACCACCGGGGTATGGCCGAAATAAGGGGACTTTTCCACGATCCGCGTGCGCTCGGTGAGCTCGGGATGATAGATGCGCAGGGTTTCCCAGACATAGCTGTCGACGGCGCCGCCCTGGGCCAGGTTCGAACCGACGGCCTCGACGATCTTGCGATGCGCCCAGGTGAAAAAAGTCTTGGCAAAAAAGCGATCCGGATTTTCCTTCAATTGCATGAGTGCGTAGCGCGGATAGAGGAAACCGGAGTTGGAATCCGGATCCGAATAGGCGAACACCTTGCCGCGCAAATCGAGAATGGAGCCCGTCTGCGTGTCCGATGCGGGAACGATGAGGTAGGACCGGTATTGCGGGCGGCCATCGGAGACAGGAACCGCAAGCAGTTGCAGCTTCGCCTTGTGCCTCACGTAGGGATAGCCGCATATCCAGGCGAAATCCAGCTTCTGGTCAAGCAGCAGATCCATGATCTCGCGGTAGCTGCCGCGTTGCACGAAGCGAACCGCGCGCCCGATGCGGCCCTGCAGGTAATCGCGCCAGTCGTTGAGGAAGGACAGCTGGTCGTCGAGAAATACCGGGCTCAGGCCGATGCGCACGGCGGCGTTGGTCTGCGCTTGCGCGAGCAGCGGTAAAGCCGATGCTGCGGCGCTCAGCGCCAGGAAAGTCCGGCGATCCAAGAGTTCCTCCTTGAGGATGGCCGCATGGAATGCGGCGCGAATGACTGGATTAGCGCGATGCTAGCAGACGCGCCCGCAGTCGTGACGGCCGGCGCCGGCAGGACTGCGGGCGCGGCATGAGCCTAGGCCGAACGCCTGTTACCGATCGGTGACTTGCTGCGGCGCATGATGTTACCGGATCGTAACCATCAATCCTCCCCTGCCCGGGATGCACATCAATCAAATCAGCGGCTTTGCGCAAGGGCACGGATGTTGCTCCAGGGTCTGTGCTGGATACAGGACATCTTCCGATGTCATCGATCAGTCGCCGGAAGAAAACAAGGAGGAGAGGGTCACATGAGTGAAGAACTGAGGGTTTCGCCAATCGAGACGCGAGGCGTGGCCGGCAAGAAGCGCTACGCCATGGTGGTCGACACGCGGCGCTGCATCGGCTGCATGGCCTGCCAGGTCGCCTGCAAGGCAGAATACGACACGCCGCTCGGCGTCAATCGCACCTGGGTGCCCTACAAGGTGGTCGGCACCTATCCCAATGTGAAGAAGCAGTTCCTGCCGCGCCTGTGCAATCATTGCGACGACCCGCCCTGCGTGCGCAACTGCCCGGTGGACGCCACCTACAAGGTCGAGGACGGCGGCTTTGTACTGCAGCGCTACGAGCGCTGCATCGGCTGCCGCAGCTGCATGGCGGCCTGCCCCTACAACGCGCGCTTCATGCTGCCGGCGCACCGCACCTACTCGTCGATCACCCGCGTGGTGGACAAGTGCACCTTCTGCTTCCATCGCGTGACGCAGAACCTGGTGCCGGCCTGCGTGCAGACCTGCGTCGGCCGCTCGCGCGTCTTCGGCGACCTCAACGACCCGACCAGCGAGGTGTCCTGGCTGGTGACGCGCAACGCCACCCAGGTGCTGCGCCCCGAGGAAGGCACCAAGCCGCACGTCTTCTACATCGGCGCCGACCGGAACCAGACGGAGTTCGGCCGCGACGCCTACAGCAAACCCGAAGTGATGGAACCCGAGCGTTCCGCCTTCAAGCGCCACTTCAAAATCTAGGGGGTGAATCATGGGTGATTACGTCTGGTTTCACGATGTGTCGTGGCACGCAAGCTACGCCATCTATTTCTTCGTCATCGGCATCCTCGCCGGACTGTCCTTCCTGTCCTATGGCTCCTGGATCACGCCGGCACTGCGCCCGTTGCGCGAGAAGGCAGCCTATCTTTCCCTGCTCCTGCTCGCCGTAGGCGGCCTGCTCCTGGTCGCCGACCTGTCGCAGCCGCTGCGCTTTCTCAACACCCTCAACCCGGCGTACCTGAATTTCTCGTCCCCGCTGGCCTGGGGGGCGCTCAATATCGTTGCCTTCGGCGTCGCTTCGGTGCTCTACATCCTCGAGCTGAGGAAGGGGCAGGACAGCGCGCGCGGCAAGATGCTGGCGCTGGTCAGCGCCCTGCTCGCACTGGGCCTGCCGATCTACACCGGCTACGACCTCACGGTGCACCAGTCCCGGCCGGTCTGGAACACGCCGGTGATACCCGTGCTGTTCGTCGCCCTGGCGATCGCCTCCGGCTCCGCCGTCGGCTCGCTGCTCTCTGGCGGCAATGCAGCGGCGCAGAAAGTGCTGCGCGAATACATGCTGTGGTCCACGGCCGGGGTCGGCGTCATCCTGATCTCGATCCTCGGCACCACCAGCTACGGCGGCACGGCGCAGGAACTGACCTTCATGATCCTGACCACCGGCACCATGGGCCTGATCTTCATCGGGGGGGGCATCCTGCTGGGCACCGCGGCGCCCGTCGCGATCCTGTTCCTGGCCCACATGCGCCAGCAGGCCACCGCAACGATGCTGATGCTTTCCGCCCTGCTCATCCTGCTCGGCAGCGCCGCCCTGCGCTACGTCCTGCTGATGGGCCCGCAGCACCTGCAGACCCTGTACTGACCGGCCACGAGGAGATAGAAACATGGAAATGCCAAAAGTTACGCGCCGCACCTTCCTGAAAGTCAGTGCCGGCACCACGGCGGCGGCCGCTGCGTCGCCGCGCCTGCTCAATGCGATGGAGAAGGATCTCGGCGGCAAGGACTTCAACCCCGAAACGCTGGCCGAGCGCAAGGCCATACCGGTCAACTGCCACGTCTGCAACATCCAGGACGGCGCCATCGCCTTCGTCGAGAACGGGCGCGTCGTCAAGCTGGAAGGCAACCCGGAGCACGTGTCCACGCGCGGGCGCCTCTGCGCCAAGGGCAACGCCGGCATGTGGTACAGCTACGACCCGGACCGCATCCTCTATCCGCTCAAGCGCGTCGGCGCCCGCGGCGAGGGCAAATGGAAGCGCATCACCTGGGACGAGGCGCTGGCCGAAGTCGCGCAGAAGCTGGATGCGGCGCTGAAGGAAGATCCCAACACAATCATGCTGAAGTACGGCCGCAACCGCACCGGCGGCACTATCGACCGCTTCATGAAGACGCTCGGCTCGGCCACGGTGGTGAACCACACCTCGGTGTGCGAATCCTCGAAGAAGATCGGCATGGAACCCACCTGGGGGCCTGACATCGAGACGCCGGACTTCGCCAACACCAAGTACGTGCTGAACTTCGGCTCGAACGTGCTGGAGGCCTCCTACTTCCACAACCCGCTGTCGCAACGGATCACCGAGGGGCGCGTCGACAACCACATGAAGATCGTCACCTTCGACGTGCGCCTGTCGAACACGGCCGGCTACTCCGACGAGTGGATTCCGGTCTTCCCAGGCACCGACGGCGCTGTGGCGCTCGCGATGGGGCATGTCATCCTGCGCGACAACCTGCAGGATTCGGACTTCATCAGCACCTGGACCAACGTCACGGTCGAGGAAATGAAGAAGCACTATCAGCAGTACACCCCGGAGTGGGCCGAAAAGATAT
Source organism: Betaproteobacteria bacterium HGW-Betaproteobacteria-14 (assembly GCA_002840845.1). Taxonomy (GTDB): domain Bacteria; phylum Pseudomonadota; class Gammaproteobacteria; order Burkholderiales; family Rhodocyclaceae; genus Desulfobacillus. Next base: position 12,287 of record PHCS01000017.1, read on the forward strand.
CCGGCGTGCCGGCGGAGACCATCGAGCGCATCGCGCGCGAGTTCGCCTTGACCAAGCCGGCGACGCTGTTCACCTACCGCGGCCCGGCCAAGCACCTGTACGGCTCCTACAACGAGAAGGCCTGCATGATGTTGCCGATCATGACCGGCAACATCGAGACGCGCGGCGGTTACTGCCTGCCGCGCGGCATGGGCTGGCCGCAGCCGGGACCTCAGCCGGGCAAGCCGGCCAAGGACTCCTATCTCTCCCACCCACCCGACTACCCGCTCGCCGGCCACAAGGTGAGCCACCTGACGCCGTTCTGGATCTCTGAGGGCAAGCAGAAGATCAACGTCTACTTCACCTACCAGGACAATCCGGTCTACACCAATCCGGGCGCGCGCGCCGTGTGGGGCAGGTTGTTCAAGGACGAGAAACTGCTGCCCTACATCGTCTCGATGAGTTCGCACATGGGCGAGGAGACGGCGCTGGCCGACATCATCCTGCCGGACTGCCCCTATCTCGAGCGCTGGGAACCGGAGTCGATGCCCAATTCGCTGTGGCCGTGGCTCGGCATCCGCCAGCCGGTGCACGCCTCGCTCGGCGAGTCGCGCGAGAACCGCATCCTGCTGCGCGACATCATCCACAAGCTGGATCCGGACGGCAAGCGCGGCATGAAGCAGTACTGGAACTTCAAGGACGCCGAAGACTACATGAAGCAGCACTTCGACAACATCCCGGGCCTGAAGGAGGCCGGCGGCCTGGAGTTCCTCAAGAAGCATGGTTGCTGGCCGATCTACGGCAAGCTCGATCCGAAGACCGGCAAGGTCACCGACAAGACCGGCCGCGAGATCAAGGCTGAATATGGCCTGCACAGGAAGGAGCTGTCGGAAGCCGACATGGCCGGCGCGGTAGTGGGCAAGGATGGCGTGATCAGCAAGAACGGCAAGGCCATCGGCGTGAAGCGCAACGGCCGGAACTACATCGGCTTTCCCACCGGCAACCGCATCATCAACGTGCGCGTCGACCAGTGGGCGGAATACGGCTTCAACCCGATGCCGACCTTCAAGCGCATCCCGTGGCACGAGACCATGAAGGAGGATGAACTGATCCTGTCCACCTTCAAGCTCAACGTGCACAAGCAGTCGCGCACGGCGGCGGTGAAATGGCTCGCCGAGATCGCCCACAGCAACCCGGCCTGGATGAACCCGGTGACGGCGAAGAAGCTGGGCGTGAAGACCGGCGACCTGGTGCGCATCGAGACCCGCGTCGGCCACATGGTGACCAAGGCCTATGTCACCGAAGGCATCCATCCCAAGGTGATCTCGATTCCGACTGCCTTCGGGCACTGGGAATACGGCCGCCTGGCGACGCTGAAGCTGAAGGACAAGCCGGCCTTCGGGGGAGCGGAGGATCCGGACCTGCAGAACGTCTGGTGGGACGACCGCGGCGTGCATCCGAACGACATCATCCCGGTGGTGGCCGACCCGATCGGCGGCTCGCAGGGCTGGTACGACACCGTGGCCAAGGTGACCAAGGCCGGGCCGAACGACAAGTACGGCGACATCGAGGCCTCCTGGGAGAAGCACGTCGAAGCCTTCAAGGAGACGATGCGTTACGCCTACACCGGCGACCTGCACCGCAAGATGCACCCGGAAATGGCCTCCTGGGGCGGTCCGGACAGCGTCAAGCACAAGGCGGGAGGCGGCGGGCATTGAGCTGTTCCCCCTCTCCCGCAGGTGCGGGAGAGGGGGCGTTGTGAGCCGCTGCGCGGCTGAGTTCGGTTCGAGGAGTCCCGGCCCGCTAAGCATCTCCTCCTCATGGCGGGCCGGTTTTTTTGAAAGGAATAACATGCTGAACGATCTGGCGCTGGAACCGGCCGCACGCATTCCGCTGCCCATTCCCGTGGCGGCCGCCGAAGAGACGACGCAGGAGGACTGTCTGGCGCGTGCCGGCGTCTGCCGCCTCCTGGCCGGCGCATTCATCGAAGAGCCGAGTGCGGCGTTCATCGACGCGCTGCGCCAGCCGGAATCGCTGCACAGCCTGGCAGAGGCCGGCCTGCGCTTCGGGGAGGATTTCACCGCGCCCGAAACCGCGGCGCTGTGCGAGGCGCTGTCCATCGAGTACTCGACGCTGTTTGCCGCCTCGGGCGGCTTCCCGCCGGTGGAGTCCGTCCGGCTCATGGGGCGCTACCAGCAGGAACCGCTCTTCGCGGTAAAGGAGACGTACAAGCGCGCCGGCTTCGAGCTGGGGAAAGGCCGCTTCTTCGTCTTCGAGGATCAGCTCGGCGTCGAGCTGACCTTCGTAGCCGAACTGCTCGAGCGCTGCGCCGCAGCCTTGTCCGCCGGCGACCAGGCCGAGTACCGGCGCCAGGAGCGTGAGCTGAAGCGCTTCTGGACCGTGCACCTGGGCAAATGGGTACGCGGCTATGCGCGGCTGATTGCGCGCGCCGCCGAGCATTCCTTCTACCGCGAGATGGCCAGGCTGCTCGGCGAATTCGCGGAAGCCGAGATCGCCACCCTGAGGCTGCGCATCGACGACCAGGACAAGGGCAAGCTTGTTGTGCCCAAGAGCGAGGTCAAGGTCGAATTCAATCCGGACGAACCGGTCTGCGGCGCCTGCCCGGGGTCGAAGTAGGTCGGGCTTCAGCCCGACGATAGCGCCGAAGTCGGGCTGAAGCCCGACCTACAACCCGACCTGCATGGAGAGGATTCAATGACATCGATTCTCGATCTTTCGCCGCGTGAATTCGCGCCGCCGGAGGCGCCATCGAACGCCCACTTCCAGTGGGAGGAACTGGCCCATCTGTGGAACAGCAACGACCTGGCCGCCGCCCACGACTGGATCAATGAGCGCTGGTCGCGGCTGATCCGCAACAGCGTCGCCGGCCAGCTCGATCCCGAGGCGCAATTCCTGCAGGCGCTCGCCTTCGCCGTGCTGGCCCTGCATTTCACGCAGCACGGCAACCAGGAAGGCGCCGTCCTGATGATCGACGACGCGCTGATCGCCCTCAATCGCTTCCGCCCGGGCTTTCTCGGTGTGCGCGTCGATCCGATCATCGGCACGCTGGAGGAACTGCGCCCGCTGCTGGCCGGGCTGGCGCCGGACGCGGACTGTCCTCTCTGGCCATTCGTCTATGCCAAGTTCGACTACCGGATGCAGGCACGATGAATGCACCCTTGAAAAAAAGCGACATGCAACCCGCGGTGACCGTGCGGCGCCTGTGCGACAGCCTGCCGACGGATGATGCCACGCCGGTCTTTCTCCTCGACAGCAACATGATTCCGGCCGATCCGCGCCGGATCGAGGGCGTCGTCATGCCCGACGGCGACGTGGCTCAAGCCCGAAAACTCCTGCAGGCCGGGACAGCGCCCTGATCGAGGCGCTCGTCGCCGAATTCGGCAGCAAGCGCATCGGGCTCCACGTCCCCGTGCGCCGCATGCGGGTCGACTGGAGCATGGATGCCGTGTCCAATGCCGACTTCCGCGTCATGACGCCCTCGGTGTGCGAGCCCTGCTGGGAAATCCTGCGCGCCGACGGCTCGCGCAGCGGCACCCACGCGGGCTGGTGGATCGGAGAAATGTTCCGGCTGGGCGCGTCGGGCGCCCTGCTGCGCACCGACATGACGGACGATGCCGACTTCAACATTCTCGCCGGGCTCACCGAACACTGGGGCGAGCGACTGTGGCTGGCGCCGCTGGACGATCCGGCGCCGGACTTCGCCGCATGGGTCGAGCTGGGCGGCGCGCGGCAGCTTGTCGCCACGGGGGCCTTGCTCCAGAATGACCCGTATCTTGCAGCCCTGGGCAACGGGCCGGACGTCGGGCTGCAGAAAGAGGAAAACGGGTGAAATGCATTTTCGCGGCAGCATTCGCTGCGCTGCTGTGCGCCGCGCCAGCCGCCGCAGAAGTCAGCCTCCGCGACACGGCGTCGCTGCATGCGTTCCTCGCCAGCGGCACGCCCTGCTGCGTCATTGATGCGCGCAACAAGGCCAAGCAGCTTTCCGCGCCGCTGGCCGACACCCTGCCTTACCGCAAGGACCTGAAAATCAATCCGACCGGCGTCGTCGTCGTGATCGCCGACAGCGATGCGCGGGCCGTCGAGGTCGGCAAGGCGCTCGAGCGCTCCAGCAAGGCGAAAGACATCTACGCCGTCAAGGGCGGCGCCCGCACGTGGCGTGAAGTGACGGCCGGCTATGCTTCCTCCGGCATGCCGGGCGGCTTCATTATCCCCAAGAACACCTGCGAATCCGGCACTGCGATCCAGCAATATTGAGAACCCATGGCCGTCTCGCTGCCTGAATTCCATAGCGCACGCTGCACCCGCTACCGCTACCGCTACAGCGCCTGCAGGCGCTGCGCCGATGCCTGTCCGCACGATGCGGTCGAACTCCTCGACGAGGGCATCCGCCTCGATGCGGCGCGCTGCCAGAATTGCGCGCTATGCACTGCGGCTTGCCCGACAGCGGCACTGGGGGCGGACAACCTGCCGCGCCTCGACCTGCTGCGACGCGCCATCAAGGCCACCCGCTTCAGCTTCGCCTGCGCGCCATCGGGCCTGGCCGCCGACGCCGTCGTGCCCTGCCTCGGCGCACTGGATGCCGCCATGCTGGCCTATCTGGCCAAGCGCCGCATTTCGGTCGAACTGCACGGCAGCCATCACTGCGCGCAATGCGCCCACGGCGCCAGGGGCGAGGCGCGGCTCGCGCTGAACCTGCAAGCCGCCGATGCACTGGAAAATGCGGCCACCCCCGAGGCATGGCAGGGCGCCATGCTGGCTGAAGCGTCCGGACAGGCCGATGCAGGAACCGACTTCAGGGCAAGCCGCCGCCAGCTCTTCCGCCGCCTGGTCGGGCGCGGCATCGACGAAGTGGCGCGCGCAGCCAGGCCGCCTGCCGACCTGCCGGTGGAAGAGAAGGCCATTCGCGCCGGCCCATGGTTCGTACCGGAGATGCGCGAGCTGCTGCAAATAGTTTGCAAGCGCAAGGACGGCGAGCCGTTCCGCATCGGGCCGAATACCGCACTGCCGCTGATGGACATCCGCCTGAAGCGGGGCTGCACTGCCTGCGAAGCCTGCTTCCGCGTCTGCCCCAGCGGCGCCATGCAGATCCGCGAGGACGACGACAGCTGGAACCTGTCCTTCGCGATCGACCGCTGCGTCGGCTGCGGCGTCTGCATGGAGGTCTGCCAGCCGCGCGTGCTTTATGCCGCGGAAACGTTCGATGCATCGCCCGAACGCGAGCCGGCCATCCTGCGCCAGCTCGCCAAGCAGCGCTGCAACCGTTGCGACCGCCACTTCGTCTCGACCGAGCCGTGCGAAACCTGCCCGGTATGCGCCGACGACGCGGACGCCTTCGCGGCCATCTTTGGTTAATGGGGACTGGACATGGAATGGGAATTCACGCCTGAGCAGGTCGTCAAGGGCCAGGTCGGCTACGCGCTGGAGGATTTCCGCCGCGACCTTGCCATGGAGGTACGCGGCAACCTCGGCCCGGCTTCGCCCGAACAGGCTGCGCAGACCGCCGACCTGCTGTATGACCTCTGCTATGCAATGGCCACGAAAGGCGATATGGATGCCCTGCTGGCCACTCTCGCCTACGACCCGCCGGCCTGCGAATTCCTGCGCGAGATGGTCGAGCCGATGCGGCAGAACGGCGAGATGCTCGGCGCCATCCTGCAGCGGCTGATCATGGATCGGGTGGAAGCCGGCATGCCGCTGGAACAGGCGCTCGACTCGGTGGCCGAACATCACCGGAACTCATTGTCAAACGGCCAATGACGCTCTGCCTCGTGCGCGGCTGCGGCGACATCGGCTCCGCCGTTGCCCACGCGCTGTTCTCGGCCGGACATGCAGTGGTGATCCACGATGTCGCTGCCCCCGGCTTCGCGCGCCGCGGCATGGCCTTCACCGATGCGATGTTCGACGGCAGCGCCGTCCTGCAAGGCCTCACGGGCAGGCGTACGGGCGATGTCTTCTCGGTTCGCTGGATGCTGGAGCAGCGCCAGGAGATTCCGCTCGTGGCCGTGGATTTCAGGAAGTTGCTCGACTATCTGCGGCCGCATGTCCTGATCGATGCGCGCATGAACAAGCGCTCGGTGCCCGAAAGGCAGCGCGGCCTCGCGCCGCTGACGATCGGCCTGGGGCCCAATTTCGTCGCCGGCGACACCGCCGATCTGGTCATTGAAACGGCCTGGCAGGCGCTTGGCGAAATCATCACGTCAGGATCGTCGCTGCCGCTCTCGGGCGAGCCGCGATCGATCGCCGGCCATGGGCGCGAGCGCTATGTCTATGCGCCAGTCGCGGGATGCTTCGAGACGGACCGCGCCATCGGCGCGGCCGCCGCGAAAGGCGAGCCCGTCGCCTGCATCGGCAACGAAATCATCCGCGCGCCGCTCGCAGGCTGCCTGAGGGGGATCACGCATGCCGGCGCAACGGTGAAGGCCGGAACCAAGGTGGTCGAAATCGACCCGCGGGGCGACGCGGCAAAGGCCTTCGGCATCGCGCAGCGGCCTGCAAGGATTGCGCTTGCCGTGCTCGATGCAATAGCCGGACGCTGCGGCAAGGCAAGCGCGGCACAGCCGAGGCTACCTGCCGGCATCGCGGCGCCGGGCGCGGATCCGAGCGGGGCTCAGCCCCTTCCCTTCTTCGGCGCCTTCCCGGCAAAGAAGTGGCGGTAAGCCATCCTGTAATCGACCAGCGTGTCGTGCTGCCAGCGGCAGGTGCGCTGCGCGTAGGCGCGCATGGAGTCGCTCACCTTCCTGAACATCGGATTCTCGGCGCTCTTTTCGGCCACCACCTTGTTCCAGGCCGCCAGCTGGCGTTTCAGGATCGCATCCGGCGTCTTGCGGAAGCTGACTTTCCCCTGCAGGTCGAGGTAGTCCTGCGAATAGCGCTCGATGGCCTTCCACGACATGTCGGCCGAGGCGGCCTCGACGGCATGCGTGATAATGGCCTTGAGCTCCTCCGGCAGGGCGTCGTAGCGCGGCCGGTTGAAGAGGATCTCGAACTGTTCGGCGCTCTGGTGGAAACTCTGCAGCATGCAATACCGGGCGACATCCGGCAGGCCGAGCTGGCGGTCGGAACTGGCGTTGTTGAACTCGGCGGCGTCGATCATGCCGCGATCCATCGCCGGCACGATCTCGCCGGCCGGCAGCGGGTTCACTTCGACGCCCATCTCCCGGTACAGGTCGACGGCCAGGCCGACGGTGCGGAACTTCAGGCCCTTCAGCTCGCCCGCCCGCTTCACCGGCTTCCTGAACCAGCCGAAGGGCTGGGTCGGCATCGGGCCATAGAGGAAGGAACGCACGTCGAGGTCGAGGCTCCTGTAGATCTCGTCGAGCAGCGCGCTGCCGCCGCCGTAACGATGCCAGGCCAGCACGGTGTTGGCATCCATGCCGAAGGCCGGACCCGAGCCCCACAGCCCGGCTGCGGAGTTCTTGCCGTGCCAGTAGGTCACGACGCCGTGGCCGCCGTCGAGCCGGCCCCGGGAGACGGCATCGATCAGGTCGAAAGCCTTCACCACGGCGCCGGCCGGCAGCACCTCGATGCGCAGGCGGCCGCCGGACATGGCGTTTACCTTGGCGGCGAAGTCGAGGGCGTATTCGTGGAAGATGTCCTGCGCCGGCCAGGTCGACTGGAAGCGCAGGGTGATCGGCGCGCGCGCCGCGGCGATCATGGGGAAGCCGAGCGCGGCGGCGGCCGTGCCGGCGAGGAAACCGCGGCGCGAGGATTTCAAGGGTTTGCTTCCCCCACCGGCTATTCCTTTTCCTCGGCGGCGGGCGCCTCGCGGAAACGCTCCTGCAGGGCGCGGTAGCGCTTCGTGCGCACTTCCTGCACATCGGCGAGCGCCCGCTCCAGCGGGATGCCCAGCCGCGTCAGCGTCTGCACCGCCAGCATCAGGCTGCCCTCCAGCACCTCGGGCACGACCTCGTCGGCGCCGGCGCGCTTGAGCTCGTCCAGGTAGGTGTCGTCGGCGGCACGCACCACCACCGGCAGGTCGGGGCGCCGCTGGCGCACGATGCCCAGCACCTTGATCGCCGACGGCACATCGGCATAGGTGACGATGACGACGCGCGCGCGGTCCAGTCCCGCCGCCACCAGCACTTCGCGCCGGTCGGCATCGCCGAACACCACGCTTTCGCCGGCCTGCACGGCCTGTTGCACGCGGTGGGCGTCGGTGTCGAGGGCGATGAAGGGGATTTCCTCGCGAACCAGAAAGCGCGCGATGCTTTGGCCGGTGCGGCCGTAGCCGCAGACGATGGCATGCTCGCCGATGCCGGAGGCCTGCGCTGCGACTTCCTGCAGCGCGGTGGCGCGCTTCATCCATTCGTCCTTCGACAGGCGGGCACTCCAGTGACGCGCCCGTTCGATGAGGATCGGCGCCAGCAGCATGGAGAGCAGCATGCCCGCCAGCGACGGCTGCGACACCTCGGGCGTGAGCAGGTGGCTGGCGCTCGCCAGGGTCAGCAGGACGAAGCCGAACTCTCCGGCCTGGGCCAGCTGCGCGGCAGTGCGGAAGGCCACCGAAAAATCGGCGCCGGACAGGCGCGTCACCAGCAGGATGAGCAGTCCCTTGCCGAGCACCAGGCCGGCAAGCACCAGCGCCACCCATTCGATGCGCTGCCAGACGACGGTCAGGTCGAGCATGGCGCCGATGGTGACGAAGAACAGGCCGAGCAGCACGTCGCGGAAGGGCCGGATGTCGGCCTCGACCTGGTGGCGATAGAGCGTCTCGGAGATGAGCATGCCGCCAAGGAAGGCGCCGAGCGACATCGACAGGCCGAAATGCTCGGTGAGAAAGGACATGCCAACAATCAGCCAGAGCACGTTGAGCATGAACAGCTCGGACGATTTGCGCCGCGCCACGACGTCGAAGAGGCGCTGCAGCACGGGCCGGCCGAGCACCACGACCAGCGCCAGCAGCAGTGCCGCCTGGAGGAGCGCCGTGCCGAGCGTGGCGCCGAGGCGCGCGGTGTCGGCGAGCGCCGGCACGAGAATCAGCAGCGGCACCACGGCGATGTCCTGGAACAGCAGCACGCTCATGGTGCGCCGGCCGGACGCCGAATGCAGGTCCAGCTTCTCGGCAAGCAGCTTGGCGACGATGGCGGTGGACGACATGGCAAAGGCGGCGCCCAGCGCCAGGCCGCCCTGCCAGGGTATGTCGCCGAAGTAGGCAATGCCCATCGTTGCCAGCATCGTGACGACGACTTGGGCGCCGCCCAGGCCGAACACCTGCCAGCGCATGGCGATGAGCCGCGGCAGGGAGAATTCCAGGCCGATGGAGAACATCAGGAAGACCACGCCGAATTCGGCCAGGCGCGAAGTCTGCTCGCTTTCCGGCAGCCAGCCCAGCGCATGCGGGCCGACGGCAATGCCGATGGCCAGATAGGCCAGCAGGGATGGCAGGCGGAGGAGGCGCGCCAGCGCAACCACCAGCACCGCTGCCGTCAGCAACACCAGAACGACGCGTATTCCTTCATGCATTGTTTATGCGGACCGGCCTGTGTAACTGCCGTCTTGTCGAGGTTCATTGAAAACAGGCGAAAGGATAACGCGGAAGTTGCCGCCCAACCGAAAACTTTGCGGCCAACCCTTATGTATCAGGCAGCCGCCTTCGCATATAATTTGCACTTCGCGGCCGCCAAGGTGCGTCGGCCCCATCAGAACCTTCCGTTGCTCGGGCTTTCTGGATGCTTTACGCGGCAAGCGCGACTCTTGCGCTCTTTTCTTTCTGGCTGGTGCTGTCCGGCTTCTTTACCGCGTTTCTCGTCGGCGCAGGCGCCGCCTCGGCGCTGGCCGTGGTCGCTTTTTCGCGGCGCATGGACGTCATCGACCGCGAGGGGCACCCCATCCACCTGAGCTGGCGCGCCCTCACCTACTGGCCCTGGCTGATCAAGGAAATCGTCAAGTCGGCCTGGGACGTCTCGAAAATCATTCTCCATCCGCGCCTGCCGGTCAGCCCGACGCTGGTCCGCATCAAGCCGACGCAGCGCACGCCGGAAGGACTCGTCACCCACGCCAATTCGATCACGCTCACGCCAGGCACGATCTCGGTCGAGGTCGGCGCCGACGAGTTCCTGGTCCACGCCGTCACCCGCGAGGGCGCCGAGGGCGTGGCGAGCGGCGAAATGGATCGCCGCACCACCCGCTTCGAGGGCGGAACCTGACATGTTCACCACAGCCGCCCTGGCCCTGCTGGTCGCCCTCGGCCTCGCCCTGACGCGCGCCGTGCTCGGACCGACCGTGTTCGACCGGGCGCAGGCGGCCAACACCATCGGCACGCTTGCCGTCCTCCTCCTGGCGGTGATCGGCTTCCTCAACGGCCGCCCGGAATTCCTCGACCTGGCCATCGTCTACGGGCTGCTCAACGTCATCGGCACCATCGCCGTCCTCAAGTACTTCACCTACGGCGACCTGGGCGAGCCGGGCGAGGCGGAGGAAAAGCGGTGAGCATGATCCTCGATTGGGCGAGCTGGGCCTGCCTGCTGGCAGGCGGTTTCTTCTGCATCGTTGGCGCCCTCGGCCTCGTGCGCATGCCGGATTTCTACACGCGCATGCACGCCGCCAGCGTCACCGACACGCTGGGCGCCGGGCTGATCCTTTTCGGACTGATATTGCAGGCCGGCTGGACGCTGGTGATGGCCAAGCTGCTGATCATCGTCCTGCTGATCGCCTTCACCAGCCCGACCGCCACCCACGCACTGGCCAAAACGGCACTGACGCGCCGCGTGCCGCATCTGGCGGAAGACGGAGAGCCATCATCGAAACCCTGATCATCAACGTCCTGCTGGCGATGATGGCGGTGGCCGTGGTGGCCCTGACGCGCAGCCGCAACCTGTTCGCGGTCGTCGTGCTGGGCGGCATCTACAGCTTTCTCATGGCCACCGTAATGGTCGCGCTCGACGCGGTCGACGTGGCGATGACCGAGGCCGCCGTCGGCGCCGGCATCTCGACAGTGCTGCTGCTAAGCGCCCTGCACCTGTGCAAGAGCGAGGAAGCCAAGCCGCTGCACCGCCCCTGGCTGCCGCTCCTGCTCGCCGTCGCGACCGGCGCCATGCTGGTCTATGGCACGCTCGGCCTGCCGGCCTTCTCGAATCCAGAAGCGCCGATCCACACCCACGTCGCGCCGCGCTACATCAACGATGGGCCGCGCGAAACCGGCGTGCCGAACATCGTCACCGCCGTGCTGGCCAGCTATCGCGGCTTCGACACCCTGGGCGAGACGACCGTGGTGTTCACGGCCGGCATCGGCGTCATCGCCCTGCTGCGGCGCCGACGCCGCAACAGGGACGATGAGGAACAATGAAGCACTATCTCGTCCTGCGCGTCATCGCCAAGCTGCTGATCCCCTTCATGCTGCTGTTCGCGCTCTACGTCCAGTTCCACGGCGATTTCGGGCCGGGCGGCGGCTTCCAGGCTGGCACCATTGCCGCTGCCGCCGTCATCTTCTACGCGCTGATCTACGGACTTCCCAATGCGCGCAAGGTCATGCCGAGCTGGCTGGTCGAGGCGATGATCGCTTCAGGCGTCTTGCTCTACGCCGGCGTCGGCATCGCCGGCATCCTCCTCGGCGGCAACTTCCTCGATTACTTCGTGCTGTCGGCCGACCCCGTCGCCGGACAGCACCGCGGCATCTTCTGGGTCGAGGCCGGCGTGGCCATCACGGTGTCCGGCGTGATGCTGAAGGTCTTCTACATGTTCGCCGGACGCGGGCGGGACGAAGCGGAATGAGCGCCGCAGGTCACTTTGCCTATTGGGTCACCATCTTCCTGCTGATGGCGGGCCTCTACATCCTCATCGCCCGCGGCAACCTCATCAAGAAGCTGGTCGGCATGAGCATCTTCCAGACTTCCGTGTACCTGCTCTACATCGCGCCGGGCAAGCTCATCGGCGGCACGGCGCCCATCTTCGCCGAGCAGTTCAAGGTCTATTCGAATCCCCTGCCGCATGTGCTCATCCTCACCGCCATCGTCGTCGGCGTGGCGACGCTGGCGCTCGGCCTGGCGCTGGTGGTGCGCATCCGCGAAGCCTACGACACCATCGAGGAAGACGAGATCCTCGCGCTCGACGACAAGCTGGAGCGCGAGAAGGAATGATTGCCGCCCGCCGGGCCGTCCCAAGGGCGGCGAAGTCAACAGCATGGAGCGGCCGCAGGCCGCGAACCATCGTCACCCCCTTCCTCGGGAAGGGGGATGGGGGGATGGCAGTCCGATGATCTCTGCGCACCTGCCTGCCCTGCAGGTCGCCCTGCCGCTGATTGCCGCGCCCCTGATGGTGCTGGTGCGCCGCGGCGGCATCGCCTACGGGATGATGCTGGCCGTCGCCTGGATCTCGCTGCTGATCTCCCTGCTGCTGGCGCAGCAGGTCGCAGACCACGGCCCGATCTCCTACCATCTCGGCAGCTGGGCGCCGCCCTGGGGCATCGAGTATCGCGTCGATGCGCTTTCCGCCTTCGTGCTGGTGCTGGTGTCCCTTGCGGCGGCGGCGGTGGTGCCCTACAGCCGCCGCAGCGTCGAGGCCGAAGTCTCCCGGGAACAGCATTACCTGTTCTACGCCATGTTCGCCCTCTGCCTGACCGGGCTGCTCGGCATCACGATCACCGGCGACGCCTTCAACATCTTCGTCTTCCTCGAAGTGTCCTCGCTGTCGACCTATGTGCTGATCGCGCTGGGACGCGACCGGCGCGCCCTCACCGCCGCCTACCAGTACCTGATCATGGGCACCATCGGCGCGACCTTCATCGTCATCGGCGTCGGCCTGCTCTACCTCATGACCGGCTCGCTCAACCTGGTCGACATCGCCCAGCGCCTGCCCGACGTTGCCGAAAGGCGACCGGTGCTGGCGGCGCTGGCCTTCCTCACCGTCGGCATCTCGCTCAAGCTGGCGCTGTTCCCGCTGCACCTGTGGCTGCCCAACGCCTACACCTACGCACCTTCGTCCATTTCCGCCTTCCTCGCCGCCACGGCGACCAAGGTGTCGGTGTACGTGCTGATCCGCTTCTATTACTCGGTGTTCGGCGAGACCCTGGTATTCAAGGAACTGCCCGTGCCGCTGGTCCTGCTGGCGTTGTCCCTGGCCGCCATGTTCATCGCCTCCTTCGCCGCGCTCTACCAGGAAAACCTGAAGCGCCTGTTCGCCTATTCCAGCGTGGCGCAGATCGGCTACATCACCCTCGGCCTGTCGCTGGATTCCGTCGGCGGCCTCTCCGCCGCCATCGTCCATCTGTTCAACCATGCGCTGGCCAAGGGCGCCCTGTTCATGCTGCTCGGCGGCATCATGCTGCGCACCGGCGGCGTCTCGCTCCACTGCGTCTGCGGACTGGCCCGCCGCATGCCGCTGACCACCTTCGGCATCGTCATCGCCGGCCTGTCGCTGATCGGCGTGCCGGGCACGGCCGGCTTCGTCAGCAAATGGGCGCTGATCACGGCCGCGCTCGAAGCCGGCCTGTGGTGGCTGGTGCTGCTCATCGTCGCCAGTTCGCTGCTGGCGGTCGCCTATGTCTGGCGCTTCGTCGAGGCGGCCTACCTGCGTGCGCCGGCGCCGGAAGCCACCGAGAAAATCGAGGCGCCCTGGTCGATGCTGGTGCCGGCCTGGGTGCTGGTGGCGCTGTCCGTGTACCTGGGCTTCGACACCCGCTTCACCTTGGGCGGCGCGACCCGCGCCGCGCAGATGCTGTTCGGGGCTGGCGGATGATCGCCGCGCAGACAGCCATCGTCGCCGCCCTCCTCGTGCCGCTGGCGGGGGCGCTGGCCATTTCCCTCCTCGGCCGCTGGCCGAACCTGCGCGAGGCGGCAACCCTGACCACGGCCGCCCTCCTCTTCTTCTGCGTGGTTTCCCTGCTCGGTCCGGTCAGTGCCGGCGCGCGGCCGGAGCTGACTTTGTTCGAAATGCTGCCCGGGCTGCCGATCGCCTTCCGCGTCGAACCGCTCGGCATGCTCTTCGCCCTGGTGGCCAGCGGCCTGTGGATCGTCAACTCGCTCTACTCGATCGGCTACATGCGCGGCAACAACGAACAGAAGCAGACGCGCTTCTACGTCTGCTTCGCCGGCGCGCTGGCCGCCGCCATGGGCATCGCCTTCGCCGGCAACCTGCTTACCCTGTTCCTCTTCTACGAGGCGCTGACCCTGATCACCTATCCGCTGGTGACGCACAAGGGCCACGAGGAGGCGAAGCGGGGCGGACGCACCTACCTCGCCCTGCTGATCGGCACCTCGATGCTGTTCCTCCTGCCGGCCATCGCCTTCACCTGGCATGTCGCCGGCACGCTCGATTTCGCCGCGGGCGGCATCCTCGCCGGCAAGCTCTCCGGCACCGCGCTCGCCGCGCTGCTGGCGCTCTACATGTTCGGCATCGGCAAGGCCGCGCTGATGCCGATGCATCGCTGGCTGCCCGCCGCCATGGTGGCGCCGACGCCAGTCTCCGCGCTGCTGCATGCCGTGGCCGTGGTGAAAGCCGGCGTGTTCTGCGTGCTCAAGGTGGTGGTCTACGTATTCGGCGCCGAGACCTTGTCATCGGGCGCCGCCGCCTGGCTGCCCTGGGTGGCCGGCTTCACCATCATCGCCGCCTCGACCGTGGCGCTCTACGCCGACAACCTGAAGCGGCGGCTGGCCTATTCCACCGTGAGCCAGCTCTCCTACGTGGTGCTGGGCGCCGCCCTGCTGGCGCCCTATTCGCTCGTCGCCGCCGCCTTCCACATCGCCGCCCACGCCCTGGGCAAGATCACGCTGTTCTTCGCCGCCGGCGCCATCTACACCGCCGCGCACAAGACGAAAGTGAGCGAACTGGACGGCATCGGCCGCCTCATGCCGTGGACGATGGGAGCGTTCGTGGTCGGCGCCCTGTCGATGATCGGCCTGCCGCCGGCGGCAGGCTTCGTCTCGAAATGGTATCTGCTGAGCGGCGCCATGAGCGCCGGCCACTGGGCGGTGGTGGCGGTGCTGACGATGAGCACGCTGCTGAATGCCGGCTATTTCGCGCCCATCGTCTACCGCGCCTTCTTCCGCGCGCCCGCGGCGGGACAGGGACACGACGCGCATCACGCGCACGGCGAGGCGCCGCTGCCCATGGTCATTGCGCTGACCCTGACGGCTGCCGGCACCGTGCTGCTGTTCTTCTTCCCCGACGTGCCGCTGGAACTCGGCCGCGCGATGCTGAAAGGATGAACATGGAACCGCACTGGCTCGTCCGCCCCCGCACCATCCGCCTGCTGTGGATCGCCTTCATCGCCATCCTGGCGGCGACCGTCGCCGCGCAGTTCGTCGTCGACATGCATCCCCACTTCGGCGTCGACGGCCTGTTCGGCTTCAACGCCTGGTACGGCTTCGGCACCTGCGCGCTGATGATCGTCGGCGCCAAGGCGCTCGGCCTGCTCATCAAGCGGCCGGACACCTATTACGACGCGGAAGAGGACGGCAATGGACACGGCTAACGTTTTCCATCCCGGACTCATCCTCATCGTCGGCGCACTCGTCGCCGCGCCCTTGCGCGGCAACCTGCGCCAGGCGGCGACGCTGCTGTTTCCCCTCTTCGCGCTGTTTGCCGTCTGGCAGCTTCCGGACGGCGCTGCCTGGCACCTGCGCTATCTCGATTACGAGCTCGCCCCGCTGGCCGCGGACAAGCTCTCGCGCCTGTTCGCCGCCATCTTCACCCTGATGGCCTTCGGCGGCGCGCTGTTCGCCCTGGGCCAGAAGAACCGCGTCGAGGTGCCGGCAGCGCTGCTGTATGCCGGCTCGGCCGTCGGCGTCGCCCTCGCCGGCGACCTCGTCACCGTATTCGTCTTCTGGGAACTCATGGCGATCGGCTCGACGCTGGTGGTGTGGAGCGCCGGCACGCCGCTCGCCTGGCGCGCCAGCGTGCGCTACCTTGCCGTGCATCTGTTCGGCGGCGTCCTGCTCATGGCCGGCATTGCCGGCCATGTCGCCGACACCGGCTCGGTCGCCTTCGCCCGCATGGCGCTAGACTCGCCCGCCCACTGGCTGATCCTCGCCGGCTTCCTCGTCAACGCCGGGGCGCCGCCGCTTTCCGCCTGGCTGCCCGACGCCTACCCCGAGGCCTCCTGGAGCGGCACCGTCTTCCTGTCCGCCTTCACCACGAAGACGGCAGTGTATGTGCTGCTGCGGGGCTTTCCGGGCACCGAGCTGCTGATCTGGATCGGCGTCTTCATGATCTTCTACGGCATCGTCTATGCGCTGCTGGAGAACGACATGCGGCGCATCCTGGCCTACAGCATCGTGAACCAGGTCGGCTTCATGGTGGTCGGCATCGGCATCGGCACCGAGATGGCGCTGAACGGCGCGGCCGCCCATGCCTTCACCCACATCATCTACAAGGCGCTGCTGCTGATGTCGGCCGGCGCGGTGCTCTACCGGACCGGCAGGCGCAAATGCACCGACCTCGGCGGGCTGTTCCAGAGCATGCCGCTGACCGCCGTCTGCGGCATCATCGGCGCCCTGTCGATCTCCTCGTTCCCGCTCACCTCCGGCTTCATCAGCAAGTCGATGGTCGCGCAGGCCGCGGCCGACCAGCACCTGCTCGCCGTCTGGATGCTGCTGGCGGCGGCTTCCGCCGGCGTCTTCCTGCATGCCGGCATCAAGTTCCCCTGGTTCGTCTTCTTCCAGAAGGATTCCGGCCTGCGCCCGGCCGAACCGCCGAAAAACATGCAGGCCGCCATGCTGTTCTTCTCCGCGCTGTGCATCGGCCTCGGCGTCTATCCCGATCCGCTCTACGCCATGCTGCCGTTCCCGGTCGATTACGCGCCCTACACCGGCGCCCACGTGGTGGCGCAGCTGCAGCTGCTGCTCTTCTCCGGCCTGGCCTTCTTCGTCATGCTGAACTTTCTCAAGCGCACACTGACGATCACGCTGGATGTCGACTGGTTCTATCGCATCGCCGGCGCGCGCCTGGTCGCCGCCGTCGGCGGCCTGATCAGCCGGACGCTGGAATCCGTCTCGGCCGCGCTCGCCCGGCGCAGCGGCGCCCTGCACGCCACGCTGTTGCGGCAGCACGGCCCGGAGGGCACCCTGGCGCGCACCTGGCCGACCGGCAGCATGGCGATCTGGGTGGTCGTGCTGCTGCTCGCCTACCTCGTGCTCTACTACCTCTACTGAGTCCGCAGCGGCGACGCGTCCTGAACGGAGCGCCACGCTCCGGACCTGACTGCAATTGATGGGATAATTCAGTACATGATCTGGCTGAAATTCCTTCTCTGTCTCGTCGTCATCTGGCTGGCCGGCGCGCGCCTGTCCCGCTATGGGGACATCATTGCCGAGAAAACCGGCATGGGCCGCAATTGGGTCGGGCTGATCATGCTCGCCACCGTCACGTCGCTGCCCGAACTGGTTACCGGCATCAGCGCTGTCACCGTGGCGGGCGTGCCCAACATCGCCATCGGCGACGTACTCGGCAGCTGCGCCTTCAACCTGCTCATCCTCGTCGTAGTGGATTTCCTCTACCGCGAGGAGTCGCTTTACAGCCGCGCCAGCCGCGGCCACACCCTCTCGGCCGGATTCGGCGTCGTGCTCATCGGCATGGTGGGCCTGTCCCTGCTGCTCGCGACGCGGGGCGCCACGCTCGCCATCGGCCACGTCGGCGCCTATACCCCCTTCATCCTGGCGTTCTACTTCCTGTCCATGCGCACGGTGTTCCTCTACGAACGCCACGAGATGGCGGAGTACGTCGGCGAGGTGGTCGAGCGCTACCCGGGCATCGAATTGCGGCAGGCCTTCATCGGCTACGCCCTGGCCGCCTCCGCGGTGGTTGTGGCCGGCGTCTGGCTGCCCTTCGTCGGCGAGGAAATCGCCGTCACCATGGGCTGGCATGACTCCTTCGTCGGCACGCTGCTCATCGCCGCCGCCACCTCGACGCCGGAAATCGCCGTCACGGTGGCTGCGGTGCGCATGGGCGCGTTGGACATGGCCATCGCCAACCTGCTCGGCAGCAACCTCTTCAACATCATGATCGTCGCGGTGGACGACCTGTTCTACCTGAAGGGGCCGATCCTCGCGCAGGTCTCGCCGGCGCACGCCGTCTCCGCCTTCTCCGCCATCATCATGACCGGCATCGCCATCGTCGGCCTGTGTTACCGGCCGACCGGACGGCTGCGGATCCGGGTCGGCTGGATCAGCGTATTCCTGCTGGCCATCTACCTCATCAACAGTTATGTATTGTTCGAATATGGCGACTGAAAGCGGACCACCCCACCCAGGCGCAAAGGCGAAGCAGCCATGACCACCCCACAACGCGGCACCCTCCCCGCCGGGCTGACGCAGGCAGAAGCCGGCGTGCGCCTGCGCCGATACGGCCCGAACGCACTGCCGGAAAAGAGGCCGACCACCCTGTGGCAGCGCTTCCTGCGCCAGTTCCAGAGCCCGCTCATCTACATTCTGCTGGTCGCGCTGGTGGTCGACGGCGGCATCTGGATCTATGAGGGCGCCGAGGGCATGCCGGTCGAGTCGATCGCCATCGCACTGATCCTCCTGCTCAACGCCGGCCTGGGCGTCTATCAGGAGCGCAAGGCGGAGGCGGCGCTGGCGCGCCTCAAGGCCATGGCGACCTCCCTCGTCTGGGTGCTGCGCGACGGTGGCCTGGTGCACCTGCCCGGCACCGAGCTGGTGCCAGGCGACGTGGTGCGCCTCGAAGCCGGCGACCGCGTGCCGGCGGACGGCGTGCTGGCCGAGGCCCAGGGCGTGATGATCGACGAGTCGGTCCTCACCGGCGAATCCCTCCCGGTGGACAAGGAACTGGGCGACGAGGCGCTGAGCGGCACGCTGTTCGTGCGCGGCAAGGGCTATGTCGAAGTGGCGCGCACCGGCGCGGAGAGCGCCATGGGCCGGCTGGCGACCATGATCGGCGGCATCGAGGCCGAGCGCACGCCGCTCGAGCGGCGCCTGCATGTCTTTGGCCAGCAGATCGCCTGGGCGGTGCTCTTCATCGCCGTCGTGATCCTGCTTGGCGGCCTGGCGATCGAGGGCGTCGGCCGCCTCGGCCACATCTTCATCTTCGCCGTCGCGCTGGCCGTGGCGGCGATTCCGGAAGGCCTGCCGGCGGTGCTGACGCTGGCGCTCTCCCTCGGCGTGGAGCGCATGGCCGGGCGCAAGGCCATCGTGCGGCGGCTCTCCGCGGTGGAGGCCCTCGGCTCGGTCACCGTGATCGCCACCGACAAGACCGGCACGCTGACGGAGAACCGCATGCACGTGCGCGCCATCGATGCGCCCGACGCTGCGAAGGCGCTCACGGCGATGGTGCTCGCCAACGATGCCGAGATCGACACGCGCGCCGGCGATCCGCTCGAACTGGCGCTGCTCGACCATGCCGCGGAGCAGGGCGTCCATGCACGCGACATGGCGCGCCTGCACCCGCGCGACTCCTGCCTGCCCTTCGACAGCGCCTGGAAGTTCATGCGCGTCACCGTGACGCAGGAAGGGCGGCGCACCAGCTACCTGAAGGGCGCGCCCGAGGTGCTGCTGGAACGCAGCACGCTGGCCGACAAGGAGCGTGAGGAATGGGAGGCCAAGGCGCTGTCCTACGCCGCCGAAGGCTACCGCGTCATCGCCCTCGCCTGCCGCGAGGACGAGGGCGACGAGCAACTGACGTTCCTCGGCCTGGTCCTGCTGTGGGATCCGCCGCGCGCCGAGGTGCCTGAAGCCATCCGCCGCGCCCAGGACGCCGGCATCCGCGTCGTCATGATCACCGGCGACCATCCGGCGACGGCGCAGGCGGTAGCCCGCGTCATCGGCCTGCCGCCCGGCCGCGCCATGACCGGCGCCGAGATCGAGAAGATGTCCGACGACGACCTGCGCATCGCGGTGCGCGAGGCCAACGTCTTCGCCCGCGTCGCACCGGAGCACAAGCTGCGCCTGGTGGAAACGCTGAAGGGGATCGGCGAAGTCGTCGCCGTCACCGGCGACGGCGTCAATGATGCGCCTGCGCTCAAGCGCGCCGACGTCGGCGTGGCGATGGGACAGCGCGGCAGCGACGTCTCGCGCGAGGTGGCCGACCTCGTCCTGATGGACGACAACTTCGCCACCATCGTCGCCGCCATCGAGGAAGGGCGCAGCATCTACGAGAACATCCAGAAGTTCATCCGCTTTCTTTTTTCGACCAACGTCGCGCTGGTTCTGCTGGTGGTGTTTGGCCTGGGCGTGTCGATGGCGCTCGGCCTGCACGACGTCGCCGGCGGCCTCTTCCTGCCGCTCACCGCAGTGCAACTGCTGTGGATCAACTTCATCGCCGACGGCCCGCCGGCGCTGGCGCTGGCGCTCGACCGCAACCCGGGCGTGATGGAGCAGCCGCCGCGCGACCCGAAGGCGCCGCTGCTCGACGGCCCCTCGCTGCGCTTCATTTTCATCACCGGCATCACCAAGGCGGCGGGCGGCGTCGCCCTGCTGACGGTGCTGCCCCTGCTCGGCTACGGCCTGGCGGTGACGCGCACGCTGGTGTTCCTCTACGAGTCGCTCGCCCAGCTGGTGTTCGCCTACCCGTCGCGCCGCATCAGCGCCGAGCCGATGCCCAACCGGGCGCTGCACCTGGCGGTGCTGTTCGGCGCCGGCCTGCAGATCCTCACCGTGACCGTGCCCAGCCTGCGCGAACTGCTTGGTTTGGAGGCCATCGAGTGGCGCGCGGCGCTGGCGATGATGGTGGTGGTCCTGATCAGCTGGGGCGTGGCCGAAGCGGTTGGCAGGATGGGCGTCGCCCGCCCGCGACGGCGCTCGGAATGACGAAGCCGCCGTGCCGCAGGGGCTGACTTTCCACGACGGGCGCGCGCCATGATGGATCTGTCCCTCATCGGCGGCCTGGCGGGCGGGGTCGGCCTTTTCCTGCTCGGCATGGGGCTGATGACCGACGGCCTGAGGCTTGCCGCCGGACCGGCCCTGCATCGCATCCTCGCGCATTCGACGAAGACGCCACTGCGCGGCCTCGCCTCGGGCGTGCTGGTGACGGCGGCGGTGCAGTCCTCCAGCGCCGTGACGGTGGCCATCATCGGCTTCGTCAATGCCGGCCTGCTCAACCTTTCGCAATCGCTGTGGGTGCTGTTCGGCGCCAACGTCGGCACCACCATGACCGGCTGGCTGGTGGCGCTGGTTGGCCTGAAGTTCAAGATCGAGGTGCTGGCGCTGCCGCTCGTCGGCTTCGGCATGCTGCTGCGCCTGACCGGCGAGGGCAGCCGGCGCGGCGCGCTGGGCTTGGCGCTGGCCGGCTTCGGCGTGCTCTTCATCGGCATCGACATGCTCAAGGAAACCTTCTCGGGCCTGTCGACGGCGTTCACCTTCCCCGAAGGCGCGGGTGTGCGCGACATCCTCGTGCAGATGCTGATCGGCCTCGGCCTCACCGTGCTGATGCAGTCCTCCAGCGCCTCGCTCGCCATTGCGCTCACCGCCGCGCAGGGCGGCCTCCTCTCGGCGCAGGGGGCGGCGGCCGTCGTCATCGGCGCCAACATCGGCACCACCGTGACGGCGCTCATCGCCGCCATCGGCGCCACGCCGAATGCCCGCCGCGCCGCCGCCGCGCACATCATCTTCAACCTGCTCACCGGCGCCGTCGCCCTGCTGCTCCTGCCCTGGATACTCGACGTGCTTGGCCTCCTCAGCGAAGCGTTGGGATTGAAGGGGGCGCCGGCAGCCCGTCTGGCGATGTTCCACACCGCCTTCAATGTGCTCGGCGTACTGCTGATCTGGCCCTTCGCCGCGCGCCTGGCGCAGTTCCTCAAGCGGCGCTTCCGCAGCGCCGAGGAGGATGAGGCGCGGCCGCGCTACATCGACAAGACCGTCCTGGCCGTGCCGGCGCTGGCGCTCGACGCGCTCGACCGCGAGGTGCGGAACATGGGCGCCATCGCCCTGCGCACCGTGCGCAGCGCGCTCCTCGTGCCCGCCCCGCCCGCCCTGGCGCTGGCGCGCAACCAGCAGGTCGTCGACAGCCTCAACCAGGCCATCGCCGATTTCATCACCCAGCTCAGCCGCGCCAGCCTGTCGCGCGACAGCGCCGCGCACCTGCCCGAACTCCTGCGCGTGGCGCGTTACTACGAGGCCGCGGCGGAACTGGCTGCGGAATCCTCCACAGCAGCCGGTGAAGTGGCTGAGACGGAAGGCATTGCCAGCGACGCAAGCTTCAGGCGACAGGCCCACGTGCTGCTCGACCAGGCCGATCCGGCCGGCACGCTCGCCGATGCCGCCGCGCTCGATGCCGGCCTGCGCGACTTCGAAAACGACTACCACATCCTCAAGACGGAACTGCTGGAAGCCGGTGCGCAAGGCCAGCTGCCCGTGGGCGACATGGATGCCCGCCTGCGCGCCGCCAGCGCGCTGCGCCGCGCCCTGCAGCAGGCGGTGAAGGCCGCGCGCTTGCTCGGCGCGAGCGGCCTGCCAGCCGACGCGTCAGATTCCGCCGCGCCCGCCCCACCCCCGTCAGGCGAGCGTGACGACGGGCCGCTGCCGTGAAAGGGGCCTGGCGTCGCCTGCTGCCCGATGCGGAGCGCGTGCGCGAACACCGCTGGCTGCGCTGGCTCGGACCGGCGATGCAGCATCCGCGCCTGTGGCGCATCACCCGCCGCGGCGTCGCGCTCGGCGTCGCGCTCGGCGTATTTTTCGGCCTGCTCATTCCCATCGCACAGATCCCGCTCTCCGCCGCCGTGGCGGTGATCCTGCGCGCCAACGTGCCCACCGCGGTCGCCAGCACGCTGGTCACCAACCCCGTCACCTTCGCCCCCCTGTATTACACCGCCTACCGCATCGGCACCGCGCTGATCGGCGAGGGCAAGCCGCGCGTCACCGAGGCCAGCCTGGAGCCGCGCGGCGAGGGCATCGGCCCCTTGCTCGCCTTCTGGTGGGGGCGCATCACCGCGCTCGGCAAGCCGCTGCTGCTCGGGCTCGCGATCCTGGCATGCACCATGGGTCTCTCCGCCTACCTGCTGATCACCCTGCTGTGGCGCCTGAAAATCTCGTGGGCCTGGCGGCAGCGAAAAAGGCAACGCGCCCGCCGCTGATCCACGCGGGTTTCGGCCAGCATCGGCCATTTCATTTGAACGCAAGCCGTGCCGGCGTTGTCCACCCTGCGGATGGCGTGTTATTTCATGCCAGCCGCCAACCCCAATGACGAATGAAAACGATCGTGCTACTGTTTTCCGGACCAGACAGGTACTTGGAACGATGAAACGACTGCTTGCCCTTGCCGCCGCGCTATTGCTCTCGCTGCCGGCCTTCTCCGCCACGGTGAAGGTCGCCGAGATCCACGGCGCCATCAGCCCGGCCAGCGCCGCCTATTTCCTGCGCGCCCTCGACGAGGCGCAAAAAGCGAAGGCGGATCTGCTGGTGCTCAAGCTCGACACGCCGGGCGGGCTCGATTCGGCCATGCGCGAGATGATCCGGGGCATCCTCGCCTCGCCCGTGCCGGTTGCGACTTTCGTCTCGCCTTCCGGCGCGCGCGCCGCCAGCGCCGGCACCTACCTCCTCTACGCCAGCCACGTCGCCGCCATGGCGCCGGGCACCAACCTGGGCGCCGCCACGCCGGTGGCGATCGGCATCGGCGGCGACGCTGCCAAGCCGGCCGAGAAGAAGGCGGCGGAGAAGGACAAGGTCAATGCGCCGTCTGGCAGCGCCATGGAAAAGAAGGCGGTGCATGACGCTTCCGCCTACATCCGCAGCCTGGCGCAGTTGCGCGGCCGCAACGCCGAGTGGGCGGAACGCGCCGTGCGCCAGGCCGAAAGCCTCTCCGCCGAAGAGGCGGCAAAGCTGAAGGTGGTGGATTTCATTGCCGATGATCTGCCCGACCTGCTGCGCCAGGCGGACGGGCGCCGCGTCAAGCTGGCCGCGGGCGAGGCGACGCTCGCCCTCGCCGGCGCCGTCGTCGCCGATGTTGCGCCCAACTGGAAGGAAACGCTGCTGGCGGCCATCGCCGATCCCAACATCGCGCTGATCCTCATGATGCTCGGCGTCTACGGCCTGCTCTTCGAGTTCTACTCGCCGGGCTTCGGCGTGGCCGGCATCATCGGCGCCATCAGCCTGCTGCTGGCGCTCTATGCGCTGGCCATGCTGCCGATCAACGCCACCGGCGCCCTGCTCCTGCTGCTCGGCATCGCGCTCATGGCGACGGAAGCCTTCGTGCCGAGCTTCGGCGCCTTCGGCATCGGCGGCATCGTCGCCTTCGTCGCCGGATCGCTGATGCTGATCGACGGCGACCTGCCCGGCCTGGAGATCTCGCTCGCCTTCGTCGTGCCGCTGGCCGCCACCAGCGCCCTGGCGCTGTTCGGCATCGGCGCCTTCGCCCTGCGCGCGCAACGGCGGCCGGCCGTGAGCGGCGTCGAGGCGATGGCCGGCTGCACGGCCGAGGCGCTGGAGGATTTCGAACGCGAAGGCTGGGTGCTGGCCTTCGGCGAGCGCTGGCATGCAAGAAGCGACACTCCGCTGGCGCGC
This sequence comes from Betaproteobacteria bacterium HGW-Betaproteobacteria-14, assembly GCA_002840845.1. GTDB lineage: Bacteria > Pseudomonadota > Gammaproteobacteria > Burkholderiales > Rhodocyclaceae > Desulfobacillus. Next base: position 36,667 of record PHCS01000017.1, read on the forward strand.
GGCGCGCGGGCGCGCATCGTGAAGGTGGAAGGACTGACCCTGGTAGTCAAACCGGAAGGCAACGTGGACAACAAAGGAGAACAATCATGATGATCTGGGACTTTGGCTGGGGCGGCGCAATTCTGCTGCTCATCGCGCTGGCGGCAGCCAGCATCCGCATCCTGCGCGAATACGAGCGAGGCGTGGTGTTCCTGCTCGGCCGCTTCTGGAAGGTGAAGGGGCCGGGCATCATCCTCGTCGTGCCGGGCATCCAGCAGATGGTGCGCGTGGACCTGCGCCTGGTGGTGATGGACGTGCCGAGCCAGGATGTCATCTCGCGCGACAACGTCTCGGTGAAGGTGAACGCGGTGGTGTACTTCCGCGTCGTCGATCCGCAGAAGGCCATCATCCATGTCGAGAACTACTTCGAGGCCACCTCGCAGCTGGCGCAGACCACCCTGCGCTCCGTGCTCGGCAAGCACGAACTGGACGACATGCTCGCCGAGCGCGAGCGCCTCAATGTCGACATCCAGAAGATCCTCGACACGCAGACCGACTCCTGGGGCATCAAGATCGCCAACGTCGAAATCAAGCACGTGGACATCGACGAGACCATGGTGCGCGCCATCGCCCGCCAGGCCGAGGCCGAGCGCGAGCGGCGCGCCAAGGTGATCCATGCCGAGGGCGAGCAGCAGGCCTCGGAAAAACTGCTCGAAGCCGCCAGGGTGCTGGCGCAGGCGCCGCAGGCCATGCAGCTGCGCTACCTGCAGACGCTGGTGAACATCGCCGGCGACAAGACCTCCACCATCGTCTTCCCCATGCCGATGGACATCATGGATGTCCTCTCGAAGCTGGTGCCGGACAAGCACGCGACCAAGGATTGACGCTTGCGCCTGATGGCATCTCCACACCGCTGACGGGGCGCGGCGCGCGATGACGGGCGACGTCTACAGCGAATTCACCCTCCTCCTCCTCGCCGCGGCCCTGATCGGCGCCGTCGGCGTGCGGCTGCGCCAGCCGCTCATCGTCGCCTACATCATCGTCGGCATCGCCGTCGGCCCGTCGATGCTCGGCTGGGTGACGGCGCACGACAAGGTCGACCTGCTGGCGCAGATCGGCGTCACGCTGCTGCTCTTCGTGGTCGGACTGAAACTCGACATCCATCTGGTGCGCAACCTCGGCGGCGTGGCGCTGGCCACCGGCCTGGGCCAGCTGCTGTTCACCATCGTCTTCGGTTTCCTGATCGCGCTGGCGCTTGGCATGTCCGCCCTCACGGCGCTCTACATCGCCGTGGCGCTGACCTTCTCCAGCACCATCATCATCGTCAAGCTGCTCTCCGACAAGCGCGAGATCGACTCCCTGCACGGCCGCATCGCCCTGGGCTTCCTCATCGTGCAGGACATCGCCGTGGTGGTGGCGATGATGGCGCTGGGCGCCTACAACGCCGGCAGCGGCGAGAGCTGGCTGGCGATCGCCGCCACGGTCGGCGTGAAGTTCGCCGGCGCCCTGATCGTCGTCGCGCTGCTGATGCGCTACGTGCTGCCGCGCGTGCTGCACCTGCTGGCCGGCTCGCCCGAACTGCTGCTGCTCTTTGCCATCGCCTGGGCCACGACGCTCGCTACGGCCAGCGAACTGCTCGGCTTCAGCAAGGAGGTCGGCGCCTTCCTGGCCGGCTTCTCGCTCGCCTCCACGCCCTACCGCGAGGCCATGAGCACGCGCCTGACCAGCCTGCGCGACTTCCTGCTGCTGTTCTTCTTCATCGACCTGGGCGCCAAGCTGGACCTCTCCGCCCTGGGCGGCGACCTGGCCGGGGCGGCCGTGCTGTCGGTCTTCGTCCTCATCGGCAACCCGCTCATCGTCATGGCCATCATGGGCTGGATGGGCTACCGCAAGCGCACCGGCTTCCTCGCCGGCCTGACCGTGGCGCAGATCAGCGAATTCTCCATCGTCTTCGTGGCGATGGGCATCACGCTGGGCCACATCGGCCAGGGCGCCCTCGGCCTGGTGACGCTGGTAGGACTGGTGACGATCACGCTGTCGACCTACATGATCCTCTACTCGCAGCGGCTGTATGACTGGCTGAAGCCCTGGCTCGGCTTCTTCGAGCGGCGCACCCCCTTCCGCGAAATGGCCGTCGAGCGACAGCAGGCCGGGCCCGGCCAGGCCGACGTGATCGTCTTCGGCATGGGCCGCTACGGCAAGCACCTCGCGCAGCATCTGTCCCGGCACGACACGGCGGTGCTGGGTGTCGACTTCGACCCGGAAACGGTGGCACATTGTCGCCAGCGCGGCATCGCGATCCGCTTCGGCGATGCGGAAGATCCCGCGTTCCCGGAAACGCTGCCGCTAGCCGGCACCCGCTGGGTGGTCAGCACGCTGCCGGAGATCAGCGTCAATCTCGGTCTGCTCGACGCGCTGCGCCGCCACGGCTTCAACGGACGCATCGCCATGACCGCCCATGCCGCGCAGGACATTCGCCGGCTGGAGCATGCCGGAGTGGATCGGGTGCTGCAGCCCTTCGACGATGCAGCGGACTTTGCCGCGCGCGCCATCGGCAAGGAATTGTCTTCACAGGAGAACTGATATGCATACGCCCGCGCACATCCTCATCGCCACCGACCTGTCGTCCCACGCCGGCCGGGCCGAGACGCGCGGCGCCATGCTGGCGCAGGCCCTGGGTGCGAAGAGGCTGACGCTGCTGCACATGGTGCCGCGCCTCCCGCTGAAGGCCTTGACCGACATGCTCGATCGCACCCCGCTGGAAACCGAGCAGATGCTGGTCAGCGGGGCCAAGGCGGATCTGGCCGAGCGCGCGCGCCGGCTAGGCGAGAAATACGGCATCGAAGTGGCGACCGCGGTCAAGATCGGGCGCGTGCATCTGGGGATCGTCGCACTGGCCGACGAAATCGACGCCGGCCTGGTGGTCGTCGGCGGCTACGGCGCGCACCTGGTGCGCGAGCTGTTTCTCGGCGCGACGGCGGAGAAGGTGCTGCGCACGAGCAAGCGGCCGATGCTCATCGTCAAGCAGGAACCGCTCTCGCCCTACAAGCGCCTGCTGGTGCCGGTGGATTTCTCGGCCTCGTCGAGCCACGCGCTGGACTGGGCGCTGGCCATCGCCGCCCGCGCCGAAATCAACGTCGCCCATGTGTACGAAGCCCCCTACGAAACCACCCTGCGCTACGCCAGCGTCGACGACAAGGTCGTCGAAAGCTATCGCAGCGTCGCCAAGCACCAGGCCCATGATGCGATGAGCGCCTTCCTGAAGGACCGCCGTCCTGCGGGGACTGACTTTCAGCGGCACATCCTGCACGGCCATCCGGCCGCCGGCATCCGCGACCTGGCTGCGGAACTGCGGCCGGACCTGATCGTCATGGGCAAGCACGGCCAGTCGGAGATCGAGGAACTGCTGCTCGGCAGCGTGACCAAGCATGTCCTCTTCGAATCCAGTTGCGACATGCTGGTGGCGATGGCGTAATCCCTCATGGCGCCATTGCGCGGCCAGCCGGCGCCCACCTGCCTCGCCGTCCTGCGGAGGCTGACTTTCACGGCAATGCGCCTGACGGATGCATTGATGGCGAAATAGGGGCTTGCAGTTGCGGGTCGGCATTCAGGCCGACTGTCTCCCGCTGCAGACAAAAGTTGATCCGGTGATTCATCGGCTTGTAGCAGATTCCCGGAGTCATGTCTGCGGCGCACGACAGACCGGGGAAGGATTTTGCAGCGACCGCGCGTCCCGTCCGCTTCACCCAACGTCACGGCTACGGCATAAGCCCGGGGCACCGGACTGGTCTCGTGACGGGCATGCCAGTTGCTTTGAAAGGGATGCGCCTGCAACGACGGAACGGCACTACGCGTCACCGGTCACCGGATTGCGGGCGCCCATTCCAACCCAAAGGAGACAAGTCATGACAACCAGAACCCACATCCGCAACATGCTTGCAATCACTGCGATGTCCTTCTTCGGCGCCGTATCGGCTGCCGGAATGGCGCCCGCCGTTCAGGTCAAGGCCACAACCGAGGAGGTGCTCGCCGTCATCGCCGCAAACAACGACAGGCAAGCACTCAACGAACTGGCGGAAACGAAGATCGTGCCGCATTTCGACTTCAAACGCATGACTCAGCTTGCGGTCGGGCGCACGTGGTCTCAAGCCACGCCCCAGCAGCAGCAGGCGCTCGTGCGGGAGTTCCGCCGTCTTCTGGTGAGGACCTACACGAACGCGCTGGCCTCCGTCAGGCCGGACAAATCAAGCGTCGAGATGCTGCCGACGCGGCCGCTTGCCAGCGAGGACGAGGTCATGGTGAAGACCCGAGTGGTCGAGTCCGGGCGCAAACCGGTGTCCATCGACTACCACATGGAGAATACGCCTGAAGGATGGAAGGTCTTCGACGTCACGGTGGAGAGCATCAGCCTGGTATCCAACTACCGCCAATCCTTCAAGACGCAGGTGGAGCAAGGCGGAATCGACGGCCTCATTCGCGCCCTTGGCGAGAAAAACCGCACGCTTCGGGGCGGGGGGGCGCCGGGCCGCAACTGACCGCACCTCTTCATGCCACGGTGCGAAGCGTCCGCCTGATGCGAGGTTTGCGGTCGTCCCCGGGCCGGTGCGCGCCAGGCTCAGGACTCGCGCACGACGGCAGGGTGCGGCGCCGGCTTGTCCGATGTGGGCAGGGCGGGCGCGATGGGGCCATCGCGCCCGCCGGCGCCGCTCACCAGCATGCCCAGCGGCTTCAGTCCGTCCGCATGGTCGCATACGATCTTCAACGCCACCAGAAGGGGTACGGCGATGAGCACGCCTGGAATGCCCCACATCCACCCCCACAGCATCGTGGAGAGCAGGATCACCACCGGGTTCAATGTGAAACGCCGCCCGACGACATGCGGGACGAGGAACTGGCCCTCGATGACGGTGAGGACTGCGAAGAGGCATGGCGGGAGCAGCATGCGCCATACCTCATCGAAACTCAGTACCGCAACCACGCCAATGACTGACAGGCTCAATGCCGGGCCCAAGTAGGGGACGAAATTGAACACGCCGGCCATCACGCCCCAGAGTACGGGGTTGGGCATGCCCGCCAAGTGGAGGACGCCCGCCGTGGCGGCGCCCAGCGCCAAGTTGATGCAGACGATCGTCATCAGATAGTTCACCAGCTCCTGCCGCACCGCCCGCAACATGACGATCGTGCGGCGCCGCTTGCCGAACTGGTGCGTTGCGCCCACCAGATTGCGTAGGCACAGATTGCCGTGCGCAAGAAGAAAATAGAGGAGCACAAGGACGGTTCCCGCGGAAATAATTGCGCCGGGCGTGGCGGCCAGCAAGCGGCCGGTGAAGCCGGGCTCCTTCACGGCAACCTTTGGCCTGGGCGAAGCGTCTCCGGCGTTGGCGATTTCTTCCACCTTTTGCGCGGCTTGGTTCATCACGGCCACCGACCGCTTCACGCCAACCAGTTTGTACTCCAGATCCCTCATGACGGCAGGCGCGCGCGCAATCCAGGCGTTGGCGGGATCGGCGAGTTGGACGACGCCCGCCGTGACGGTGCCAAGCAGGGCCAGCACCACCACGGCTGCACCCAACGGCCGCGGAGCGCCCCTGCGCCACAGCAAGGTCACCCACGGCGACAGCACCAGGGCCAGCAGAACCGCCAGCACCACCGGCAACAGTATCGCTTTCGCCAAATGCAGCGTATAGAGCAACGCCAGCCCGAACAGGCCAATGAGGGCGGTGCGTGCGGCCACATCGGCCGCCGGCATGCTGGACGCCGGCGGCGGCCGCGGAAACAGAGATGCGCGCGACCTCAAGAGCGCAGGCCGGATGCCGCCGCTTCGCGCCAACGGCAGCACGCGCTTCTGCTGGCGTTTGCTCATCGCAGCACCGGCGCCCAGCTCGGCGGGGTGTCGCCGACCCGGTGCGGCCACCGTCCGCGCAGACTTGGCTCTCGGTCTGTGCGACTCCGCTCCGGGAAGCGGCGCCGAAGCGCGCTGCCGCTGCGGACCCGGCCCTGGAAAGCTAGCCGATCAAGTGTGCGGCCATGCTCAATGCTATAAAAGCGATGACGGCAACCGCCGCCAGAACCAGCAGCGGAAAGAGCGCGTCCTTGCCGCGTACCTCGGTTTTTTTCCATGCCTGTTCCTTCCCGGCCTCGGGCGGCCTCCATGCCGAATTCATCGGCGGTCCATATCCTTGCCGATGCGGTTGCCGATATACCCGCCTACCGCGGCGCCGCCCACCGTGCCGACCGCATTTCCGCCGGTGAGCACGGAGCCGGCGGCACCGCCCACCACCGCGCCGGTGACCGTGCCGACGTCCTGCCTGGTCATGGGCGTCGAGCAACCCGTCAGGGCCAAAGCGGCGCCCAGGACAGCCACACACAATTTGCTTGTTTTCATAGCCATTACTCCTTGTTCATCGGATCCATGCAACCACGTCGCGGCAGAGCGGCGGACGGTGCCCGCGGGGGCCGCCCGGGGGTCACCTTTTTCCGCCTGATCCTGCCCTGTCCCGCTTATCCTTTAACGACGATGTTGTCATGCACCTTTTTGACACCTTCCACGCGGGCTGCAATCTCTCGCGCGCGCTGGGCCTGTTGCGCGTTGTCCACAAAGCCGGACAGCAAGACTTCACCGTAGGTTGTCTCGACGCTCACGTCGATGGCGCTGACGACCGGGTCCTTGACCAGGGCGGCTTTTACTTTGGCGGTGACGAGACTGTCCTTGGCGAAGGAAGCCGCCCGCTGGCGGTCATAGATCGAGTGCGCCTTGATGAATTCGTCCCGCGAGAGCCTGTCATCGCGATTGCCATCGGCCTCCTTGAACGCCTCCATGAAGCGCGGCTGCTTGCTGGCCTCGTCACGACTGACAAAGCCGTCATGATTGGCATCCAGCCGCTTGAACAGGGCGTCATTGGCGCTGGGATCGCCCGCCGCGGGCGGATTCATGGCCGGGTCGCTGGCCGCCCAGCCGGGCATGGCGGCAAGCAACAGCGCCGTCAGGGCGGCGGAAGCGATCAGGGGATGGGTGACAGTTTTCTTCGTTTTCATGGTTCAGTCCTTTCTCAAAATGATGGAAGAAACCGTTTGGCGGTTCCCGCTCCTGTCCACGCAATGGCCGTGCCAATCATTGACAATCATTTAGAATCAAATAGTTGAGATTAAAAAGTAAGTGTCTGCCTGTCGCAGAACTGCGACGAGACCGAGGGGGGGCAAATAACTAATTGATTAATTGCGGGAACACGGTCGCAATTAGGCGACAGGACAGCGGAGCGCCAGGATTAACCGGCCTCTTGAGTGACATACCTCAGCACGTCATTCCGGGGCGGCCCTGCGGACAGCCCCGGAATGACGGTTTTTCCCACTTGTCGCATCCTGGCTGAACTTTGTCGCTAATCAGTGCCGGATTTAAAGCTGGCGGCTTCCAGGTGATGCCGGGCGAGCAATTTGTAGAAATCGGTGCGGTTGCGTTTGGCCAGACGTGCGGCTCGGCTGACGTTGCCCGCAGTGATCTTGAGTAACTGCACGAGATATTCCCGCTCGAAGCGGTTGCGCGCATCCTCGAAGGACGCGATGGCGTCGTCGGCTTCGCGTATGGCCTGATCCACCAGGACTGTGGGAATGATGGCTGTGGTGCTCAACACGAGCACCTGCTCGACCACGTTGGCGAGTTGGCGCACATTACCGGGCCAGGAAGCTGCCAACAGGCGTTCAATGGCTTCCGGCGCGAAGGCATGCACGTCCTTGCCGTACTGTCGCGCCATACGCAGCAGATGATGCTGGGCGAGCAGTGGGATGTCCTCCCGCCGGTCTGCCAGCCGCGGCAACTCCAGCGCAATGACGTTGAGACGATAGTAAAGATCCGCGCGAAAGCGGTTCTGTGCCATCTCCTCGGACAGATTCCGGTGAGTGGCCGAGACGATACGGACATCGATGGGCTGGGGACGGGTCGCACCGAGGGGGCGGACTTCGTGTTCCTGCAGCACGCGCAGCAACTTGACCTGGAGCGAAATCGGCATGTCGCCGATTTCGTCCAGGAGCAGCGTGCCGCCCGCGGCGGTGGCGAACAACCCGGCGTGGTCTCGCGCCGCGCCGGTGAAGGCGCCTTTGACGTAGCCGAACAGTTCCGACTCGAGCAGATTCTCCGGAATGGCGCCGCAGTTGATGGCGACGAAGGGACCGCCCGCGCGCCGGCTCGCCCGATGGATGCCTCGCGCCAGCAATTCCTTGCCGGTGCCGCTCTCCCCCAGGATCAAAACCGGGGCGTCTCCGGCAGCGACCTGCCTGGCCTTCGCCAGCACCGCCTCCATCTTCGGGCTGCGCGTTATCATGTCCGCGCGCCACACCTCATCCGTCTCTCCCTGTTGGTCTGCGGCGCTGGTCCGCAGCGCGGCACGAATGGTTTCCGCGAGCCGCTGAGCATCCACCGGCTTTTCCAGATAACCGAACACCCCCCGCTGGGTTGCTGCAACCGCATCCGGTATGGTGCCGTGGGCCGTGAGGATGATGACGGGCAGGCCGGGGTATTCCCGGCAGACGGCCTCGAAGAGGGCGATCCCGTCCATGCCCGCCATGCGCAGATCGGTGAGCACCACCTGCGGCCGGCTTGCGGCCAGTGCGGCAAGGGCCTGGGCGCCTCCGTTGGCCGTGGCCACCTCGAAACCGGCGCTCTTCAGGCGCAGGCTGAGAAGGCGCAACAAATCCGGATCGTCGTCCACTGCCAGGACGCGTTCGCCACGGGTATTCATTTGCCGCCTCCGCCCTCGCGTCCCCCTAGGCTTTTCTCCAGCGCCTTGAGGGAGTCGAGCTTGCGCCTGAGCTCCGCCTCTTCCGTTTCAGCCCGGTGCAGTTCCGCGAGCAGCGTGCGCAGCATGATGGCGAAGGTTCGAAGAGGCGAGCTGCGGTTGCTCACGACTGGATCCAACGCTTCCAAGGCCTGCGCATCGTCGGCTGTGCCGCCGCCGGGCACCGCGAGCACGAGCGCGAAGCGCAGCCGATTCACGTCGGAAGGCTTTGCGGACATTTCCAGGCGCACACGTTCTCTTTCCTTGGCAAGCTCGGCCGCACGCAGGCGCTGGGCCCATTCGAAGTAGGCCAGCAGTTTCTCGCTTTCGCTGGCTGGCGGCACGAATGCCGTCTTCGCCTCGGATTCGGCGGGCCCCTGCGGCACGCCCAGAGTGGTACAAGCGCCCATCATGAGGAAGGCCGTCAGCAGGAATAACCACGCAGATAAGCGGACGGCCGTCATGCGGGTTCCACCGGTAGCCTGACCCGGAAGCAGGCGCCCGGTTCGGCGTCGGACAGTTCGATGGTGCCGCCGTGGGCGAGGACGTGTTCGCGCGCAATCGACAGCCCGATGCCCGAGCCGGGCACGGGCCCCGAGGCGACGGCGCGCCCCTGCACAAAGGGGTCGAATATCCGCTCGCGTTCTTCCTCGGCGATTCCCGGACCCTCGTCGGCGACTTCGATCATGAGCTGTCCATCCATATAGTGGGCCGTTACGCGAACACAGGCGCCTGAGGGAGAATACTTGATTGCGTTGGAAACCAGGTTGTCCAGGATGGTCTTGAGTTTCTTTGCATCGGCACGTATGCGCACGGGGTCCACGGTGACTTTCGTCTGCAACAGCTTCGCACGCAAGGCCAGTTCATGGCTCGAGAGGGACTGTTCCACCAGATCGGGCAGCGCCGTCGCGACAGGCTCCAAGGCGGTGCGCCCGAACTGGGCTTGACCGTATTGCAGCAGGCCTTCTATCAGCCTCTGCAATTCTAAGGCATTGCGCTGCATGATTTCCGCCACTTCACGCTGCTCCGGGCTAAGCCTGCCCAGACTGCGCTCCTGCATCAGCTCGGCGCCGTCGCGCAGCGCCGTCAGGGGGGTCTTGAGGGCATGGGCGATCTCACGCAGGAAATGGTTCTTGTCCTGCTCCAGGCCAATCAACTCCCTGCGCATCCAGTCCAGGCGCTGCCCCAGATCCGCAAGATCGTCCGGTCCGTCGATCCGTACGGGCTCGGACAAGTGGCCCCGCCCGAGTTGCCGGATGGCGCGATCGAGGTCGCGGATCGGCCGGGCGATGAGCACGGTGAAGCCGACGACCAGGAACGCGATCACCGGCAGCAGGGCGAGCAATTGAGAGAAAGCCATGCGCCGCACCTTGCGGGCCGTGGTGCGCAGGGATTCCACTTCGCTGTCGATGCGCTGGGCCCCTGCCTGCGCCACGGACTCGGCCAGTTCGTGGAGCGCGGCGAAGCGTTCGATGGCAGCACGGCGCGAGGTGCTGGTCGTGGCGGGATCGGAGAGGGCAGCGTATATGCCATCCTCTATCGACGCGACGGAGGCGACCGGCGACTTCACCTGCTCGCCCGCGTCCAGTTCCCGCAGCTCCCGCAATGCCTCCTCCAGCAGGCGGCGATTCTGCCTGTAGGTGCCCAGATACTCGCGGTCGTCGAGAATGGCGAATTGGCGGGCATTGCGCTCGAGTACTGTGATGGCTTCCGCGAGCCGGCGTCCGGCGCGCGTTTCCACCATCGCGCCATAGACCGCCTGCTCGCTGCGATCGGCCAGGGTGGACACCGACACCGCGCTGGTGATGAGGCCGATGGCCGCGGGTACCGCCACCAGGGCAAAACCGATGATCAGCAAGCGCCTGAATGAGTGCGGATAGCCTTGCAGAATGCGTGTGAGCTTCGTTTCAGTCTCCCAGACTGCATGAACCGGCAGTACGATTGGCTACTTTACCCTCGCGGTGCGGGACACTCAAACGGGTACGCCACCCACAGACCCTCGCCCGCAACGTCGGCGACAGGACTGCCCATCGTCTTCCCCATGCCGATGGACATCATCTCGAAGCTGGTGCCGGACAAGCGCCCCTGACGTTGCCGCCGTCCTGCAGCGGCTGACTTTCACCCGCGCAGCCTGCCAGGCCGCCGCCGGCCTCACCACTTCACAGCGTAAACCAGAAGGTGGCGCCCTCGCCGGGGCTGCTCTCGGCCCAGACACGGCCGCCGTGGCGGAGCACGATGCGGCGCACGATGGCGAGGCCGATGCCGCTGCCGGCAAAGCGCTCCGCGGCATGCAGCCGCTGGAAAGGCTGGAACAGCTTGCCGGCGAACGCCATGTCGAAACCGGCGCCGTTGTCCCTGACGTAGAAAGCCTCCCCGCCGGGCGTGCTTGCTCGGCCGAACGCGACCTGCGCATCGGCACGCTCGGCGGTGTATTTCCAGGCATTGCCCAGCAGATTCTCGAGCAGGGCCTCCAGCAGCACCGGGTCGGCATGCGCGTCGAGGCCAGGCTCGATGCTCAGGGCAACGCTGCGCTGCGGCTCCAGTTCGCCCAGCGCGGAGAGGATTTTCGCGGCATGCGCGCTCAGGTCCACCTCCACCCGGAGCAACTCCTGCCGGCTGATGCGCGCCAGTTCGATCAGGTCGTCGATCACCTGACCCATGTGTTCGCTCGCGGCGCGGATGCGGCTCAGGCAGTGCAGGCCGTTCGCGTCCAGCTTGCCGCCGTATTCCTCCTCCAGTATCTGGCTGAAGCCGTTCAGCGCGCGCAGCGGCGCGCGCAGGTCGTGCGAGACGGAATAGCTGAAGGATTCGAGTTCATGGTTCGAGGCCTCGAGCGCGGCCGTGCGCTCGCGCACGCGCTGCTCCAGCGTCTCTTTGAGGCGATTGACCGCTTTCTCGGCGCGCTTGAGCTCGCTGATGTCGGTCAGCGTGATGCGCTCCACCTGATCTTCGCCCGTCGTCCGCACGCGGTGCAGCCAGTCGAGGTGGACGGGAATGACGGACCCGTCATCGCGCCGTATTGCCAGGTCGCACGCCTGATGCTCCTTATGCTGCATTGCATTGACGAACAGGGCATGGAACCCGTCCCATTCCTCGGGCGCGACGAAGGTGGCAAACCGGCGCTGCCGCAGCTTGCCTCTTTCCACGCCCAGCAGTGCGGCGGCGGTCAGGTTGGCCTCGAGGATGAGGCCTTGTTCGCTCAGGGTGAGGTAGGCAATGGGGGCGAAGTCGTAGAGATCCACGTAGCGGTCGCGCGACGCCTCGAGCTCATCCTGCGTTTGCCGCAAGGTCTCGTTCTGCATCTCCAGTTCGATCTGGTGCACCTGCAGTTCGTGCAGCAATGCCCTGGCGGAGGCGGGCGCCACGGGCGGCATGCGGGCGTATTGCGCCTCGGCCGCCGCGCGCACCTGCGGATCGCATTGCCAGACTGCCTTCTTCTTGTGCATGCTGCCTCCTTTCCGGGGACAAAACCCCGCAGCCCCGGAAGAGCCCTTTCAGGTAGGACACTATTCACCTTAGGCCGTTCTGAAAGCGCGGGCAAGCTATTCCCCAGGCCTGGGCAATCCCGAGCCAATACCGGCGGTAGGGTTATGGTTGATCGGTTGTCTAAGCCGCTTGCGCTTCGATCGCCAGCAGGATCAGGCCCTGCCCGTCCGCCGCGCCGACGATGCGCCGGGCATTGAGCACCATGCTGCGCCGGCCGATGCCGGGGAAGTCCTGCTCGACCGTGAAATCATCGAAGCTGCGATTTTTCGGCAGGACATGCTCCAGCAGGTCGCGCAGCGCGGGGATGTCCCACTGGCGGCTGCCCAGGTCGTAGAGCAGGCAGCCCACGGTTTCCTCCGGCGTCACCCGGAAGGTTCTGTAGAACGCGCGGCTGGCGGTGACGACACGCATGGCGCCATCGAGCACGACGAGCGGCTCGCGCACCGTGTCGACGATGCCCTCGGCCAGCTCGCGCGCTTCCTTCACCGCCGCCTCGGCGGCCACGCGCTGGCTGATGTCGGCAAAGGTCAGCACCACGCCCTCGATGACGTTCTCCAGCGTGCGGTAGGGCTGGACGCGCGCCAGGTAGGATGCGCCGTCCAGCGTGCGCACTTCGCGCTCGCGCGGCACCAGGGTGTCGAGCACGGCGCGCGCCTCGCCGAGCAGGTCCTCGCCCTCGAAGTTGGACTTGATGTCGGCCAGGGGCCGGCCGATGTCCGCGGCCACCAGGCGGTAGGCGCGCGTCGCTTCGCGCGTGAAGCGCCGGATGAGCAGGTGCTCGTCGAGGAAGACGGTGCCGATGTTGATGTTGTCGAGCAGGTTCTTCATGTCGTTCTGCATGCCGGCCAGCTGCTCGATCTTGGATTGCAGCTCGGCATTCACCGTCACCAGCTCTTCATTGATGGATTGCAGCTCCTCCTTCGAGGTCTCCAGTTCCTCGTTGGTCGACTGCAGTTCCTCGTTGGTCGATTGCATTTCCTCGTTGGTCGATTTCAGTTCCTCGTTCGACGCCTGTTGCTCCTCGATGTTGGCCTGCAGGTTCTCCCTGGTGTAGGCCAGCTCGCGCTCCAGTTCCGCGATGCGCCGGGCGTCGGCCGAGCCGCCCGCCCGCTTGCCGCGCGCCGGCTTCGCTGGGCTCGTGCCCGGCGCCGCTTCCGCCAGGTCCTGAAAACTCACCAGCAGCAGCCCCTCGCCAGCCTCCGGCTCGGGCAACGGGCGCACGCTGAAGCTGACGCGCTGGAAATCGCCGTTGGTCTTCACGCGCACTTCGTGATTCAGCATCGGGGTGCCGGCGCCAGCCTGGTTCAGCGCGGTGCGCAGCGCCAGCTGCAATCCCTCGCGCGCCATGTCGACGACATTGAGCGTGGCCTGGCCGGGCGCCGGGCGCAGGTATTTGCCGGTCTCGCCGTGCACGTAGAGGATGCCGCCCTTCGGGTCGGTCACCACCGAGGCGGGGGCGTAGGACTCGAGCAGCACGCGCCGGGCGAGGTCGGCAAAATTGGTCTCGCGGGCCTTGCTCATGATCTCCTCCGGCGCCTTCTCGGTTCTTTCACCCGCCCATTTCAGCCCGCCGGCCAGCACCGCGCGGGCGGAGGCGGCGGAGGGAATGGCCCGGTAGAACTTCCACTTCCGGCTGATCGCCGCGAACAGCTCGGGATGCCCGCCGATGCTCTCCGAAGGCGAGAGGAACAGCACGCCGCCCGGCTTGAGCGCGTAATGGAAGGACGGGATGAGGCGGTTCTGCAGTGGCGGCTCCAGGTAGATGAGCAGGTTGCGGCAGCTGAGCAGATCGAGCCGGGTGAAGGGCGGGTCCTTGATGACGTTCTGGATGGCGAACACCACCATCTCGCGGATTGCCTTCTTGACGCGGTAGCCTGCATCGTCCTTGATGAAGAAGCGGCGCAGGCGCTCGGGCGTCACATCCTGGGCAATGTTGGGCGGATAGAGGCCCGCGCGCGCCACGGCGATGGCGTCGTCGTCGAGGTCGGTGGCGTAGAGCTGGACCTTGAATTCCTGCTTCGTCTCGTCCATCAGTTCGCGCAGCAGCATGGCGATCGAGTAGGCCTCCTCGCCGCTGGCGCAGCCCGCCACCCAGACGCGGAAGACATAGCCGTCCGGCTTGCCGGCGAAAAGCTGCGGCAGGATGTCGTTGCGCAGCGCCTCGAAGGCCTCCACGTCGCGGAAGAAACTGGTGACATTGATCAGCAGTTCCTTGAACAGCGCTTGTATCTCGGCCGGATGCTCCTTCAGGTAGCGGGCATAGACCTCCATGTCGTCGATGTCGTGCTGCGACATGCGCCGCTCGATGCGGCGGCCGATGGTGCTCTTCTTGTAGAGCGAGAAGTCGTGGCCGCTGCTGTTGCGCAGCTGCATCAGGATGCGCGTCAGGCCGCCGCTGGCGGCAGGTGCGGCGGGCGGCTCCGCCTGGATCGGCTGGCGGCGCACCGCGGCCGCGAGCGCCTGCGGCATTCTTTCCACCGGCAGGGCATGGGTGGCATAGCCGGCCTGGATGGCGCTGGATGGCATGCCGTCGTATTTGGCCGTGGCCGGTTCCTGCACCAGGGAAATGCCGCCGGCGCCGAGGATGGCGCGCAAGCCCAGCGTGCCGTCGGTGCCGGTGCCGGAGAGGATGATGCCGAAGGCGTTGTCGCCCTGGTCCTCGGCCAGCGAGCGCAGGAAGGCATCGATCGGCATGCGCTGCCCACGCGGCACTTCGGGCACGGAAAGCTGCAGCACGCCGTGGAAGATGGCCATGTCGCGGTTGGGCGGGATGACATAGACGCTGTTGGGCGCGACGGCCATCTGGTCCTGCGCCTCGAGGACCGGCATGGCGGTGCTGCGTTGCAGGATTTCGGTGAGGATGCTGGCGTGGCCGGGGTCGAGGTGCGGCACCAGCACGAAGCCCATGCCGCAATCGGGCGCGACACTGCGGAAGAACTGCTCGAAGGCCTCGAGGCCGCCGGCGGAGGCGCCGATGCCGACGATGGGAAAGCCCGCTTTGGGCGGCATCGGCGTCGGCTCCCCAGCACCGGTGTCGACCGGGATTGCCGCGGCAGGCGCCTTGCGCTTCGAGGTCTCTTTCTTGCCGGCCATGGGTCTGTCCTCTGGCTCCGATCCGCTAGTCGATGCCGGGATGTTACTCTCTGCTACCGCCGCTCGAACAACAATCTCGCCGTCCCGCGGAGGCTGACTTTCACGGTCCGCATGCGGCTAGCGCCCCGATGCCGTCAGGATGTCCGCCAGCCAATCATGCACCGCCTGGACATCGTCGAGCCGCCAACGCGCCGCGGATTTCCCCTCGCCCACCTTGACGGAATCGCCGCCCATTTCATTGACCACGCGGAAGCCGTACTCGTCCGTCGTGTCGTCGCCGACGAACACGGGCTTTCGTCCGGAAAAAGGCGGCTCGTTCATGAACTCGGCGATCGCCGTGCCCTTGTCGCGGCCGGCCGGCTTGACCTCGAGCACGCACTTGCCAGGCTGCAGCTTGACGGCGTCGCCGGTCCCGGCGATGAGCCGCTGCAGCGTCTCGGCGACCCGGCCCTCAAGCGCGGGTTGCTGGCGGAAATGCACCGCCAGCGACAAGCCCTTGTCCTCGAGCAGCAGGCCTTCGACGTCCGAAAACGCGGTGTGGATGCGCGCCTTCAGCCCCGGCCAATCCACGCCCTGCGGCACGTGGTGATGCAGGGCGCCGGCGGCGTCGCGTCGCTCGAGGCCATGCTGGCCGGCGATGGGCAGGCGCAGGCCGGGGAACAGCGCATCGATGTCGGCGACGTTGCGGCCGCTGATGAAGGCCACGGCGCCGCCGGTGCGCTCGTGCAGGCGGCGGATCGTCGCAATGAGCGCCTCCTCAACCCGCACGCCGGAAGGCGTTGCCGCGATCTCCAGCAGGGTGCCGTCGACATCGAAGAAAAAAGCTTGCCGCGCACCGACTTCGGGCGGGCGGGCGGCGGGCATGCTGTCGGGGGTGTCGCTCATGTCGTTTTCCGTTCCTGTACCTTGCCCCGGCGGCGCATGCCGGCGGCGTCGAGCAGCATGCGCCCGGCCCAGCGATAGACGTTGAACTCCGCCACCAGCCCGCGCATGAGCCGCATGCGGTCGCGCTGCTCCGTCACGGGCATGGACAGCGCCATGTGCAGCGCCGCCGCGCACTGGTCGGCATCGTAGGGGTTCACGATCAGCGCCTCGGGCATCTCGCTCGCCGCACCGGCGAACTGGCTGAGGATCAGCACGCCGCGGTCGTCGTCGCGCGAGGCGACGAACTCCTTCGCCACCAGGTTCATGCCGTCGTGCAGGCTGCTGACGAAGCACAGGTCGGCGGCGCGGTAGTTCGCGTAGAGTTCCCGCGGCGGCAGGTTCTCGATCCTCAGGATGATGGGCTGGTAGCCGTCGCGGCCGAAGCGCTCGTTGATGCGCGCGGCGAGGGCGCGCACGTGCGCCTCGTACTGCTGATACTCGCCGATGCTCGCGCGCGTGGGCGCGGCGAGCTGCACGAAACTGAAGCGGCCGATCCATGACGGCTCGAGCTCGAACAGCCGCTCGATGGCATTGAAGCGCTCGAGGACGCCCTTGGTGTAGTCGAGTCGATCCAGGCCGACGCCGATCAGATGGTCCGGACCCATTGCGTGCCGGGCGCGCACCTCGCTGCGGCACTGCTCGACGCTCTGCGCGGTCAGTTCGGCGCCGGGCGGCCAGTCGATGGAAATCGGGTAGCGCTTCACCGCCGTCAGCTTGCCGCCGTAGCTGACGGTGAAATTCTCCCGGTCGACGCGCGCTTCCAGCAGGCGGTCCACGGTATCGACGAAATTGTTGCAATGGAACTGCGTGTGGAAGCCGAGGATGCTGCTGCCGAGCAGGCCGTCGAGGATTTCCTCGCGCCACGGGCAGATGGAGAACACCTCCGGATTGGGCCAGGGGATGTGCCAGAAGGTGATGACGATCGCCTCCGGCAATTTTTCGCGGATCATGCGCGGCAGCAGGGCCAGGTGGTAGTCCTGCACGAGCACGATGGGGTTGGGCTTCTTCGCCTCGGCAAACACCGCCTGCGCGAACTTCTTGTTGACCTCGACGTACTGTTGCCAGTCGCCGCTGCGGAACGTCGGGCGCACGTGGGCGATGTGGCACAGGGGCCAGAGACCCTCATTGGAGAATCCGAGGTAGTAGCCCGCTTCTTCCGCCTGCGTCAGCCAGACGCGGCGAATACTGTAGGCGGGGTGTTCGGGCGGCACGGCGACGCGGTCGTTGCCGTCGACCGTGTCGCGGTCCGCGCTGCCGCTGCCATGCGCGATCCAGGTGCCCGAGCAGGCGCGCATGATCGGTTCCAGCGCGGTGACGAGGCCGCTCGCAGGCCGCTGCACCTCGATGTCGATGCCGCGGCGCAGGTGGATGTACGGCTCGCGGTTGGATACGACCAAGACGTCCTCGCCGCGCAGTTCCCCGTGGAGGATGGCGCGCAGGGCGTCGGGCGTCCAGGTCAGCTGGCCTTCGTCGCGCGGCCGGTACTCGGCCTCCAGCTGGCGGATGAGGCCGCGCAGGTCGCGCGCTATCGGCGCGAACTCGGGCGCAGCCGCCGCCGAGCCCGGCTCGCGCAACAGGCCCTCGCCGCGCAGCAAGGCGCGCATGCCCTGGATCCAGCCGCGCCAGGACAGCTGGGCGATGACCACCGTGATGAGGGACACGACCAGGCCGAGGCCGATGAAGAAGTAGAAGACGTACTGCCGGGTTTCTTCGCTGCGGCGCTGGATGAAGCTCATGTCGTGCACCAGCACCAGCTTGCCGAGCGCCTGGCCGTCCTGTTCGACGGTGTGCAGGGCGACATGCAGCGGGCCCTGCCCGCTTTCAAGGATGCGCGCGGCCGGGTCGCCGAAGCGATCGAGGCCGTCGCAATGGATGGCGGCGGGAAAGGCCGGGGTGGCGATCAGCGCTGCGCCGCCCGCCGGACAGAAGCCGACGCCGAACAGGCGCTCATCCTGGATGAGCCGCGCGAAGTAGCGTTCCGTCATCTTGTTCTGCCCGACCTTCAGGTGCTCCTGCAGGGGCTCGTGCACCGAGTTGGCGACCAGCTCGGAGCGGATGTCCAGGTCGCGCACGAACCAGCGCAGCGTCAGTTGATCCACCAGCGGCACCACGCCGTAGGCGATGGCCGCCAGCGCCAGGAGAAGGGGCAGGATGAAGCGCAGTGAAAGGGACATCGGGCACTCCGGTCAGGACGGTCGGTTCGCTTCTCAGACAAATGGATGCAGCACGCGATACGCCAGTGCTGCGATGATGGCTGCGGCAAATACTTTGCGCAAGGTGATCGGGGAAATTCGCGTTGCCGTCAGTCTGGCGCCGAGCAGGGCGCCTGCCGCAACCACGAGCAAGAGGGGCAGCGCCAGTTCGGCGGATACCTCCATTTCCGCCCAGCGCGGCACGATGGCCGCAAACGATGCCGGCGTGGCGGCGAAGGCACTCAAGGCTGCGGCGCGCTTGATGTCGACGCCATGGCGCATCATCGTCGGCACCAGGAGGAATCCTGGGCCGACGCCGATGAAGCCGGAGAACATGGAGATCGGGATGGCCCAGGCCAAGATCGGGGCAAAGCGCACATGCCACGGCTGGCGGGGCGCGGGATGGAACATGCTGAACATGAAATAGGCGGCCGCCAACGCAAAGGCGGCCCACACCATCCATTCCCGCGCATAACCCGCGGCAAGGGCGCCCACGGGGGCGGCGAGCGTGGTCGCGAGCGCCAGCGGCACGGCACGCCGCCAATCGACCAGGCCCGCCCAGGCAAATCCGATCACGGCGCACAGGGCTGTCACGCCATTCAGTGCCAGGCTGAGCGGGTGCACCTGATTGACGAGGTCCGGCAGCGCCAGCGAGAGCAGCGGCACGGCCGGAAAGGCCACGCCGATGCCGATCATGCCGGAGAGCATCGACAGCAGAAACAGCGCCACGTAAAGACTCGCCAGTATCATCGGCCGGGCCGTCCCGCCATCAAACTCTCGGTCTCATTGCGCATGATGAATATCTGGCATAGTTGTACTTTCGTGTCGGGACACAGGCATGGCCCCCCTCGCAAAAAACAAACCCGGGCACAAGGCCTCGGCAAAAGCGAAATCGGAAGCATCGGCCTCGGCAGGCAAGCATCACGAGCAGGCAATGGTGGTGCTGCAGCAGTTCCGCTTCATCTTCAAATCCGTGAAAAAGCACTTCCGCTGGGTTGAAGAAGAAACGGGGGTGAGCGGCTCCCAGCTTTGGGCCTTGGCGCAAATCGCCGCTGCGCCCGGCTTGCGCGTCACCGAACTGGCCCGTGCCCTGGTGATTCACCAGTCGACCGCAAGCAACCTCGTCGACAGGCTTGTGCAGCGCAAGCTTGTGCGCCGCGATCGCTCAAGCACCGATCAGCGTGTCGTGCGGCTCTACTTGACCCAACGCGGACAAACGGTCGTCAGCAAGGCCCCGAGGCCCTTCGAGGGCGTCCTGCCGGATGCGCTGATGCGCCTGCCCCACGCCGACTTGCGCAACCTGGATGCCTTGCTTGCTGCAGTTGCCCAGCTCATGCGGGTGCGTGATGCGAGCGGAAGGCGAACGCCGCTTGCCGACATGTAAAAAAAAGGCCTCGCATGGCGAGGCCGGAATCTCTCTCTCAACCCCACCCTCCTCAAAGCAGAGTCCAGAGCAAACGACAGAAGTCTGAATGGTCTGTCGATGCGTCATTATATTCCAGCAAATGTATTTGGTGTCAATGCATGTCGCGGCGCGCCCGCGCCACTCAACATTCATTGAGCAGAATGATGTGTACGCGGTAGGGGCCATGCGCACCAAGAACCAGGGTTTGCTCGATATCCCCTGTGCGCGACGGCCCGGAGATGAAGTTCACTGCGCGCGGCAACGCCCCGCATTCGGCGCGGATCAGGGCAAAGGCCTCCTCCATGCCCGGCACGAGGCGGGAGACGGGAACCACGGCAATGTGCGTTTCCGGCAGCAGGCTCGACGCCGCCGGCGTATCGGGGCCGGACAGGACGACCAGCGTGCCGGTTTCGGCCACCGCGCAGAAGACGCCGGTGATGCCGATCAGATCGTCGCCGTTCGCGGCGCGGCCTGCGACATTCAGTCCGGCGTCCGCCCAATCGAGGCCGGCCAGCTGCGGCCAGGCGACCGCTGTGCGGGGCAGGTCCAGTGCCGCGATGTAACGGGCCACCGCCGCCGGCGCGTCTTCGAGTCGAGATACATCCTCGACGGTGCAGGAGAGGGATTCCGCGCGGATACGCAAGCGTGCGGCCAGGTCCGCCTCGACCTCAGGTCGCGGTCCCTGGTCGCGGCGCGCCAGCACCGCTTCGATCTCGGCACGCCCCGCCGCGGCGTTCTCCGCCGTGCGGCCCAGCCGGTTTCTGATGCGGCCGAGGATGTCTTCGCGCGAATCTTTCAATGCCGTGCTCCTCACGCCACCCTGTTGCGCGGCGCGCCGCTCGCAAATGCTTCCAGGTTGCCGGTCAGTTGGTCGAGCAGCGTCTGCATCGCCCGCGCCGAGGCCCACGCAATGTGCGGCGTGAGGATGAAATTGGGCTGGTCGATCTGCAGCAGCGGGTTGCCCTCGCGCGGCGGCTCCTTCGTGAGCACGTCGAAGCCGGCGCCGCCGATCCTGCCTTCCTTCAGCGCGCGCGCCAGCGCCGCCTCGTCGACCAGGCCGCCACGTGCCGTGTTGATGAGCACGGCATCCGGCTTCATGAGCCTGAGCTCCGCCTCGCCGATCATGCCGCGCGTCTGCTCGTTGAGCGGGCAGTGCAGCGAAATGACGTCGGATTCGCGCAGCACCGCCTCGAACGCCGTATAGCCGGGCCTGACTTTCGCCGCACCCCGGTGCTCGCCCCACAGCACGCGCATGCCGAAGGCTTCGCCGAGGCGCGCCACGCCCTGGCCGAGCGAGCCGCGCCCGAAGATGCCGAGCGTCGCGCCGTTGAGGTCGCCGATGGGATGGTCGAAGAAGCAGAACATTTGTGCCTGCTGCCACTTGCCCGCCTGCACGTCCCGCCGGTAGGCGAGCAGGTTGCGCCTGAGCGCCAGGGCCAGGGCGATGGCGTGCTCCGGCACGGTGTTCACCGCATAGCCGCGGATGTTGGAGACGACGACGCCGTGATCCCTGCACCAGGCCAGGTCGACGTTGTCGGTGCCGGTGGCGGCGCAGGCGATCATCTTCAGCTTCGGCAGCGTGGCAAGCAATTCGCCGCGCAACTGCGCCTTGTTGGTGATGAGGATGCTGGCGTCCTGCACGCGCTGGGCCAGTTCTTCCGGCTTCGTCAGCGGATATTCGTCGTAGTCGTGCGGAAAATCCGGCCGGCGGAATACGCCGCGGATGGAGTCGCGTTCAAGGAAGACGAGTTTGTGCACAGCCATGACTTACCCCAATGTAGGCATGTTGAGTCCAGGCGCGGCGGTGGCCGCCACCGGCCAGCGGCTGGTGACGACCTTGCCGCGCGTGTAGAAGCGCACGCCGTCGGGCCCGTGCACATGTAGGTCGCCGAACAGCGAGGCCTTCCACCCGCCGAAGGAGAAAAAGGCCATCGGCACCGGAATGGGCACGTTGATGCCGACCATGCCGACCTCGATCTCGTTCTGGAAGCGTCGCGCGGCGGCGCCGTCGCGCGTGAAGATCGCCGTGCCGTTGCCGTAGGGGTTGGCGTTCACCCGCGCGATGGCCTCGTCCAGCGTGGCGGCGCGCAGCACCACCAGCACCGGGCCGAAGATCTCGTCGCGGTAGATGCTCATCTCCGGCCGCACGCGATCGAACAGCGTCGGGCCAAGAAAGAAGCCCTGCTCGCTGCCCGGAACCTTCAGTCCACGGCCGTCAAGCACCAGTTCGGCGCCTTCCTTGACGCCCTGATCGATGTAGCCCGCCACCTTGGCGCGATGCGGCGCGGAAATGACGGGGCCCATGCCGATGCCCGGCGCGCCGCCCGGTCCGACGCGGATGGCCGCGGCCTTCTCCTTCAGGCGCGCCACCAGCGCATCGCCGGCCGCGCCCACCGCCACCACGGCGGAAATCGCCATGCAGCGCTCTCCGGCCGAGCCGTAGGCAGCGCCGATGAGCGCATCGG
>PHCS01000083.1 GCA_002840845.1 Betaproteobacteria bacterium HGW-Betaproteobacteria-14
CCGCCGGCGGGAGCGGGGCTGGGGGTGAGGGTTAGACGAATTCACGCACGAACAGCAGCACGACGACGAGCGAGCCGAGGGCCTTGATGAGCCCGACCACCGAGCCGATGACGAGCGGCTTGCCGCCCGCCTGCTTGAGCGACTTGGCGGTGATCTGCATGCCGAGGCCGGTGAGGCCGATGGCGAACAGCCAGGCGATCCAGTCGCGGTAGGCGCCGATGACTTTCGAGGCGTGCCAGGCCGCCTTGTGCGCGGCGCCGAGTGCGTCCTGTGCACCCTTGTCGAGCCCCTCGAGTTTGGCCGTGCCGCGCAGGAGGTTGTCCTGTTCGCGCGTCAAGACCTTCTTGTTGGCGATCAAATCCTCGAGCGCCTTCTTCTCGGCCTCGTTCCGCGCCAGCGGCAGGGCCGACTGCAGGGCGGCCAGGTCCTTCTCCTTGAGCAGCTTGTCCTCCTTGATTTCGGTGCTGGAGAAGTACTTGCCCTGGTAGTGGCCGGCCGGCGCGAAGAGGCCGGCGCTGGAGGCGGCGAACATGAGGATGAAGCCGATGACGAACACCGGGAACTTGGCCACCAGCACCTTGCCCAGGTCCACCTTCTCGGCGCCCACCTCGCGCTTGACGTACCAGGCGGCCAGCCAGACCACGATGATGGGCAGGAACAGCACGCGCGTGATGTTGAAGATCTCGGCGACCTTCAGCGTCTCGATGCCCTTCGGGTCGAAGGCCAGCGCGGCGCCGGCGACCTGCGCCGAGTTGAGGATGCCAGTGCCGGCCCAGGCGCCGAACTGCACCGGCCCCATGTTGAGCAGGTGGCCGATGGTGGGGAAGATGAACATGCACAGCACGCCCCACAGCAGGATGGTGCCGATGGTGTAGGCGATGTCCACCGCCTTGGCCTGCACCACCGGCGCGGCCGCCACCGAGGCGGACACGCCGCACACGCCGACGCCTGCAGAGAGCACGCCGGTCATCGAGTTGGTGGCGTTGATGCGCGGGCCGATCATGAGCACCAGCCCGACCGAGCCGAGCACGAAGACGCCGATCAGCACCACGGAGAGGATGCCGAGCTGCACCAGCTCCGCCGCCGAGTAGAGCGTGCCGAGCAGGATGACGCCGGTCTTGAGGAAGAAGCGCGCCGTGCGCACGCCGTTGGCCGCCCAAGCCGGGATGCGCAGCAGGTTCACGATGATGATGCCGATGACGATGCCGAGCACGACATAGTTCAGGTTGAAGATGCGCGCGAAGTTCCAGCCCAGCGTCGGCTCAGCCGCCTTGCCCCAGTTGCCGAAGATGGGATCGAGCATCCAGCGCACGGCGAAGGCGATGACCACGATGAAGGCGATGCCGGGCACGATGGAGGCGAAGTAGTCGAGGTTGCCCTCCTTCGGCTTCCAGGCCAGGATGAACAGGCCGACCAGGGCGAAGAGGCCGCCGACGATGTAGGACAGCTGGGCCTGCTTGGCCTTGACGGCGTCGAACTTGCCCGCCTTCATGGGCTTGGCCTCGGGTGCGGGTTTGCCTTCCGCCGCGGCCTTCTCGACTGCGGCCTTTTCCGCTGCCTGGTGTTTTTCGAGGGCCTGCTTCTGCTCCTTGTAGGCGCTAGGCTGCAGCCAGGCCTGCAGGCCGTCCATCGAGCCTGCCTGATTGAGCCAGCCCCACAGCAGGATGACGATGCCGATCACCAGCAGGGCTGGCGATTTGTGCGTGTAAACCATGCTTTTCTCCTCTCCTTCAGTCGCTGCGCGTTGCGCCATCGAGGGGCGCGTTTATTGGTATGCGTGGTGCGCTGCTAGGTGGAACGAGGCGGCGGGGTGGCCTTGCGGGCGGGGGGATGGGTGTGACTCGGAACCAAATGACGCAAGACGTCCATGGTGCTCCTCCTTGTCGGTCATGCAACCTTGTTCTTATTGTTGGAGCGTATTTCTACAGCTTGAAGCTTGAAACGACAACATGATCAATTAAATGAATGAATGGAAAAATTCTATGGATTATTTTCGTTCGGCCTCACGACATGGACGCTGCAGGGCGCTTCCGCCACCACCCGGGCCGAGACGCTGCCCAGATAGCGCCGCAGCACCGAATGGCCGCGCGCGCCGACGACGATGCGGTCTGCATGGTGTGCTGCGGCATACTCCAGCAGCGCGCCGGCAGGGTCGTTGCCTTCGGCGACATGGATGCGCAGCTTGTCCGCCGGCAAGCCGAGCGGCCGTGCCCAATGACGCAGGGCGACCAGGGCGGCAGTCTGCTGGCTGTGCGCCACCTCGGTTGCGGCATCCTCGCCGAAAGTCAGCGGCTGCAGCACGGCGAGCAGCGTGATGCGCAGGTCCGGCTCGGCGAGCCGCGCGCGCCGCAGGGTGCTGCGCATGGCCTTGGCCAGCGCGTCGTTGCGGTCGTCCAGGTCGATCGCCGCCATCACGTGCGGTGCGCCGGAAAGGTGGCGCGAGGGCGTGGCGGCCGTCCGGATCGGCTCATGCAGCCCGCGCAGCCAGCGTCTTGCCACGACGAGCGGACCGGCGCGATGCAGTCGCTCCGCCCTTTGCGTCAGGGGAATCTGCTCGGGATGGGCCAGATCGTGGGCGAGCTGCGCCGCGGTGGCATAGCGTGCCTCCGGGTGCACCTCCAGGCAGCGCAGGATGACTTCCTGCAGCCAGCCCGGCAGGTCCGGCCGCAGCGCGCGCGGCGGCAGCGGGTCGATGTAGCGTCGCCGTCGCATGGCGCCGCCCGTGGCGGGCGCGCCGAAGGGCAGCCTGCCCGTCGCCAGCTGGTAGGCGATGACGCCGAGGGCGAAGAGGTCGCTGCGCGGGTCGCTGCGCCGGCCCTGCAATTGCTCGGGCGCAATGCTCGCGCCGCTGCCGACCGGCACATGCAATTCCTCTTCGACCAGGTCCGGCAGTTCGGCATGGCGGGCGATGCCGAAATCGACCAGTACGGCCGTGCCGTCTTCGCGGAAGAGGATGTTTTCCGGCTTCAGGTCGAGGTGGATCGTGTGCTGGCGGTGCAGGTCGTGCGCCGCGGCGGCGACGGCGCCGACCAGTCGGGCGACTTCCGCGGCGTCGAGCGGCGCGCGCGCGACGGCATCGACGAACCGCCCGCCCTCGATGCGTTCCATGACCAGCCAGGGTGTGCCGTTCTGGTCGCCGCTGGCGACCAGGCGCGGCACGTGCGGTCCCTTCAGCCGGCCGAGGATCATCTGCTCCACCTCGAAGCCGACCAGGCAGCCGGGGTGGCTGCCGAAGCCGAGCTTGGGGATTTTCATCAGCAGGGGAAAGACGGGGGGGCCTCCCGCCAGGGGCGCGACGGCATACAGGCGCGCCATGCCGCCTTCGTGCACCGCGCGCGCGATGCGGTAGCCGCCTACTTCTGTGCCGGGCGCCAGCGCTTGCGCGCCCAGGTTCTCCGCTTCGCCTTGCATGCCCGCTCCTGCCGCTCCGGCGCTGTCAGAACGACCGCATCATAGGATATGCGGCGGGGTGGCGGAATTATTTCGGTCTATTTCGGCGCGGGCAATGCCATGCACTCGTTGAAGATGCGCGCCTTGCAGTTGGCGCAGACACCCATGTCGAACCGGTTGACGATGGCGGCAATGGCGTCCTTCTTGGTGGCGAAGATGGCGTCCGTGCCGATGTCCTCGCTGAATGGTGGCTGTCCCAGAAAGCGCTGCGCCCGTTCACTCAGGCCGTACAGGTAGAGGCTGCCGCCCGCCGCGCGCCGCTTGCGCGCCTCGGCCGCCAGCAGCTCGGCGCCGGCGATGTCGATGAAGTTCATGCGCTTGCCGGTGATCAGCAGGTGCTTGATGTCGGGGCGCGCATCGGCCAGGTAGGAGAGGTATTCCGCAACATGGTTGACCGCACCGAAATACAGCGAACCCTCGATGCGCAAAATGCGCAGCTGCGGGCATTCGGCCTCGCCTGCCTTGCGCACCTTCGAGCGGCGCGCCGGATCGGCCGCATCCGGCACGATGGAGTTGATGCCCGGCCGCGCCGTGCGGTTGAGATAGATGATGAGCGAGACCAGCACGCCGGCGATGATTGCCATCTCCAGGTGCATCAGCAGGGTGGCGAAGAAGGTGACGGCCAGCACCGCGGCCTCCGAGCGGCTGACGCGCAGGATGGTGCCGATGTGGTGGGTGTCGATGAGACCCCACGCCACCATGAAGAGGATCGCTGCCATGGCGGCGTTCGGCAGGTAGGCGGCGAGCGGGGAGACGACGAGCAGCACCAGGATCAGGAACAGCGCGGCGAAGATGGCGGCAAGCGGCGTGCGGGCGCCGGCCTCGTAGTTCACGCCGGAGCGGTTGAACGAGCCGCTGGCGGCATAGGCGGAGAAAAAGCTGCCGACGATGTTGGACAGGCCCTGGCCGATGAATTCCTGGTTGCCGTCGATGCGCTGGCCCGACTTGCTGGCAATGGAGCGGGCGATGGAGACCGCCTCGGTCAGGCCGAGCGCCGTCACCGCCAGCGCGATGCCGGCCAGGCGCATCTCGGTGTCGAAGGAGAAATCCGGCATCGACAGTCGCGGCAGGGCGCCGGGCAGGGCGCCGACCGTGGCGATGCCGGTCTGCGCCGCGCCGAAATAGGCGTTGAGGGCGGCGGCCAGCAGGCTGCCGGCCAGCATGGCGACGATCATGTAGGGCACTTTCGGCAGCCAGCGCCGCGTCGCGAGTCCGGCGACGAGCGTGAACACGGAGACGGCCAGCACCCACGGCTTGATGTCGGCAAGGTGCAGGACGAACTGGCGCAGCGTCTCGATGAAGGACAGTCCGCGCGGCAGCGGGATGCCGAAGAAGTTGCGCAGCTGGCTGGACATGATCAGCACGGCGGCGCCGGCAGTGAAGCCGATCACCACCGTGTGCGAAATGAAATTCACCAGCTGTCCCAGGCGCGCCAGGCCCATCGCCAATTGCATGATGCCGACGAGGAAGGTCAGCGAGAGGGCCAGGCCGATGTATTTCGCCGAGCCGGGATCCGCCAGTTGCGAGAGCGTGGCGAAGATGACCAGGGAGATGGCGTTGGTCGGGCCGGACACCAGGTGCCAGCTCGAGCCGAAGAGGGCGGCGACGATGGCCGGCACCATGGCGGCGTAAAGGCCATACTGGGGTGGCATGCCGGCCAGCGTGGCGAAGGCGACGCCTTGCGGCAGCACGATGATGGCGCCGATCAGGCCGGCAGACAGGTCGGACTTGAGCGTGTCGCGGCCGACCTGCGGCCACCACGCGAGGAAGGGGGCGAGCTTAAGCAGCCAGGGAGGGAAACGTTTTCTTTTCAAAGCGAGCAGCCTGTAACGCGCTCAATATTAGCATACGATGATTGACTTCGCTGCACCGCCCCACGCTACTGTCCCACGGTCAGCCGCCAGGCCAGTCGCTCGGGCAAGCCCGCGGCGCGGATTTTTCTCGCTGCGGCGTGGGCATCGTAGGGCACGCGAAAATGCGTGAACGTGCCGCTCACGGAATCGTGGACGGCATAGCAGGCGGCCGGATTGCCGTCGCGCGGCTGTCCGACCGAGCCGACGATGATCAGCCAGCGGCGGTAGTCGCTGAGCGGAATCGGCACCCCCGCCACGGGCTGGAAGGCGCGCGGCGTGCCGCCGGGCGTGGAGAAATACACCAGAGAACTGTGCACATGACCGATGAATACCACCCGCGCCGAGGTGGCGGCGAACGCCGCCGCGGCATCCTTTGCGCCGGTGATGTAAGTCCACGCTTCGGGCCGGTCGGCGCTGGCATGCACATACAACCGGTCCTCTTCGGCCACGGCCAGCGGCAGGCCGGCGAGAAAATCCCGTTCGCGCGGGCCGAGCCGCTTGCGCGTCCAGTAAATGGCATCGCGCGCGTGATGGCCCATGTCCTGCAGATCGCCTTCCAGGCAGGCGGCGTCATGATTGCCGAGCACGGCCGGCGCACCCTGTTCGACCAGCTCCGCAACGAGATCCAGGCAGGCCACCGGATCGGCGCCGTAGCCGAGCAGGTCGCCGAGAAAGACGTAACGCTCCACGCTTTCGCGGCGCGCATGCGCCAGGCAGGCCTGCAGGGCTTCGAGGTTGCTGTGGATGTCGGCGAGCAGGGCGATGCGCATGAGGCTTCCTGCAATGGATGGTGCATCATGCCTTACGCTGCGCCAATCGTCGATGTCGGAAAAAACAAGCCGGCGTGGTCAGCGCCGGCTTTGAAGAGCCCTGGCCAGAGGGGGAGGTCAGGGTGAGGAGGAGCGGATCGCGGCGTGTCTAGAAGGCGAGATGGCCTTCCGCGCCGGGATGACGGCTGCGATAGACGCGCGACGAGGCCACGGCGAACTGGTACAGGTCGAGCGTGTTGAGTTGCGGATAGTTGGCGCGGGCGGTGCGGAACACGACCCACTCGATCGGCAAACCCTGCGGGGGCTGGCGCTTGAACACGGGCTCGATGCGCGCGTACGCCTCATCGAAGAGGGCTCTCAGCTTGAGGTTCTTGCGGCGGTTGATCTGCATGTTGTTCTCCTTGCGCAGTGCTGCATGGAAGTATTATCGGCTGCAAGACTGCTTCCTGTAGATCGGGAAGCCCCTGTTTTTCCTGTAGGAATCTGTCCTACGCGGTCGCTCTGACCTGCTCGTGATGGCGTTCGCGGAAGACCCGCAGCAAGGCGCCGACCAGCAGGCGGACCTCCTGGGGGGGCATCTGGGGGTATGCTTCGCGCAGCATGCGGAAGGCGATGTGCTCGAGCGGCAGGCCGCCCCAGGTCTGCTTCGGGTCGAAACAGGCCTCGACGCGGGCATAGGCTTCCTCGAAGAGGGCGCGCAGTCCCGGATTCTGCCGGCGCTCGGCCAGTGGGGCCTGATTCGGATCGGACATGAATGCTCCCTCGCATGGATTTCATGCTTCAACGGATAAGACCGCGTTAACTTTAGGATTCATGCAAATGACCATTGCACCCAAGGAGTTGTTGGCGCACCTCTTCGCGCACGCCGTGCGCGCCGCCGACCCGGCCGCTTGCGTGCCACGGCACTTGCCCCAGCCTCCCGGGGGCCGCACCCTGGTGGTGGGCGCCGGCAAGGCCGCCGCAGCGATGGCGCGGGCGGTGGAGGACAACTGGCCGGGTGGACTGTCCGGCCTGGTGGTGACGCGCTACGGCCATGGCGTGCCCTGCGAACGCATCGAGGTGGTCGAGGCGGCGCATCCGGTGCCGGACGCGGCGGGACAGGACGCCGCGGCACGCATGCTCGCCGTGGTGCAGGGACTGACTTCCGACGACCTGGTGCTGGTGCTGATCTCCGGCGGCGGCTCGGCGCTGCTGGCCCTGCCCTGGGAGGGTGTCACCCTGGCCGACAAGCAGCAGCTCAACCGCGCCCTGCTGAAGAGCGGCGCCGGCATCGGCGAGATGAACTGCGTGAGGAAGCACCTTTCCGCCATCAAGGGCGGGCGCCTGGCGGTCGCCGCCTATCCCGCGCGGGTGGTGACGCTGGTGATCTCCGATGTGCCCGGGGACGATCCGGCCGTGGTGGCCTCCGGGCCGACGCTGGCGGACCCGACCACCTGCGAGGATGCACTGGCGATCCTGGATAAATACCGCATTGAAGCGCCGCACCAGGTGCGCGCGGTGCTCCAATCGGGCGTCAGCGAGACGCCCAAGCCGGGCGATTTGCGCTTCTCCCACTGCGAGACGCGCGTGATTGCGACGGCGCGCGGCTCGCTGGCGGCAGCGGCCGAGGCGGCGCGCGAGGCCGGCATCGCGCCGCTCATCCTCGGCGACGCCATCGAGGGCGAAGCGCGCGAGGTGGCGAAAGCCATGGCCGGCATCGCGCTTTCCTGCGCGCAGCATGGCGAGCCGGCGCGCCCGCCCTGCGTGCTGCTGTCCGGCGGCGAGACGACGGTGACGGTGAAGGGCAAGGGGCGCGGCGGGCGCAACGCGGAATTCCTGCTGGCGCTGGCGCTGGCCCTCGACGGCCATCCCGGCATTCACGCCATCGCCTGCGACACCGACGGCATCGACGGCAGCGAGGACAACGCCGGCGCGCTGCTCCAGCCGGACACGCTGGCGCGCGCCGCCGCACTCGGCGTCGACGCCAGGGCGCATCTGGCGGACAATGACGGCTACGGTTTCTTTGCCGCGCTGGACGATCTCGTCGTCACCGGGCCGACGCGCACCAACGTGAACGACTTCAGGGCCGTACTGGTGCTGCCCGCGGCCGTTGACAGGCCTGTGCCGCGTAAGTAAGCTAGTCACCGGGTTGTCAGACAACTTGGCTGATCGATCTCCGGCCGCACGGCCGGGGGCGGGAGGGCGGACATGAACGCTCGGCTTCGACTCACGATACGCGACCTGCGGGTGCGGGCGGCCAATGTGCCGATGACGCTTCCCCTGCAGACCAGCAGCGGGACGATCAGCATCGCCCCGCTTGCCCTCATCGACCTTCATACGGAGGAGGGCGTGACCGGGTCCGCCTATCTCTTTTGCTACACCCCGCTGGTGCTCAAGCCCGTCGTGCAGCTCATTGCCAACCTGGCGCCGGTCATCAAGGGCGACCTGGTCGCGCCGCTCGATATCGAGCGCAAGCTGCAGAGCCGCTTTCGCCTGCTGGGCGCGAAGGGCGTCGCAGGCATGGCGTTGGCCGGCATCGACATGGCGGCGTGGGACGCGCTGGCAAAGGCCCAGGGCATGCCTCTGGTGCGGGCGCTGGGCGGGGAAGCGCGGCGCATCCCGGCTTACAACAGCTGCGGCCTGGGAATGATCGGCGCCGAGCGCGCCGCTGAAGAGGCGCAGCGGCTGGCAGCGCCGGGTTTTTCTGCGATCAAGGTCCGGCTCGGTTATCCCGATCTGGTAACCGACATCGCCGTGGTGCGCGCCGTGAAGCGGGCAATCGGGGACGATATCCTGCTGATGGCCGACTACAACCAGGCCCTCTCCGTTGCGGAGGCGGCCAGGCGCATCCAGGCCCTCGACGGCGAGGGCCTGTACTGGATAGAGGAGCCGATCCTGGCCGATGACTACGCGGGCTACGCGCACTTGCGCAGCAAGGCCGGAACGCCAATCCAGATGGGGGAGAACTGGTGGGGCCCGCACGAGATGGCGAAATGCCTGGCGACCGGCGCAACGGACTACGGCATGCCGGACGCCATGAAGATCGGTGGCGTCACGGGCTGGCAGCAGGCAGCGGCCATCGCCGAGGTTGCCGGCCTGCCGGTATCGAGCCACCTGTTTCCGGAAGTCAGCGCCCATCTCCTGGCGGCCTCGCCGACCTGTCATTGGCTCGAGTACGTGGATTGGGCCGCTCCGATCCTGCAGCAGCCGTTGAAACTGGAAGGCGGATACGCTATCGCGCCCGATGTGGCGGGCAGCGGCATCGCTTGGGATGAGGCCGGCGTGGAACGCTGTCTGGTGCCATGACAATGGCCGCGCCATTGCCGCGCCTTGCGCGGCCTGTCAGCCTCAGCGAAGAGGTTTTCCGTACGCTTGAAGGCCGCATTCGATCGGGCGAATTCCCCCCAGGCGGTCGTCTGCCCACCGAAAAGCAGCTGGCCGAACGCTTTGGCGTGAGCCGCGCCGTGGTGCGCGAAGCGGTCTCGCGTTTGAAGGCCGACGCCTATGTCGAGACGCGCCAGGGCGCCGGGGCCTACGTGACGGCGCAACCGGGCAATCAGAGTTTCCGCCTTGAGGCGGCCGGGGGCGCGCGGGGGGAAATAGCCCAGGTCTTCGAACTGCGGCTGCTGGCGGAGGTGGGGGCTGCTGAGCTGGCGGCGCGCCGCCGCACGGGGAAGGACTTGCAGGACCTGCGGCGCGAGTGGCGCAGAATGGAGGCCGCCCTGCAAGGCGGTGCGGACGGGGTGGCGGCGGACGACGCGTTTCACCGGGCCATCGCAGCAGCCACCCACAACGAGCAGATTCATCGCTTCATGGAATTTCTCGGCAGCCGGTTTTCCGAGACGCGGCATCCCACCTGGGCCGATGCGACGCTGGCCCGGGCTGCGCAGAAGGAGCATGGCCGCATCCTGGCCGCCATCGAGGCGGGCGACCCGCGTGCGGCGCGCGCAGCGGCCACGGCCCATCTTCGCAACGCCGCGCGGCGACTGGGGCTGGATTTGGAAGGAGGGAAATGAACATGAGCATGATCGAAGCGGCCGGCACGACGCAGAAT
>PHCS01000084.1 GCA_002840845.1 Betaproteobacteria bacterium HGW-Betaproteobacteria-14
CCCTTCCCATCCCGAACAGGACCGTGAAACGACTCCGCGCCGATGATATTGCACACCACGTGTGAGAAAGTAGGTCATCGTCAGACTAGTTACAAGAAAGGACCCCGGAGATTTGTTCTCCGGGGTCCTTTGCTTTTTGGGCCATGGTAATCTTTTGGTAATCGTTGGCTCAGGGAGCATGCAATGAAATTCAAGGCCGCAGTTCTCAGAAAATCAGGATCGCCGCGCCCTTATGCGGCAAGCCGCCCGTTATCCATCGAGACTGTCGAGGTGCCGCCACCGGCAGCGGGGGAAGTCGTCGTCGCCATCAAAGCGGCGAGCCTGTGCCATTCCGATCTTTCGGTGATCAATGGCGACCGGGCCTGGCCCATGCCCATTGTGCCGGGACATGAGGCGGCGGGCGTCGTGGAAGAGGTCGGTCCGGGTGTGCATTCGGTCAAACCGGGTGACAAAGTCGCACTGATATTCCTGACGCAATGCGGGGCCTGCGAACATTGCATCGAGGGCAGGCCATCCCTGTGCGCGCGCGGTACGCAGGCCAACCGTGAAGGACGGCTGCTGACGGGTGGCCCCCGTCTGCGGCTGGATGGCCAGGCCGTGCACCACCACATGGGCCTGTCGGCGTTTGCCGAATATGCGCTGGTGTCCGAAAAGAGCCTGGTGAAGATCCCTGACGACATGCCGTTCCTGGAAGCGAGCCTTTTCGGCTGTGCTGTGATGTGCGGTGCCGGGACGGCGTTGTATACGGCGGGCATTCGGCCCGGACAGGCCGTAGCGGTAATTGGCCTGGGCGGGGTGGGACTTTCAGCGGTGCTCGGCGCGGTGACGGCGGGTGCTGCGCGCATTATCGCCGTCGATCCCTCCCAGGACAAACTCGACCTGGCACGCGCAGTCGGCGCCACCGATTGTGTTCGCGCCGACAGCGGGAACGTGGCTGAGGCAGTGCGCGAACTGACGCAGGGCGGTGTCGATCATGCCATCGATGCCAGTTCGTCACTGGACGGTTTCAATAGTGCATTCGAAGCGACACGGCGCGGCGGGGGCACTGTGACGACGAGCCTGACGCACCCTTCGCAGACATTCAGTTTTCCGCTTGCGCGCCTGGTAGCCGAGGCGCGCACCATCAAGGGCAGTTATATCGGCAGCTGTGTGCCCGGACGCGATATTCCCGCCTTCATCCAACTGTACCGTCAGGGGCGCATGCCGGTCGACAAGCTTGTCACGCGGACCCTCAAACTCGAGCAGATCAACGAAGCCTTCGACGATCTGTCGAACGCCAAAGGGGTGCGGCAGGTCATCCTTTTCTAGTCATCCCCCTCGACACTCAGGTTGGGGATGTGCCCGAAGGCAATGCGCATGGGTGCCGCACGCAAGGCAGTATGCGCGCCGCCGAAATACAGTGAATTCCTGCCGTAACGCAAATTGATCGAGTCGATTATCTGGTTCAGTCCGTCATGGGGACGACCCTCATCGAAAAGGGAGCGTGTCCCGTGCCCCTGTTCGTCCAGGCGGGAAAGAACGACGGAAACAGCCACGGGCTGAACCCCGCTTTTCTTCTGGAAGGTGCGCAACAGGCTGTCCAATATGTCCAGCAGCTTGAGCGTATCGCTGGTCGGGTCGAACAAGGCCTGATGCTCCCAGGCGTTTCGACTGTGCAGCTTGATCGTGACACACATTGCACCGGCGATGCCGCCGTAGCTGCGCAGCCGCATGGCGGCCTTTTGCACCAGGCGATGCAATACCGAGAAGGCTGCCTGCGGCGTCCGCAGTTCGGGCGGCAGCACATGGGAGTGGCTGACGCTGCCTCGTCGAGATGGCAGGTCGGGCACCTCCTCGCCCCGCAACCTGGCATAGACCCGCTCGCCCTCGATGCTGCCCCAGGCGTGGCGCAACGCCTCTTTGTCGGTGGCACACAGCTCGCGCACCGTATTGATACCGCCTCGGTTCAACCTTTGTTCCATCGCTCGGCCGATGCCGCACAGGTCGCGCAGTCTGAGGCCATAGAGGCGCTCCGGCAGGTCCGCCTCCTCGATGACCACGCAACCGTCAGGTTTCTGCATGTCCGATGCGACCTTGGCGAGGAAGACGTTGGGGGCGATGCCGATCGAACTGCGCATTTCGCTGCCGACGGTTTTAGCGATGGCGTGCTTGATCCGATCCGCCAGGCCAAGGGCGCGATCAGGCTTGCGGTCTCTGCCCGTGAGTCGGCAGGCCACCTCGTCGATAGACATGACCCGTTCGACATGCAGACAGGACTCGATTGCCTCGACCAGCTTATGGTGCAATTCGACATAGATCGCTGGCCTGGCTTCAACGAAGCGGATATCCGGGCACAGTTTCCGGGCTTCGGATACGCGCGTTCCGGTTTTTACGCCGAATAGCTTTGCCTCGTAGCTGGCAGCGATGCAGCAGGTGGTTTCGGCCAGCACAGGCAGCACGCCGACCGGCTGGCCACGCAGTTCCGCACGCAATTGCTGTTCGACGGATGCGAAGTAGGAATTGAAATCGACGTAGAGGGCGTGTAGCGGCATGGGGCAAAAGTCAGCCTGGCCAATACGGCGCGCAATGCGGCTTCCGGCCGCCGCAAGGCAAGCATCAGTTACAGACGAGCGTTGTCCCGAATTGGTGGCAGATGCGGCTTCCGGCAGGCGGCAGGACAATCACCGGCGTGCCTTGCGTAGCCGGATTGGCGAACTGGTTCGGCTGGTTGGGCAGTGCGGGAGGCGTCCCCTGGGTGCCCGCAGCAGAGTAGGGAGCATTCATGGTGGGGAGTGCGTTGTTCTGCAGCAGGGGATTGGGTAGCGACGGGGCTGTTTGGAGAGGCGACTGCCTGGAGTGCGTAATCACCGTAGCATTGTCATTGCGATGGATGATCGTGCCGCCGCTGCAATAGGTCTTGCCATGGCCGATGTCCCTGCAATACGTCACCTGCCCTTGCACCGTCGAAGCGGCAGCGAGCAAAAAAACGGCCAGTGACAGTTCACGTTTCATCATTCCATTATAGATTGAGAAACGGGAAGTCAATGCGAGGCGGCTTGCCGTCGATGATGTCGACAATGACCTGGCCCGAGCCGCAGGCCAGTGTCCAGCCGAGGGTGCCATGGCCGGTGTTGAAATAGAGGTTCCCCAGCCTGCCCCGTCCGATGACGGGAACATTGCCCGGGGTGGCGGGGCGCAGTCCGGCCCAGTACTCGGCATCGCCGGATGGCCTGATCCGCGGGAAAAGTTGCTCTGCCCGGCGCAGGATGGCTGCGCAGCGTACGGGATTGACGCTGGCATCGTAGCCGGCCAGTTCGGCCGTTCCGGCGATGCGCAGCCGATTGCCGAGACGGGAACAAACGATGCGGCGCGATTCATCCGTGATGCTGACGAATGGTGCATCTGCCTCCTCCGCCAGGGGCAGCGTTACCGAGTAGCCCTTGACAGGATAGATCGGCAGGGAATCGCCCAGCGGACGCACCAGCGCGGCGCTGTGACAACCCAGGGCAACCAGGAAGGCATCACCCGCTATCTGCCTGGCCACGCCGTCCTTATCGACAACCTGTGCGGCGGCGACCTTCCCCGCTCCGGTGAGCAGGGATTCGATGCGAAGGCCATGGTGGAACACCACGCCAGCGTGCGCGCAGAGCGCAGCCAGCCCCTGTGTGAAGATCAGTGCATCGCCCGATTCGTCTTCCGGCGCATACAGCCCGCCCACAATCCTGTCGCGGCAATGCGCCAGCGCCGGCTCGACTGCACGGCATCCGCCTGGGTCGAGCACTTCTGCACGAATGCCGAAACCTTGCAGCAGGGCAGCCCGCGGGCCTGCTTGCGAGAAATCGCGAGCGGTAAAGAACAGATGCAGGATTCCTTTCCCGAGCCGTTCGTATTCCAGATCCGTTTCATCCTGCAGCGCGTGCAGGCAAGAGCGGCTGTGAAGCGCCAGACGGGCAATGGCGACGGTATTGCTGCGCGCGCGGCCAGGCAGGCATTCCATCAGGAATTGCAGCCCCCAGGCCCACTGGCGCCAGTCCGGCTGCGGACGGAACAGCAGTGGCGCATCCTCGCGGCCCAGCCAACGCAGAACCTGGCCGGGCGCGCCGGGATTGGCCCATGGCTCGGGATGGCTGACGGAAATCTGTCCGCCGTTGGCGAAACTGGTCTCCAGCCCCGCAGCGGGCTGCCTCTCGATGACCGTGACGGTGTGGCCAGCCTGTCGCAGATACCAGGCGCTGGTGACGCCGGCCAAGCCGGCGCCGAGGACGATGACGTGCATGACGGCCAATTCTATCCGCTTGCAAGAGTGCGCGAGCCGTCGTAAACACGGATAATTGCGCCATTGGGCAATCATTCCCCGGAGCGAGGCCTATGCATCGCATCGCATTCAAGCCGGATTTCAACGAAGAGGTGGCCGATCCGCATGTCGACTGACGCGAATTCCGCTGGACTCGAACTTGCCACGCTCGGGGGCGGCTGCTTCTGGTGCCTGGAAGCGGTATTCGACGAGTTGGCAGGCGTGGAGGACGTCGTCTCGGGCTACACCGGAGGCCATACCGCCAAACCCGATTACCATCAGGTGTGCGCGGGCGACAGCGGCCATGCCGAGGTCGTGCAGGTCAGCTTCGATCCTGCCCGGATCACCTACCGGGAGATCCTCGAGGTTTTCTTCGCCATCCACGATCCGACCACGCTGAATCGTCAGGGCAATGACGTGGGGACGCAGTACCGTTCGGCGATCTATTTCCATTCTCCGCGGCAGCAGGCCGAGGCGGCGGCTTTGCTGAAGGAGTTCGCCACTGAGAACACTTTCGGGGCACCCGTGGTCACGACTCTGACACCTGCCGGAACCTTCCATCCGGCAGAGGATTATCATCAGCAGTATTTCCGCAACAACGAACGGCAACCCTACTGCCAGTTCGTCGTGGCACCCAAGCTGGTGAAGTTCCGCCAGCTGTTTGCGGCGAAGCGAAAGGTAAAATGACCCCGGATAGAAAGGATATTCCATGAGCCAGACCACCACCTCCAGCGGACTGATTTACGAAGATGTCACCGTCGGCAGCGGCGCCCCGGCGGCGCTCGGCCAGACCGTATCGGTGCATTACACCGGCTGGCTGACGGACGGCACGAAGTTCGATTCGAGCAAGGATCGCAACGAGCCGTTCGAATTTCCGCTCGGTGCCGGCTATGTGATCCGCGGCTGGGACGAAGGCGTGCAGGGCATGCAGGTCGGCGGCGTGCGCAAGCTGACCATTGCGCCGGAGCTGGGCTACGGAGTGCGTGGCGCCGGCGGCGTCATTCCGCCCAATGCGACCCTCGTATTCGAGGTGGAATTGCTCGAAGTGCATTGATCCGCGGGGATATACCCGGTCGGCCCGGTCGCGTAGAATGCAATGCGCTCCGGCAATGGCACATTGCCAAGCAGCGCCGACCAGAACAACACAACAAACAGGACAAGCCATGTTTGGTAGCTTCATGCCCAAGGAGGGCCGCTTTTTCGACTACTTCGTCGACCTGGCCGAGCATATCGTGCGGGCCAGCAAGGAACTTTCGGAGCTGATGGCCACTTTCGACGACGTCGAGCGGCGTGCCTACAACATCGAATCCATCGAGAAAAACGGCGACAAAATCACGCACGCTGCTGTCGAACTGCTGCATACGACCTTCATCACGCCCCTCGACCGCGAACACATCCATGGACTGATCACCAACATGGACGACATCCTCGACCTTGTCGAGGATGTGGCCCAGTCGGTGTTTCTTTACGACGTCCGCGAAGTCACGCCCGAGGCGCGCAAGCTTGCCGGCATCTGCGTCGCCTGCGCGGAAAAGGTCAAGGAGGCCGTTGGCATGCTCTCCGACATGAAGAATGCGCGCACCATCATGGC
Source organism: Betaproteobacteria bacterium HGW-Betaproteobacteria-14 (assembly GCA_002840845.1). Taxonomy (GTDB): domain Bacteria; phylum Pseudomonadota; class Gammaproteobacteria; order Burkholderiales; family Rhodocyclaceae; genus Desulfobacillus. The sequence goes on from PHCS01000084.1 coordinate 5,865, forward strand.
CGTGTGCCACGAGGTCGACCGGCTCGAGTCCGAAGCGGACCACGTCATGCGTTCTGCCATGGCCAAGCTCTTCCGCGACGAGCCCGACGTGCGCCAGGTGATCAAGCTGCGCTCGATCTACGAAATGCTGGAAGCCATCACCGACCGCTGCGAAGACGTAGCGAACCTCATTGAGGGCATTGTCCTCGAGAATTCGTAATCCGCATCGACAACGATACGGACTGCCCCATGAGCTTCGAGGTTTTCGTCTTTCTCATCATTCTTGCCCTGGCGTTCGACTTCATGAACGGGTTTCATGATGCCGCCAACTCGATTGCCACGGTCGTCTCCACAGGGGTCCTGCGCCCGCATCATGCGGTGGCTTTCGCCGCCTTCTTCAATTTCGCCGCCTTGTTCGTGTTTCAGCTCAAGGTGGCGGCCACGGTCGGCAAGGGCATCGTGGACCCATTTGTGGTCGACCATTACGTCATATTCGGCGCGCTCGTGGGGGCCCTCAGCTGGAACATCCTTACCTGGTATTACGGCATTCCCTCGAGCTCCTCGCATGCGCTTATCGGCGGCCTGATGGGCGCCGTCGTTGCCAAGGTCGGCACGGCCGGGCTGATCGACTCCGGCATCGGCAAGACGCTGGTGTTCATCGTGGTTTCCCCCGCGCTGGGTTTCGTCCTCGGTGGATTGCTGATGCTGATCGTCTCCTGGCTGTTCCGACGAACGCCGCCGTCACGCGTCGACCGCTGGTTCCGGCGGCTGCAGCTCTTTTCCGCCGGCTATTACAGCCTCGGCCATGGCGCCAACGATGCGCAGAAGACGATCGGCATCATCTGGCTGCTGATGATCTCGGGGGGCTACCTGGCGGCCGATGCCACGCGCCCGCCCAACTGGGTGATCCTGTCCTGCTACGTGGCGATCGCCCTGGGTACGATGTTCGGCGGCTGGCGCATCGTCAAGACCATGGGGCAGCGGCTGACCAAGATCAAGCCGGTCGGCGGCTTCTGCGCAGAGACCGGCGGAGCCATTACCTTGACCATCGCTTCCCTTGCCGGCATCCCGGTATCGACGACGCACACCATTACCGGCGCCATAGTCGGCGTCGGCTCTTCGCGGAAGCTCAGGGCGGTGCGCTGGGGCCTGGCCGGCAACATCGTCTGGGCCTGGATCCTCACCATTCCCTGCTCTGCTTTCACGGCGGCTGTTGCCTGGTTCATTGGCCAGGCCTATCTCTGAAGCTAGGCCGCTTCTGCCCCTGCCCGGCCGTTTTCGACGATGAATGCGGCGAGCGTCGACACCGGTGTCGACGCCTCCTTTTCATTGTCGATTACCCTCAGTTGCGCCAGGCAGCGCCTTTCCGAGAGTTCCATCACCACGTAGCCGCGTTTCTCGCTGTGGGCGAAGCGCACATACGGATTCTCCGAGCGCAAGGCATTCAGGCGCGTCTGGGGCGGTCCCTGCGAACTGATCGAGGTGCCGCAGAATTCAGTGGCGACGGCGGCGTCGTCCGGGTTGTCGAAATCGACCTTCAGATCGGCGACACAGTTGAAATGGACGTCGCCGCCGATCACCAGCGGGTTGGACGGCTTGCGTTCGGCGATCGCCCGCAGCAGCCTGGCGCGCGCCGCCGGATAGCCGTCCCAGCCGTCGCTCCAGAATTGCCGCTCGGGACCCGGCTTGCGATCGACTTGCGCCATGAGCAACTGCTGGGCGACGATGTTCCAGCGCGCCCGGGAAGCAGAGAGGCCGGCATGCAGCCAGTTCTCCTGCTCGCTGCCCAATAGGGACCGCTCCGGTTCGAGGCGGGAAGGGCAAAGCGGATCGCTGACCACATTGCTGCCGCCGCGCCCATATCTGGGGCAGACCTGGTGGTCGCGGTATTGCCGTCCATCGAGCACATGGAAACGCGCCAGGCCGCCGAAATCATGTCGATCGTACAGTTGCATGCGAGGTCCGACAGGCAGGGCGCTGCGGCGCAGCGGCATGTGTTCCCAGTAGGCCTGGTAGGCGGCGGCGCGGCGCACGAGGAATTCCGGATCGAGATCCTCGGAGCGGTCATTGGCGTAATCGTTGTCCACTTCATGGTCGTCCCAGGTCACGAGCCAGGGGAATGCGGCGTGGCAGCGCTGCAGGTCGGCATCGGACTTGTAGCGGGCATAGCGGTTGCGGTACTGCGCCAACGTGTAGGGTTCCGGCCCTTCGTGCTTGCGCACGTGGCTGCGGCCCCAGGAAGATTCATAGATGTAATCGCCGAGGAAGACCACCAGGTCGAGTTCCTCCTCCGCCAGGTGGCGGTGCGCGGCATAGAAGCCCTGCTCGTACTGCTGGCAGGAGGCGAAGGCGAAACGCAGGCTGCTGACCGCGGCGCCGGGGGCGGGCGCCGTGCGTGTTCGGCCAACGGCGCTCACGGCATTGCCGGCCATGAAGCGGTACCAGTACCAGCGCGCCGGTTCCAGGCCAGCCACCTCGACATGCACGCTGTGCGCATGCTCCGGTTCGGCCATCGTCCGTCCGGCGCGGACGATGTCGCGAAACCCCTCATCCCGCGCGACTTCCCAGCGCACTTCGACCGCCGCCGGGGGCAGGCCGCCGCCATTCATGGGATCGGGCGCCAGCCGCGTCCATAAGACGAAGCCATCGGGCAGGGGGGCGCCCGAGGCGACGCCCAGGGTGAAGGGGTCGGCCGGAAACGATGGCCGCGCCCACAGGCGCGGCGCGGCAAGCGCCGTGGATGCGGCAAGCAGGAAGTTGCGGCGGTCAAATCGGCTCATAGGCCCTAGAATTCAGCATTGCACTTTGAGGCATGAGCATGCCACACCTCACCGACTACGAACACGGCATCAGCGCCATCGACTCCGGCTTCGGCCGGCCGCAACTGGCGGCCATCCACCTCGTCGTCGAGGACGGACACGCCGCCCTGATCGACACCGGCACCAACGCCTCGCTGCCCATCGTGCTGGCCGCGCTCAAGGACAAGGGGCTGTCGCCCGAGCAGGTCGAGTACGTCATCCTCACCCACATCCACCTCGACCACGCCGGCGGTGCCGGCACCCTCATGCGGGCATTGCCCCATGCCCGGCTGACGGTGCATCCGCGCGGGGCGCGTCACATGGCCGATCCGTCGCGGCTGGTTGCCGGCACCCAAGCCGTCTATGGCGAGGCACAGGCCAGACGAATGTACGGCGACATCCTGCCGATACCCGTCGAGCGCATGCTGGAGACGCCGGAGGGAACCACCATCCGCCTCGGCGGCAGGGAACTGACCTTCCTCGACACCCCCGGCCATGCCCGCCACCACGTTTGCATTCGCGACGGCCGCTCCGGCCACATCTTCGCCGGCGACATGTTCGGCCTGTCCTACCGCGAACTGGATGTCGATGGCCGGCAGTTCGTTTTCCCGACGACCACGCCGGTGCAGTTCGACCCTGCGGCCATGCATGCCTCGATCGACCGGCTGCAATTCCTGCGACCGGATGCGATCTACGTCACCCACTTCGGCCAGGTGCGGGATGTGCCGCGGCTGGCTGCCGACCTGCATCGGCTTATCGATGCGCACGTCGCCGTGGCCCTGCGCCATCGCGACGCAGGCGCCCGGCGCCATGAACTGATCAAGGCCGGCATCACCGACATCCTGCTCGGCGAAGCACGCAATCAAGGCTGGAGAATGGCTCTGGACGCGGTTCTCCGACTGATGACCATCGACCTCGAGCTCAACGCGCAGGGGCTCGGCGCATGGCTCGACAGCAATCCCTGAAGCGGCATACGCTCCGTGCGCACGATCGCGCGGAGCGACGGCGGATGCAACAGCAGAGCGAAAAAAGTTGCATTCCCCTCTGGAAAACGATTGACAAATCGTCTTGGCATGAGCATGCTTCGCTCCATTCTTGCTGTACGCAGCAAGGAGATTCGTGGTGTTTTCAGGTGTAATCACTATTCAGGAGGTGAAGATGGCCACAGCCAAGAAAGCAAAGAAGCCCGCTGCGAAGAAACCCGCTGCGAAGAAACCCGCCGCCAAAAAACCGGCAGCCAAGAAAGCC
>PHCS01000085.1 GCA_002840845.1 Betaproteobacteria bacterium HGW-Betaproteobacteria-14
TGTCCAGGCGGCGCGGCGAACCTCGGCTTCGGCATCGGCGAGCACTTCTGCCTCGGCGCCAACCTCGCGCGCCTCGAGCTGCGCGCGATCTTCGCCGAGCTCGCGACGCGACTCGAGACGATCGAGTTGGCCGGGCCCGTCGAGCGGATGCGCTCGAGCTTCCTCGGCGGCGTGAAGCGCATGCCGATCCGCTACCGCCTGCGGCCGGCCTGAGAGCGGGGCTCGCTCCTCACCCTACGCGCGCCTGCACGCGCACGGGCCTTGACGTTGGCCGCCAGCCGTAGAAAACTAGCGATCGTTAGTTTTCTACGAGGCGTCCATGCCCCCGTCTCCGGTCGTCGCTCTCGAAAGCCCCCGCCGCCGCGGCCCCGCGACGGCCGAACGCATCCTCGCCGCCGGCGAGCCGATCCCGCTGGACAAGCTCGGCATCCTGCCGCACAACCTCGATCGGCTGAAGTCGGTGGTCGAGAAGCCCTATGGCCTGTTTTTCGTCTGCGGCCCGACCGGTTCCGGCAAGACGACGACGCTGCACTCCGTGCTGAAGCACCTCAACACCCCGGACACCAAGATCTGGACGGCCGAGGACCCGGTCGAGATCACGCAGAAGGGCCTGCGCCAGGTGCAGATCAACCGCAAGGCCGGCCTGGATTTCGCCACCATCATGCGCGCCTTCCTGCGCGCCGACCCGGACATCATCATGGTCGGCGAGATGCGCGACAAGGAAACCGTCTCCATCGGCATCGAGGCCTCGCTCACCGGCCACCTGGTGTTCGCCACGCTGCACACCAATAGCGCGCCCGAGTCGATCACCCGCCTGCTCGACATGGGGATGGACCCGTTCAATTTCGCCGACGCGCTGCTCGGCATCCTGGCGCAGCGCCTGGGCAAGCGCTTGTGCGGCGAGTGCAAGAAAGCCTATACCCCGACGCAGGAGGAGATGAAAGCCCTGCTTACCGAGTACTGCGAGGAACTGCTCAATACTGCCGTGTTCAAGAAGGACGCCAAGTCGGCCTACGAGGCGGTGTACAAGGAGTGGGTGAAGACCTACGCCGACGACAAGGGCCAGTTCAAGCTCTACAAGCCGGTCGGCTGCGACAAGTGCGGCAATACCGGCTACAAGGGCCGCGTCGGCCTGCATGAACTGCTGGTGGGGTCGGACGCCATCAAGAAACTGATTCAGGAACACGCCCGGGTTGCCGAGGTCCTTGCCACCGGCCTTGACGAAGGCATGCTGACCCTGAAGATGGACGGGATTCAGAAAGTCCTGCAGGGCATCACCGACATGAAGCAGATCCGTGCGGTCTGCATCAAGTAGGCACCAAGTAAGCACCAATCGTGGATACAAACGAAGATCTTTTCCGGCGTTTCGAGCAACTCAACGAGATCGGTGCTGCGCTCTCGCACGAGCGCGACATCGACAAACTGCTCGAGAATATCCTGCTCGCCGCCAAGGCCATCACCCATGCCGATGGTGGTACGCTTTACCGCGTGACGGAAGACGGTCTGAGCCTGCGCTTCGAGATCGTGCGCAACGACAGCCTCGGCATCGCCATGGGCGGCACCTCGGGCAATCCCATCCCCTTTCCGCCGCTGCCGCTGCGCACCGATTCTGGCGAGGAGAACAACTCGATGGTGGCGGCCTACGCGGCCATCCACCAGGAGACCGTCAATATCGCCGATGCCTACGAGGCGGCGGGGTTCGATTTTTCAGGAACACGTAAATTCGACGAGCGCACCGGTTACCGCTCGCAGTCCTTCCTCACAGTGCCGATGAAGAACCACGAGAACGCGGTCATCGGCGTGCTGCAGCTGATCAATTCGATCGATCGCGAGAGCGGGCAGGTCGTGCCGTTTCCTGCCGCCGACCAGCGGCTGGCTGAATCACTGGCCTCGCAGGCCGCGATTGCGCTTACCAACCGCCAACTCATCTCCCAACTGGAAAAACTGTTCGAGTCCTTCATCCAGTTGATCAACGTGGCAATCGACGAGAAATCGCCCTATACGGGCGGCCACTGCGAGCGCGTGCCGGTGCTCACCATGATGCTGGCGGAAGCGGTAAATGAAACAAAGGCCGGCCCGCTCGCCGATTTCAGCATGTCCGACAAGGATCGCTACGAGTTGAAGATCGCCGGACTGCTGCATGATTGCGGCAAGGTGACGACGCCGGTACATGTGGTGGACAAGTCGACCAAACTGCAGACGCTCTATGATCGGATCCATCTCGTCGATACGCGCTTCGAAGTGCTCAAGCGCGATGCCGAGATCGCCATGCTGCGCGCACAACTGGCGCTGCGGCCGCAACAGAACGCGCCAGCCGAGACGAAGCTGGAGGAGGATTTGCGCGCGCAGATTCGTCAGCACGACGAAGACCGAGCCTTCCTGCGCCACGCGAATATCGGCGGCGAAGCCATGACCGTGGCCGACCAGGAACGCGTCATGCAGATCGGCACGGGCGACACCTGGGTCAGCGTCGATGGCACGCAGCAGAACTTCCTTACGGCCGACGAGCTGGAGAACCTCATGATCCGCGCCGGCACGCTGACCCAGCCCGAGCGCGAGACCATCAACTACCACATCGTCGCCACCATCAAGATGCTGGAGCAACTGCCCTGGCCCAAACACCTGACGAAGGTTCCGGAATACGCGGGGGGCCATCACGAGCGCATGGACGGCAAGGGCTACCCGAAGGGGCTCACGCGCAACGAGATGAGCGTGCAGGCCCGGGTCATGGGCATCGCCGACATCTTCGAGGCGCTCACCGCGCGTGATCGCCCCTACAAGCGCGGCAAGACCTTGTCGGAATCCCTGGAGATCCTCGGCAAGTTCAAACTCAATGGCCACATCGACCCGGATCTCTTCGACGTTTTCGTGCAACAGAAGGTGTATCTTAAATACGCCGAGAAGTTTCTCGACCCCGAGCAGATAGACGAAGTGGATGAATCACATATTCCGGGATACGCGAATGCAGATGGTGCTAAGCAGCAAGTGTGACGAAAAATGTCACTTCCTGCCATTTGCATGAGGGGGTAGATGAATCGACTAATTCGAGCCATAGAAAACAGGGTGTTATATATTCATTGTGCTGGCACGACTGTTGCATAACCTCAAGTGTGCGCCTCGGAAGCCGTTATTCACTTCCGGCCATGCTTCCCAACTGTAAAAGGAGATTGATATGAAGATGATTCAAAAGGGCTTTACCCTGATCGAACTGATGATCGTCGTTGCGATCATCGGCATTCTGGCTGCCGTCGCCTTGCCGGCGTATCAGGACTACACCGTCCGCGCCAGAGTGTCGGAAGTCATGCTGGCCGCTTCCTCGGCCAAGGTGCCGATTGCCGAGTTTGCCCAGACCTATAATCGCCTCCCGAGCACTGCATCGGTTTCTGTATCTGCCCAAAGCTCGCAGTATGTGTCGAACCTGACTTGGGATGGCACCGAGGTCACTGCGACTGCGCGGAACCTTAGCGCTACGGATGCCCCGGATGGAGTTACTATCACCCTGCGACCGTCCGACCCGGCGGTCAACCCTGTACTGAGCTGGACCTGCTCAGGAACCATTCCTCCCAAGTACCGTCCGTCGAGCTGCAAGTAATTACGCGGCTGCCTGACGAAAAGGCGCCCCATGCAGATGGGGCGCCTTTTTCATGGCCGCCCGGCGCATGCATCCGGCGGCCTGATCGTTTTTCCTGCCGGCAATGCCTTCCGCCATGCGACTTCCCTTCCTTGCCGTCCTGACTGCCATCGTGCTGAGCGCCGCGGCCTACTGGCCCGGGCTGCACGGCGGCTTCTTCTTCGACGACGCGCCGAACATCCTCCAGGATGAGGGGGTGCGCATGGAGTCCCTTTCGGTGACCTCGCTGCGCGAAGCGCTGGGCAGCGGGCTGTCCGGCCCCTCCGGCCGCCCCGTCGCCCAATTGAGCTTTGCGCTCAACCACTATTTCAACGGCGGCTTCGATCCCTTTGCCTTCAAGGCGACCAACTTGGTTATCCATGCGCTGGCTGGACTGCTGGTTTTCTTCCTCGGACTGCGTCTGGTGGGCGCGGGCGCGCCGCAGCTTGAGCGAGGGCGGGTGCAGGCCGCGGCGGCGATCCTCGCCGCACTTTGGCTGCTGCACCCCCTCCAACTGACGACGGTGCTCTACGCCGTGCAGCGCATGACCGGCTTGGCGGCCCTGTTCCTTTTCGCCGCGCTGCTGCTGCACGTGCAGGGGCGCGAAGGCGGCGGGCGGGCCGGGCTGCTGCGCCTGGCGCTGGCCTGGGGCCTGCTCTGGCCCCTGTCCTTTCTGAGCAAGGAGACTGGCGTCCTGTTTCCGCTCTTCGCGCTGGCCTGGGAGTTGATCCTCGGGCCGCGCACGCACGGCCGGTTCGACCGCTTCGCGCGGGTGCTCGCCGTCCTGGTGGGACTGACTTTCGCGGCGGGGGCAATTTACGCCGCCCTGCCGGCCGGGCAGTGGCTGTGGGCCGGTTACGATTTCCGCTCTTTCTCGCCGGCGGAGCGCCTGCTGACCGAGGGGCGCGTGCTTTGGTTCTATCTCGGCCTGGCCCTGCTGCCGCGCCTGGAGGCGTTCAGCCTCCATCACGACGACTTCGCCTTGTCCACCGGCCTGCTCGTCCCTTGGACGACACTGCTGGCCTGGGCAGGGCTGGCCGGTCTCGTCTGGCTGGCGTTGCGGTTGCGCGCGAAAGCGCCAATGGCGTCCTTCGGCATCGCATGGTTCCTCATCGGCCACCTTCTGGAATCCACCGTCCTGCCGCTGGAGCTCGTCCACGAGCACAGGAATTACGTGCCGCTGTTCGGCGTCCTGCTGGCCCTGGCTTCGGCCCTGCCGCAGGCGCTGGCTGCGCCTGGGCCGCGCAAGACACTATGCATCACACTAGCCGCCGTGGGCCTGGGCTACTGCGGCTTCGTTACCGCGCTGCGCGCGCACCAGTTCGGCGACGAAACGCGCCGCAGCCAGATCGAGGTGCAGCACCATCCCGATTCGGCGCGTGCCCACTACGAGGCAGGGCGGGCGGTGGCCATGCTCGACCAGTCGGCTGATGCAGAGGGGCCGACCTACTTTTTCGCACGGACGCATTTCGAGCGGGCCGGCGAACTCGATCCTGGCTTCAAGCTGGGCTGGCTGGGGCTGATGCACCTGAGCTGCCGTGCCGGCAAGCCGGTGGAGGCGGTGTGGACGGAAGCGCTGGGCCGCCGCCTGCGCGAGACGCCCCTCGGGCCGGGGGATCAGTCGATGATGTTCAACCTGAAGGAGATGGCTATCGCCGGTGCGCTCTGCGTCGAGCGGGCGGACGTTGAATCCCTCTTCGCAGCCGCGCGTGCCAATCCTCTCGTGACGCGATCTGTCCGCGCGAAGCTGCACTCCTGGCTGGCCGACTACTTGGTGCTAGGCGCGCGGGATGCCGCGGCGGCGCGGGCCGAACTCGACCTGTCTCTCGCCATCGCCCCGTATAATCCGAGCAACCGGCTGAAACGTGCACAACTGGCCCTGCTCCTGGGTCAGCATGAAGAGGCGCGCGGCATGCTGGCAGAATTGTCGGCGGCGAAACTCAACCGGCCGGAACGGGAAACGTACGCGCAGATGCAAGCCTGCCTGGAGAGCCAGAACGCTTCCGCCTGCATCGCGAAATAAGGGCCTATGAAATCCGATCACCGCATATCCGTCGTCCTGCCCGCCCGCAATGAAGCCCGGGCCCTGCCTGACTGCTTGCGCGGCGTGCGGGCCGTCCTGCCCGACTGCGAGATCATCGTCGTGGACGACGGTTCGACCGACGAGACGGCCGCGATCGCCGCCGGACTGGGCGCGCGCGTCATATCGCATCCCTATTCCAAGGGCAACGGCGCCGCGGTGAAGACCGGCGCGCGCGCCGCGCACGGCAGCATCCTGGTGTTCATGGATGCGGACGGCCAGCACCGCCCAGAGGACATCCCCCGCCTGCTGGAAAAGCTCGAGGAAGGCTACGACATGGCGGTCGGCGCGCGCGGCATGAAGGACCACGCCGGCACGCACCGCGGCATCGCCAACAGCGTCTTCAACTGGCTGGCGAGCTGGATGGTGAATCATCGGGTCGAGGACCTGACCTCGGGTTTCCGCGCCGTGCGCGCGGAGCGCTTCCGCCGCTTCCTTTACCTGCTGCCCAACAGCTTTTCCTATCCGACCACCTGCACGATGAGTTTCTTCCGGGCCGGCTTCGGGGTCGCCTACGTTCCCGTCAGCATGCCGCCGAGGATCGGCCGCAGCCATATCCGCCCCCTGCGCGACGGCGTGCGCTTCATTCTGATCATCATCAAGATCGGCACCCTCTACTCTCCGCTGAAGCTGTTCCTGCCGGTGTCGGGCGCATTCTTCGCCACCGGCCTCGGCTACTATTTCTACACGTATGCCGTTTCACACCGCTTCACCAACATGAGCGCACTGCTGCTGACAACGGCCGTGCTGGTGTTTCTCATCGGAATCGTCGCGGAACAGATTTCCGCGCTCCTGTACAAGGACTCGGATTCCGCCGATCCGCGCGATCCAGCGGCCTGAGATTTCCGATGCGGGCGCTGGTCGTGAGCACGTCCTATCCCCGCAGCGCGGACGACTGGCGCGGCCGCTTCATTGCCGACATGGTCGCCGCCCTGCCCGCCGAGGATGTCAGCGCCAGCCTGTGGGCGCCGCCGGGCCCCGTGCCTGCCGGCATCGCCGTGGCGGCCAGCCGCGAAGAACAGGCCTGGCTCGACCGATTGGCTGAAGCGGGCGGCATTGCCAGCAGCTTGCGCGCCGGCCCGGTGGCCGGGCTGACTTCCGCCCTTGGCCTGCTGAGCAGGCTTTGGCGCGTCTATCGCCGGGAAACCTTCGATGTGGCGCATGTGAACTGGCTGCAGAACGCGCTGCCGCTGATCGGCACGCGGCACCCCGCAGTAGTCGGCGTGCTGGGCAGCGACTACGGCCTGCTCAGGCTGCCCGGCATGGTGGCGCTGGCAAAGTCAGCCCTTGCGGGACGGCGCGCGCTGCTTGCGCCGAACGCGCCGTGGATGGTGCCCCGCCTGCAAGCCCTCTTCGGCACTGTCGCGGACGTCCGCCCGCTGCCGTTCGGCGTGGCGCGGGATTGGTATTCGGTCGAGCGCCGGCCGGCTTGGGGCAGCGCCCCGTGGTTGGCCGTGACCCGCGTGACGCAGGCGAAGATCGGCGAGCTGTTCCGCTGGGGTGAGGGCCTCTTCGATGCGCGCCGGCCGCTGGTGCTGCTGGGCCCGCTGCAGGAAAACCTGTCACTGCCAGCGTGGGTCGACTACCGCGGCGCGACTCACCCCGAGGCGCTGCGCAAGGAATGGTTCCCGCAGGCGGCCGGACTCATCACCCTGAGCCGGCATGACGAAGGCCGCCCGCAGGTGATGATCGAGGCCATGGCGGCGGGCCTGCCCTTGATCGCCACCGACCTGCCCGCGCATCGGGACCTGGTGGACGAGGGTGAGAACGGCCGTCTGACGGAATCGCGCAAGGCCCTGGCGGTGGCTCTCGATGAACTGTCCAGCGCGGAAGCCAACCGCCGCGCCGGCGCCGCCTCGCGCGAGAAGGCACGCCGCGAGATCGGCGACTGGCAGGATGCCGCCGCGCGCTATCGCGCGGCCTACAGGGAGGTGTGCGGGGAGGTGCGTGCATCGTGAATGAAGCCGGCGTCCTGATCGTCGGCGGCGGTTTCCTCGGCCGCGCTCTGGCCCTGAAGCTTGCGGGCGAGGGCCGGCGCGTCAGCGTGCTGTCGCCGCGCGCCGAAGATGGGCCTTGGCCGGCCGGGATCGCGGCGGTGAACGGGCGCCAGGAAGACCGCGCGCTGGCAAGTCGCCTGCTGGACGGCCACGAAACCGTCATCCACGCTGCCTGGGGCACGACGCCGGGGTCAAGCGCCGGGCGTCCGGAACTGGAAGCGACGGCGGGGCTGATGCCCTTTCTCGCCTTTCTCGAAACCGTGCAGCGATTCCCCGAACGCCGGCTGTTCTTCCTCTCCTCGGGCGGGACGGTCTACGGCGAAGCGGGCCCGCAGCCGGCCGATGAGAACCGTCCGCTCAGGCCGCTCTCCTGCCATGGCGCCGGCAAGGCGTCGGCAGAAGCCTTTCTCGCAGCGCGCGCGGCCAGGACGGTGATCCTGCGTCCGTCGAACATCTACGGGCCGGGACAGGGCTTGCGCAGCGGATTCGGCGTCGTCCGGCACCTGCTTCGCTGTGCCATCGAGGACCAGCCGTTCCAGATGTGGGGAGACGGCGCGCAAATGCGTGACTATCTTTTCGTCGACGATTTCGCCGAAGCCGTCATGCGCCTGATCGAGATACCGGGTGTGTCCGGCGTCTTCAATCTCGGCAGCGGCGCCGGAACCCCGCTGCGCGAGCTGATCGGGCAGGTCGAGGGGGTGGCGGGGCGCGCGATCCGCGTCGAGCGACGCCCGCCGCGTCCGGGCGACGTCGGCCGCATTCTTCTCGACATCCGCCGGATTCGCCAGGCGGCGGGATGGTCCCCGGCCGCGTCCCTGGCGGAGGGTCTCGCCGGCACGCTCCGCTGGCTCGAAGAAGCGGATAAATGAGCGGCTTTCGCTAGCGCCCGCAACGCCCAGGCCGTGGTTTTCAATTCGCTCACCTTCCTGCTGTTCTTCGCGATCGTCTTCGGCCTCTACTGGGTCCTGCCGGGCTGGGCGGCAAGGAAATGGCTGCTGCTGATCGCCAGCTATGTTTTCTACGGCGCCTGGAGCCCGCCCTATGTGTTCCTGCTGCTGGCGTCCACCTTTCTCGACTGGTGGCTGGCGCGGCTGATCGGCCGCAGCGCCGATCCGCGCAGGCGGCGCGGGCTCCTGGTGGTAAGCCTAGCCGGCAATCTGGGCCTGCTGGGCTACTTCAAGTACGGCGGTTTTCTGCTCGATAATCTTGCCGTTCTTCTGGCCTCGGTTGGCATCGCCTGGCAGCCGGCCGAGGCCAGCATCGTCCTGCCGATCGGCATTTCCTTCTACACCTTCGCCTCGCTCTCCTACACGATCGACGTCTACCGGGGGGAGATGCGCGCCGACTCGAAGTTCTCCGACTACGCCCTCTTCGTCAGTTTCTTTCCGCACCTCGTCGCCGGCCCAATCCTGCGGGCGCGCAACCTCCTGCCGCAGATCGCCGCGCCGAGGCGGCCGACCGCCAACGAAGTCGGCTGGGGCCTCGCGCTGTTCTGCTTCGGGCTGTTCTGCAAGGTGGTCATGGCCGACGCCCTGTTCGCGCCCGTGGTGGACCAGGTGTATGCCGACCCGGGCAAGTTCGGCGCGGCGGACACCTGGGCGGCGGCGCTGGCATTTTCCGGGCAGATTTACTACGACTTCAACGGCTATTCGCTCTGCGCCATCGGCCTCGCCCTGTGCTTCGGCTATGCCTTCCCGGACAATTTCCGCCATCCCTATGCGGCGGTCGGCTTCTCGGATTTCTGGCGCCGCTGGCACATATCCCTCTCCACCTGGCTGCGCGACTACCTCTACATTCCCCTCGGCGGCAATCGCGGCGGCATCTGGCGCGCCGGACGCAGCCTGATGCTGACCATGCTGATCGGCGGCCTCTGGCATGGCGCCTCGTGGATGTTCGTCCTGTGGGGCGGCCTGCACGGACTGTATCTTTCTCTCGAGCGGCTCGC
>PHCS01000018.1 GCA_002840845.1 Betaproteobacteria bacterium HGW-Betaproteobacteria-14
AGAACCGGCACGCAGCGCAAAGGTTGGCGGCCTATAGCTCCCAATTGCGGCTTGAACTAGGGCCGTGAGGCGGCGGCGCAATTTAACATAATACAGATTATACGAAGTATCCCGTGAGGTTGGGATGAGCGCCTAGTCCTTCGCGCCCGCCGCTTTGAGCATTTTGACGATCTGGGTATGGCCCGCCTCCGTTGCCCATTTCAAGGCTGTTATGCCATCGGCGGTCTTGATCGTCGGGTCTGACTTGGCTTCGAGCAATCGCTTGACCGTGCCCGCGTGGCCATTCCTTGAAGCCAGCATCAATGCGTGAGCGTGGTTGGGCGCCAACGCATCGACTTCAGCTCCCTTGTCGATAAGGAAATCGACGACTTCCTCGTGACCTTCAAAAGCGGCATAGATCAATGGCGTCCAGCCTGGATGATTGATCTCGCCTCCCGCCCCGACCAGAAGCTTGACGATGTCCAGTCGTCCCTTCAAGGCAGCAAACATCAAGGGGGTGTCGCCATACTGGTTTCGGGTGCGCACGCGGGCCCGATGGTCCAGCAGAAAGCGGACAAGCTCGATATTGCCTTTTTCCACAGCCAGCATGAGGAGCGAATTGCCTGATTGGTCGACGGTATTCACGTCCATGCCACGCTGCAGAATGGCTGTGACCGTTCCCGTATCGTTCTCTTCGATGGCCTTTAGAAGGTCATCGTACACACCAGCGGACACGGTCATGGCCTGCATAAAGAAGACCACCCCAAGGAATGCTGGCAGGAAGAAATCCCTGAATAGGGAAAAACGTTTAATTATCAATTTACTGAGACTCCGAAAAGACGGCAGAAATTGGCCGTCGTGGCCTGTTCGACCGCACTGATATCCAGGCCTCTCAGGCGTGCGATTTCTTCCGCAACATGACGGACATAGGCCGGTTCATTGACCTTGCCGCGATACGGCACCGGGGCCAAATAGGGTGAGTCCGTTTCAACCAGCAATCGTTCCAGGGGGATGTTTTTTGCCACCTCCTTGAGTTGCCGGGCGTTTTTGAAAGTGACAATCCCCGAAAAGGAGATATGAAAGCCCATCGACAGCGCCTCGTCCGCGACCGCCTGTGTCTCGGTAAAACAATGCATCACGCCGCCGACCGCCTCCGCGCCCTCCTCGCGCATGATGCGTAATGTGTCTTCTGCCGAGTCCCTTGTATGAATAATCAGTGGCTTGCGACATGATTTGGCTGCACGGATATGGATTCGAAAACGTTCGCGCTGCCACTCCGGCTTGTCCTTGTGCCAGTAATAATCCAATCCTGTTTCACCGATCCCCAGCACACGCTCATGATGTGCAAACTGCAGAAGTGTTTCCACATCGGGCTCGGCGCAATCATGGTGTTCCGGGTGGACACCGACAGATGCGTAAAGATTCTCATGCGTTTCGGCCAGCGAGAGCACGCCGGGCAATCCTTCCAGGCTGACGCCAATGCACAGCGCCGCGCCAACCCTTGCGCTCTTCATGGAATCAAGGACTTGATCGATTCTTCCGGACAATTCGGGGAAATCGAGGTGGCAATGCGAATCAACCAGCATTGCAAACAGGCTAGATGGTGTGGGTCTGGCGACCCGCGGGGTAGCCGGCCAGGATGGTTTCTATCTTGCGACGGGCAGCCTGGCCTGATTCGTCTTCGCTGAATTGGACGCCGATGCCCTGCGTCTTGTTGTTCTGCGCATCCGCCGGGGTGACCCAGACAACCGAGCCGGCTATGGGCAATTTGCCCGGTTCATCCATCAGCGACAGAAGCATGAAGACCTCATCGCCGATGGCATAGGGCTTGGCGGTCGGCACAAAAATCCCGCCACGCTTCAGGTATGGCATATAGGCAGCGTAAAGTGCTGATTTGGAATTGATGTTTAATGAAAGTACACTCGGGCGTGCGCCGGTAGGCTGGGGTTTGGCAGATTCTGACATGGACTTGGTTATCTCCCGCTCAAGGCTGCACGTGCATAACGGGACAGCATATCTTCCAGAAACAGACGCGGATTCAAAGGGTGCTGTGCCACGGCGCGAATTCGCGTCAGATCATTGTAGCAGTCAATCAAAGTACTGATCGAGGCACGGCTTGACGCCGCGCGGACTTCCAGCGATTTATGTGCATGGAAAAGCGTCGCGCCGCTTTGTTTCATCATGATCAGATCAAATACCCATTTCTGCATCCAAATCACCAGCTTGCGCTTGTCTACCGCGGATTCCCCTTCCTTGTTCTCCTTCAGCCAGGATTCCCAGCGCCCCGCAATCGCTACCGGTCCGGCATGCTCCAGTTGCGCCAGATCCCGGTAGAACCCGTTCAGACGATCCCAGTCGCCCGCCTCGCCCAACGCAGCCAACGGCATGCCGCCGGCGTGAGCAAGCAATTCCTCGGCATGGGGAGTTCCATTCTCGCGCAACCATGCCAACGCTTCATCTGTGGAAGGCTTGGACAAGGAGAGGGTCTGGCAACGGCTGAGAATGGTGGGCAAAAGCCTTCTTCTGCTATTAGTTATTAATATAAATAATGTACTTGAAGAAGGTTCTTCAAGTGCTTTAAGAAGTGAGTTCGCGGTGGCATGGTTCATGGCCTCAGCGGGCCGGATGACAATGACGCGGAATCCATGGCGATGCGTGCCAATTCCCAGGAAGCCATCCAGTGCGCGAATCTGGTTGATGCGGATCTGCTCCGATTTTTTCTTCTGTGTGCCTTGTGCTGAATCGACATCCGCATCTTCCTGCTCATCCCCTCCCGGTTCGATCAATCTGAAATCGGGGTGGTTGCCGCCGGAAAACCAGATGCAGGAGGGGCATTTTCCGCAAGCTTCCTCGCTTCCCGCAGCCTTTTCGCACAAAAGCCTGGCCGCCAGGGACAATGCGAATTGCTGCTTGCCACCTCCTTCCGGACCAGCCAGAAGGAGGGCGTGGGGCAACCGCCCGATCTGCTCGGTCAACTTGTTCCAGATTTCAGCGTGCCAAGGATATATCATTATTTATTAAATAGTTGAGATGTGTATCTCAAGTACTTTCTGAATATCGGTAATGCTTTGTCTTGAATCCACGACCTTGATCCTGTCAGGTTCCGTGGCTGCCCGGCGCAAATAAGTCTTCCTGACGCGCTCAAAGAACTCGCGGGTTTCCTGTTCGAAGCGATCAGGCACATTCCCGGTTTTGGCCAAGCGCTCAAACGCGACCTCGACCGGCAGATCGAAAACAAATGTGATGTCCGGCTGAAATCCAGCCTGGACCCAGCGTTCCAGAACCTGGATGCGTTCCCTGGCGAGGCCTCTCCCGCCCCCCTGATAAGCGTAGGAGGCATCGGTAAACCTGTCCGAGACGACCCATTTCCCCGCTTCAAGCGCAGGTTGAATCAGCTTGTCCATGTGTTCCCGCCTGGCGGCAAACATGAGGAGCGCCTCTGTTTCCAGGTGCATGGGCTCCGATAACAGGAGGGCTCTCAGTTTCTCGCCCAGGCCGGTGCCTCCCGGCTCGCGCGTTGCAACGATCTCCCTGCCCTGGTTTTTCAGGTGATCGACCAGCCAGGCATGGTGGGTGCTCTTGCCGGCCCCGTCTATGCCTTCCAGCGTAATGAACTTGCCGCGCATTCACTTCCCTTTTCGCAATTGATATTTGGCCACGGCACGATTGTGTTCTTCCAGCGTGCGGGAGAACTGGCTCGATCCATCACCGCGGGCGACAAAATAAAGCATTTCCGTCCTTGCGGGGTGAAGCGCCGCCTGGATCGCGGCCAGGCCCGGCATGGCGATGGGTGTTGGCGGCAATCCCGGCCGCGTATAGGTATTGTAGGGGCCATCCGCAAGCAGATCGCGCTTGCGCAGATTACCGTCGAATTGTTCCCCCAAACCATATATCACTGTCGGGTCTGTCTGCAGCAGCATGCCGCGCTTGAGCCGATTGAGGAATACGGAGGCGATCCGGGTGCGCTCGAGGGGCTGCCCGGTTTCCTTTTCAACGATCGATGCCATGATGAGAGCTTCATACGGCGACGCATAGGGCAGGCCTTCTTCCCGGCTCTCCCATTCGGCCAGCAGTACCTTATCCATCTGATGGAGCGATCGCTTGAGGATGTCCAGATCGCTGGAGCCCCGTGCGAACAGGTAGGTATCCGGGAAGAAGCGGCCCTCTGCCCGGCCTTCCACGCCCAGTTTCTCCATGATCTCGCGCTCGCTCAGGCCAGTCGTGTCATGGCGGATGCCGGGATGGGCATCGAGCGCCATGCGCATTTGCCGGAAGGTCCAGCCTTCCTGCAGCACGATATCCGTCTGGGTGACATCGCCGCGAGTGAGTTTGTCCAGCAGTTTCAACGGGGTGATGCCCAGCGACACCTCGTAGCTGCCCGCCTTGATGCCCGCCGCCTTGCCGAGCAGGCGGCCCAGCAGCGTGAATTGCCAGGCAGGCATGGCGACGCCCGCCTCCTCGATCTGGCGGGATGCACTGCGCAGGGTGCTGCCGGCCTTGATTGTGAATTCAATCGGGCCGGCTTCAAGCGCCAGCGGCCTGGTTGCAAAGTACCCCATCCAGGCAATGAAAACGAGCGCGGCAGCAAGCAACAAGCCGAGCAGGCGAAGCAGGCGGTGCATTATCGGATGGGGATTGAAAAGGAGCGGAGGGACACAAAAGATATAATAACCTACCCCACAAACAGACGAATGAACCATGAACCCGAACTGGAAGAACTTTCTGGCTGACCATGGCGCGCGCTTCGAGGCCGAGGACATCAGCGATTTTGGCGATGCCCGGTCTGAACTGGAATCGGCAGCCTCGGATTCAGTGATGGCGCCGCTGGCGCAGTTCGGATTGATCCGCGCCACCGGAGAGGAAGCGGCCGGATTTTTGCACAATCTGTTCTCGAACGATGTGCAGCATCTCGGGCGGGATCGCGCAGAACGCTGCGGCTTCTGCAGTCCGAAAGGACGTCTTCTGGCGGATTTCCTCCTGTGGAGGGAAGGTCACGATTACCTGCTGCAGCTCTCGGCCGACATCCAGCCTGCCATCCTCAAGAAACTCGGCATGTATGTCCTGCGTTCCAAAGTAAAACTCGCGGATGCGGGCGACGATCTCGTGCTGCTGGGGATTGCGGGCAGCGGCATGGCAGCGGCCGTCAAGCTGTTGGGAATCGATTTCCCGACCGCCACGCTGGGTGTCGCGCGTTTCGACGGGGGCACGGCGATTCGCCTCGACGAGCGGCGCTGCCAGCTGGCGCTGCGCCAGGACGCCGCATCCCAGGTATGGGAGACGCTCGCTTCCCAATTGCGCCCGGTCGGCACGCCGGCCTGGCGCTGGCTGGAGATCGAGGCGGGCATCCCGCACATCACCTCGCGCACGCAGGAAGAGTTCGTGCCGCAGATGGCCAATCTGGAATTGCTCGGCGGCGTCAGCTTCACCAAGGGCTGTTATCCGGGCCAGGAAGTGGTGGCTCGCACCAAGTATCTCGGCAAGGTGAAGCGCCGCACCTACCGCGCGCATATCGACGGGGGTTGCCCCCTGGCCGGCACCGACCTGTACAGCCCCGACCTGCCGGAACAATCCTGCGGCAAGGTCATCGAGGCGGCCCCGAGTCCTGCGGGCGGGTGTGAACTTCTGGCTTCGATGCTGATGACCAGCGCAGAAGGCGGCGAGGTGCGCGTGGGCAGCGCGGACGGCCTGCGTCTGGCGTTCCGCTCCCTGCCCTACCCCCTCGAGTAGCGCTGCAGGCCATGTGCCTGATCCTTCTGGCCTGGCGGGCGCATCCGGACTATCCGCTGGTCGTCGCCGCGAACCGGGACGAATTCTTTTCGCGCCGTACTGCAGCGGCTGACTTTTGGGAAGATGCACCCGATGTTCTTGCTGGACGCGATCTGGAGGCCGGCGGCACCTGGCTGGGCATCACGCGGCAGGGCCGCTTTGCTGCACTCACCAATTTCCGCGATCCGCAACGCATCCTGCAGGGCGCCCCTTCTCGGGGCGACCTGGTCAGCCGCTATCTGCGCGGGAGCGAACTGCCGCAGGAATTCCTGCAGTGGTTGGCGCCGGTGGCGGCAAACTACAGCGGCTTCAACCTGGTGATCGGTGACCGCGAAAGCCTCTGGTATTTCTCCAACTGCGGCGAAGGTGCCGGGCAACTGACTCCCGGCATTTACGGCCTGTCCAACCATCTTCTCGACACGCCCTGGCCCAAGGTGGCGCGCGGAAAATCGGCCCTTGGCTCCGCACTGCGCGCACTGCCGGACGACAGGCCGTTTTTCGCACTCCTGCGAGATGACAGCATCGCGCCGGACGAGGCGCTGCCGCGAACCGGCATCAGTCTGGAATGGGAACGGTTGCTCTCGGCAGCCTTCATCAGCACAGAGGGCTACGGCACGCGCTCGGCAACGGTGCTGCTGATGAATGCGTCAGGAAATGTGCGCTTCGTTGAGCAGGTCTTCCTGCCGCAAGCTCAGCCGGGTGAAAGGCGCGAATTCTCCTTGGACCTGAATGGCCAGGCTATTCGATGATATCCACGGCCGTGCCTGCCGGCACGAGCTCGAACAACTCCAGGATGTCCCGGTTGCGCATGCGGATGCAGCCGATCGACCCGGGGCGCCCCAGTTCCGTGCCGTCGGGCGTACCGTGCAGGTAGACAAACCGGCGCATGGTATCCACGTCGCCCAGGCGGTTGCGGCCCGGCTCACATCCGGACAGCCAGAGTATCCGCGTCAGGATCCAGTCGCGGCCGGGGTGCTTGTCGGCCAGTTCCCGCGAGTAGACCTCGCCGGTCGGGCGCCGGCGAACGAACACGGCGTTTTCGGGCTGGCCCGCGCCAATCTTGGCTCGCACGATATGGCGTCCGCGCGGCGTGCAGTTGCTGCCGCGCTGCTCTCCCGGGCCCATCTTGGATGTGGAGACCGTGTAGGTATGCAGGCATTTTCCCGCGTCGTCGAACAGGTCCAGCGTCTGGCGCGAGAGGGTGATGCGGATTTTCATGTCAGGCCGTTTCAATCCTGCCGCGCTTTGCGGCGAAAAAGTTGCTCAGGAGCGCGCCGCATTCTGCCGCCAGCACGCCATCAGTCACCGACGCATGGTAATTCAGGCGCGGTTCGTCGAAGAGGTTGATGATGCTGCCGCAGGCGCCTGTCTTGGGATCGCGGGCGCCGAAGACCATCCGGGCAATCCGTGCATGAATGATGGCGCCGGAGCACATTGCGCAGGGCTCCAGCGTGACGAACAGTTCGCAACCCGGCAGGCGGTAATTGCCGAGGCGCTGCGCCGCATCCCGCAGGGCCAGGATTTCTGCATGGGCTGTCGGATCCCGGCGCGATATCGGGGCATTGAAGCCGCGCCCGATGATCTCGCCGTCCTTGACCACCACGGCCCCGACCGGCACTTCTCCCGCCGCCCCGCCTTCGCGTGCCAGGCGCAGCGCCTCATTCATGAAAGCCTCATCGCTTATTGCTGCCTGAGTCATGACTGGCTTACCGTTGGAGGAAAGGGGGATGTAGCATTCAATCCGCCAAGCATGAACAACACCCATTTGGAAACCCGCAGGGAAGGATAGGGAATGGCACTCTGGCTACGCTTTACGCACCAAGGATCGACCGGCTTCGGCATGGTTGACAAGGATACCATCCAGGTTTGTGCGGGCGATCTGTTCGATGGCGCGAAACCGACCGGCGAGCGCCTGGCTCTGGAGGCGGTCAAGGTCATGACGCCCTGCCTGCCGACGAAAATGCTCGGCCTCTGGAACAATTTCGCGGCACGGGCCGAGGTCGAGAAACTGCAACGGCCCGGGCACCCGCTCTGGTTCGTCAAGACGAATAACTGCTTCATGGCGCCTGACGAACCAATCCGGCGCCCGCCCGGCTACGCAGGCCCGGTGGTTTTCGAAGGTGAATTGGGAGTGGTCATCAGCAAACCCTGCCACAACATCGGCGAAGCAGAAGCCGACGACTGCATCTTCGGCTACACCTGTGTGAACGACGTCACCGCCCGGGACATCCTGCGCAGCGATCCGAGTTTTCCGCAATGGAGCCGTGCCAAGAGCTTCGATTCCTTCGGCCCTTTCGGCCCGGTGATCGCAACCGGCGTCGAGCCGGATGCGCTGACCGTCAGGACGCTGGTGAATGGCGAGGAAAGGCAGAACTACCCGGTGTCCGACATGTTTTTTCGCCCTCGCGCAATCGTCAGCCGCCTGTCGCAAGACATGACGCTCATGCCGGGCGACGTCATCGCCTGCGGGACCTCGCTCGGAGCCGGCCCGATTCTTGAGGGAGATCTGGTGGAAATCGTGATCGACGGCGTGGGCAGCCTGGCCAACCGTTTCGGCTAACGCCGCCCTACTCCCACTCGATCGTCGCCGGCGGCTTGCCGGAGATGTCGTACACCACGCGATTGATGCCGCGCACTTCGTTGATGATGCGGTTGGAGACCTTGCCGAGAAGGCTGTAGGGCAGTTCGGCCCACTGGGCCGTCATGAAATCCTGCGTCTGCACCGCGCGCAATGCCACCACGTTTTCATAGGTGCGGCCGTCGCCCATGACGCCGACCGAGCGCACCGGCAGGAAAACGGCGAAAGCCTGGGAGGTCTTTTCATACCATTCAGCCGCGCGCAGTTCGTCGATGAAGATGGCATCGGCACGGCGCAGCAGGTCGGCGTACTCCTTCTTCACCTCGCCCAGGATGCGCACGCCGAGGCCGGGCCCCGGGAAGGGGTGGCGGTAGACCATGTCGTGCGGCAGGCCGAGGGCCACGCCGAGTTCGCGCACTTCGTCCTTGAACAGTTCGCGCAGCGGCTCCAGCAGCTTCAGATGCAGCGTCTCGGGCAAGCCGCCGACGTTGTGGTGGGACTTGATGGTGTGCGCCTTCTTGGTCTTGGCACCGGCCGATTCGATCACGTCCGGGTAGATGGTGCCCTGCGCCAGCCACTTCGCATTCGGCAGTTTTGCGGCTTCTGCCTGGAACACCTCCACAAAGTCAGCCCCGATGATACGGCGCTTCTGTTCCGGTTCGCTCACCCCGGCCAGCTTGGCGAGAAACTGGGCGCTGGCATCGACATGGACGACCTTGACGCCCAGGCTGCGGGCAAAGGTCTTCATCACCTGCTCGGCCTCGTTCAGGCGCAGCAGGCCGTTATCCACGAAGACGCAGGTGAGCTGATCGCCGATGGCGCGATGGATCAGGGCCGCCGCGACCGAGGAGTCGACCCCGCCCGACAGGCCGAGGATGACTTCATCGCCGCCCACCTCGGCGCGGATGCGCTCGACCGCCTCGCCGACATAGTCCGGCATGTTCCAGTCGCCCTTGCAGCCGCAGATATCCAGCACGAAACGGGCGATGATGGCCTTGCCCTGGATGGTGTGGGTCACTTCCGGGTGGAACTGGACGCCATAGAAGCGGCGGGCCTCGTCGGCCATGCCGGCGATGGGCGTGGCCTCGTTGCCGGCGATGACCTTGAAGCCGGCGGGCAATTCGGTGACCTTGTCGCCATGGCTCATCCATACGTCGAGCAGCCCGTGCCCCTCGGCATTGACGCTGTCCTGGATCCCTTCCAGCAGACGGGAATGTCCGCGGGCGCGAATCTCCGCATAGCCGAATTCGCGCTTTTTTGCGCCCTCGACCTTGCCGCCCAGTTGCGCCGCCATGGTCTGCATGCCGTAGCAGATGCCCAGCACGGGGACGCCGAGCTCGAAAACGGCTTGGGATGCGCGATAGGCCTCTTCCTCGTAGACCGAGTTGGGCCCACCGGAAAGGATGATGCCGATGGGCGCGAACTCCCGGATGAAGGCCTCTGAGACATCGTAGGGATGCAGCTCGCAGTAGACCTGCTGCTCCCGTACGCGGCGGGCAATCAACTGGGAATACTGGGCGCCGAAATCGAGGATGAGTATCTTGTTATGCATGACAGGAACGCCCGGACGGGCTTATTCGACGCGGTAATTGGGTGCTTCCTTGACGATCTGCACATCATGCACGTGGGATTCGCGCACGCCGGCCGAGGTGATCTCTACGAATTCGGCTCGGCTGCGCATCTCGTCTATGCCGTTCGAACCGACGTAGCCCATGCTGGCGCGCAGGCCGCCCATGAGTTGATGGATCACGGCCCCCACAGGCCCCTTGTAGGGGACTCGGCCCTCGATTCCTTCCGGAACAAGCTTCTCGACGTTCGAATCGGCTTCCTGGAAATAGCGGTCTGCCGCACCCTGCTGCATGGCGCCGAGGGAGCCCATGCCGCGGTAGGACTTGTAGGAACGTCCCTGGAAGAGTTCGATTTCGCCAGGCGCCTCTTCAGTGCCGGCGAACAGGCCACCCAGCATCACGGCGTAGGCGCCGGCGGCTATGGCCTTGGAAATGTCGCCAGAATAGCGGATGCCGCCGTCGGCGATCAGGGGAACGCCGGAATCCAGCAGCGCATTGGCGACATTGTCGATGGCCGTGATCTGCGGCACGCCGACGCCGGCGACGATGCGGGTAGTACAGATCGAGCCCGGTCCGATGCCGACTTTGACGCCATCGGCGCCGTGATCGACCAGGGCGCGGGCCGCATCGGCGGTGGCGATATTGCCGCCAACGACCTCCACATGGGGGAAATTCGTCTTGACCCACTTGATGCGGTCGAGCACGCCTTGCGAATGGCCGTGGGCAGTATCGACGACGATGAGATCGACGCCGGCTTCAACCAGCAACTCTGCGCGCTCCTCCGTGCCGGGCCCTACGCCGATGGCTGCGCCAACGCGCAACCGCCCAAATTTATCCTTGCAAGCCAGCGGGTGTTCGGTGGATTTGAGGATATCCTTGACGGTGATGAGGCCAAGCAACTCGAAATCGTCATTGATCACCAGAACGCGTTCGAGCCGATGCTTATGCATCAGCGCCTTGGCTTCTTCCGGCGTGGCGCCTTCCTTTACTGTAATGAGGCGCTTGCGCGGTGTCATGATGTTGCGGACCGGCTGATCCAGTTCGGTCTCGAAACGCAAATCCCGGTTGGTCACGATGCCGACGACCTTGTTACCCTTCACGACGGGCAGGCCGGAAAACTTGTGCTGGCGGGTCAGATTCAGCACCTCGCGTACCGGCATGTCGGGTTGTATGGTGATCGGATCCTTGAGAACACCCGACTCGAAGCGCTTGACCTTGGCCACTTCAGCTGCCTGGGCGCGCGGAGACAGGTTTTTGTGTACGATGCCGATGCCACCCTCCTGCGCCAAGGCAATTGCCAAGCGCGCCTCGGTCACGGTATCCATGGCGGCCGAGAGCAACGGGATATTCAGGCGGATGTTGCGCGAGACCTGGGTGGCCAGGCTGACATCGCGGGGAAGAATGGCGGAGTGTGCGGGGACGAGCAGGACGTCGTCGAATGTGAGTGCCTTGGTTATCACTCGCATGGCTTTCAACCTCAGTTCCAAATCCGTATTATACGCAGGTGCCGATACGACGGCAAACGGAGGAAGGTTATGCGGGCAATAATTCTGTTGTTTCTGGCCTGTACCTGTACAGCGGCGTCAGCGCAGGTCTACACATGGCGCGATGCCAGCGGCAATGTCCATTTCTCCGACACGCCACCTCCCGGAGTCGACGCCAAGAGGATTCGCGCCGGGACGCAGCCAGGTGCGACCTCGTCTTCCGGCAGTGCCGGCCGCAGCATTGCCGAGCAGGAAATGGAATTCCGCAAACGCCAGGCCGAGGCGGAAAAGACACGCACCAAGGCGGAACAGGATCAAAAAGAGGCTGAAGAGAGCAAGCGCAACTGCGCGGATGCGCGGAAGCAGCTTTCGGCGCTGGAATCCGGCCAGCGGATGAGCCGATTCAATGAGGCGGGCGAGGCAATCCCGCTGGATGACAATATGCGTGCGCAGGAAATCGAGAAGGCCAGGAACGCCGTGCAATCCTGGTGCAAGTAGCACCTACCCTTCCTGCTCCCCGCCCCCCTTTTTCATCGCCTTCCCTTCTTCCGCCCGTTTCTTGCGGACTTCCTTAGGGTCGGCAATCAGCGGTCGGTAGATTTCGACACGGTCATGATCGCGCAACGGCGTGTCCGGCTTTGTCAGTTTGCCGAAAATCCCGACCTTGTTCTTTGTCAGGTCGATCTCGGGATATTTCTGCCTCAGACCGGAAGCCTCGATGGCCTGCAGCACATTGCATCCTGCCGGCAGCTTCAGTTGCACCAATTCCTGCTTGTGAGGCAGCGCATAGGCAACCTCGATGGATAGTGATTCAGCCATTTAGCGGATAGACCTGACCCGCCCGGCGCACGAACGAGTCGACAAAGGTGTTGGCGATATGATGGAAAACCGGACCGAGCGCTTTTTCCAGCAACTTGCTGGAGAATTCATAGTGGAGTTCGAATTCGACCTTGCTGGCCGAGTCGCCCAGCGGCTTGAAATGCCAGCAGCCGTCGAGGTGCTCGAAGGGGCCGTGCCTCAGGTTGATCTTCATGAAATGCGGCGCCTCCTTGTCATTCTCCGTGGAGAAATCCGCCTTGATGCCATGATAGTTGATGTGCAACTTCGCGACGGTCTTGTGCTCGTCGCGATGGATCAGTTCGGTGCCTCCGCACCAGGGCAGAAAGCGGGGGTATTCCTCCACTGCGTCGACAAGATGAAACATCTGCCCGACGCTGTATTCGACCAGGACGGACTTCCTGACTTCGGCCATGAGCGCCACATGCTATAGAATCCAGCGAATTCTAGCGTAAAAGACATCATGAGCATCGTCGACAACAGGAAGGCTTTCCACGACTACTTCATCGAGGAACGCTTCGAAGCAGGTCTCGTCCTCGAGGGTTGGGAGGTCAAGGCCATCCGTGCCGGCAGGGTGCAACTGAAAGAAGCCTACGTGATCCTGCGCGGCGAGGAAGTCTTCCTCATCGGATGCCATATCAGCCCCCTGCCAACGGCTTCCACCCACATCCATCCCGATCCTGTGCGCACGCGAAAGCTGCTGCTGCATGCAGAGGAGATCAGCAAACTGATCGGCAAGGTCGAGCGCGCGGGCTATGCCCTGGTGCCGCTCGATCTGCATTATGCCAAGGGGCGCGTGAAGATCGCTATCGGACTCGCACACGGCAAGAAACAGCACGACAAGCGGGAAACCGAGAAGAAGCGCGACTGGGAGCGCGAAAAGCAGCGCCTGATGCGGGTGAAGGCCTAAGGTTCCTCAGGTGCTTCTAGGCGCCATTTTCTGCCTTACTTCCTCGAAAAGGCAAATCGAGCTTGCCGCAGCGACATTGAGCGATTCGGTGCCTCCCGGCATGGGAATGCGGGCAGCATGGGTCGTCTTGCTAGCCGACTCTGACGTCAAGCCACATCCCTCGTTTCCGAAGAGCCAAGCCACCGGGCCTGTAAGGTCAAGATCGAACAGCGTGTCCGCTGCGTCCAATCGGGTGGATACGCTGGTGCCGTCAAATCCATCGATGACCTGGCCCAGCACGGCATGTTCGTGAATCCGCAACGAGAAATGCGCACCCATGGCAGCTCGTAGCACACGCGGCGACCAGGCCTGCGCGCATCCTTGACCGAGAAACATGTCGACGATGCCTGCCGCTGCGGATGAACGGAGGATTGCCCCCAGGTTCCCGGCATCCTGGATGGCTTCAAGCAGGACACAGGAACCTGTAATCTTCGACGGTACCGGCTGACGCGGTATGGATATCAGCGCGAGAATGCCAGTCGGCGTGGTGACAGGACTGATGTCCCTGAACAGGGCCTCGCCGAACATGCACAGGACTGCCTGCGGATGCGCCGTCAGGATATCCCTGATTTCAGCCTGCTGTGCGCCATGTTCACTGACGGCCAGCAAAGCGGGCGGGCCGAACTTCTCTATCCAGGCCGAAACGAGATGAATGCCGTCCAGAACAGCCATGCCCTGCTTGCGACGCTCACGGGACGATTCCGCAAGCAGCCGCAGCTGCTTGAATGTGGCGTTGTCGCGGGAAGTGATTTTCTTCATCTGGATTCAAAAGTATAGTGAGAATTCCATGCCTGCGGCCAATGTTGTCATTATTACCCCTGCTCCGCCCGGATCGCGTGCAGGCAACCGCAATACGGCGGTGCGCTGGGCGCACATTCTGCGTGGGCTCGGTTGTCGCGTATCGATCCTGACCGAATGGGCAGGCGAACGCTGCGATCTGTTCGTAGCCCTCCATGCGCGCAAGAGCCATGATGCCTTGCATGAATTTGCTATGCGCCATCCGGATCGGCCATCCGTGCTCGCGCTGACCGGCACCGACATCTACCGCGACATCCATATTGACAAAAATGCAGCGGCATCGCTCGATTGGGCGACACGCCTGATCGTGCTGCAGGAAAATGCGCTTGAGGAACTGACGCCAATGCAACGTCGCAAATCCCATGTCATCCATCAGTCTGTCCGCACCTCGCTCACTCCTGCACCGCTTCGGCGCAAGTTTCGCATATGCGTTCTGGGCCACTTGCGGGAGGAAAAGGATCCCTTTCGGGCCGCGATGGCGCTTCACCTGCTGCGCGATGCCCGCGTCGAACTCATCCAGGCCGGAAAGCCGCTGTCAGCCAGGATGGCACGGGAAACAGCAAGGCGCATGCACAACGACCCGCGGTATCACTGGGTTGGGGAATTGCCCCACTGGAAGTCCATGCATTTGCTCTCTCGCAGCAACGCCATGGTCATTAGTTCAAGGATTGAAGGTGGGGCGCATGTGGTATCCGAGGCAATCGCCATCGGTGTGCCAGTGATCGCATCCGACATCCCTGGAAATCGCGGACTTCTGGGTGAAGATTATCCTGCGTATTTCCCGGTAGAGGACCATCGATGCCTTGCCCGCATGCTACGCTTGGCACTGGACAGTCCTCGATTCCTGGAAGATCTGACCGTATCAATACGCCGCCGCCGCTCCCTCGTCGATCCCCTGCGCGAGCGTCGCGCCTGGGGGAGTCTCCTGCGCGAGCTGGGTTTCAGGTCTGCTTGAGCAATCCCCGCACCGGTGCAAAGCTGCGGCGGTAGATGTCGATTACCCCATGCTCGCGCAAGGCCGCAAGATGCGCAGCCGTCGGATAACCCTTGTGCCGGTCCAGTCCGTATTGCGGATACTGGCTATGCAGGCGAAGCATTTCGGCATCGCGAGCCGTCTTGGCCAAGATTGAGGCTGCTGATATCGCGGCTACGGTGCTGTCACCCCTAACGACAGCCCGGACCGGGTAGGTAATCCGGGGACAATGCGTACCGTCGATGAGTACCTCATCAGGCTGCAGGGTCAATGCCTCCACGGCCCGTCGCATGGCCAACAGGGTGGCCTGCAGGATGTTGAGCGCATCGATTTCCTCGACGGAAGCACTGGCAACCGCCCAGGATAGGGCGTGCTCACGAATCAGGAGGGCCAACCGACAACGGGCTTTCTCGGTCAATTTTTTCGAGTCTGCCAATCCCTCTATCGAATTGGATGGATCAAGAATAACGGCTGCTGCATAGACCGGTCCGGCCAAGGGCCCCCTGCCCGCCTCGTCGACGCCGCAGATCAGACCGCCAACGGCGCCGAAGTCCATGCTTCCGAACGACTCAAACATCCCAGGATCGCGTCCGCCGCCCGCTCAGCTGAGTTTTGCCGCAATTGATCATGCAGATGCGTGAAGGTCCCTGCGATGCGTCGGCAGGTCTCATGGTCCTCGACCAGATTGCCAAGAGCCTGAGCGAGATTGTCTGGTGTGGCTTCGTCTTGCAGGAATTCAGGCACGACAAATCGCCCGCACAGGATGTTCGGTAATCCGACCCAGGGCTGATACTTCATGCGGCGCATGAGACGCCAGGACCAGGGAGACATGCGGTAAGCGATGACCATCGGTTTTTTCAGAAGCGCGGCTTCAAGTGTAGCCGTGCCGCTGGCGACCAGCACCCCGTCGGCGGCACCCATTGCATCATGGGCATGGCCGAACAGGCGTGTCATTGGCAATTCCCGCGCTGATAGCCTATAGAGCGCGTGTTCAAACATATCCCGTGTTTCACGTGTGGCCAGCGGCACGAGAAACCGTGCCTGCGGAAATCGCTGATGAAGGCATTTTGCCGTTTCGATGAAAGTTTCGGCCATGAAGCGCAGCTCCGACTGTCGGCTGCCGGGCAAAAGGGCGAAAACGATCTGGTCCTGAGGAATATCGAGTTTTTCTCGCAACGCCGCACGATTCATTTCAAGAGGAATGACATCTGCAAGGGGGTGGCCGACATAACTGACCGGGATGTTGTTGCGCTGGTAGATGTCCTCCTCGAAAGGAAACAGGGCCAGCATGTGCGATACCGATTGGGCGATGCCGCGAATTCTCCCTCCGCGCCAGGCCCAGATTGAGGGACTCACATAGTGAATGGCCGGGATGCCGTGCTTCTTCAGTTTTTTTTCGAGTTGGAGATTGAAATCCGGTGCATCGACGCCGATGAAGGCCAGTGGCGGATCGGAGAGCAGACGGGATAGCAATTCCCGGCGTATGCCAGTGATCTCGCGATAATGCCTAAGCACTTCGGCATAGCCGCGCACCGCCAGCTTTTCGGCGGGGAACAAGGCCTGAAAACCAGCCGCCTGCATTTTTGGGCCGCCTATGCCGAAAAACTGGGCCTGAGGCAGGCGTTTCTTCAATGCAAGTATGAGATGGCTGGCCAGCAAATCGCCGGAGGCTTCCCCGGCAACCATGGCAATCCGTTGATTTGCAGACACGAACTAATCCTACCTGATGATGCCTCTGCTGGTTTCGGCGAGAAATTCAACCAACAGGGGTAGCTCAGGGTGGGTAGCCGCATCAACCGACATTCTCGATCGCGCCTCATCCAGCGGTACGCCTGAACGGTAGAGCAGCTTGTAGGCTCGTTTCAGGGCCGCGATTGCGTCACCACTGAAGCCACGGCGCTTGAGTCCCTCCGAGTTGATGCCGTAAGGCTTGGCGGTATTGCCGGCTGCGGTCACATAAGGCGGCAGATCCTGCAGAAGGATGGTTCCCATCGCGGTAAGGCTGTGGGCACCGATCCGTACGAACTGATGCACCACTGTGAACCCGCCCAGAATGGCAAAATTCCCGACCTGCACATGGCCGGCCAATTGAGCATTGTTGGCGAAAATGGTGCTGTTGCCGACCTGGCAATCATGGGCAAGATGGACATAGGCCATGATCCAGTTGTCGGAACCTACCCGCGTCACGCCGGCATCTTGAGCGGTGCCGCAATTCAGGGTACAAAATTCTCTGATCGTATTGCGGTCGCCGATCTCCAGACGCGTCGGCTCGCCGGCATATTTCTTATCCTGCGGCATTTCGCCAATGGAGGAAAACTGGAATATGCGGTTACCCTGTCCTATGCGGGTATGTCCGTTGATGACGACATGGGGGCCGATCCAGCAATCATCACCGATCTCGACATGCTCCCCGATGATCGAATAGGCGCCCACGGCGACATTGTTGCCGAGCCGTGCGTTCGAATCGACGATGGCGGTCGGATGAATAAGGGTGCGCTTCATTCGATGGTACGCACCGTACACATGAGTTCCGCCTCTGCCGCAATTTGTTCGTCGACCTTGGCTTTTGCCGTGAATTTCCAGATACCGCGCTTGTTCGCCAGGATGGAGACTTCGAAGATCAGTTGGTCGCCAGGGCTGACGGGCCGCTTGAAACGGGCATTATCGATGCCGACAAAGTAATAGACCGATTTGTCATCGGGTTTGCCGCCCATGGTCTTGAACGAAAGGATGGCGGCCGTCTGCGCCAGGGCCTCGATGACCAGCACGCCAGGCATGACCGGATGATGCGGATAATGCCCCGGAAAAAATGGCTCGTTGATACTGACGTTCTTCAAGGCAACGATGCGCTCGCCCGGCACGACTTCCAGGACGCGGTCTACCAGCAGCAGCGGATAACGATGCGGCAGGTATTCGAGGATTTCATGGATATCCATCTGGCTCAAGTTTTATTCTCCAATTGTGCAAGTCGCGCCTCCAGGAGGCGCAATTTCTCCGCCATCTCATCCAGATGGCGCATCTGGGCTGCATTCCTCAGCCAGTCGCGATGCGACTCGAAGGGCATCGCTCCGGTATAGGTGCCCGCTTCAGCGATTGATTTTGTGACGAGCGTGGCTGCGGAGATGTTCACATCATCCGCCACATGCAAATGCCCCAGGATGATGGCGCCTCCTCCCACGGTGCAGCGGCGTCCGATTCGCGCACTGCCGGCAATGCCGACACATCCGGCCATCGCGGTATTGGCTCCGATGCGGACGTTGTGTCCGATTTGTATCTGGTTGTCCAGCTTGACCCCGTTCTCGATGATCGTGTCGTCCAGGGCGCCGCGGTCAATGGTGGTGTTTGCGCCAATTTCGACGTCATCGCCAATAATGACTCTGCCGATCTGCGGAATCTTGATCCAGCTGCCATCAGTCTCGCGGGCAAAGCCGAAACCATCCGCTCCAATGACTGCGCCGGAATGGATAATCACTCGCGCACCAATCCTGCAGTCCGGGTATATCGTGATATCACCATGCAGGCGGGCATGCGCCCCCAGCGTTACCCCATCTCCTATGACGCAACCGGGCCCTACCACGCTCCCCACGCCGATTCGTACGTCCCTGCCAACGCAAGCCCCGGCTCCTATGCTGACGCTGGGATCGAAATCGGATTCGACAACGGCCGAAGGGTGAATGCCGGAAGGAGCTTGCTTAGTCGGATTGAGCAACTGCGCCACCCTGGCGTAATAGGCGTAAGGATTGTCGGTGACGATGCAGGGTAGCGGGCAACCGGGTGCATCAGTTGGGGCAAGCACGACGGCGCCGGCTTGGCTGGACTTCAGATGCTTGCGATATTTTGGATTGGCCAGGAAGGCGATTTCTGCAGGTCCCGCATTCTCCAGTGTCGCTACCTGAAGAATGCGAAAGCGGCCATCACCAATCAGTTCTCCACCGAGGCGCGAAACGATTTCATCAAGTGTAAAGCCGTCAGCGCGCTCGCTCATGCATGCGCTTACTTGCCGTCAGCCATGGCCTTGATGACCTTGTCGGTGATATCGACACGGGGGGCCACATAAGCCGCTTCCTGGAGGATTACATCGAACTTTTCTGCTTCAGCAATGGCTTTGATCGCCTTGTTGGCGCGTTCCAATACTGCAGCCAGTTCCTCGTTTCGACGCAGGTTGAGGTCTTCACGGAATTCACGCTGCTTGCGCTGGAAATCGCGGCTCATTTCGCCGAATTCGCGCTCCTTGTTGCGCTTTTCCGATTCCGACATGGTCACAGCGTTCTTCTCCAGAGCCTCCTGCATGGTCTGCAGTTGCTTGGCCAAGCGCTGCATTTCCTGATCGCGCTTCTCGAACTCCTTCTCGATCTTCTTCTGTGCTCGGACGGCCGGCGCGGCATCACGGAGGATTCTTTCGGTATTGACGACGCCAATCCTCGTGTCGGCTGCAACCGCGCGGAACGCAGGAAGTGACATAAAACCAATCAGTACAATAATAGCGAACTTTTTCAACATGACTCTCCTGCAAAAAGGCTGTGTCAGAAGGATGTACCCATCTGGAACTGGAAGCGCTCGATATCATCCCCGGATTTCTTGTTAAGCGGCTGTGCAATACTGAACTTGAGCGGGCCGAAAGGGGAAGACCAAGCCACTGATACGCCTACACTGTACCGCAAATCGGATAGCCGCATTTTCTGGCTGGTGGCCCACACATAGCCGGCGTCCACAAATCCGCCGAACCTGAAGGATTTGTCGAGTCCAATGCCGGGAATGGGCATGAGAAACTCGGCATTGGCGACCAGGCGCTTGTTTCCGCCCAAGGCGTCCTCATCGTTCGGGGCAACATCACGCGGACCTAGCGAGCCGGACTTGAAGCCGCGAACCGAGCCCATCCCTCCCGCATAAAAATGACGGAAGAACGGCAACGGTTCGCCCCCGTAGCCGTCGCCGAAGCCATACTCACCATTGAGCATCAGGGTGATATCCTTCGTGAGCGGGAAAAATTTCTGGTGCTGATAGTTCAACTTGTAGAATTTCAGGTCCCCGCCCGGCAAACCGACTTCCCCGTATGCTCGCTGCAAGGTCCCTTTGGTAGTGTAGATCAGGCTGTCACGCTGGTCGTTCGCCCAGGTTGCATTGAGCAGGAGCGTGGTGTTCGAAGATCCGAATTTATTGACGAAATCTATATACCGTTTCGGACTGTCGGAATAAGTTTTTACCTTGGTTGAATCGAACGAAAGCCCAACGCCTACGGAATTGTCTTCGGCTATGGGAAAACCATAGCGAACGCCTGCGCCGAGCGAAGATGTTTTGTAGCGGGCGATCGAAGTGGAGGCAGGATCGGTATCGCGCCGGTAAAAGTCGAAACCCCGACTGATGCCATCGACAGTATGGTAGGGGTCTGTGTACGAAACGGAGTAGGTTTTGTTCACCTTGCCTGAATTGAGATTGACTGACAGGTGTTTGCCACTGCCGAAGATGTTATTTTGGGATACGGAGCCTGACACGACGAATTTCTCTGAACTGGAGAACCCGGCGCCGAGCATGATGTTGCCCGTTGGCTTTTCCTTCACGTTCAGGTTGACATCCACCTGGTCGGTGGTGCCGGGTACTGTCGGCGTCTCGACGTTGACCTCGTCGAAATAGCCCAGTTTGTCCACCCTGGAGCGCGTCTTGTTGATTTTCTCTCCATCGTACCAC
This sequence comes from Betaproteobacteria bacterium HGW-Betaproteobacteria-14, assembly GCA_002840845.1. Classification (GTDB taxonomy): domain Bacteria; phylum Pseudomonadota; class Gammaproteobacteria; order Burkholderiales; family Rhodocyclaceae; genus Desulfobacillus. Next base: position 20,618 of record PHCS01000018.1, read on the forward strand.
GCACCTTCCATCTGACGTGCTTCGCGCCTGATGACCTCGTCACGCGTCTTGGTATTGCCGGATACGTTGATTCGCCTCACATACACGCGCCGCCCCGGATCGATGAATATCGTGAAAGCGACTTGCTTCTTGTCCTTGTCGATTTCCGGCGCGGCGTTGACGTTGGAAAAGGCAAAGCCGTCATTGCCCAGCTTTTCATTGATCAGTTTTGTCGTTTCCGTCAGTTTTTCCCTTGAGAACACCTCTCCCGGCTTGATCCGCACCAGCTTTCGCAACTCATCTTCCGGCAAGGTCAGTTCCCCGGCCAGTTTGACGGAGGACACGGTGTATTTTTCGCCCTCTTTGACGTTAATGGTGATGTATATGTCCTTCTTGTCCGGGCTGATGGAAACCTGCGTGGACTCAACGTCGAACTCGATGTAGCCACGGTCGTGGTAATACGACTTCAGGGTTTCCAGATCTGCGGACAACTTCTGCTTGGAGTACTGGTCATTTTTGGTGTACCAGCTGATCCAGTTCGGCGTACGCAGTGCGAATAAATCCTGCAGGTCTTTTTCCTTGAAAGCCTGCGCGCCGACGATGTTGATCTGCCGGATCTTGGCAACCTCGCCTTCATCAACGGCGAAATTGATGCCGACGCGATTGCGCTCAAGGGGGGTTACCGTAGTGGTGATATTGACGGCGTATAGGCCACGGCTCAGATATTGCCGCTTCAATTCCTGCTCGGCCCGTTCCAGCATCGACCTGTCGAAAATGCGCGATTCCGCCAAACCGATATCCTTCAGCCCCTTTTTCAGGGCGTCCTTGTCGAACTCCTTGATGCCTACGAAATCGACTTGAGCGATCGCGGGGCGTTCTTCCAGCACGACTACGATCACGTCATTTTCGACTTCGATTCGAACATCCTTGAAAAACCCCGTGGCGAAAAGCGCCTTGATTGCCTGTGCGGCTTTTTCATCCGTCATGGTTTCGCCGACTTTGACTGGCAGGTAACTGAATACCGTGCCGGCTTCGGTTCGCTGGATGCCCTCGACGCGAATGTCCTTTACCACGAATGGCTGGAAGGCAAGGCTCGATGCGGAGAACAATGCCGCAAATAGCCCGGGAAGAATTTTCTTTTTCATTGACTCAGCCGGAAACAAGGCGGTTGATATCGTTATAGAAGGCAAATGCCATCAGCGTGACCAGCAGCGCCATGCCAATCTGCTGTCCGATTTCCATCACGCGTTCGGAAACGGGGCCGCCCTTGATTATTTCGACAATATAATACATCAAGTGACCGCCATCCAATAAGGGTATGGGAAGCAGGTTGAGCACGCCCAGGCTGATGCTGATCAGGGCCAGGAATTTGATGTAGTAAGATAGCCCAAGTTTTGCGGATTGTCCGGCATAGTCCGCAATCGTGACCGGTCCGCTAAGGTTCTTCCAGGAAATATCCCCAACAACCATCCTTCCCAGCATCTTCAAGCTGAACAGGGAGGTTTCCCAGGTTTGATCAAATGCCTTTCCGAGGGATTCGAGCGGCCCATATTTCACGATGGTCATCAGCGCGGTGCGATCGAAATCTCCCTCCCGTACTCCGATGCCGATGCGGCCGACGCGCCTGCCGCGATCATCGGCTCCAGCCGGCACCACAGAGAAACGGATGGTCATGCCATTACGATCCACTTCAAGCCGAATGGGGCGCTCCACGGCTTCCCGGACGATGGCGACCACCTGAGACCAGCTTTCTATCGACTCGCCATCTATCGTGAGAATTCTGTCACCTTCCCGAAGTCCGGCAGACTCGGCAACGCCCCCTACCGTCACTGCGCCTATGACAGGCGGCAATCGAGGCCGATAGAAGCGCAAACCCAGTTGTTGCAGGCTGTCGCCTTCCAAATCTGATGCGTTGAGCGAGGTAAGATCGAGTTTGCGGAATGATATCTCCTGCCGCATGTTGATCACCTCGAGGGTGACGACGCCTTTATCCAAGGTCTGTTGCAGCAGTTGCCAACGCAATTCCTGCCAGGAAACGATGGCCTGGCCATTAATGCTGCGAACCAGTTCGCCTTCCTGCACGCCGGCCTGTTCTGCTATCGAATGCGCAATGGGCTTGCCCAGGATGGGTTTGGGTTCTTCCACGCCATGGACGAAGAGGACCCAGTACATGAAGATAGCCAAGACGAAATTTGCAACGGGACCGGCCAGTACGATGACGAAACGCCTCCAGACGGATTGGCGGTTGAAGGCTCTCGGCAACTCCTGAACGACGACCTCGCCCTCGCGCTCATCCAGCATTTTCACGTAACCGCCCAAGGGAAATGCAGCCAGGGACAGTTCGGTCTGGTCTCTGCCAAAACGACCGGACAGGATTGTTTTGCCGAAGCCTACGGAAAATCTGAGCACCTTGACGCCACACCAGCGGGCAACCAGAAAATGCCCGGCCTCATGCACAACGATCAGCAGACCCAGCGCAAGTGCAAACGCACCCAGATAAAACATGAAATTCCCCATGATTATTGCCTGCGCGAGGTATTAATCAGGTTCTTGGCCGCTTCACGGCCCGAGGCGTCTGCGGCAAGTACGTCTTCGAGGGTTACCATATCGCACCAGGCGACATCGGCAAGGGTTTGCTCGATGATCATGGGAATGCGGGTAAATGCCAAGGTTCCAGCCAGAAAGGCTTCAACCGCAACCTCGTTTGCGGCGTTCAGTACTGCAGGCGCATTCCCTCCACGATCCAAGGCCTCATAGGCCAGTCTCAGGCAGGGGAAACGAACGAAATCCGCGCGTTCGAAATCAAGTTTGCCGACGCGACAGAGGTCCAGAGACTCCACCCCCGCCTCGATGCGTTCCGGATATGCCAGTGCATAGGCGATAGGCGTTCGCATGTCTGGGTTGCCTAACTGGGCAATGACCGATCCGTCGGCATACTCGACCATGGAATGAATGACGCTTTGGGGATGGATGACGACCTCTATGCGCTCGCTGGGGGCATTAAACAGCCAATGGGCCTCGATGACTTCCAGCCCCTTGTTCATCATGGTCGCGGAATCAACGGAGATCTTTCTTCCCATCACCCAGTTTGGGTGCGCACAAGCCTGTGCCGGCGTGACTTGATGCAGGCTTTCCAGAGGCAGTTCTCTAAATGGCCCGCCTGATGCGGTAAGGATCAAGCGGCGAACACCATTACTTGATAAATCACTAGAGAATTCTTTAGGAAGTGATTGATATATAGCATTATGTTCACTATCTATCGGAAGCAAAATGGCGCCATTTCGGGCAACCTCCTGCATGAATACCGATCCGGCCATAACCAGCGCTTCCTTGTTGGCCAAGAGCACCTTTTTCCCTGCCCTCGCTGCCGCCAAGGTAGGGCGCAAGCCTGCGGCTCCGACGATTGCCGCCATGATTGTGTCGGCCTCGGGAAGACATGCAATCTTTTCCAGCGCCTCCACTCCGGCCAGAACCGTGGTGCCGGTTCCGGATTCCTGCAACAAGCCAACAAGTCTGGCAGCAGCCTCGTTCGAACCTGCGACGGCAAAACGTGGAGAAAACCGGCGGCATTGCTCGGCCAATAGATCGACTTTGTGCTGAGCGGAAAGCGCCAAAACTTCGAACCGCTCAGGATGGCGCGCGACCACATCCAGCGTATTGACGCCGATCGATCCGGTCGCCCCCAGCACGACAAGTCTTTGCTTGGGCGCATTCACGGCAATTGTCCCTCCCAGTACAGCACGGCGAGGCCAACCAGAGGCAAAGTCGAGGTCAGGCTGTCGATACGATCAAGCACCCCGCCGTGCCCTGGGAGCAGCGTTCCGCTGTCCTTGACACCCGCCTGGCGCTTGATGAGCGATTCGAATAGATCACCGAGTATGCTGACGGCAGTCAGGACAACCAGAGACAGGGAAAATAGCATCCATCCCCCCATGGTGTTCGGCAACCTGCCGACTGACCAGGCCACGGCGACGCCATAAATCATCACACCAGCCACGGCCCCCGCAGCCCCTTCCCAGGTCTTTCCAGGACTGATGGTTAAGGCGAGCTTGTGGCGTCCAAACTTGCGGCCAATGACATAGGCCGAGATATCGGCCACCCATACTGTCGCCATGGCTGCCAGAAGAAAAAGCGGTGAGAATGTGCGCAAATGCATCAAAGCCAGGCAGGCCGGGATGAGAATGACCAAACCCGTAGCCAGCCCCGCAAAGCGGATTGTGGCCGCCCACCGGATTCCCAGCCAGACCGGCACGGCAAGCATCCAAAACACGCAGGCGACCAGGAAGATCGTCACCAGCAATGTTGCCAGTACGACGGTGCCCGTTCCGCTGTCGAAAACGATCCAGCCGAGCGCAGCACACAAGGCCATGGCGGCGAATGCATAACCGAACCGCAGTGCGCCATCAAGCTTCAACAGCCCCCCCCATTCCCAGGCTCCAACCCCAGCAACAGCGCTGACGAAGAGGATCCAGCCGAAAAAGGGCAACAGGAAAAGCGTGGCGAGGAAACCCGCCAGGAGGAGCAATGCGGTTACAACCCGCGCCTTAAGCATTCTCTCGGGCGGCCTTGGGGTTGACTTGATCCTGGGAATCCTCCGACTGGAGCTGTTCGGAAGTACGGCCGAAGCGGCGTTCCCGCCGCCGATACGAGGCTATGGCGACGTCGAGCGCAGCGGCATCGAATTCGGGCCAAAGGGTGTCGGTAAAGTAGAACTCGCTGTAGGCAAGCTGCCAGAGCAAAAAATTGCTGATCCGCTGTTCGCCGCCGGTCCGGATAAAGAGATCGGGCTCAGGACCATAATTGAGTGCCATATGAGCTGCCAGGTCCGCTTCCTTGAAGCCGCTGCGCTTCGCCGGATCGCAGGCCAGCATCTTTTCAATCGCCTGGAGGATATCCCATCGCCCGCCGTAGTTTGCGGCTATCGTCAAAGTTAGCGAGGTATTCCCAGCAGTCAGTGCCTCGCCGCGTTTGACGAGACTGACGATCTGCGGGTCGAAACGGGACAGGTCGCCGATGACGCGAAAGCGGATGCCGTTTTCGTGCAGCTTGGCCACCTCTTCGTCCAACGCCCGCAGGAAAAGCTGCATGAGAAAGGATACCTCCTCCTGGGGCCGGCGCCAGTTTTCAGAACTGAATGCAAACAGGGTGAGATAAGAGACGCCGCGCTGGACGCAGGCCTTGATGATCTCCCGGACGGTTTCCACGCCGCGCTTGTGGCCCGCCACGCGCGGCATGAAGCGCTTTTTGGCCCAGCGGCCATTGCCGTCCATGATGATGGCGATGTGGTTCGGCACGTCGCCAACAAGCGGCACTTCCTGCGTTGAACTTGGAAATATAGTCACGGCAGCTTCTCCGGGCGCTGCGTGATAGGCCGTCAGACGGCCATCAGGTCGCTTTCCTTCTGGGACAGCGCCTTGTCGATCTCGGCGATGAAGCGATCCGTCAATTTCTGCACATCATCCTGCGCACGGCGCTCATCATCCTCTGAAATGGTCTTGGCCTTCATCGCCTCCTTGAGGGAGTGATTGGCATCCCGCCGCAGGTTGCGCACCGCTACACGGGCATTCTCGGCCTCGCTACGTACTACCTTGATGAGATCCTTGCGCCGCTCCTCGGTCAGAGCCGGCATGGGCACACGAACCATGTCGCCCACTGTGGATGGGTTGAGCCCCAGGTCGGAATCACGAATGGCCTTTTCGATGACCGCCCCCATTTTCTTCTCCCAGGGTGCCACGCCGATGGTGCGCGCATCGATCAGGTTGATGTTCGCGACCTGGCTGATCGGCACCATGGAACCGTAATAATCGACCTGGACATGATCCAGGATGCCGGCGTGGGCTCGCCCCGTGCGTACCTTGCCGAGATCGTTCTTCAACGCCTCGAACGATTTCTGCATTTTCTGTTCAGTCGTTTTCTTGAGCTCGGGAATCATCCGGAAATCTCCTCAACAATGCACCATGGTGCCTTCGTCCTCGCCGAGGACGACCGATTTCAGCGCGCCGGTCTTGAAGATGCTGAAGACATTGATCGGCAGCTTCTGGTCACGGCACAGGGCCAGTGCCGTGGCATCCATCACCTGAAGATTCTTCCCGATCGCTTCGTCGAAGCTTACGCGCCGGTACCGCTGGGCCGAAGGATCCTTCTTCGGGTCGGCGGTATAGACGCCGTCCACCTTGGTGGCTTTGATCACAATTTCAGCGCCAATTTCCGAGCCGCGCAGGGCGGCTGCCGTATCCGTGGTGAAGAAGGGATTGCCGGTTCCGGCGCCGAAGATGACGATTTTGCCCTCTTCCAGATAGCGGATCGCCTTGCCCCGGATGTAGGGCTCGACCACCTGCTCGATATTCAGCGCCGACTGCACGCGGCCGTTGAGGCCCGCCTGGCGCATGGCATCGGCCAGCGCCATGGCATTCATGACCGTGGCCAGCATGCCCATGTAGTCGGCCGTGGCGCGATCCATGCCGGACGCGCTGCCGGCCAGACCGCGAAAAATGTTGCCGCCGCCGATGACCACGCCGATCTCGACCCCCAGATCGGCAACGGACTTGATCTCGGCGACGATCCCCGCCAACGTGTCCCGGTTGATGCCGTAGGCGTCGCTGCCCATGAGGGCCTCGCCCGACAGCTTGAGCAGGATGCGCTTGTAGGCTGGGGCAGGCATGTCAGCGCCCGCCCGCCCGCCCGCAGGGCACTGAACGCCCCCCTGGAGGGCAGCGAACGAAGCGAGCGGGGGTACAACGGTCCATGTCAGCGAGCCGCGGCAGCCGCTGCCTGGGCTGCCACTTCGGCAGCGAAGTCGTTGACCTTTTTCTCGATGCCCTCGCCCACCACATAGAGGGTGAAGCCGGCAACGGATGCGCCTTTCGACTTGAGCAACTGCTCGATGGTCTGCTTGCCGTCCTCGGCCTTGACGAAGACCTGTCCCATCAGCGTCACCTCCTTGAGGTACTTCTGCACCGTGCCTTCTGCGATCTTCTCCAGCATGGCTTCCGGCTTGCCTGCCTCGCGCGCCTTCTCGACTGCGATGCGGCGTTCCATGTCCAGCAGGTCCGCCGGGACACCCGAGGCATCCAGGGCCTTCGGCTTGGAGGCCGCGATGTGCATAGCCAGATCCTTGGCCAGCTGCTCGTCGCCACCAGTCACATCGACGAGTACGCCGATCTTAGAGCCGCCATGGATATACGAAGTCAGTTTGCCCTTGGCCTCGACGCGCACGAAGCGGCGGATCGACATGTTCTCGCCGATCTTGCCGACCAGCGCCGTGCGGGTGGCTTCTACCGTGGCGCCGTTCAAAGTCAGCCCTGACAGCACGGCGACGTCTGCAGGATTGTCCTTCGCCACCAGTTCCGCCAGTGCCTTCGTGAATGCCAGGAAGTCGTCGTTCTTGGCGACGAAGTCTGTCTCGCAATTGACCTCGATGATCGCGCCCAGCCTGGCATCGGGCGAGATATGGATGCCGACGACCCCTTCTGCCGCCACGCGGGAGGCCGCCTTGCTGGCCTTGTTGCCCAGCTTGACGCGGAGGATCTCCTCGGCCTTGGCCATGTCTCCATCGGCTTCCGTCAGTGCCTTCTTGCATTCCATCATCGGCGCGTCGGTTTTCTCGCGCAGTTCTTTCACCATCGAAGCGGTAATGTCCGCCATGCTTGCTCCTGATTCTTACAGTTGATGCACAGCGGGGCGGCCATGCCGCCCCGCAGGGTTCAGCCCTGCTCCGGGCTCAGGCAGCTTCTTCCGTACCGCCCTCTTCGACCTCGTCCACCTCGACAAAATCGTCGGAGACAGCGGCAACGACTTCCTGAACTGATTGGCTGCGTCCTTCGAGCACGGCATCCGCCGCGCCGCGCGCATAGAGGCGGATGGCCCGACTGGAATCGTCGTTGCCCGGAATGACGTAAGCCACGCCCTCGGGGGTGTGGTTGGTATCGACCACGGCGACGATCGGGATACCCAGCTTGCTGGCCTCGGTGATGGCGATCTTGTGGTAGCCGACGTCGATGACAAAGATGGCATCGGGCAGGCCATTCATGTCCTTGATGCCACCGATGCTCTTGTCCAGCTTGACCATTTCACGCTGCAGCATCAGGGCTTCCTTCTTGCCCAGACGCTCGAGTGTGCCGTCTTCCTTCATCGTTTCCAGATCCTTCAGGCGCTTGATCGACTGCTTGACGGTCTTGAAGTTGGTGAGCATGCCACCCAGCCAGCGTTCATCGACGAAGGGCGCGCCGGCGCGGAGGGCTTCCTCGCGCACGATCTCGCGGGCCTGGCGCTTGGTGCCGACAAAGAGCACAGTGCCCTTGTTGGCCGACATCTTGCGCAGGAAGTTCATCGCCTCCTGGTATTTGGCCAGGGTCTTCTCGAGATTGATGATATGGATCTTGTTGCGATGGCCGAAGATGTAAGGGGCCATCTTGGGGTTCCAGAAGCGGGTTTGGTGGCCGAAATGGACACCCGCCTCCAGCATTTGACGCATGGTCGTGGTCATGTGTATCTCCAAACAGGGTTAGCCTCCGCCCGGCAGTGCATCCGCTGAGCCACGGGTTGCCCCGCTGGCCACGAGCGCACCCTATCGGATGCCGAGCGTGTGAATTTTGCCTGCCCGAAAGCAAGCAAGACGCGCATTATAGCGGATTTCCCCCTGTTATAGCTACGTCAGCAGCACTAAAGGTCGAGCCATCCGGCATTCGCCTCCACTGCAACTTCGATATCTCAAGCATAATTGCCTCTCCCCAGCAGTTTGAAGATACAACGAACATGAGCATCGTCATCAAAACCCAGGAAGACATCGAAAAAATGCGGGTCGCCGGCCGGCTTGCATCGGAAGTGCTCGACTTCATCGAACCGCACGTCAAGCCGGGCATCACCACAGACGAACTTGACCGGCTGTGCCACGACTACATGGTCAGTGTGCAAAGCACCATTCCGGCACCCCTGAACTACGCCCCGCCCGGCTACAAGCCCTATCCCAAGTCGATCTGCACCTCGATCAACCATCAGGTCTGCCATGGCGTGCCAGGCGACAAGGCCTTGAAAAAGGGAGACATTGTCAACCTGGACATTACCGTCATCAAGGATGGCTGGCATGGCGACACCTCCCGCATGTTTCTCGTTGGCGGAGACGCCAGCATTCTGGCAAAGCGGCTTTGTGCAGTCACCTATGAGTGTCTCTGGCTGGGCATCGACCAGGTGCGGCCGGGCGGTCATCTGGGCGATGTCGGCCATGCCATCCAGCGCCATGCCGAATCCAACGGTTTTTCCGTCGTGCGCGAATTCTGCGGCCACGGCATCGGCCGGCAGTTCCACGAGGAACCCCAGGTTCTGCATTACGGCAAGGCCGGAAGCGGAGTGGAGTTGCGCCCCGGCATGATTTTCACCATTGAGCCGATGATCAACGCGGGCAAGGCGGCGATTTCCGAGCTGCCCGACGGTTGGACCATCGTCACCAAGGATCGCAGTCTGTCGGCCCAGTGGGAACATACGGTGCTGGTGACGCAGTCCGGCGCCGAGGTGCTCACCCTTTCCGCCGGCGCGCCCGCCAGACCCGGCTCCCGGAGCTGACATGTTGCCGACGCCCAGGGAGGCAGGCGCGACAGCCATTCAGCAGCGCATCGGCCTCCTCAAGCACGACCTCATTCAGGGTCAGGCTGCGCTCAGAACGGCTTACCAGGCCAAAAGCGACGCCATGCGCCTGCTGCGCGGCCGCTCCCAACTGGTTGATGACGTGCTCAAACTCATCTGGCAGGAAGCCCGCCTGCCGCTTGGCCTTTCCCTGGTCGCCGTCGGCGGCTATGGCCGACGTGAGCTTTACCCCGCCTCCGACATCGATTTGCTGTTTCTGCTTCCGGACGATGTCGCCCGAGAGACCGAGCGCCAGCTCGAGGGGCTGATCGGCCTCCTTTGGGACATCGGCCTGGACATCGGCCACAGCGTGCGCACCGTTTGGCAATGCGTCGACGAAGCGACCCGGGACATTACCGTACTGACCAATCTGCTGGAAGCCCGCCTGCTGTGCGGCAGCCGCGCCCTATTCAACGATTTCACGGGGAAAATACGTGCGCAACTCGATTCCAAGGCCTTCTTCAAGGGAAAGCGCCTGGAGCAGAATGAACGCCACGTTCGCTATCAGGAAACGCCCTATGCGCTGGAACCCAACTGCAAGGAAAGCCCCGGCGGCCTGCGCGACCTGCAGAACATCCTGTGGATCTGCCGTGCGGCCAACCTGGGCGAGTCCTGGAGCGACCTCGCCCGGCATGGCTTCATCACTCGCGGAGAAGCGCTGCAACTGAAGAGTCTGGAAACCTTCCTCCGGCATGCCCGCATCCGCCTGCATTACCTCACCGGGCGACGCGAGGACCGGCTGCTCTTCGACCACCAGGAAGCCATCGCCGGGCAGTTCGGCATCGTAGCCGGCAAGACGCGGCGCGCATCCGAGCTGCTCATGCAGCGCTATTTCAGAACGGCAAAATCCGTCACCCAGCTCAACACCATCCTCCTGCAAAACCTTGGCGCGGAAATCTTTCCGGAGTCGAACAAGGCGCCGATCATCATCAACGACCGCTTCCAGAACGATCGCGAACTCCTGGACGTCCGTACCGAGGATGTTTTCGAGAAGCACCCCCCGGCCATCCTGGAAAGCTTTCTGATCATGCAGCAGCGGGGGGAACTGAAGGGCATGACGGCGCGTACGCTGCGCGCCCTGTGGCGAGCTCGCCGTCTCATCGGGCCTGACTTTCGACGGGATCCGCAAAACCGGGCAACCTTTTTGCAGTTCTTCCAGCAGCGGCGCGGCCTGGTGCATGAATTGCGGCGCATGAACCAGTACGGCATCCTCGGGCGCTACTTGCCGGCATTCCGCCGCATCGTCTGCCAGATGCAGCACGACCTGTTCCATGCATACACGGTTGACCAGCACATCCTCATGGTCGTGCGCAACCTGCGGCGCTTCACCATGGCGGAATTCGCCCACGAGTACCCCTTCTGCAGCCGGCTCATCGCGGGATTCGAAAAGCATTGGCTGCTCTATCTCGCCGCCCTCTTCCACGATATTGCCAAGGGGCGCGGCGGCGACCACTCGCGGCTGGGCATGCCTGAAGCGCGACGCTTCTGCCGCGAGCACGGCATGGCCGAAGAAGACACGGCCTTGGTCGTCTGGCTGGTCCAGCACCACCTTTCGATGTCGAATGTCGCACAGAAACAGGACCTGGCCGATCCGGAGGTGGTGAGCGCTTTCGCCGCCCTGGTCGGCAACGAACGCAGGCTGACGGCACTTTACCTGCTGACGGTGGCCGACATCCGCGGCACAAGCCCAAAGGTCTGGAACGGATGGAAGGGCAAGCTGCTGGAGGACCTCTTCAACGCTGCCCTGCGGCTATTACGGGGTGCCAGCCCGCAGCAGGCACTCGGCATCGGCGAACGGCAGGAAGAGGCGCGCCGACTGTTGCGCTATTTCGGTTTGCGCCAGGATATTGAGGAAGCCTTCTGGAAGGAACTCGATACGGTTTACTTTTTGCGACATGACGCGGAGGAAATCGCCTGGCATACGCGCACGCTCTACCATCGCCCCGCGTCGGCGCAACCGGTGGTGAAGGCGCGGCTGCCCCACATCGGGGAAGAAGGCCTTCAGGTCATGGTCTATGTGCCCGACCAGCCTCATCTCTTCGCCCGGCTTTGCGGCTTCTTCAGCCGCCTCGGCTACAGCATAGTCGAGGCAAAAATCCACACCACGCACCATGGCTATGCGCTGGACAGCTTCATGCTGCTCGACCCGGACGGCGCGCTGGCCTATAGGGACATGATCAGCCTCATCGAACACGATCTATCCGAAAAACTGGCTTCTGGAACCGTGTCGGAACAGGTTTCCGGTGGCCGGCTGTCGCGCCAGATGCGGAATTTTCCCATCACTCCGGAAGTGCAGATCCATTCCACGGAGAAGACCGGCCAGTGTCTGCTATCGATCATTGCGGCAGACCGGCCAGGCCTGCTGTTTACCGTCGCCAGCACGCTTGATGCGCACGATATCAATATACACACGGCCAAGATCGCCACCCTGGGCGAGCGCGTCGAGGACACCTTCCTCATCAGTGGCGCCGAACTGGCCAAGACTGCCGCATTGCTGCGGCTGGAAACCGAGTTGCTGGCGAAGCTTCAAGTCTGACCGAGCGGCCAGCGCTCCAGGATGTGGTAGTGCGCCCCTTCCGGCGCAAGTCCCGATTCAGCCAGCACGAAATCCCGTACGGGCCATTCGATGTTCAGGCTTGCATCGGGCGCATCCGTCGCGCAGCGCGAATTTCGCAATAGGGTGACATGGGCCGCAAACGGCCTTTCCTCCGTGCGGAACCCTCCAGACTTGAGTTGCGTGTGAAGAGAATCCGCCAGTTCCAATAGTCCGGATGGCACCATGCTGGCAAATGCCCAGACGATCCTTTTGCGCCGCTGGCACTGCAGACGATCGAACGCCATGTCGAATATGGGCAGCTTGACCGTGCTCGCAATTGCGCACAGCGCGGCAAGACGATCCGGCGCGATGCCGCCCATGAAAGCCAGGGTCAAATGCAGGGTTTCGCGGCGCATGCGGCGTCCGCCGAAGGTTTTCCTCGCCTGCCGTCCAACTGCATCGAACTGCCGCGCGATCTCTTCTTCAGGCCAAAGCGCGAAAAAAACACGACGTTCAGCCGCCATTGGCCCCGCGGCGTACGATCAGGGCAATTGCCTGCGCGGCAATCCCTTCGCCCCGGCCGGTAAAACCAAGGCTTTCGGTGGTTTTCGCCTTGATGTTGATACAGCCAGGCTCGATATCCAGGTCCGCAGCTATGTTTGTGACCATGGCTGCAACATGGGGTGCCATGCGCGGGGCGCGCGCAATCACCGTAGCGTCTATATTCGCTATGCCATATCCGGCCCGCTCGACCAGGCGCGCGGCTTCGTACAGGAGTTTCCGGCTGTCGGCATCCTTGAAGCGTGGATCGTTGTCGGGAAAATGCCGGCCGATGTCGCCCAGGCCGGCTGCGCCAAGCAAGGCATCCGTGATCGCATGCAGCAGCACGTCGGCGTCGGAATGGCCGAGCAGGCCACGTTCGAAGGGAATATCCACCCCGCCGACGATGAGTTTCCTGCCCGGCACGAGGGCGTGGACGTCGAAGCCTTGGCCGATGCGCATCACGCCGCCTTTCCTTCCTGCAATATCCTCTCCGCCAGCAGCAGATCCGCAGGATAGGTCACTTTGAGGTTGCCTGAGTCGGATGCCACCAGCAGCGGGCGATGCCCCATTGCCTCCACGGCAGCGGCCTCGTCAGTGAAGGATTCGCCGTTCACCAACGCCTCGCGCAGCAAGCCGTAGCGGAACATCTGCGGCGTCTGGGCCTGCCACAAGTGCTCCCGCGGCACGGTCGTGTCGATGCGGCGGTCCGCGCCGCAGCGCTTGAGCGTATCTGCGACTGGAACCGCAAGAATGCCGCCGACCTCGTCCTCGCTGACCTGATCGAGCAGGGCTTCAAGCTGTCCCATGGTCAAACAGGGCCGCGCAGCGTCATGCACCAGCATCCAGTCATCGCGGCCCACTTCGCCCGCGATGGCTTCCAGGCCATTCAATACGCTGTCGGCACGCTTCACCCCGCCACAACGCAGGACGGACAGTCTGGTGCCCAGGTCCGACCAGTCGAAGCGATCCCAAGCGCGATCCTGCGCTGACAGAACAACGAATACCTTGCTGATTCTCGGCGAGCCACAGAGCGTGTCGAGCGCATGCCGGATCATGGGCCGGCCGGCAAGCGAAAGGTATTGCTTGGGTCGGTCATCCCCCATGCGCAAACCGGTACCCGCAGCGGGCACCAAGGCAAACTTTCGAGACATGGCGTGATTGTAATCGGATTGGAAATCAATCAGTGGCGGATCGGTCCCGCTGCGCCGGGCTCCGTGCCGGCAAATACGGCAATAAATGCGTTAGCTTGGGCCAGCGAGACGTCGCAGGTACAATACGGCCGCGTCTCTTTCCCGGATTGAATGACCTGACATGACTTCTTCCATTTTCGCAGCGGTGGAGATGGCTCCCCGCGACCCCATCCTTGGCCTCAACGAGGCTTTCAACGCCGATGCACGCGGCAACAAGGTCAATCTCGGCGTTGGCGTGTATTGCGACGACAACGGCAAGATTCCCCTGCTGGCCGCCGTGCGGGCTGCGGAAAAGACCCGACTTGAAGCCATGCCGGCCAGAGGCTACCAGCCGATCGAAGGGCCGGCCAGCTACAACCAGGCCGTGCAGAATCTCCTGTTCGGCAACGAATCTCCCCTGCTCAAGGATGGCCGCGTTGTTACCATCGAGGCGCTTGGGGGCACTGGCGCACTCAAGGTCGGCGCAGATTATCTCCGCCGCCTCTTGCCCGAGGCTGCCGTATATATCAGCGACCCGAGTTGGGAGAACCATCGCGCCCTGTTCGAGTCGGCCGGCTTCCGGGTCGAGAACTATCCCTATTATGATGCCGCCACTCGTGGCGTGAATTTCGCCGGCATGCAATCCTGCCTGCAAGCCCTGCCGGCGGGCAGCATCGTCGTCCTGCACGCCTGTTGCCACAACCCTACCGGCGCGGACCTCTCCGAGGCGCAATGGAAGGAAGTGGTCGGGACGGTGCGCGCACGCGGCCTGGTGGCCTTCATCGACATGGCCTACCAGGGCTTTGCCGACGGCATCGAGCCGGATGCCTTGGCGCTCAAACTGTTCGCTGACTCCGGCCTGCAGTTCTTCGTCTCCAGTTCCTTTTCGAAGTCCTTCTCGCTCTACGGCGAGCGCGTCGGCGCCTTGTCCATCGTCACGGCAAGCAAAGAGGAGTCCGTGCGCGTCCTCTCGCAGGTGAAGCGCATCGTGCGCACTAATTACTCGAACCCGCCGACCCACGGCGGCGCCGTGGTAGCTGCAGTGCTGGCCAGCCCCGAACTGCGCAAGACATGGGAGGATGAACTGGCCGGCATGCGCGACCGCATTCGCGCCATGCGCACCGGCTTGGTGGAAAAACTCAAGGCCCGCGGCGTGTCGCAGGATTTCTCCTTCGTCGCCCAGCAGCGCGGCATGTTCTCCTATACCGGCCTGACGTCAGACCAGGTTGAGCGCCTGAAAACCGAGTTCGGCATCTATGCCGTCAGCACCGGGCGCATCTGCCTTGCTGCGCTGAACACGAAGAACCTTGATTACGTCGCGGATGCGATCGCCGCCGTCATCAAGCAATGATCAAGAAGCGCATTTAGCTAAACGGGCGCCTTGAGCGCCCGTTTTTTCATCACGGCGGGCCTACCTGCTTCGCCCTGGTGTCAGCAGCGGGTCTTTTGTCGATCCGCTGATGGTCAGCGGCATTCTCAACGTGGCTGCCGAACTCTTCAGTTCCACCTCCACGCCCCCACTCACCTTTTCATTGCCGGCAATAGTGAGGTTGCCGCTGGCCTTGAACAGTCCGGAGCCGAGGCGCAAACCGCTGAGGCGGCATCCCTTCGGATCGCACTGGAGAGAGCCTGTCAGTTGTTCAAACTTCGTTTCGCCGCCACGCGTAGGCGCATTGCCGCTTCTGCGTGCAGCCTCGCCAAGGTCGAATCCCTTGACGGCACCTCGCTTCATTTCGAAGGTAGCCTCGGTATGCAACGCATCGGCCAGCTTGACGAGACTGTCCGCCTTGGCATCGAGCCGCAGGCGGGCCGTCAGTTCCCCTTCGGCAGACAGATCCGTGCCGAGGACGGCCAACAGTTTTGTTGCATTCATGTGCTGCAGGTCGAGGTTGCCTGAAAGGACAGCGCCGCCATCCCACTCGAGGGACGCCTTGCCCCCGACCAGACCCTCATAGGCCCTGCCTTCGATTCCGCTCAATTCCAGACGTGTATCCCGCAGTTCGCCCTTCGCGTCGAGCGCCAGGAAGGTCAGCATCGGCTTGAAAGGCGATTTCCAGTTGCTGCCGCTTGCGGCTATCCGATAACCCCCTCCCGCGGGCTGCAATTCAAGCTTGAGCGTGCCATCGGCGTTCTGCAGCAGGATTTTCTCGGGAGCGCCCTGGCCGCTCATCACCACCTCCCCGCCGAAGCCGCTGAACAGAATGCCGCCAACGGTCAAGCTCAGGTTGCTGAGGGAAATGTGGCGAAGTTCCGCAGCGTTGCCGCCTGCGTCCGCCTGGGCCAGACGGCCCAGCCCCGCGCCCTTGACGCTGACCCTCTCAAGGGCCAGTTCGTTGAAGATTTTCTTCTCGCCCAGAAGCGAAAAGATGTCCGGCATGGCGCGAGCAGACGCGATGGTCAGGTGGGCATTCTTGCCGACGGTGATGTTGTGCAGAACAATGTGCGGGCGCGGCATGAAGGAAAAGCCGATGCCGCCGACCTTCACGGGATCCCGCAACATGGCCGATGCCGTTTTCTCGATATCCGGCAGGTGGCGGCCGTAGGGGTATAGCGCCAAAGTCAGTGCCAGCAGGACGGCGACGCTGATGCAGGCGAGCAGAACAAGAATGGGCCATGAGGTGGCTCTGGCGCCGCGAACGATCGGCTCCAGGTCGCCCGGGGCCAACGTCCGATCCTCTTTCTTGCGCGCAAGCCAGGCTCTGATCTGCGCGACCCAGTCCGGTCCCGAAGCGCTCGGCTGCTTTGGGGGCATGGGCGAAGCAGCATCATGCTGGGGTGGGGGCAGGGATTCGTATTCTGGAGCAGGAAGCTCGATCTCCTCGATGACCGGCGGAGGCATTGACTGCGGTTCGCGTTCGGCATCGGAGGATTTCGCCGGGTCCGAATCAATCTGACGGGTGAGGATGGGCAGGTCCTCGGCGATGTCTCCCAGATCCTCAGGCGGCAGCGTGGCGCCGAAATCAAGCGGGCCGCTCGCTTCCACGATAAAGCTGCTTGCCTGCAAATCCGCCAAGGCGGCTTGGGCCGCATTTTCGTCGCCGAAACGCTTGGCCAGATCGGCCACGGTTGCATGGCCATCGACCATGATGAGGATGTTGCGCAGGTTGCGCTGGACCAGGCGTGTGCGCTGGCGCACCGCCTCTTCACCTTCCTTGGTCTTGACGAAGATCGTATTCTTGTCCATTTCTTATGCCAACCAAGTAATATCGCCGATTCTACACGCGTACGGCTTGACGCACTTCCGCTAAATGTCTACCATTCGCGCCTCGGCAATTCCCCGATAGCTCAGTTGGTAGAGCAACGGACTGTTAATCCGTGTGTCCCTGGTTCGAGCCCAGGTCGGGGAGCCACCTCTCCGCAGCATATCCCTTGCAGGCCCCCTCTTCAGTCGCAGGTCAATAAAGCCATTTTAGACTTCAAATGGGCCGGCGGCGAGTGTCGCCCCGTCCCGACGCACTGCCGGTGCTTGTAATTACTTGGAGTTTGTGGAGCAGGAAGTAGTGCTGCAGCCGCTTCCCGCCGAGCAGCTGCCGCAACCGCTCTCTTCTTCGCGGAAAGGGCCCAGTTCGGGATGGCGCTGCGCAAAACGCTGGTACAGCCGCTGCACGAATATGCCGCCCGCCAGGATGGCGAAGATCAGGCCAATCGTGATGAGATAGGTTCGCATCACGCGCCCAGGCCGGCAAAACCCATGAAAGCCATCGACAACAGCCCCGCCAGCATGAGCGAGAGGGCGGTGCCCTGCACCACGCCCGGCACGTCGGAAAGTTGCAGGCGTTCGCGCACGCTCGCCATCAGCACCAGCGCCAGCGTGAAGCCGGCGCCGGCACCCAGGCTGAAGGCCAGGGACTGCAGGAAGCTGTATTCGCGCGCCGTCTGGAACAGCGCCACGCCGAGCACGGCGCAGTTGGTGGTGATCAGCGGCAGGTAGATGCCCAGCGCGCGGAACAGCGCCGGACTGTGCTTCTTCAGGATCATCTCGACGAGCTGCACCGCCGAGGCGATCACCACGATGTAGGCGATCAGGCGCAGGAACTCCAGGTGGAACATCGACAGCAGCAGGTTCAGGCCGAAGGCGCACAGCGACGCCACCAGCATGACAAAGGCAGAGGCCAGCCCCATCGGAAAGGCCGTGTCCATGCGCGCGGACACGCCGAGGAAGGGACACAGGCCGAGGAACATCGCCAGCACGAAATTGTTGGCCAGCGCGGCCGAGAGAAAAATCTGGCTGAGCGACTCAGGCGACATGGCAGCCTTTCGATTCCGCGGGCGGAATGCCCTTCTTGCGCCTGATCGCCGCGAAAAGCAGCAGCCAGGCGCCGAGCACGAAGAATCCGCCCGGCGGCAGCACCATCACCACCCAGGGCTGGAAGTTCGCACCGAACAGCGACACGCCGAACAGCTTGCCGGCACCGAGGATCTCGCGCACGCCGCCCAGCGCGAACAGGCCGATGGTGAAGCCGATGCCCATGCCCAGCGCGTTGAGCATCGCCGTCGCCGGCGGGTGCTTCGAGGCATGCGCCTCGGCGCGGCCGAGGATGATGCAGTTCACCACGATGAGCTGGATGAAGGCACCGAGCGCCTCGTAGAGCTCCAGGCTTACTGCCTGGATGACGTAATCGACGACGGTGACGAAGGTGGCGATGATGACGATGTAGGTGGCGATGCGCACTTCCTTCGGCACCAGCTTGCGCATCAGCGACACCAGCAGGCAGGAGCACACCAGCACGAAGGTGGTGGCGAAGCCCATGGCCAGCGCGTTCACCGCCGAGACGGTCACCGCCAGGGCCGGGCACATGCCCAGCACCATGACGAACACCGGGTTCTGGCGCCAGATGCCTTCCATGAACTCGTCGAAATTCTTTGCCTGGGAGAGGTCCTTCATGATTCCTTTTTCCGCAGTTTCTCAATTTCCGGCAGCAGTATTGGCAGCAGCGCCTGCGCGCTGTCGTTGATCGCCTTGCCCACCGCGCGCGATGTCACCGTCGCGCCGGAAATGGCGTCGATCTGCCAGGCGTCCGTCTTGCTCCCGTGCTTGACGACCTTCACCTCGTTGGCCAGCTTGGCCAGCGCCTGGTCGAGCTTCACGTCCAGCGCCTTGAAGTTCGCCAGGAAGGCTTTGTCCGTGATGATCTTGTCACCGATGCCCGGGGTCTCCTTCGTCGCCACCACGCCGATGCCGTTGATGCACTGGCAATCGGGCGAGTAGCCGTAGAGGATGCGCACCACGTCGGCGTAGCCCTTCGCCGCACCCTCGACGGCAATGCCCGCCAGGCTGCCGTCCTCGGCATACGCTGCGTAGAACTTGATCGCGCCCTCGGCCGCCTCGCCGCCCGCCGGCCGGATGCCCCGCGCCGTGGCCTGCCACTCGGTCATGGATTTCGCTGCCGGGATGATCTTGAACACCGTGCGCTCGAGCGCGATGCGGCGGTTGGCGGCGGCGGCCTCGTAGGTTCCCTGATATGCGCCGACGATGATGACGCCGCACAGTGCCGAGACGAGTCCCAGCGTCCTTACCAGCGACGCAGCAGGTGTTGCGCTCGGCATCGGATTGGCAACGTTCATGGTTTCTTCGGCTTGTTCTTGAAGAAGCGCTTCTTCGACATTTTCGCCGCCGCTTCCTCGCGCGAGATGTAGTCCGGATGGAGCGTATAGGTTGCGGAACGGCCCGCCCGGATCGAGGCGCCCTTGCCGAACGGCGTCGGCTGGGTGATCTGCTCGATCAGCGGTGTCGCTGCATTGGCGAGCAGGATGGCGTACATGACGCCCTCGGGCAGGCCGCCGTAATAGCGGATCATCACGGTCAGCACGCCGATCAGGCTCCCATACAGCCACATGCCGCGCGGCGTGACCGGCGAAGTCGCCATGTCGGTCGCCATATACACGGCGCCGAGGATCAATCCGCCCGAGAACAGCATGAAAAAGGGATCGGGATACTTCGTGCCGCCGATCGCGTAGATCAGCCAGGCGGTCAGTCCGGCGCTGCCGAGGATGGCCGCCGGGATGCGCCAGTCCATGAAGCGGCGCAGCGCCAGGTAAGCGCCGCAGAGCAGGATCAAGGCCGGCGACGGCCCTACCGCCATGTGCCCGGCCAGGGACGTCAGCAGATCCCCAGCATCGGTCAGGGTGCCCTCGAACTTCCACTTCGCCAACGGCGTGGCGCCGGTCCACGCATCGATCTGCATGCCTTTCAGCCAGGCGGCGGTGTCCGCCGGCGCCATCAGCGGCCAGGCCAGCGAGGACGGAATGAACTCCGTGAAGCGTCCTGGCAGGAAGGACGGCGTATAGGTGGCGATTGCCGCGGGAAACGCCGCCTGCACGAAGGCCCGTCCCACCAGCGCGGGGTTGAAGACATTGAAGCCGATGCCGCCGAACAGCGCCTTGCCCAGCGCGATGGCCGTGAAACCGGCCACGAAGCCCATCCACAACGGGAAGCCCGGCGGCAAAGTCAGCCCCAGCAGGACGCCGGTGATGGTGGCCGAGTAATCGGAAAGATCCCCCGATTGGCGGCCGAGGCGGACGAACAGGCGCTCGGTGAGCAGGCAGGCGGCGGTGACGACGAGGATCGATGCTGCTGCCGAAATGCCGTACTGATAGACGAAGAAGGCGCACACAGGCAGCAGCGAGAACACCACGTTGCGCATGATCATCTCGACGCTGCGCGGGCTCTTGATATGCGGCGCGCTGCGGATCTCGACTGAACTGCTCATTGAAAACCCTTCACCACAGAGACACAGAGACACGGAGAAAAGCAATTCAAGGCTTTCCCGGTTGTGCTTCTTCTCTGTGCCTCTGTGCCTCTGTGGTTCATGGTTTTAAGCCACGGCCTTTTCGCGCAGGATCTGCTTGGCGATGCGGAATTGCTGCACCAGCGGGATGTTCGAGGGGCAGATCCAGGTGCAGCTGCCGCACTCGAAGCAGTCGCCGAGGTGGTACTTCTCCCCCATCAGGTCGTACTCGCGCCGGGCGGCCAGCATGCCCAGCGTCGACGGGTTGAGCCCCATCGGACAGGATTCGACGCATTCGCCGCACTTGATGCAGGGGTAGGTCTTGCGCCCCTCGTTCGCCGCCATGTCCTCGCCGCGGAACACCAGCACGCCGGATACGCCCTTCGTCACAGGCACGTCGAGCGAGGCGACCGACTGTCCCATCATCGGGCCGCCGAGGATCACCTGCCTCGCCAGTCCTGTGCCGGCAGCTTGCGCACCGGCCTGCGCCAGCACGAAGGACAGCGGCGTGCCGATCGGCACGCGATAGTTGCCCGGCCGCTTCACGCCAGGACCGGCGACAGTGACGACGCGCTCGACGAGCCCCTGCCCAGACGGCAACAGCCGCCCGAGCGCCGCCAGGGTGCCGACGTTATGCACCACCATGCCCAGCGCCAGCGGCAGCTTGCCCGATGGAATCTCGACGCCGAACAGCGCCGTGATGAGCATCTTCTCCGAGCCCTGCGGGTACTTGGTCGGCACCTTCTCGACGAAGATGTGGCCCGCCGGCGGCAACGCGCGGCGCAGGACGTCGGCGGCTTCCGGCTTGTTGTCCTCCACCCCGATGATGGCCCGCTTCGCCCCGGTGGCGCGCATGGCATGGCGGATGCCGACCATCAGGTCGCCTGCATGCTCGACCATGAGGCGGTGGTCGCAGGTCAGGTACGGCTCGCATTCGCAGCCATTGATGAGGACGGTACTGACCGTCAGCCCGCCGGGCGGATGCAACTTCACCGAAGACGGGAACGCGGCGCCACCCATCCCGACGATTCCCGC
>PHCS01000086.1 GCA_002840845.1 Betaproteobacteria bacterium HGW-Betaproteobacteria-14
CCGATGCGCGGACTGGCGGCGGAAGCCCAGCGTGTCATTTTCAAGGCACCTGCCGGCAAGTTGCCCGCCTATGCCGGGATGCAGTTGCCGAATGGCACGTATATGCTCTACCGCATCTCGCAGGTGAAGACCGGAACGGCAAAAGGCGAGACTGATCCAAGGCCGAAAGCGCTGCGGGCGCAACTCGCCCAGCTATACGGGGCAGAGGACTTCAATGCCTTCCTGGCCGCGCTACGGCAGCGCTACAAGGTTAAGATAGACAAGTCTGCCTTGGCAAAGGGCGCTAACGAATAAGCGGGAATCCACTTCGCGGTGTCCGCTCTGGGCACGGCAGAAGGGCTTGGGTGGTGGAAGCGTCATTGAAAACGGGCTGCTTGGCAGCCCGTTTTCATTCCTGTCAGCCAGAGTTAGGGCAGCGGCTCGGCGTTGCCCAGCGCCGTGGTGTTGAGTCCGCCATCCACATAGAGGATTTCGCCGGTGATGCCGCTGGCGAGATCGGAGAGCATGAAGGCAGCGGCGTTGCCGACTTCCTCGATGGTCACGTTGCGCCGCAGCGGCGCATGGTGCGCATTGTAGGCGAGCAGCTTGGAAAAGTTGCCGATGCCGGAAGCGGCCAGCGTCTTGATCGGGCCGGCCGAGATCGCATTGGCGCGAATGCCCTGCGGACCGAGGCAGAAGGCAAGATAACGCGTGCTGGCTTCGAGGCTTGCCTTGGCCAGGCCCATGGTGTTGTAGTTGGGGAGAGTGCGCTCCGCGCCGAGGTAGGTGAGGCACAGTAGGGAAGGGTTGCGCCCCTTCAGCAGCATCGGCCGTGCACCCTTTGCCAATGCGGGGAAACTGTAGGAGGACACATCGTGGGCGATGCGGAAGGCGTCGCGCGTGATGCCGTCCAGAAAGTCCCCTTCGATGGCCTCGCTCGGCGCGAAGGCGATCGAATGCACCATGCCTTCGAGTCCGTCCCAGTGCTTGCCGAGTTCCGCAAAGAGCGCTTCGATCTGCGCGTCCTCCGCGACATCGCAGGGGAATACCAGCTTGCTTCCGAATTCGTCCGCAAACTTGGCGATGCGCTCCCTGAAACGATCGTTCTGGTAGGTAAAGGCCAGTTCGGCGCCCTCGCGATGGCAAGCCTTGGCGATGCCGTAGGCGATCGAGCGGTTGGACAGCAGTCCGGTAATGAGGATGCGTTTCCCAGCGAGAAAGCCCATCGTCGGATCCTCTAAAAATGACCGCGTGATTATAGCGGAGCGCTGCAGATGACGCCAATTCTCCCATCCGCTACACTCCACCCACGATGCGCGTTATCTTGATTCATGCATGGCTGATCACCCTTGCCGGTTTCCTCGCCGGCTGCGGCGCGGAATGGAACAATCCCTATCAGACCGAGGATGGCGGCAAGAACATCCTCTATAGCGCTTTCACCGAGCGGCCCAAGCACCTTGACCCGGTGCAGTCATACAGCGAGGACGAGGCCGAATTCAATGCGCAGATCTATGAGCCGCCACTCCAGTATCATTACCTCAAGCGCCCATACACCTTGATCCCGCTGGCAGCGGAGTCCGTGCCGCGGCCGCGCACCGTGGATGCCGCTGACAGGGACGTGCCGGCTAATTCCCCCCGCGTTGCGTATACGCTCTACGAAATCCACATCCGGCCGGGGATTCTGTATCAGCCTCATCCCGCCTTTGCTCGGGACGAGCGCGGCGAACTGCTGTACCACAGTCTGAAGCAGGAAGACCTGAAGAACATCTATTCCCTGCGCGATTTTCCCAGAAGCGGCACGCGCGAACTGACTGCGGAAGACTACATCTACCAGATCAAGCGTCTTGCCCATCCGCGCCTTCATTCGCCAATTTTTGGTCTGATGAGCGAATACATCGTCGGCCTGAAGGAGTTTGCGGCGACATTGAAGGCCGAGGACAAGGCACTTGCCGGCGCTGGTGGAAAAAATACATGGCTCGATCTGTCGAATATCCCGCTCGCTGGTGTCGAATTGATTGACAGGTATCGCTATCGCATCCGCATCAGGGGCCGATACCCGCAGTTTGCCTATTGGTTGGCGATGAATTTCTTTGCGCCCGTGCCGATCGAGGCCGACCGTTTCTATGCCCAGCCCGGCATGATCGAGAAGAACCTGACTCTGGACTGGTATCCGGTGGGCACCGGCCCCTACATGCTGACAGAGAACAATCCCAATGCCCGCATGGTGCTGGAGCGCAATCCCAATTACCGCGGCGAGGCTTATCCTGACGAGGGCGAACAGGGCGACCAGGCGGTTGGCCTGCTCGCCGATGCCGGCAAACGCATTCCCTTCATCGACAAAGTGGTATTCAGCCGGGAACGTGAGGGCATTCCCTACTGGAACAAGTTCCTGCAGGGTTACTATGACTTTTCCGGCATCAGTTCGGACAGCTTCGATCAGGCGGTGCGCATTTCCGTGGAGGGCGAGGCAAGCGTTTCCCCCGAGATGAAGGAGAAGGGCATCGAACTGAAGACGTCGGTCGGAACCGCAACGCGCTATTTCGCCTTCAATTGGCTCGATCCGGTCGTCGGCGGTGGCCAGGCCGATGCGGTTGCGCGCGAGCGCGCGAAAAAACTGCGGCAGGCGGTCTCCATCGCCATCGATTGGGAAGAGTTCATTTCCATCTTCGCCAACGGCCGGGGTATTCCTGCACAGGGCCCGATTCCGCCGGGCATTTTCGGCTTCAAGTCAGGCAGTCCGGGCATCAACCCGGTCGTGTACGACTGGGTTGATGGCACGCCGCGGCGCAAGTCCATCGAAACGGCAAAGAAGCTGCTCGCCGAGGCGGGTTATCCAGACGGGCGCGACGCCGGAAGCGGCCAACCGCTGGTGCTATACCTCGACACCACGGATCGTGGCCCTGGCGACAAACCGCGCCTTGACTGGTATCGCAAGCAGTTCGCCAAGCTGGCCATCCAGCTGGAGGTCCGCGGCACCGACTACAACCGCTTCCAGGAGAAGGTGCGCAAGGGGGCGGCGCAGATTTTCGTCTGGGGCTGGAACGCCGACTATCCCGACCCGGAGAATTTCCTTTTTCTGTTTCATGGGCCGCAGAGTCGCGCCAAAACCCAGGGTGAGAATGCCGCCAACTATTCCAATCCGGAATACGATCGCCTCTTCGAGCAGGTGAAGCACATGGAGAACGGCCCGGCGAGACAGGCGCTCATCGACCGCATGCTGGCCATCCTGCGCGAGGACGCACCCTGGTCCTTCGGCTTCCACCCCAAGGACTACAGCCTGCATCACGAGTGGGTCTCCAATCTGAAGCCCAACAACATGGCAAGGAACGGACTGAAATACCAGAAAATCGACGCTGCCCTGCGCGAGACCATGCGTGCCAAGTGGAATCGGCCGGTGCTGTGGCCGCTCGGATTGCTGGCCATAGTCCTGGCTGCAAGCGCGGCGCCGGCCGTCATGGGCTGGCGACGGCGCGAACGTGCATCGGGCCGCGGCCAATGATTGCCTACATCGTCCGCCGGCTGTTGTACGCCATTCCGATCCTGATCGGCGTTAACCTCCTGACCTTCACGCTGTTCTTCGTGGTGAACACTCCGGACGACATGGCGCGCATGCAACTCGGCATCAAGCGCGTCACGCCTGAGGCCGTCCAGAAGTGGAAGGCGGAGCGCGGCTATGACAAGCCGCTGGTCTACAACGAGGCCGCGGACGGCGCCGGCAAGGTCACCCGCACCATCTTCTTCGAAAAATCGGTGAAGCTTTTCGCCCTCGATTTCGGACGCGCCGATGACGGTCGCGACATCGGTCACGAGATCAAAACGCGCATGGGGCCGAGCCTTGCCATTGCCCTGCCGGTGTTCCTGCTCGGACTGTTCGTCACGGTGACCTTCGCACTGTTGCTGGCCTTCTTTCGCGCCACGTATCTCGATTTCTGGGGCGTTGTGGCCTGCGTCGCCCTGATGTCGATCTCCAGTTTGTTCTACATCATCGGCGGACAATACCTGGTGAGCAAGGTGTGGCATCTGGTGCCGATCTCGGGCTATGCCGGCGGGCTGGATGCGACGCGTTTCCTGATCCTGCCGGTGGTGATCAGCGTGGCCGCCGGCATCGGCAGCAGCACGCGCTGGTACCGCACCATCTTCCTCGAGGAAATCGGCAAGGATTATGTGCGCACGGCACGTGCCAAGGGGCTGTCCGAGCTTACAGTACTGTTCCGCCATGTCCTGAAGAACGCCATGATCCCGATCCTCACGGGCGTCGTCGTGGTAATTCCGCTGCTCTTCATGGGTTCGCTCCTCGTCGAATCCTTCTTCGGCATTCCGGGCCTTGGCTCCTACACCATCGATGCCATCAACGCACAGGATTTCGCCGTGGTGCGTTCGATGGTGTTCATCGGATCGGTGCTCTACATCGTCGGCTTGCTGCTCACCGACCTGTCCTACACCCTGGTCGATCCGAGAGTGAGGCTGCAGTGATGCCGATCATCCTGTGGACCGATGCGCTCGTCTTCCTGCTGGTGGTCTGTGCAGCGGCTGCAGGCCGTTACGTCAGCCGCCGCGAGTATCTGCTGTCGTCATGGCGTCGCGTCGGCGAGAGCCGCGCCGGCATGTCAGCCTTGACTGTGCTCGCAGTGTTCGTCCTGATCGGCCTGTTTGATTCGTTGCACTATCGGCCGCGCCTGGAAGCCGTGGCGGGCGAGCAGGCCAACGGCTACAGCACCGAGGTGCGCAGTGTGCTCGACACCTTGCTGCTGCCGCTGAAGACGAAGACCGAGAAGACCTATTCGGCGCCGCTGGCCACCCATCTTTATGCCAGGGAAACCGTCGAAATGCCGGACGGGGGGCAGGCGCGGGTGTTTCCGCGGCTCAAGCATGGCGGCATCCATCTGCCGGACCCGGCCGCGGACTGGGCGGGTGATGTTGCAGCCAGGATCCTGCATGGGGTTGCGCTCGCCGTCCTGGCGTGGCTGACTTTCACGGCAGCGGCCGTGCAGGCAACCGCCCTTCACTGGGGCATGCGCTGGAGGACGGCGTGGCGCCGCATCTGGCGAGGGGAGACCCATTTCGCCTGGAACGCGGTGCTCGTCACGCTGGCCTTGCTGCTGTTTCTCGCCGGGCCGCTCGTGACGCTGGCAGGCGGCTACCACGTGTTCGGCACCGACAAGGTCGGCCAGGACGTGCTGTATCTCACCCTGAAGAGCATCCGCACCGGGCTGGTCATCGGCACCATAACCACCCTGGCCATGCTGCCATTCGCGGTGGCGTTGGGCATTGTCGCGGGGTATCTCGGCGGCTGGGTGGACGACGTCATCCAGTATCTCTACACGACGCTGAACTCGATCCCCGGGGTGCTCCTCATCGCCGCCGCGGTGCTGATGATGCAGGTCGTGATCGACACGCACCCTGATTGGTTCGCCACCGCTGCCCAGCGTGCCGACGCACGTCTGCTGGCCTTGTGCCTCATCCTCGGCGTGACCAGTTGGACGGGGCTGTGCCGCCTGTTGCGTGCGGAAACCCTCAAGCTGCGCGAGTTTGAATACATCCAGGCGGCGCAGGCTTTCGGGGCCTCCTCCCTGCGCATCATGGGCAGGCACATCCTGCCCAACGTCATGCATATCGTGCTGATTGCCGTGGTGATGGATTTTTCCGGACTGGTCCTGGCCGAGGCGGTGCTGTCCTATATCGGCATCGGCGTCGATCCGAGCACGATCAGCTTCGGCTCCATGATCAATACTGCGCGACTGGAGCTGGCGCGCGAGCCGGTTGTATGGTGGTCGCTAGTGGCGGCGTTTGCTTTCATGTTCGTATTGGTGCTGGCTGCCAATCTGTTTTCCGATGCGGTGCGCGATGCCTTCGACCCGCGCTTGGCGGGACGGCAGATCGCGCCGGCAACGCAAGGCCAGGCGGCATGACTCTGCTGCGAGTCGAATCCCTGCGTACTGCCCTGAGAGGCGCAACAGGCATCGCCCATGCGGTGGACGGCGTGTCCTTTGTAGTCAATGCCGGCGAGACGTTCGCCTTGCTGGGCGAATCGGGCTGCGGCAAATCGATGACGGCGCTGTCGCTGATGCGGCTGCTGCCCGATGCGGGTGTGATTGCCGGCGGAAAGGTGATGCTGGCGGGGCGTGACCTCTTGAGCCTGTCAGAGGCTGACATGCGCGACGTTCGCGGCCGCGAGATGGCAATGATCTTCCAGGAGCCCGCCACCAGTCTCAATCCTGTTCTCACAGTGGGCCAGCAGATCGTCGAGGTACTGGAACGTCACACCGGGTTGCGGGGCGCCACGGCGCGCCGGCGCGCCGTGGAGCTTGTCGAGGCGGTGGGCATTCCTGATCCTGCGCAGCGCCTGGACACTTATCCTTTTCAGCTCTCGGGCGGGATGAAGCAGCGCGTCATGATTGCCATCGCGCTGGCAGGCGATCCTGGATTGCTGATCGCCGATGAACCGACCACTGCGCTCGACGTCACGATCCAGGCCCAGGTTCTGGAACTGCTGGGTCGGCTGCAGCGCGAGCGCGGCATGGGGATGCTGCTCATCACCCACGATCTGGGCATTGTCTCGAAGCTGGCGCACAGGATTGGCGTCATGTACGCGGGCGAGCTGGTCGAGGTTGCGGCGCGGCAGGAATTTTTTTCAACGCCGCGCCATCCCTATTCACGCAAGCTCTTCGCGGCGCTGCCTGGTCCAGATCGTCGCGGCAGCGCCCTGGAGACCATTCCTGGCAACGTGCCGCCGTTGACGGCGCGATTTATGGGGTGCCGCTTTGCCGACCGCTGCCAGCGTGCCTGGGCGCGCTGCACTGAAGAAGCGCCAGCCTGGCATGAAGTTTCCGACGATCATGCCGTGCGTTGCCATCTTTACGATCCCGCAGCGACTGGTGCTGATGCGGGAACCGTGGCGGCATCGTTATCGCCTTGCAACGCTACTGCCGGCGATTCGCCTCAAACCACTGCATTGCCCTTGCTGGAAACGTCTGACCTGAAAGTGCATTTTCCGATACGCAAAGGCGTCTTCAAGCGCATTGCCGGACAGGTGAAGGCTGTCGACGGCGTCTCGTTGACGTTGACCGTGGGGCGTACGCTGGCGCTGGTAGGAGAATCGGGCTGCGGCAAAACGACTGTGGGCAAGGCCATCCTGCAGCTCCTGCAGCCGACTGGCGGCAGCGTGCAGTTTGGCGGCGAGGAACTTACCGTCTTGCCGCCGTCCCGGCTGCGCACGCTGCGCGCGGACATGCAGATCGTTTTCCAGGATCCCTACGGCTCATTGGATCCCCGCATGCGTGTGGGAGACATCATTGAGGAGGGCATGTCCTCCCTGGGCAGGGCGGCTGTCTCCCTGTCGAGAAATGAGCGGATCGATGAGCTGCTTGAACGTGTCGGCCTCTCGGCCGGCATGAGCGGACGCTACCCGCATGAATTTTCCGGAGGCCAACGGCAACGCATCGCCATTGCCCGCGCACTTGCTGTCGAGCCCCGGCTGCTGGTGTGCGATGAGCCCACCAGTGCCCTTGATGTATCGGTGCAGGCGCAGATTCTCAATTTGCTGAGGGAACTGCAGACGACATTCGGGCTGTCCTATCTGTTCATCACGCACAACATTGCCGTGGTCGAGCACCTTGCCCATGAGGTGGCGGTGATGTACCTCGGTCGCATCGTCGAGCAAGGAACCGTGGAGGAAATCCTGAATGATCCAAGGCACCCTTATACGGAGGCATTGCTGTCCGCCGTACCCCGCATCGACGCGGGAACGGGACGCCCGGTCATAGTGCTGAAGGGAGACATGCCTTCCCCGGCCAACCCGCCGAGCGGGTGCCATTTCCACCCGCGCTGTCCGCGCGCAATGCCGGAATGTGCAGGGGTCTATCCTTCAGCAACGCAGTTGAGTGCTACCCGCAGGGTTTTTTGTCACCTCTTCAAATAGTCGTGTTGGCGTTCCGGAAGGCGGAGGATATCCATCGCTGACGGGCTAGCGCTTATCGGCGGGTTTCTGTTTTGCGGGCAATGGGGGTTTCTTCTTGATGGGAGTGGCTTTCCTGCTTTTTTTCTTGCCTGTGGCTTTTCTGCTGCCCTTGACAGTCGGTTTGACGACCGGGAGATTCACTTTGAGCAAATTCGGCGCGGCGACATCATCCTTGGCAGGCACCAGCAGGGTATGGCCGGGGCCTATCCGCATTCTTGCGCTGATGCCGTTGACCTGCTTGAGTCGTGTCGTCGTCAGGCCGTGCCGCTTGGCAATACTCGCCAGGCTTTCACCCTTCTTGATGGTATAGGCCTGCCAATTGGTCAAAGGCTTGTCGTGAGCCTCGAGGTTCGCCTTGAAGACGGCCACTTTTTCCGTGGGCAAAACGATGGTGGGGTTGCCCTTGTTCGGCATGACGGGGCGGTTGTAAGCCGGATTGAGGGAATGGAATTCCTCGATCGTCATTTCGGCCAGTCTTGCGGCAATGGCAACGTCCATGTTGGCAGGACGATCGACCGTGACGAAATAGGGCTGGTTGGGGATGGCATCGAGCCTCACCCCATACAGTTGCGGCTGGGCGAGGATGTTCTTCAATGCCTGGAGCTTGGGCACGTACCATCGCGTTTCGTTGGGCATGGTGAGGCTCATGTAGTCCGTCGGCAGCCCCTTGGCCTTGTTCTTGTTGATGGCGCGCGCGACTGCGTTTTCGCCCCAATTGTAGGAGGCCAGCGCGAGGTGCCAGTCGCCATGCATTTCGTAGATCGACTGCAGGTATTCCAGTGCCGCGCTGGTGGAGGCGATGATGTCGCGCCGCTCATCCATCCACCAGTCCTGATCGAGCTGATACGTCTTGCCCGTGGAGGGGATGAACTGCCACATGCCCGATGCATGAGAGCGCGAATAGGCCATGGGGTTGTAGGCACTCTCGACGATGGGCAGCAGGGCCAGTTCGGTCGGCATGCCGCGTTTTTCCAGTTCCTCGACGATATGGTGCATGTAGCGGCGGCTGCGTTCGACTACGCGCCTCAGGTAGTCTGGGCGGGCCAGATACCAGGCCTGCTGCTGCTGAACCAGAGGACTGTCGATGTTGGGCATGCCGAAGCCGTGCCGGATGCGGTCCCACAGATCGTCCGGAGGCAGCGTCAGGTCTATCGTTGCGAGCGGCGGTGGATCCTCCCTGAGCTCAATGGTCGGAACAGGTTCGGGAGGCGATACTTCGACAACCGCAGGACCGGAAGTGGTTACTGGCGGGACG
>PHCS01000087.1 GCA_002840845.1 Betaproteobacteria bacterium HGW-Betaproteobacteria-14
CCCGCGGCTACCGCGTGCTGGCGATCGACCTGGGGCATGACAAACCCGCCCCCTCGTCCGGCGAAGCCTTTTCCCTGGTGCTGTTCAGCCAGGAGCTGCTCGCTCTCCTGGAAGCCGGGCTCACCCTCGTGGAGGCGCTGGAGGCGTTGCGCAACAAGGAGCCGCGCGCGCCGGTGCGCGCGTTCGTCGAGGGCCTGCTGTCGGAACTGCGGGAAGGCAGGAACTTCTCCGATGTCCTGGCAGCCCGGCCCGAGCAGTTCCCCGAGCTCTACGTGGCGACGGTGCGCGCCGCGGAGCGCTCGGGCAATCTGCCGGACGCCCTGTCGCGTTACGTCGCCTACCGGCTGCAGTTCGACGCCGTGCGCAAGAAGCTCGTCTCCGCTTCCATCTATCCGCTCATGCTGATCGCCGTGGGCCTCATGGTTACCCTCTTTCTGCTGGGTTACGTGGTGCCGAAGTTCAGCGCCGTCTACGAGAGCGCCGGACGGGATACGCACTGGCTGTCCGGACTGTTGCTGGCCGTCGGACGCTCGATCTACCACCACTGGGCGGCATGGGCTGCGGCCGCCGCCACGGCCATCGTCGCCTCGATCGTCGCGCTGCGCAGTCCAGCCTTGCGCGGGCGGCTCCTGGCGCAGGTGTTGCGTCTGCCGGCGCTGGCGCGCCGCTCGAAGGATTTCCGTCTGGCCCGCTTCTACCGGACGCTGGCGCTGCTGCTCAACGCCGGCATTCCGCTGGCGAAGGGCATGGCGATGAGCGCCGGCCTGTTCGAGGCGCGGGATGCGCAGGCGCTCGCCCGCGCCCGGCGGGCCATTGAGGAAGGCCGCCCCTTCTCGGCGGCGCTCGAGCAGGAAGGCCTCGCCACGCCGATCGCCCTCAGCCTGGTGACGGTGGGCGAGCGGTCCGGCCGGCTCGCCGACATGCTGGAGCGCGCCGCGCGCTTCCACGACGAAGAGTTCGCCCGCTGGCTGGATGTCGCATCGCGTCTGCTGGAGCCGGTGCTGATGACGGGCATGGGGCTGGTGATCGGCGCGGTCGTCGTGCTGCTCTATCTGCCGATTTTCGATCTGGCGGGAAGCCTGCAATGAACGCCCCGGCGCAAGGCACCTTGTTGCCCGCCCTGGAAGAAGCCCTGGCCACGGCGCGCGAGGCTTCGCTGCGCGAAGGACGCGCGCTGGTGGAGGTGCTGGAGGCCCAAACCGGCCTGAGCCCGGAAGACTTCGTGGCCGCGCTTGCGGGCCTTTTCGAATTCCCGGTGTTCTCGATGGCGGACCTGCAGGCGGCGGAGCCGGCCTTCGATCGGGTCCCCTTTGCCGAGGCCGTCGCCCGCGGCGCCGTGGCCTTGCGTGGTCCGGAGGGCGACGTCCGGCTGGTTTTCTCGGACCCTTTCGATGCCGACCTGGAGGCCTGGGCGCACGAACGCCTTGGCTCCGGGATGGCGGCCTGCCTGGCCCACCGCAAGGACATCGAAGCCTGGCTCGCCCAGCAGGAGGAGCGGCTGCGCGCGATGGACGACATCCTCGGCGAGACGGGCAAAACGACCAGCGACGAGGCGGTGGTGGATCTCTCGCTGGTGAGCATCAGCGGGGATCAGAGCGCGGTGGTGAAACTGGTGAACTCCACCATCTACGACGCCCTCAAGACCGGCGCCAGCGATATCCACCTCGAATGCGAGGCCGACGGTCTGGTCATCAAATACCGGGTTGACGGCGTACTGGTGTCAGTCGGCCAGGCGCGCGGCCTGGAGACGGCCGAGCAGGTCATCTCGCGGGTGAAGGTGCTGGCGGAGCTCGACATCGCCGAGCGGCGCATCCCCCAGGACGGACGCTTCAAGGTACGCATCCAGGGGCGCGAGGTGGATTTCCGCGTCTCGGTGATGCCCAATATCTTCGGTGAGGACGCGGTGCTGCGGCTGCTCGACCGCCGCGCCATCGCCGAGTCGGCGCAGGCCCTGCGGCTGGACCACCTCGGCCTGGATGGCGAAGCGATGGCCGCCATCCGCAAGCTCTCCGCCAAGCCCCACGGCATGCTGCTGGTGACGGGGCCGACCGGCAGCGGCAAGACGACGACGCTCTACGCCGCCATCACCGAGATCAACAGCGGCCGCGACAAGATCGTCACCATCGAGGATCCGGTGGAGTACCGCCTGCCGCGCGTCCTGCAGATTCCGGTCAACGAGAAGAAGGGGCTGACCTTCGCGCGCGGCCTGCGCTCGATCCTGCGCCACGACCCGGACAAGATCATGGTGGGCGAGATCCGCGACGGCGAGACGGCGCAGATCGCCGTGCAGGCGGCGCTCACCGGGCATCTGGTATTCACCACGGTGCATGCCAACAACGTCTTCGACGTGCTGGGCCGCTTCATGCACATGGGCGTGGATCCCTACAGCTTCTCGGCGGCGCTCAACGGCATTGTCGCGCAGCGGCTGCTGCGGATGAACTGCGAGCACTGCAGCGTGGAGGCACAGCCGGATCGCGCGCTGCTGGAAGGACTGGAACTGAAGGAGGGCGACCTGTCCGGCTGGCGCCTGCGCGCCGGCCGCGGCTGCGGCCACTGCCGCGGCACGGGCTACAAGGGTCGCAAGGCGGTGGCCGAGGTGCTGATCCTCGACGACGCCATGCGGGAGATGATTGCCGCCAAGGCGCCGCTGACCCAGCTCAAGGAGGCGGCGCGGCGCGCGGGGACGCGCCCGCTGCGCCAGACGGCGCTGGAGATCGTCGCCCGCGGAGAAACGACGCTGGAGGAGGTTGGCCGTGTTGTTTTCTAGTGCGCCCCGAATCGCCATCGGCTTGGCGCCCGAAGGCGTGGCGGCATGCCGGAGCGTCGGCAAGTCACTCGAGGTTCGCGAGCATGCGGCCGAACCCGCCTTCGAGCGCGACTGGCGTCCGGCGCTGGCCTGTCTGGACGAACTGCTTGCCGAGGGGCGCTCCCGGGGGGCGCGGCTCACAGTTGCGCTCTCCCATTCCCTGACGCGCTTTCTCGGCGTGCCCTGGAGCGACGAACTCATGGACCGGCGCCGCGCGCAGCACTACCTGCGCGCCCAGTTCGCCGCGGTCTTCGGCGAAGTCTCGGAGCAATGGACGTTCGCCGCCGAGGATGCGCCTCGCGGCCAGCCGCGATTGGCCTGCGCCGTGGACGACGAACTGCTGGCGGCGCTGCATCGGACGGCGCAGGCACAGGGTGCGCGCATCGAGTCGATCGCGCCCTGGCTGGTGACGGCGTTCAACCGCGCGTGCGAGGGCATGGCCTCGGACGGCTGGTTCGCCGCCATCGAGCCGGGCCGGCTGGCGCTGGTGGAAGTGCGCGCCGGCGGCGCGCGCCAGATCGCGCTGCAGAACTGGTCCGGCGACTGTGCGCCGGTGCTCGAGCGCAGCGTAAGCAGAACGGTCTTGCGCACAGGTAGTGCGAGCGGGTTGCCGGTCCTGGTCGCCGACCTGACCCAGGGCGGCGGGCGGACGTGGCTGGCCGCCATGGCTGAGGCGGCGACGTGAGCGCCCGCGCCGGGCCGTCCCAAGGGGGCGCAGCCAACCCCACGGAGCGGGCGCAGCCCGCGAACGACCGTCACCCCCTTCCCCGGGAAGGGGGAGGGGGGAAGGTACTCCAGTGAGCGCCCGCACGATTCGCCTGGATCTCATGCATGGGCCACGGCCGCAGGCGGCGTGGCGGCGGCTTGCGCTCTTGGCCGCGCTCGCGCTCGCGGCCTGGGCGACCGTCGTTTATCTCGATGCGCGTTCCACACGCGACTTCCTCCAGGCCCGTCACGCCGCGTCTTTGCGCCAGCAGGCCCCGCTTCACCAAGCAAGTCTTGCGCCGCAGCAAGAGCGTGAGCTTGCTGAAAGGATCAAGGCGATCAACCCCCATGTGCGGGCGCTGAACATGCCCTGGGACGCCATCCTTCGCGCCATCGAGCCGCCGAAGGCGATGGATGTCGCCCTGCTGTCGCTGGACACGGCCGGGCGTGCCGGGGCATTGCGCCTCGCCGGCCGGGCATCCAAGGCAGAGGAGATGACTGACTATGTGTCTTTTCTGGCAGAGCGCAAAAACTTTACGTCGGCCTACCTGGTAAAGCACGAGCTCCTGCGCGAAGGGGGATATCGGTTCGACGTGGAGGCGCAATGGCAAGCGGCTCGCTGACATTGTTGCGCTGGCATGTCGCCTACGGCTGGCGCCGCCTGGGCTGGGAGCTTGTCGCGGTCGGCGTCCTGCTGCTTGCGAGCGGTTTGCTGCTCTGGCAGGGCCGCATGCTCGACCGGGAAGCGCGCACGCTGCGCGCGCAGGCGGAAGAGCAGGCGCACAAGCCCCAGGCGGTGCTCCCCGCCGACGACCCGTCCGAGACCCAGCGGCGGCTCGCCGCCTTCTATGCGCAGTTGCCCGGGAACGACGAACTCGCCGCCGAGGTGAAGCGGATTTTCTTGATGGCCGAGAAGAACCAGGTGCGCCTGGCACAGGGGGAATACCGGCCCGTGCATGATGCGGCGGCCGAGCTGATCCGATACCAGATCACCTTGCCGGTGAAGGGGGAGGCGGCAATGCTCAACGGCTTCATGCTCGATGCGCTGGCCGCGCTGCCCAGCCTGGGCCTGGAAGGCGTCGCATTCAAGCGGGAATCGCCGGCAGCCGGCGAAATCGAAGCGCGGTTCCGCTTCTTCCTCCTGGCGAGGCCGCAATGAGGACGCTGCCGAAAGGATTGCGGCGCATCCTCCTGGCGGCAGCCCTGGCCGGCACGGTCGCCGTGACGGTTGCCGTCTCCGGGCAGGAGTCCGACGAGACCGCCGTGGTCGCGCCGAGCGCCCGCAAGGCGCAGCAATCCGAGGAAAGTCGCGCCGCGAAGCGCGCTCCGCCGGCGGGCGGCTCCGCCCTCCTCGCCCTGGAGCCGCGCCGCTTCGACAGCGAGCCCGCGGACGTCTTCAAGGGGGTGCGTCCGCCGCCGCCGCCGGTGGCAGCCAAGCCGGCCCAGGCGGAGGAACGCCCGGCGGCGCCGCCGCTGCCGTTCAAGTATCTCGGACGCATGGACGAGGGGGAGACAAGCGTGCTGCTGCTGTCCTTCCAGGGGCAGGACATCATGGCGCGCGCCGGGGACACGGTGGGGGAGCGCTACCGCGTCGAGGAGGTTGCGGAAGCGTGGATACGCTTCACCTACCTGCCGCTCAACGAGCAACAGACACTGAAAATTGGAGAGAGAAATTGAAACGCTGCGGCCTGAAGTGGGTATTCGTTGTGAGCGCCGCCGTCTGGCTGGCCGGCTGCGCCGGCCAACTGGCGTTTCGCGATGGCCAGGGCCTGGTCGCCGAAGGCCGCTATGCCGACGGTTTCGCCAAGCTGGAGGAAGCCATCCGGCTCGAACCGACCAATGCCGAATACCGGATCTACCTGACGAACGCACGGATGGGCGTCATCAGCAATCTGATCGCCAAGGCGGAGGCGATGCGCCGGCAAGGGCAACTCGAGGAAGCCGAGGCGCATTACCGCTCCGTGCTCGCCATGGACGATCGTCACGCCATGGCGCGCGCCGGGATCGAGGCCATTCTGGCCGAGCGTCGCCATGCGCTGGCCCTGAAGGAGGCCGAGGAACGCTTCAAAAAAGGGGACGTGGCGGGGACGGAGGAGATCCTGCGCACGGTGCTGGCGGAGAACCCCGAGCAGAAGCAGGCGAAATCCCTGCTGGGGCGGGTTGCCGAGAAGAAGGCCCAGGACAAGGCGGGCGAGGTGCAACTGGCCGCCGCCTATCGCAAGCCTATCTCCCTCGATTACCGCGACGCCCCCTTGCGTTCGGTGTTCGACATGATCTCCAAGGTGTCCGGCATCAATTTCTTCTTCGACAAGGACGTCAAGACGGACGCCAAGATCAACGTCAGCGCCCGCAACACCACGGTGGAGGACGCGCTGCGGCTCCTGCTGGCGACCAACCAGATCGAGCAGAAGGTGCTCAACGACAACACCATCCTGGTCTATCCCAGCACGCCACAGAAGCTGAAGGACTATCAGACGCTGATGGTGCGCAGCTTCTACCTCGCCAATGCCGACGCCAAGCAGGTGTCGACGACGATCAAGACCATCCTCAAGACCAAGGACATCGTCGTCAACGAGAAGCTCAACCTGATCATCATGCGCGACACGCCCGATGTCGTGCGCCTGGCCGAAAGGCTGGTGGCGCTGGAGGACATCGGCGAAGCCGAGGTGATGCTCGAAGTCGAGGTGATGGAGCTCAAGCGCACGCGCCTGATGGAACTGGGCATCCGCTGGCCCGATCAGCTGACCCTCTCGGTGCTGCCGGCCAGCGGTTCCACGTTTACCCTGGCCGACCTGAAGAACCTGGGTGACTCGAAGGTGAACGCCTCGCTGAGCAACATGGTCTTCAATGCCAAGAAGGAGAACTCGCAGAGCAACATCCTGGCCAATCCGCGCATCCGCGTGAAGAACAAGGAAAAGGCCAAGATCCTCATCGGCGACCGGGTGCCCGTCATCACCACGACCTCGACGGCGACGGGCTTCGTCTCGGACAGCGTGAATTACGTGGAGGTCGGCCTGAAGCTGGAAGTCGAGCCGAACATCTATCTGGACGAGGAAGTGGCGATCAAGATCAATCTCGAGGTCAGCTCGATCGTGCGCGAGGTGCTCAGCCGCTCGGGGACGCTCTCCTACCAGATCGGCACCCGCAACGCCTCCACGGTGCTCAAGCTGAAGGACGGCGAGACCCAGGTGCTGGCCGGGTTGATCAGCGACGAGGACCGCAACTCGGCGAACAAGGTGCCCGGGCTGGGGGACCTGCCCATCGTCGGCCGCCTCTTCTCGAGCCACAAGGATGACACGCAGAAGACGGAAATCGTGCTGTCGATCACGCCGCGCCTGATGCGCGCGGTGCGCCGCCCCGACCTCGTCATTGCGGAATTCGAATCGGGCACCGAATCGAGCATCGGCCGCCGCACGCTGGCCCTGCGCTCATCGCCGGAAGGAGAAGTAAGGCCGGGGGGCGGCGCCGCATCCGCAGCGCCGTCCGGTGCGCTCCCGGCCCAGGCTGCGGGACAGCGGGAAGCGGACGCCAAGGCGGCCCAGCCGTCGAGCACCACGGGAAGCGGTTTCTCCTTGGGCTGGCAAGGGCCGTCGCAAGTGAAGGCGGGCGATCAGTTCAGCCTCGCCCTGCGCGTGCAGGCCCAGCAGGCCGTGATGTCCCTGCCCTTGCTGATCGGCTTCGACCCGACGCTGATGCAGGTGGTCAGCGTGGCCGAGGGCGACTTCCTGCGGCAGGGCGGCGCCCAGACCAACTTCACGAGCCGCATCGATCCGCAGACCGGGCAGGTCTTCATCGGCGCCATGAGGCAAGGGGGCGGCACCGATGGCGCCGGGACGTTGATGAACCTGACCTTCAAGGCGCTCAAGGCTTCGCCTCAGGCTAACGTCCAGTTGTTGTCGGTTACGCCGGATCCCCAGCCGCTGGGCGGTCCGATCGTGCTGCCGGTGGGCCATGCGCTGGCCATCGGCAAATGATCCCGGAGTAGGTCGCCGGCGATGACCTGCAGGACGCGCCTCCGGTCCCGACGGGGCTTTACCTTCATCGAGCTGATGATCACCCTCGCCATTCTTGGGGTGCTGGCGCTGCTCGCCGTGCCGATGGCCCAGACGGCCGTGCAGCGGGAAAAGGAAAAGGATCTTCGCGCGGCGCTGATGGAGATCCGCGAAGGGCTGGATGCCCACAAGCGGGCCGCCGACCAGGGCCGGATTGTCCTGAAATTGGGCGAATCGGGTTACCCCAAGACGCTGGAGGATCTGGTCCAGGGCATTCCCGATCAGAAGAGTCCGCAGAAGCAGATGATGTACTTTTTGAGGCGGCTGCCGCGCGATCCGATGCATCCCGACCGGGCTGCCGCGCCGGCCGATACCTGGGGCAGGCGCAGTTATCAAAGCCCGCCCGACGAGCCTGCCGAAGGTGCCGATGTGTTCGACGTGTATTCGCTTTCGGAAAAGGTCGGACTCAATGGGGTGCCGTACCGCAAATGGTGAAAGGCGAAGGCACATGATGCGACGCAAGAGCGGCTTTACTCTGATCGAGCTGCTGGTGGTGCTGGCGCTGATCGCGCTGTTGCTCACCATCGCCATGCCCCGCTATTTCGGTAGCCTCGACCGCTCCAGGGAAACCGTCCTCAAGGAGAACCTGAAGGTGCTGCGCACAACCCTCGACAAATTCCAGGCCGACACGGGCCAGTATCCGGAAGCTCTGGACGAGCTGGTCGCCAGGCAGTACCTGCGCGCCGTTCCGGTCGATCCCATTACCGAGAGCGCGACGACTTGGGTGATCGTGCCGCATCAGAATCCAGAAGTGCGGGGGATTTTCGACGTCAGGAGCGGCGCCCAGGGCAAGTCGCGCAGTGGCGTTCCTTTCGGAGAGATGTAGGCCGTGCGCCGCATGGGCGGGTTCACCTATCTGTGGATGCTGATGATCGTGGCGACGGTCGGGATAGGGCTGGCTGTTGCAGCCGATGTGTATTCCTTCAGCGTCCGCCGCGACAAGGAGAAGGAGCTGATCTTCGCAGGCAGGCAGTTGCGAGAGGCCATCGGGCGCTACTACGAATCGGCTCCCGGTGCGGCGAAGCAGTATCCGCCCTCGCTCGATCATCTCCTGAAGGATCCGCGCACGCCCGGCGTCAGAAGGCATTTGCGCAGGATATATCCCGATCCGGTGACCGGCAAAGCCGAATGGGGCTTGGTCGTCGTGGCCGGGCGCGTCGTCGGCGTGCATTCGCTGTCGCAGGACAAGCCGATCAAGGTGGCCAACTTCGAACCGGCCGAGGCGGCGTTTGCCGGCAAGGAGAAGTATTCGGACTGGGTGTTTACGTACCCGGCGAATCTTCTGGTGAGCGGCGCCAAAGACACTCGCCAACTGCCTGCGAATCCCCTGCCAGCAATACCAGGACAGCAATCAATTGAAGGTCGATGACGCCTAGGTGCTACTCCTTTCGGGCAAAATCACCCAGCCGCTTCACCAAGCCATCGCGCGCAATCCGCTCGAACTCGCGCGAAAGCAGATTCACGACAACCTCGGATTTTGAGCGCCCGTAAAATCCCGCCCGGACAAGTTGCTCGATCGCGTGATCGACTTCAATCGGCAGGGGAAGCTGGA
>PHCS01000088.1 GCA_002840845.1 Betaproteobacteria bacterium HGW-Betaproteobacteria-14
GTTGTGCGTCTCGACCTTGGCGAGGTAGTGCGTCAGCTCCTCCGAGTACGCATAGGCGCCGCCGGGGCCGGGGTGGAAGCGCTGCGCGACGGCACCTTCGAGCACGGCGGCATTGTCGGAATACGCCACCACCGTGCCGTGGGGGCTGACTTTGTGCGACTCGCGGATCATGCCGAAGAGGGAATGCGCCTGCGCCTGGCCGTCGATCACCCAGTCGGCGTTGAAGATCTTGTGGCGGCAATGCTCGGAGTTGGCCTGGGCGAACATCATCAGCTCGACGTCGGTCGGGTTGCGTCCGGCCTGGGTGAAGGCATCGACCAGGTAGTCGATCTCGTCCTCCGACAGGGCCAGGCCCATCTCGCCGTTGGCTTGCACCAGCGCGTCGCAGCCCGTCCCGACCACGTCCACCGTCTCCAGCGGCTGCGGCGCATAGTGGCGGAAGAGCGCCTCGGCGGCATCGATTGCATCGAGCACCGATTCGGTCATGCGGTCATGGATGCAGGGCAGCGCGGCGGCAGGATCGCCCTTCGCGTCGAGGTGGAATGCCGTGCCGCGCTCGATGCGGACAATCCCGTCGAAGCCGCACTGGCGCGCAATCTCCGTGGCCTTCGACGACCAGGGCGAGATGGTGCCCAGGCGCGGCGTCACCAGCTTCAGCGTGCCGCTCGGCGCGTTGCCTGACGGATGCGCGCCCAGCAGGTCCTGCAGCCGTGCCAGCCCTGCCTGCGCGAGGGGCGCACTCAGCTCGACGAAGTACCAGTGCTCGGCGGCCAGCCCCTTGAGTCCGGGCAAGGCGCCCTTGACGGTT
This sequence comes from Betaproteobacteria bacterium HGW-Betaproteobacteria-14, assembly GCA_002840845.1. Classification (GTDB taxonomy): domain Bacteria; phylum Pseudomonadota; class Gammaproteobacteria; order Burkholderiales; family Rhodocyclaceae; genus Desulfobacillus. The sequence continues at coordinate 809 of PHCS01000088.1, forward strand.
TGCGTGAGACGGGAAAGACGGCTGGCGGAGAACGCGGCGGCGCCGCGCAGCTTGAGGACTTCGGACATGACGGAAGGGTGCTCGGTAAAGCGTGATTATACCCGAGCCACCGCCTTGAAATTGCCGTTTCCGCCCCCAAGAATAAGGGTACGAATCCATTCAGAGAACCGCCATGTCCGCCTATTCCATCGACGTCACCGAAACCAACTTCATGCAGGAAGTCATCGAGGCCTCGCACCGCGCGCCTGTCCTCGTCGATTTCTGGGCGCCATGGTGCGGCCCCTGCCGCAGCCTCGGGCCGATCCTGGAAAAGCTCGCCGCCGAATACCAGGGCCGCTTCCGCCTGGCCAAGGTGAATTCCGACGAGAACCAGGCCCTCGCCGGGCAGTTCGGCGTGCGCGGCATCCCCAACGTGAAGGCCTTCGTCGGCGGCAAGATGGTCAATGAATTCACCGGCGCCCTGCCGGAATCCGCCGTGCGCGAATTCATCGACGCCCTGATGCCCTCGCCCGCCGAGCCGCTGCGGCTGGAAGCGCAGGCGGCGCGCGCGCGCGGCGAGGCCGATGCGACGCGCAAGCTGCTGCTGCAGGCCATCCGCCTCGACCCGAAGCACGAGCAGGCGCGCCTGGACCTGGTGGATGTCCTCCTCGACGCCGGCGACCTGGCCGAGGCGCAGCGCCTGCTCGGCGAAATCGCCGACAGCGCCAAGGACCGCAGCCGCATCGACGCCCTTTCCGCCCGCATCGCCCTGGCGCAGGGCGCGCCCGCCGGCGCCGACGAATCGGCGCTGAACGCGCGCCTCGCCGCCGATCCCGCCGACCACGAGGCGCGGCTCGGCCTGGCGAACCTGCTCGCGGCCCGGCAGGACTACCGCGGCGCCCTCGAGCACCTGCTGGAGATCGTGCGCCGTGACCGCGCCTTCGGCGACGACATCGGCCGCAAGACCATGCTGCAGGTCTTCAGCCTGCTGGGCCCGGACAGCGAACTGGTGCGAACCTACCGCGGCGAACTGTCGCGCGCGATCAACCGCTGAAAGTCAGCCGCCACGGCACGGCGGCCGGCAGGCCGCCTTGCCTTTCCCCGCGCATTTCTGCATAGTGCGCGGCTTTTCCGCGACGCTTTCCTTTCATGCCCACCCCCGTCGACATCAGCGAAGAAGCCGGCGTGCGCTACCTGCACTTCGGCTCGGAGTGGATCCAGGGCGCCATGCGCATCGCGCGGCCGTGGGCGCTGGAGCTCGACTACACGCGCGAGATGATGGCATCCCTGCTGCTGCGGCCGGAGCCGGCGTGGCCGCGCAGCGTCCTGCTGGTGGGACTGGGCGCCGCCTCGCTGACGAAGTTCCTCTACCGCCACCGGCCGCAGGCGAAGCTGACAGTGGTGGAAATCGAGCCGTCAGTGGTGGCCGCGGCGCAGCAGTTCTTCAAGCTGCCCGAGGATCCAAAGCGGTTGAAAATCGAAATCGCCGACGGCGTCGCGTGGCTCGCCGCCAGCGATAAAACCTTCGACCTGATCCTGGTCGACGGCTTCGATGCCGACGCCCGCGCCGGTGCGCTCGACACCCTGCCCTTCTATCGCGCCTGTCGCGCCCATCTCAAGGAGGACGGCCTGCTCGCCGTCAACCTCCTCGGCCGCAACCGCGGCTTCAAGGGCAGCGTCGAGCGCATCGGGGGCGCGTTCGGCGGGCGCGCCCTGGCGTTCCCCTCCTGCGACCAGGGCAATGCCATCGCCTTTGCCGCCACGGGCGAGCCGATCCGCCTGCCGCTGACCGAGCTGCGGACGACGGCACTGGCGCTGAGGAAGCAGACCGGCCTCAACCTGCTGCCGACGTTGGCGCGGCTGTCGCACTGGCAAAGCTGTGCCGAAGGTGTGCTCGCGCTTTAGAATGCCCCCATGATCACGATATACGGCATCAGGAACTGCGACACCATGAAAAAAGCCTTCGCCTGGCTCGACGGGCATGGTGTCGCCTACTCCTTCCATGACTACAAGAAAACCGCACCTGACGAGGCATTGCTGAAGAAATGGGCGGCGCAGGCCGACTGGGAGAGGCTCATCAACACGCGCGGCCCGAGCTTCCGCAAGCTGCCTCCTGAAAAGCGGGCCGACCTCACGCAGAAGAAGGCCTTTGCGCTGATGCTGGACAATCCGAGCATGATCAAGCGGCCGATCATCGAATCCGGCAGGACGCTGCTCATCGGCTTCGACGCCGACGAGTACGCCAAGAAACTGAAGTGAGTCCTTCTGATTCGGATTTCGTCGCGCGCTTCCTGCTCGAGGAGCTCGACATCCGCGGCGCCTTCGTGCGCCTGGGCGAATCCTGGCGCAGCATGCTGGCGCGGCGCGATTACGCCGCCACGGTGCGCGAGCTGCTCGGCGAGATGACGGCGACGGCCGTCCTCATCGGCAGCAACCTGAAGCAGCCCGGCCGCCTGAGCTTCCAGCTGAAGGGCCACGGGCCAATCGGCTTTCTCTTCATCGACTGCACCGAGCAGCTGCACCTGCGCGGCATGGCGCAGGCGGCGGCCGATGTCGCGCCGGCGCCGGTCTCGCAACTTTTTGGCGACGGCCATCTGTCCCTGATCCTGCAGAACGCTTCGGCGCGCGAGCCCTACCAGAGCCTGGTCCCCGCCGCGGGCGAGACCATCGCGGCGATCTTCGAGCATTACCTGCTGCAGTCCGAGCAGCAGCCGGCACGCCTGCTGCTGACGGCCGGCGAAGAGCATGCCTGCGGCCTCTTCCTGCAGAAACTGCCCGGCGCCGATGCGAAGGACGCCGACGGCTGGACACGCATCGAACTGCTGGCCAAGACGGTGACGCCGGATGAACTGCGCACGCTGACGGCCGAAGCGCTGCTGGGCCGGCTGTTTCCCGAGGAAGCCGTGCGCCTGTTCAAGCCGCGCCCGGTCGTCTACGACTGTCCGGAGGACCGCGACAAGGTGAGCCAGATGCTGCGCTCCCTCGGCCGCGCGGAAGTGGAATCCATCCTCGCCGAGCAGGGCGAAGTCGTCGTGCATGACGACATCTGCAACCACACCTATCGCTTCGGCGCCGCCGACCTGGATGAACTCTTCCCGCCAGACGGCCCGGAACCGAGGACGCTGCATTGAACCGCCAGCATCTTGCCCAGGGCACGCTGCTGATGTGCGCGGTGGTGCTGATCTGGGGCGCTTTCCTGCCCGTCAGCAAGGTCGTGCTGGCGGTCATCGATCCGTACTGGCTCACCCTGCTGCGCTATGCCACGGCGTCCGCCTGCTTCCTGCTCCTGCTGGCCTGGCGCGAAGGCCGCGGCGCGCTCTCCTACGAAGGCCAGGCGGCCAAGGCCTGGGCCTATGGCAGCGCGGGTTTCGCCGGCTTCAGCCTGTGCGTGTACGAAGGCCTGCGCCTGACGCGGCCCGAGCACGGCGCCATGATCCTCGCCCTCGGCCCGGTCAACATCGTGCTCTGGCAATGGCTGCGCACGCGCCATCGCCCGCCGGCGGCGGCGCTGGCCTGCATCGCCGTCGCCATCGTTGGCCTCGCGCTGGTGGTCAGCCAGGGCGAAATCACCCGGCTCTACTCCGGCGGCAGCGCGCTGGGCAACGGCCTGATGTATCTCGCCTCGTGGTGCTGGATCGCCTTCACGCTGGGCGCGCAGAAATTTCCCGGCTGGTCGCCGGTGCGCTACACGGCGCTCACTTCCATCCTCGGTTGCCTGACGATCCTGCTGGCGGTGGCGGCAGCCAGCGGCGCCGGACACAGCCACGCGCCGCCGCCCGCCGCGCTGGCCGCACACCCTTGGGCGCTGCTGTTCGTCGTGTTCGTCGTTTCCTTCGGCGCCGTGCTGATGTGGAACATGGCCGTCTCCAAGCTCGGACCGCTCAACGCCGCGCTGTTTGCCAACTTCGCGCCGCTGGTAACCCTCCTCATCGCCGCCTGGCAGGGGCAGCGCCTGCTGGCGGTGGAATGGGCCGGCGCGGCATTGGTGATCGGCGCCCTCGTCGCCAACAACCTCGTCAACAGGCGCATCGCCAGGCAGGCCGACAAGCTGCTCGCCGCCACGACGGCGGCATTGCGGTAGCATGGCGCCATGAAGCACGCCTTGTCGCTGCCCATCTACGACGTCGCCGCCATCCGCGGCATCGAGTCGCGCCACGCCGGCGTCGCGCCGTCGCTGATGGAGCGCGCCGGCGCTGCCGCCGTATCGCAGACGCTGACTTTCGCCGAGCATTCCGGCCTGCCGCCGCTGATCGTCTGCGGGCCGGGCAACAACGGCGGCGACGGCTTCGTCCTCGCCCGCCTGCTGCGCAGCCGCGGCGTCGTGCCCGTCGTCGTCTTCACCGGCGACGAAGCCCGCCTGCCGGGCGATGCGCGCGGCGCGCTGGAGGCATTTCGCGCCGATGGCGGCGAGACGGTGCGCGAGATTCCCGCACGCGGGTTTTCCGTGGCGGTGGACGCGCTGTTCGGCATCGGCCTGCAGCGTCCCATCGAGGGCGCTTACGCTGCGCTGATCGCCCGCATCAACGCGCTCGGCTGCCCGGTGCTCGCCCTCGACGTGCCGAGCGGGCTGTGCGCCGACACGGGCCGCGTGCTCGGCTGTGCAGTGAAGGCCGACCTCACCGCCACCTTCATCGCGCTCAAGCCGGGCCTGCTCACCCTGGACGGGCCGGATCATTGCGGTGAGGTGGGCTTGCATGACCTGGGCCTCGCGCCCGAGGACGACCTCGCCGCGCAAGGTCGCACGGTGGCGCCGGACCTGTTCAGGTCGCATCTGTTGCCGCGGCGCAGGAACAGCCACAAGGGCATGATGGGCGGCGCCGGCATCCTCGGCGGCGCGCCCGGCATGGTCGGCGCGGCGCTGCTCGCCGGCCGCGCCGCGCTGAAACTCGGCGCGGGCCGGGTCTATCTCGGCCTGATCGACGAAGCGGCCGCGGCCGTGGATGCGGCTCAGCCGGAACTGATGCTGCGCAAGCCGGCGGAACTGCTCGCCCAGTCACATGTCACGGCGCTGGCCGTCGGCCCCGGCCTTGGCCAGGGCAAGTCGGCGCAGAGCCTGCTCAGGCAGACGATCGCCGCGGAGCGGCCGTTGCTGCTCGACGCCGATGCGCTGAATCTCATCGCGGCCCATCCGGTCCTCGCGAACCGGGTGCGCAAGCGCGCCGCGCCGACACTGATCACGCCGCACCCGCTCGAGGCCGCGCGGCTGCTCGGCAGCGGCATCGATGCCGTACAAGGCGATCGCCTGCACGCTGCGCGCGCGCTGGCGGAAAAACTCAACGCCCACACGGTGCTGAAAGGCTGCGGCAGCGTGATCGCCGCGCCCGATGGCCGATGGTTCATCAACACCAGCGGCAACCCGGGCATGGCCGGCGCCGGCATGGGCGACGTGCTGAGCGGGCTGGCGGTGTCTCTGCTGGCACAGGGCTGGGCAGCCGAAGCGGCCCTGCTCTGCGCCGTGCATCTTCACGGCGCGGCCGCCGATCAACTTGCCGCAGGCGGCACCGGGCCGATCGGCCTGACGGCGGGCGAGACCATCGACGCCGCGCGGCAGCGTTTCAACATCTGGACGCATTCCTGAGATGCGCGCCGTCCGCCGGGCCGTCCCAAGGACGGCGCAGTCAATTCTTTGGAGCCGCACAGCGGCGAACGACCGTCACCCTCGCCCTCGGGGCGGGGGCCGGGGGGTGGGCCGATGACACCCACCGCGCAGCACCCGCTGCGCGGCATCCTGCTGTTCATGCTGTCGCTGATGCTGTTCGCCCTGCTCGACGCCACCGCCAAGAACCTCGCCGCCACCTTCGCCGTGCCGCTGCTGGTGTGGGCGCGCTACACCCTGCATTTCGTCATCATGCTGGTGTTCGTCGCGCCCTCCATGCGCAGCCAGCTCGTGCGCACGGACAACCTGGGCTTGCAGGTCCTGCGCGCGCTGGCGCTGGTGGGCACCACCGGTTTTGCCATGTTGGCGTTTCGCACGATGCCGCTGGCCGAGGCGACGGCGGTGCTCTTCCTCGCCCCGCTGCTGGTCACGCTGCTCGCCGGCCCCATTCTGGGCGAACGCGTCGACGCCAGCCGCTGGGCGGTGGTTTTCATCGGCTTTGCCGGGGTGCTGCTGATTGCGCGCCCGGGCGGCGCGCTCAACCCGGAAGGCGTCGTCTGGGCGCTGGGCGGCGCCGTCTGCTATGCCCTCTACCAGGTCCTGACGCGCCGCCTGAGCCATGCCGAGCACCCGCTCACCCTGCTCTTCTACACGGCGCTGGTCGGCACGGCGGTGATGAGCCTGACCCTGCCCTGGTTCTGGTTCGAGTTCGCGCCCAGCCCGCTGCAATGGCTGAAGATCGCCTCGCTCGGCTTCTACGGCGGCGTGGGCCACTTCATCCTGATCCGCGCCTTCCGCCTGGCGCCGGCGTCCGTGCTGACGCCTTTCGGCTACACGCAGCTGGTGTGGGCGGCGCTGCTGGGCTGGCTGGTCTTCGGGCATGTGCCGGACACCCTCTCGGCAAGCGGCATGGGCCTCATCGCCGCCTGCGGCCTGTGGCTGGCGCTGGGGGAACGGCGCGGGAGGCGCCGCCCGCAGGGCCGCCCCTAGGGCGGCGCAGCCAACGACACGGAGCCGCGCAGCGGCGAACTACCGTCACCCCCTTCCTCGGGAAGGGGGTCGGGGGGATAGCTGTCAACGCGCCGCAGGATAGGGATAGAGCATGTTGAAGGCGATGCTCTGGCCGAAGCCCTGCACGATGCGCACGTGCTCGCGGCGGAACTCGCGCGCCTGCCGCAGGCCGCACGAATGCGCGATCATGTCGATCTCCTTGTTCATGTTGCGGCAGTAGTTGGCGACGCGCTCCGCCTTGTCGGTGACGACGAGGCCGCGCTGCAGGCGCGGATTGTGCGTGGTGACGCCGGCCGGGCAGGTGTTGGCGTGGCAGCGCAGCGCCTGGATGCAGCCCAGCGCGAACATGAAACCCCGCGCCGTGTTCACGAAATCCGCCCCCGCCGACAGTGCCCAGGCGGCGCGCGCGGAAGTGACCAGCTTGCCCGCGGCAATCACCCGCACGCGTTCGCGCAGGCCGCTTTCGATCAGGGCGTCGACCACGCGCGGCAGCGCCTCGTCGATGGACAATGCCATGTGGTCGGCCAGCGCCTGCGGCGCGGCGCCGCTGCCGCCCTCGCCGCCATCGACGGCGATGAAGTCCGGCGCGAACGCCATGCCGCGCCGCGCCACCACCTCGCACAGCTCGTTCATCAACCGCCAGCCGCCGATCGCCGACTTGATGCCCACCGGCTTGCCGGTCAGTTCGCGCACATAGGCGATTTTCTCGACCAGGTCTTCGGCGCTGGCGATGTCGGGATGGCGGTTGGGGCTGATCGAGTCCAGTCCTTCCGGGATGCCGCGGATCGAGGCAATTTCCGCCGTCACCTTGCCGCCGGGCAGCATGCCGCCCTTGCCCGGCTTGGCGCCCTGCGACAGCTTGATCTCGAAGGCGCGCACCGTCTCGTGCGCGGCAAGCTCGCGCAGCCGCTCGGGCGAAAGCTTGCCGTCGGCATCGCGCACGCCGTACTTCGCCGTGCCGATCTGCATGATGAGGTCGCAGCCGCCCTCGAGGTGGTACGGGCTGAGACCGCCCTCGCCGGTGTCCAGCCAGCAGCCGGCCGCCGCCGCCCCGCGCGAGAGGGCGCGCACCGCCGGCTTCGAGATGGCGCCATAGCTCATGCCGCTGATGTTGACGATCGAGCGGGCGACGAAGGGCTTGTCGCAATAACCCTCGCCGATCGTCAGCGGCGGCGTCGGCAGCTGCTCCGCCTCGATCACCGGAAACGGCGCATTGACGAAGACCAGCGCGCCCGGCTCGTGCAGGTTGTAGGTCGAGCCGAAACCGATCATGCCCCCCTCGTTCTTCGCCAGGCGGTAGACCCAGCCGCGCGTCGAGCGGTTGAAGGGCATCTCGTCGCGCTCGCCGGTGAAGAAATACTGGCGGAAATACTCGCCCATCTGCTCGAAGAAATAGCGCAGGCGCCCGATGATCGGGTAGTTGCGCAGGACCGTATGCTTTTTCTGCGTGATGTCCTTGACGTACCAGAACACCAGCGTGACGAAGAGGACGATGGCCAGCAGGGTGCCGGCGCTGACCGAGAGTACGCTGACGAGACCGGACATGCTGCCTCCATTGCCCACATTGTCTATTGGCCGCCCGAGCGGCACGGAGCGGTTAGAATTGCCGCACCAGCATAGCGTTACGGCAGGAATAATGGAAACTTCAAGGCATTCGGCCCAATTGGCGGCAGAAATCGCGCGCAATGTCGCCGCCGCGCTGGCCGAGGACATCGGC
>PHCS01000019.1 GCA_002840845.1 Betaproteobacteria bacterium HGW-Betaproteobacteria-14
GCCGCCGTCCGGCCCGCTGCCGGCGAGGCGTTCAATGTCCACGCCGCGCTCCTCGGCGTGTTTGCGCGCCGCAGGGGAAATACGGTGCGCTGCTGCTGCCGTTTTCTCAGGAGGAGGCACTGCTACCGGAGTGCGCGTTGCCGGCGCGGCTTCCTCCGCGCCGTCCAGCGTCGCCAGCACCGTGCCCACCGGTACGGTTTCCCCGGGATGAACGCGCAGTTCGCGCACCACGCCGTCGACCCAGATTTCGACATCCACCGCCGCCTTCGAGGTGTCCACGACGGCGACCACCTGACCCTTCTTCACCGTGTCGCCGGGGCTGACTTTCCACTCCAGCAGCGTGCCCTGGTCCATGTCGGCGCCGAGCGAGGGAAGCTTGAATTCGATCATTTTCCGAGCAGCTCCCGCACGGCGGCGACGATCTTCGGCGCCTGCGGCAGCGCAGCCTCCTCCATGTGCCTGGCGTAGGGGATCGGCACCTCTTCGCTGCACACCCGCTTCAGCGGTGCGTCCAGCTCGAAGAAGGCCTCCTCGGCGATGCGCGCCATGACCTCCGCCGCAAGGCTGCCGCTTTTCCAGCCCTCGTCGACGACCACGGCGCGGCGCGTCTTCTTCACTGAGGCAAAGAGCGTGGCCGTGTCGAGCGGCCGCAGCACGCGCAAGTCGACGACTTCGGCGTCGATGCCGGCTCCGGCCAGTTCATCGGCTGCCGCCAGCGTCTTTGGCAGCGAACCGCCGTAGGTGATCAGCGTGACCGCCGCGCCTTCTCGCCGCACCGCCGCCGAGGCGATGTCGCACTGGACATTCTCGCCCAGTTCGCCTTCCAGGTTGTAGAGCTGGGCGTGCTCGAAGATCACCACCGGGTCGGGATCGGCCAGCGCCGGGGCCAGCATGCCGCGCGCGTCGGCGATCGTCGCCGGCGCCAGCACCTTGATGCCGGGGATGTGCGCGTACCAGCCTTCCAGGCTGTGCGAGTGCTGCGCCGCCAGCTGGCGGCCGGCGCCGGTGGACATGCGCACCACCAGCGGCACGGAGAACTGCCCGCCCGACATGTGGCGCAGCGCCGCCGCGGTATTCACGATCTGGTCCAGCGCCAGCAGGCTGAAGTTCACCGTCATCACTTCGACGATGGGCCGCAAGCCGCCCAGCGCCGCGCCGATGCCGGCGCCGACGAAGCCCAGCTCGGAGAGGGGCGTGTCGCGGATGCGCTCCGGCCCGAACTCCTCGAGAAAGCCCTTCGAGCAGGCGTAGGTGCCGCCGTACTTGCCGACGTCCTCGCCCATCAGGAACACGCGCGGATCGGCGGTGAGCGCCTCGTGCATGGCCTGGCGGATGGCCTCGCGGTAGCTCATCCTCATGATGCAGCCCTCGGCGTGTGCACATCATTCAGCAAGTCTTCAATGGGCTCCCAAGGTGCGGCCTCGGCGAAGTCGACTGCCGCCTGCACCTCGGCATTCGCCTTGGCATCGAGGGCGAGGAATTCCTCCTCGGTCAGCTTGCCCTCCGCCTTCAGTCGCGCGGAGAAGGTGTGCAGCGGGCCGCGAGTCTTCCATGCCTCGACTTCCGCCTTGTCGCGGTACAGCTCGGGATCGAACATCGAGTGCGCGCGGAAGCGGAACGTCTGGAGTTCCAGGAAGAACGGCCCGAGTCCCTCGCGAACATGCTGCGCGGCGATTCGCGCGGCTTCGTGAACCGCCACCACGTCCATGCCGTCCGCCTTCATTGTAGGCACGCTGTAGCTGGAGGCCTTGGCGCACAGATCGGTCTGCGCCTCGGAGCGCGCCAGCGCGGTGCCCATCGCATACAGATTGTTCTCGCAGCAGAAGAGCACAGGCAAGTGCCACAGTGCGGCGAGGTTCATTGCTTCGTGGAAGGCGCCCTCGGCCATGGCGCCCTCGCCGAAGAAGCAGGCCGTCACCGCCTGCCGCCCCTGCAGCTTGTCGGCCAGCGCCAGTCCCACCGCCAACGGCAGGCCGCCGCCGACAATGGCGTTGCCGCCATAGAAGCGCGTGGCGGCATCGAAGAGGTGCATCGAGCCGCCGCGCCCGCGCGAGCAGCCTGCCGCCTTGCCGAACATCTCCGCCATGATGGCGTTCATGGAGACGCCGCGCACCAAGGCGTGGCCGTGCTCACGGTAGGTGGCGACGATGTTGTCGTCCGGTGCGAGGGCATGCAACGCGCCGACGGCGCAGGCCTCCTCGCCGATGTAGAGGTGGAGGAAGCCGCGGATCTTCTGCTCGCCGTACAGTTCGGCGCACTTCTCCTCCATGCGGCGGATGCGCAGCATGTCGGCGAGCAGCTTCTTTGCGAAGGTCTTGTCCCACGGAACCGGGCCGGCAGGCGGCGGCTGAATCATTGGGGGGACGCTCATGAAGACTCCAGTGTAGACGTGTCACCTTCCGGCAGTCCCAGTTCGCGCGCCTTGAGCAGGCGGCGCATGATCTTGCCGCTGCGCGTGCGCGGCAGCGTGGGCAGGAAGTCGATCTCCTTCGGCGCCACCGCCGCGCCGAGTTTCTTGCGCGCGTGGCCGAGCAGTTCCAGGCGCAGGGCGTCGGACGCCTCAAAACCCTTTTTCAGCGAGACGAAGGCCTTCACCACCTCGCCCACCGTCTCGTCGGGCTTGCCGATGACGCCGGCTTCCGCCACCGCAGGATGCTCCATCAGCGCGCTTTCCACCTCGAAGGGTCCGATCAGGTGGCCGGCCGACTTGATCACGTCGTCGGCGCGGCCGACGAACCAGAAGTAGCCGTCGGCGTCGCGCTTGGCCAGGTCGCCGGAGAGGTACCAGTCTCCGGCGAAGCATTTTTTGTAGCGCTCCTCGTTGTGGAGGTAGCCGCGCAGCATCGACGGCCAGCCCGCCTTCAGCGCCAGTTCGCCCTCGGTGTCCGCCGTGTCCACGGGGCTGACTTTGCCCTCGGCGTCCTTCTTCACGATGGCCGCCTCGATGCCCGGCAGCGGACGTCCCATCGAGCCCGGCTTGATGTCGAAGGCCGGCGTGTTGGCGATCATGATGCCGCCCGTCTCGGTCTGCCACCAGTTGTCGTGGATGGGCAGGCCCAGCACTTCCTTGCCCCACCACACCGCCTCCGGGTTGAGCGGCTCGCCGACGCTGGCGATGAAGCGCAGGTGTGGATAGGTGTGCTTGCGCGCGATCTCCGCGCCGGCCTTCATCAGCATGCGGATGGCCGTCGGCGCCGTGTACCAGACGCTGACTTTCTCTTCGGCGAGGATGCGGTACCAGCGCTCGGCATCGAACTCCGCGGCGTCGACGATGGAGGTCACGCCATGCAGCAGCGGCGCGATGATGCCGTAGGAGGTACCCGTCACCCAGCCCGGGTCGGCGGTGCACCAGTAAATATCTTCGGCATGCAGGTCGAGCGCGTACTTGCCGGTGCTCCAGTGCGTCGCTACGGCGCCATGCACATGGATGGCGCCCTTCGGCGTTCCGGTGGTGCCACTGGTGAAATGCAGCAGCGACATGTCCTCGGCCGCGGTCGGCACGATGGCGAAATCATCCGAAGCCGCAGCCATCAGCGTGGCCAGATCCAGCGTGCCGGGCACGTCGGTCGGCTGGCCGTCCTCGCTCGCCAGCAGCACGTGGCGCAGGGTCGGCAGTTCGCCGCGGATCTTTTCCACCTTGCGCCGGTAGAGCAGTTCGGTGGTGACCAGCACGGCGCCTTCGCCGAGGTTCAGGCGCGTGGCGATCGGCTCGGGACCGAAGGCGGAGAATAACGGCGAGACCACCGTGCCGTTCTTGAAGCTGCCGAGCACCGCGATGTAGAGCGCGGGGATGCGGCCGGAGAGCACGAAGAGGCGTTCGCCCTTGCCCACGCCGAGCGACCTGAGGACATTGGCGAAGCGATTGGTGAGGCGGGAGAGCTCGCCGTAGGAGACATCCTGCGGGGCCATCTCGCCGAGAAAGCGGAAGGCGACATGATCGCTGCGGGCGCCATGCGCATGCCGCTCCACGGCTTCGTGGGCGATGTTCAGGCCGCCGCCCGGCAAGCCGGCCAGTTCGGCCTGCGCCACATTCCAGCCAAAAGCCTGCCGCGTTGCAGCGTAGTCCGCCAGGTTCGGCGGCACGCGCAGGTCAGCCGCAGTCTTGCGAATGATTGCCGGTCGTTCCATCGCGCCTCTCCCTCGCGAATGACGGGAACATTCTGGCCGCCCCGCCCCGGGCGGACTTTGATGTGGGACAAATAATCAGGCGACGCGGAAATTCTTGAACTGCCAGGGATCGTCCTGGTCGAGATCTTCCTCGAAGAGCTTGCTGCGGTCAGCAAGCGGCGTCCAGTCGCTGTAGGCGCCGACGACTTCGCCGAGGTAGGGGCGAATGAAATCCAGCACCTGGCCGTGGTCCAGTTCCTCGGGCTCGACGACGCCGCGTTGCGGATTCTTCAGCGCCCAGATCACCCCCGCCACCACCGGTGCGGTCACCTGCAGGCTGGTGGCGCTGTTGTGCGGGCAGAGCGTGCGCGCCTGCTGGATCGACAGGCGCGAGCCGTACCAGTAGGCCCCCTTGGCGTGCCCCATCAGGAGCACGCCCAGCTCGTCCACGCCCGAGACGATCTCATCCTTGACCAGGCGGCGTTGCTGCTGCAGTTTCCAGTTGCGGCCGGCCAGTTCGTGCACCGATTGCACGGTGTCGTCGGAGGGGTGGTAGGCATAGTGCACGGTGGGCCGGTACACCGGGCCGCCGTTGTCGCCCAGGGTCAGGTAGTCGGCCAGCGAAATCGATTCGCTGTGCGTGATGAGAAAACCGTGGATCGGTCCGGCCAGCGGCGTCCAGGTCCGCACTTGCGTGGCGGCGCCCGGGCGGTTGAGCCAGATCGCCGCCCTGCAGCCGGCTTCGTGGCGGTGGCCGTCAGCCGGGAAATGCCGCTCATGGCTGCCCCAGCCCAGTTCGGCAGGCTGGCAGCCTTCACCGACGAACCCTTCCACGGACCAGGTATTGACGAATTCCCCCGGGATTTTGCGCGGCTCGGCCACCTGGGTGTCGCGTTCGGCAATATGGATGGTGCGGATGTTCAGGTCGCGCGCCAATTGCGCCCAGCCGCTGCGGTCCTGTGGCATCCCGGCGGGATGGCCCGTGTCGCGGGCGATATTGAGCAGGGCCTCCTTCACCAGGTGCGACACCATGCCGGGATTGGCGCCGTGGGTGAGAATGGCGGTCGGCGTTCCGGGCCGCCTGAGTGCCCGTGCCGCTTCGCGCAGGGCATAGTTGGAGCGCGCTTCAGGCTTCAGCGAGGCGTCGGTATAGCCGCCGGCCCAGGGTTCGATGCAGGTATCGGCATAGAGGGCACCGAGCGACTGGCAAAGCGCCACGAGGGCGACGCTGGAAACGTCGCTGGAGCAGTTCACCAGGAAATCGCCGCTTGAGAGGCGCGGCTCAAGCAAGCTGCGGTAGTTGGCGGGGGTCAGGGGGGTGGCATTGAATTCGACGCCGTATTCGGCGGCCACCGCGCGCCCGTTTTCATCCCCGGTGACGATGACGATCTGGTCGGGCCGGATATCGATGTGGCGCAACAGCAGAGGTAGGGTGCCTTGACCGATCGAGCCGAAGCCGACCATGACGATGCGGCCGGCAAAGGCCAGTTCTTTGCGAATCGCTACCAATTCCTCTCCCCTAAAAACCTTTCCGTGGCCCTTTGGGCGACATGGTTATTATTTACGTAAGGCCACGCAGAATAAGGGAATTTTCCCTGAAATGCAATGTTGCCCGATAAGACTGCGGCGGATTGGCGCAGTTGCGCCCCAATTGCGTCCTGAGATCGGCCGGAGCGTAAAATCCCCTGCCATGCGCAAACCCAGGGAAAAAATCGACTACAGCGCCGACATGAGGCGGCACGATTCGCCGGCCATGCGCCTGCTTTTTGTCGTTCTGGGCACCCTGTTCCTGCTGTTGGGCATCGCCGGCGCCTTCCTGCCTGTGCTGCCGACCACGCCCTTCGTGCTGTTAGCCGCCGGATGCTATGCGCGCGCTTCCAGCCGCTTCTACAATTGGCTGCTGAACAATCGGGCTTTCGGCCCGGCCATTCTGGAGTGGCGGCGTTACCGCAGCATCCCTTGGCGCGCCAAGATGACCGCCATTGCCCTGATGTCCGTGACGCTGGGCATTTCCATCGTTTTCTTCGTGCCTTGGTTCGAGTTGCAGATGGCTCTGGCTCTCTTCGGCCTGCTGCTGGCCACCTACCTCTATCGCATCCCCTCGCGCGACCGGCCGGCAAGATAGGCCCGGCAAACGTGCATCAGTTTCCCCTGGCCCGGCAGGCCACTGGCCAGACCACCTTGCTGCCGACCGGCCGGACTGAACCGTCCTCACCGACGATGGCGATCGGTACCTGTTTACCTTCGCCAAGCAGGGATTCCGGCGCCGCCCTGTCTGCGTCGCTAGACAGGAACAGCAGCAGGAAATCGCTGTTCTTCGCGTCGCGCGCCCTCACCATGGAACTGTAGGCACCCACCAGCTCGAATTCGTCGCTCGGGCCGAAGTGGGTGGACAGATGCAGGTGCGGATAGCCGGCCGCACCGTAATGCCCGCCTGCCGTGCCGGTGCCGCCGGCCAGCGCGATGGTCTGGCCGACCTGCACGGAATCGCCGATATTGAGGGCCGGCACTTCGGCCAGGTGCTGATACTTGGTATGCACCCAGAAGGGAAACCCCGTGTGCTCCGGCGCATGCTGCAGCCAGAGGAAGTTGCCCTCCATCTGGCCGCCTGCGCCCTTGGCGATCACCTTGCCGCCGGCGATTGCCAGTAGCGGTGTGCCCACTTTCAGCGTGATGTCGGTACCGCCGTGCAGGCCGCCGTTACGATCAGTCGGGCGGCGGCTGCCGTCATGCCGGTAGGGCGAAGCAAAGCCGGAGGAGATCGGCTCGCATGCCTGATCCGCCGGGAAAGCCGGCGTCAGTCCGGTCGCCTTAAAATCGCCCTCGCGTCTTTCCGCCGACGGTGCGGCACGCTCGCCCATCTTGCCGCGCATTTGCGCCTCGACAGGAGCGGTGAACACTATTGCGGAGAGGAAAATGAGTAGCAGGGAAGTAGGCAGTCTTGGCTGGGCAATCATGGGTTCAGCTCATCCTTTCAATTATTTCGCGGTGATCCATTCGGCGATCTTTCCCACTACTTCTGCGCGTCGGAATATCCACCCCCTCTTGCATCGTATCCGCCCATGCCCATCCCGGGCTGAGCGACTGCAGGAGCGCGCCCAGCTAATTCACCCGTCTGATCATTTGCAACCTCCTCGAACGGGCAGCGCCGGTACGGCCCGATTATCGTCGATAACGATTTGACGCGCTGCTTCGTGGCGATGGCGAGATCACCCGCTCATCTGCGAAATCGGACAGGTGCCCGGACTATCTGGCCGACACGCGATGGTGTATGTTGCCGGCTGGCATGACCGGCAACTTTCAACCCGACTCCCTCGCTTTCGCCCTGCAGCAGGCCGCCGACGCCGTCGGCGAGGTGATCGCCGGACGCAGTCTGAACGAGACACTGGCGCAGTGCTGGCGGACCCATCCCGGCCTGCCGCCCGGCGTGCGCGGCGCCGTGCAGGATCTCGCCTACACGGCATTGCGACGCTGCGGGCGTGACGATTTCTTTATGGCGCGCCTGATGGAAAAAACACCGCCGCCGGCTGTGCGCGCCCTGCTCATCACCGCACTTGCGCGGCTGGAGGCGCGGCCCGAGGATGCGCATACCGTGGTGAATCAGGCGGTGGAAGCCGCATGCACGCTCGCGCAGGGGAAGTACAAGGCGCTCACGAACGGGGTGCTGCGCAATTTTTTGCGTCGCTGCGATGAGCTGATCGCTTCGGCCGTGAGGGACGAGGCCGCCCATTGGCAGCATCCGCGCTGGTGGATTGCGCGCCTGCGCCGCGCTTATCCGGAATCCTGGCAGGCAATCCTCGAGGCCGGGAACAGCCGGCCGCCCATGGCGCTGCGTGGAAATCGGCGCCGTATTGCAGCGGCTGACTTTCAGGCGCGCCTCACCGGGGCGGGGCTCGCGACGCGCCGACTCGATGGGGGCGCGATTATCCTGGAGCGCCCCGTCCCGGTGGAGCGGCTGCCCGGATTTGCCGACGGGCTGTGCTCGGTGCAGGACGCCGGCGCGCAGCGCGCGGCGCTTCTGCTGGACGCGCACGACGGTATGCGCGTGCTGGATGCCTGTGCTGCGCCTGGCGGCAAGACGGCGCACCTGCTGGAAACCGCGCAGGTCGACCTCTTGGCGCTGGATGCCGATGCCGGCCGCGCGGTGCGCGTTTCGGAAAACCTGCTGCGGCTCGGCTTGCAGGCAAGCATAGTGCCGGCCGACTGCCGGGAAGTGGAGACGTGGTGGGACGGACGCGCGTTCGACCGCATTCTAGCCGACGTGCCCTGCTCCGCCTCCGGCGTCGTGCGCCGCCATCCGGACGCGAAGTGGCTGCGCCGCGAAAAGGACATCGCGCAGTTCGCCCGCGTGCAGGGGGAAATCCTCGATGCGCTGTGGCGGGTGCTCGCGCCCGGTGGTAAATTGCTGTATGCGACGTGCTCGCTCTTTCCCGAGGAGAACGGTCGCCAGGTCGCGGCCTTCGCCGCAAGACAAGAAGACTGCATGAGACTGCCCATCGACGGGTTGCCCGAACTACAGCTGCTGCCGACCGAGGACCATGACGGCTTTTATTACGCGCTGCTGGAAAAGCAGGCCTGAGGGATTTGGGAGTCTGGCGCGCAGAGCGGCACTGCTGTGCCTGCTGTCCCTTGTTGCAGCCCAGTCCGCTCGGGCCGCAGAGATCGAAGTGAAGCACGCCGAAATCGTCGCCGCTGAAGATTCGTACTTGCTCGACGCCGAGTTCGGCATCACGCTCAGCCAGCGCCTCGAGGAAGTCGTATCGCGCGGGGTGCCCCTGTATTTCGTCGCCGAACTGGAGCTGACCCGAACGCGCTGGTACTGGGTCGATGAGCATGTCGCCGGAAGGAGGCAGACTTGGCGCCTTGCCTATCATGCGCTGACCCGCCAGTACCGCCTTTCCTCGGGTGCCTTGCACCAGAACCTTGCCACCCTGGAGGAAGCGCTGGGCGTGCTGGCGCGGCTGCGCAACTGGCCGGTGGCGGACAAGGACGCGCTCAAGGCGGGCGAGCCCTACAATGTGGCATTGCGCATGAAACTGGATCTATCCCAGTTGCCCAAACCCCTCCAGGTCGGCGCCATCGGCAACAAGGACTGGAACATTACGGCAGAGGTGAAGCGCTGGAGCTACACCCCCCTCGCCGAGAGCACAGCAAGATGAGAATATTCCTCATCATCGTCGCGGCCTTCGCCGCCATCCTGCTCTTCCTGCTGACTTCGGCAACGGCCAACACGGCCCTCTTCGCAGGGCAGTACCGGCTGCTGCTGGGCATTACCGTCGCAGTCGCCGCCACGCTTCTCGGCCTGGTGCTGTGGCAATTGCGTCAACTCTGGCGCGAACACCGCGCGCAGGCATTCGGCTCCCGCCTCAAGCTGCGCCTGATGCTGATGTTCGCGCTGATGGCGGTCGGCCCGGGTGTGCTGGTGTACGCCGTTTCGCTGCAGTTCGCCGTGAAGAGCATCGAGTCCTGGTTCGATGTACGGGTGGACAAGGCGCTGGAAGGCGGCCTCAATCTAGGACGCAACGCGCTGGATTACCTGCTTGCCAATCTTTCGGAGAAGGGGCGCACCATGGCGCTCGATCTGGGCGATGTTTCGGACGCAGCACGCTCGGCACAGCTGAACCGGCTGCGCGAGCAGGCCGGCGTGCAAACCGCCACCCTGTTGTCGGCCGGCGGTCAGGTGATCGCCAGCAGCTCCACGACTGAGCGTACTGCATTGCTGCCCGACCTGCCCTCGGCCGCGCAACTTCGCCAGGCGCGTCAGGGCCGTGGACTTTCCACGGTGGATGGCGACGCCACGGCGGGACTGGTGCTGCGCGTGCTGACGCCGGTGGCCGCACGCTCGTTTTCCGGCGAGACGCAGATATTGCAGCTGTCCCAGGCCGTGCCCGCGTCGATCGCCGCAAGCGCCGAGAGCGTGCAGGCGGTCTACCGGGACTACCAGGAACTGTCACTGGCGAGGAGCAGCCTGAAGTGGATGTATTTCCTGACGCTGACCCTGGCGCTGCTGCTTTCGCTGTTTGCCGCCATTGCGCTGGCCTTCCTGCTGGCGCGCCGGCTCTCGGCGCCACTGTCGATCCTCGCCCGAGGTACCAAGGCAGTGGCGGCGGGCGACTATTCGCCGCGCGAGACGGTGTCCACTCGCGACGAGCTGGGCGTGCTGACGCAATCGTTCAGCCAGATGACGCGCCAGCTGGGCGAAGCGCGCGCACAGGCGGAAAGCAGCCGGGCCGAGACGGAAGCCGCGCGCGCCTACCTGGAAAGCGTGCTGGGCAACCTGTCCGCGGGCGTGCTGGCCTTCGATGCCGATAACCGGTTGCGCGCAGCCAATGATGGTGCCCGCGCCATCCTGCACGACGACTTTTCCGACGCGCAAGGGCAATCCCTGGCCGGCTGGATACGTCATCTCGAATTGCGCGACGCCATCGCAGCCGGCTGTACCGAGCAGTCGGGCGAGTGGCAGCGCGAGATCGAGATGCAGAACGGCGCAGGCGTGCCGCAGGCGCTGCTGGTACGCGGCTCACGCCTGCCCGAGGCGTCTGGCGGCGGCTGTGTGGTGGTGTTTGACGACATCACCCAGCTTATCGCCGCGCAACGCTCGGCTGCCTGGGGCGAAGTGGCGCGGCGCCTCGCCCACGAGATCAAGAATCCTCTTACGCCGATCCAGCTATCAGCAGAGCGCCTTGCGCACAAGCTTTCGGACAAGCTCACGGGCGCAGAACGGGACATGCTGATGCGTTCGACGCAGACCATCGTGAATCAGGTGGAGGCGATGAAGCATATGGTGAACGACTTCCGCGACTACGCCCGGATGCCGCCACCGCAGCTCGGATCGCTCGATCTCAATAGCCTCGTTGGGGAGGTGCTGGGGCTTTATGAGACCTCGCGCGCACGCCTGGCGGTGGACCTGGCCGACGGATTGCCGCGCGTGATCGGGGACGCGGCGCAGCTGCGCCAGGTGATTCACAACCTGGTGGCCAACGCCGAAGATGCGCTGATCGACGAGGCAGCTCCCGAGATTCGCATCAGCACGCGAGCGGAGGGCCGCGACGTAGTGTTGGCGGTGAGCGACAATGGCGGCGGATTTCCCAAGGAAATTTTGGCCCGCGCCTTCGAGCCCTATGTGACGACCAAGGCGAAGGGCACCGGGCTGGGGCTGGCCATCGTGAAAAAGATAGTGGACGAGCACCATGGCCAAATTGAAATTGCCAACGCTGCGCCGAACGGCGCACAGATAAGAATACGGTTGCCTCTGGCGGCCTGAGAAAACAGGAATCATGTCAAAAATTCTGGTCGTTGATGATGAGGTCGGCATCCGCGAGCTGCTCTCGGAAATATTGCGCGACGAGGGCTACGACGTGCAGTTGGCCGAGCATGCCGCGGCAGCACGTGAGGCGCGCAACGCAGCGCGACCGGATCTGGTGCTGCTCGACATCTGGATGCCGGACACGGACGGCATCACGCTGCTCAAGGAGTGGTCTGCTGCAGGCCAGCTCAATATGCCGGTGGTAATGATGTCAGGCCACGGCACCATCGACACGGCGGTGGAGGCGACGCGCATCGGCGCACAGGACTTCCTGGAAAAGCCGATCGCACTGCAGAAGCTGCTCTCGGCCGTCAAGCGCGCCTTGCAGAAAGCGGCCCTCCCTGTTGCGCGCGCGGAGCTGACATTGGCGGCCTTTACCCGCGCCGCACCGTTGCGCGACCTGAAGAGACGCCTCGATCAGGTTGCCGCGAAAAGCCGCGTGCTGCTGTTGAAGAGCGGTACCGGCAGCCTGGCCGAACTATGCGCACGCAGTCTGCAGGCGCCGGGCAAGGCCTGGCTGGATCTCTCCAATCACGGACAGCCGCTTGCGCTCGAGGTGTTGGAGAAGGCGGCGGGCGGCATGATTTTCGCCTCCGAACTGGCGGCGCTTTCACGCCTACAGCAGAAAAACCTGGCCTTTGCGCTCGACCGCCTGGAGAAATACGATCTGCATCTGGTTGTCGCCAGCGTTCATGGCGCCGCAGGCCTGTCTGCGGCAGGTTTCGATGAGGCGCTGTTGCGCCGTCTGGCGGAAGTCAGCCTCGGTGCGCCTGGCCTGTCCGAGCTGAAGGATGAGGTGCCGGATATCGCCGCGCAGATCCTTACCCACTTGGTCGAGGCCGGCGAGGTGCCGCTGCGACGCCTGTCTACGGCGGCGCTCAATGCCTTGCGCAACCAGCACTGGGCGGGGGGCTACGCGGA
The DNA here is from genome assembly GCA_002840845.1 of Betaproteobacteria bacterium HGW-Betaproteobacteria-14. GTDB lineage: Bacteria > Pseudomonadota > Gammaproteobacteria > Burkholderiales > Rhodocyclaceae > Desulfobacillus. The sequence continues at coordinate 12,335 of PHCS01000019.1, forward strand.
ACTGAGAAATGCCGTGCGTTCACTGGCCCTGGGTTCGCTGGAGGAGGAAATCGCTCCAGAAGAGGTCGCGAGTCTGCTGACGCCGCCGCCCTCTGCCGCCGCGCAGGTCCTGCCGCTCGACCTGCCGCTGCGCGAGGCGCGCGAGGCGTTCGAGCGCGTCTATTTCGAGCATCACCTGAAGATCGAGGGCGGCAACATGACCCGCCTGGCGGAAAAGACCGGCCTTGAACGCACCCATCTCTACCGCAAGCTGAAAGCGCTCGGCATCGCAACGGGACGCAAGGGAGAAGAGCAATGAAGATCATCATTCTGGGCGCAGGACAGGTGGGTGGCTCCGTGGCGGAAAGCCTGGTGTCCGAAGCCAACGACATCACCGTAGTCGACACGGACGCCTCGCGGCTTGCCTCGCTGCAGGACAGGCTCGACTTGCGTACCGTGACGGGGAATGCCTCGAGTCCGTCGGTGCTGCGCCAGGCCGGCGCAGAGGACGCGGACATGCTGATCGCCGTGACGCAGAGCGACCAGACCAACCTGTGCGCCTGCAAGACCGCGCATGCCCTGTTCAACCTGCCGACGCGCATTGCCCGCGTGCGCTCTTCGGATTTCGTCGATTACACCGAGCTGTTTACGCCGGAGAATTTCGCAGTCGATTTTTCCCTCTGTCCGGAGCAGATCGTCACCGACTACATCGTCAAGATGATCGAGTTTCCCGAGGCGCTGCAGGTGCTGGAATTCGCCGACGGTCTGGTCAGCCTGGTGGCCGTGCGCGCATTCGGCGGCGGTCCGTTGGTCGGCCATCCGCTGAAGGACATCCGCAAGCACATTCCGCAAGTCGATGCGCGCGTTGCCGCCATATTTCGCCTCGACACGCCAATCATCCCGGAAGGCGACACGGTGATCGAGGCCGGTGACGAAGTATTCTGCCTGGCGGCGACGAAGAGCATCCGACAGGTGATGCGCGAACTGCGCCGCATGGACAAGCCTGTCAAGCGGATCATGATCGTCGGCGGCGGCAACATCGGCTACCGGCTGACACGCGCCATCGAGAACGACTACCAGGTGAAAGTGATCGACCATAACAAGCGCCATGCAGAGTGGCTGGCCGAGAATGTCAGCAGCGCGCTGGTGTTGCAGGGCGATGCGACCGACGAGAAATTGCTCGAGGACGAGAACGTCGACCAGATGGACATGTTCATCGCGCTGACCAACGACGATGAGAACAACATCATGGCGGCGCTGCTGGCCAAGCGCATGGGCGCCAAGCGTGTCATCGCGCTGATCAACCGGCGCGCCTATGCCGAACTGGTGCAGGGCAGCCAGATCGACATCGCCATTTCGCCCGCGCAGACGTCCATCGGCACCCTGCTGGCCCATGTGCGGCGCGGCGACGTGGCAGCGGTGCACAGTCTGCGCCGAGGCGCCGCCGAGGCACTAGAGCTTGTAGTGCACGGCGACGAAAAATCCTCCCAGGTGGTTGGCCGCCGCATCGATGAGTTGCCGATCATCAAGGGCGCCACCATTGGCGCCATCGTGCGTGGGCTGCCGCAGAAGGAGCCCATGGTGCTGCGCGCCGAGCTGGCCGAGGAGCGCCACCAGTACAAGGTGATCATGGCGCACCACGACACGGTGATCCAGGCCGGTGACCATGTTATCGTCTTCGTCGTCTCGAAGCGCCTGGTGCCGAAGGTTGAGAAGCTCTTCCAGGTAGGCTTTGCCTTCGTGTGATCCGCGGCACTCGTAATATGGGGCGCGGCCGATGAGCAATCCGCTGGCGGTATTGCGTGTCTTCGCGCTGGTACTGCTGGTTTTCGCGCTGACCATGCTGGCGCCCGCCCTCGTTGCTTATATAGAGCGGGATTCGGCCGCAGGGGCCTTCCAGGTTGGCAGCGCGGCAACTTTCCTGATGGCCGTCCTGCTTTTACTGCTGACGCGTCGTCATACCGACGAGCTGCGCATCAGAGACGGCTTCCTCCTGGTTTCCCTGGTCTGGGTGCTGGTGCCGGCGTTTGCCGCCATTCCTTTCGTGGTGTTCTTTCAGACGATGAGCTTCACCGACGCCTACTTCGAGGCCGTGTCGGGGCTTACCACGACCGGGGCCACCGTATTCGAAGGGCTGGACACGCTGCCTTTCTCGATCAATCTGTGGCGTGCCGAGCTGGTCTTCCTCGGCGGCATGGGCCTGATCGTGCTGGCGGTGGCCATCCTGCCGCTGCTCGGCGTCGGCGGCCGGCAACTTTTTTCGGCGGAATCGCCCGGCCCCATCAAGGAAACCAAGCTGACGCCGCGCATGGCGCAGACAGCCAAGGGACTCTGGCTGGTCTACCTTGCCCTGGCCATCGCCTGCACGCTCGGCTATGTCTGGGCCGGCATGGGCTGGAGTGATGCCTTCATCCACATGTTCACCACGCTTGGCCTGGGCGGTTTTTCCAGCCACGATGCTTCATACGCCTATTTCAATTCGCCGCATGTCGAGGCGGTGGCCATCGTTTTCATGACGCTTGCCGGTATGAACTTCGCTACCCACTTCATGGCGGTTCGCCGCGGCAGCCTGGGCTTTTACTGGGCCGATCCGGAGATCCGCTGGTACGTTAGCGTGATGTACGCCAGCGTGCTGGGCATTGCCGCGTATCTCTGGCTGGCTGGCACCTATCCGGATTTCCTTACGGCGCTGCGCTATGCCGCCTTCAACGTGGTGTCCATTGCCACCACAACCGGGTATGCCAACACCGATTACGCGCAGTGGCCCTTCTTCGTACCCTTGTGGATGCTGTTCCTGTGCAGCTTCGTCACCTGCGCCGGCTCGACCGGCGGCGGCCTCAAGATGATGCGCGCCATCATTGTCTTCCGGCAGGTGATGCGCGAGATCGTCAGGACGGTGCATCCGAACGCGGTGCGTGCGGTCAAGCTGTCGGGGGCCCCGTTGCCGAACAAGATCATTTTTGCCGTGCTGGCTTTCTGCTTTGCCTACATGGTGATCATCGTTTCACTGACCTTGCTGATGGTTTTCTCCGGGCTGGATGTGGTCACGGGTTTCTCGGCCGTGGTGGCGAGCTTCAACAACACCGGCCCCGGCTTGGGCGAAGTTGGTCCGGCCACCACCTACAAGTCGCTGACCGACTTTCAGACTTGGGTGTGCAGCGTCGCCATGCTGCTCGGCCGACTGGAGATCTTCACGCTGCTGGTGGTGTTTTCGCCTACCTTCTGGAGAAAGTAGGACAGGGATGGAACGACTGCTCGCCGTCATCCAAACTTTTTCGCGCATCGTAATGGTGTTTGCACTGGCGCTGCTGCTGCCAATTGGAGTTTCGTTATGGATAGGCGACGGCGCACACGGCGCTTTCGACGAAGCCATTCTCGGAACCCTGGCTGTCGGCGCAATTGCCATGCGGGCAACGCAGCGCTTCCGTCGCGAATTGCGCGCCAACGACGGCGTGCTGCTGGTGGTGATGTGTTGGCTGCTGTTGCCGGCGATTGCCGCTGTGCCCCTGCTGCTGGGGATACCCGGGCTGCACGTCGCCGACGCGTACTTCGAGGCGGTGTCGGGCCTGACGGCGACCGGTGCGAGTGTGCTGTCGGGACTGGATCGGCTGCCGCCTTCACTCAACCTGTGGCGCACCGAGCTGCACTGGATCGGCGGACTGGGCATCATCGTGCTGGCGGTGGCGATCCTGCCGCTGCTCGGCGTCGGCGGCCGGCAGCTGATGAAGGCCGAGGTGCCCGGCCCGGTCAAGGATTCCGGCATCACGCCGCGCGTGACGGAGACCGCCAAGGGGTTCTGGGTCATCTACATCGTGCTGACCGCGCTCTGCACCGTCGCCTACGGGTTGTTCGGCATGAGCTGGCTGGATGCGCTGACCCATGCCTTCAGCACGGTGGCACTGGGCGGGTTCTCCAGCCATGATGCCAGCCTGGGTTTCTTCAATTCACCCATGCTGGAGGCAATCACCGTCGTCTTTGCCCTGTTTTCGGGCATGAGCTATGTGACGCATTTTGCCGCCCTTTCCGGCCGCAGCCTTCGCCCCTACTGGCGCGACGGGGAGGTGCCCTTCTATCTGGGGGTGCTCGGCGCCAGCGTGCTGCTGATTGCGACCTATCTCTGGCACGATAATTATTACGCCGAGTTCACCACCGCGTTGCGCTATGCCGCCTTCAATACGGTGTCGGTGGCGACCACGCTGGGTTATGCGTCCACGGATTACTCGAAATGGCCCTTCTTCGCCCCGCTGTGGATGCTGTTCCTGTGCAGCTTCGTCACCTGTTCGGGCTCGACGGGCGGCGGCATCAAGATGATGCGCGCCATCGTTCTCTACAAGCAGGTTTTCCGCGAGATCACCCATGCCATGCACCCGAACGCGACGACCTACGTCAAGTTCGGCGGCGCGATCGTTTCGAACAAGATCATCCTGGCGGTGCTCGGCTTCGGCTTTCTCTACATGGCCAGTACCATCGCCTTTACGCTGGTGCTGGCGGCGAGCGGCCTGGACATCGTGAGTTCCTTTTCCGCGGCGGTGGCCTGCTTCAACAACACCGGCCCCGGCCTCGGTCTGGTCGGACCGGACAGCAATTACGGCGCCTTCAACGATTTCCAGGTCTGGGTATGCAGCTTCGCCATGCTGCTCGGGCGGCTGGAAATATTCACCCTTTTGGTCGTCCTGACACCGGCTTTCTGGCGCAAGTAGTAAACTCGCGCCATGAACAAGCCCAAGAACGATACCTTTCTCCGCGCCCTGCTGCGCCAGCCGACCGAACATACCCCTGTCTGGCTGATGCGCCAGGCGGGCCGATACCTGCCCGAGTATTGCGAGACGCGCCGCCGCGCCGGCAGTTTCATGGATCTGTGCCGCAACCCGCAACTGGCCACCGAGGTCACGCTGCAGCCGCTGGCGCGATACGATCTGGACGCGGCGATTCTTTTTTCGGACATCCTCACGGTGCCGGATGCCATGGGGCTCGGCCTGTATTTCGTCGAGGGCGAAGGGCCGAAGTTCGAGCGCCCGTTGCGCGAGGAATGGGAGATCCGCAACCTGAGCGCGCCCGATCCGGGCGTGGAACTGCGCTATGTCATGGATGCGGTGGCGGAGATCCGCCGCGCGCTGGGCAACTCAGTGCCGCTGATCGGATTTTCCGGGAGTCCATTTACGCTGGCCTGCTACATGATCGAAGGCGGCGCCTCGGATGACTTCCGCACCATCAAGGCCATGCTCTACGACCGGCCGGATCTTCTGCATCATGTGCTGGAAGTGAATGCGGGCGCAGTGACCGCTTACCTCAACGCCCAGATCGAATCCGGCGCCCAGGCCGTGATGATCTTTGATACATGGGGAGGCGCGCTCTCGCACCGCGCCTACCGTGAGTTCTCGCTTGCCTATATGGAGCGCATCGTGGATGGCCTGGTGCGCGAACACGGCGGAGCGCGCATCCCCTGCATCGTGTTCACCAAGGGCGGCGGGCAATGGCTGGAAGAGATTGCTGCAATCGGCTGCGATGCGGTCGGCCTGGACTGGACCACCGACATTGGCGCGGCGCGCAAACGCGTCGGCGACAAGGTGGCGTTGCAGGGCAATCTCGATCCTGTCGCGCTTTTCGCGCAGCCAGAGAAAATAGCCCAGGAAGCATGCGCCATCCTCGATGCCTACGGCCCCGGCAGCGGACACGTCTTCAATCTCGGTCACGGCATTTCCCAGTTCACGCCCCCGGAGCATGTCACGGCGCTGGTGAATGCGGTGCACGAGCACAGCCGCAAGCTGCACCAAATTTAAGTCACCTCAACCCCACCGCCAGAACCCAGACGGGGCGCGGCCCGGAGGGATTTCCCGGCGGAGAACCGCATGAAAAAAGGCGTTTTGAAAGGGTCCGAGGGGTTGACTTATGCACAACAGCATGATCCAGCCCAGAAATAGGCTGCATGTTTGCCGATTTTTTTCGACTTTACCATTACATTGTTTTTTAAGGGTTTTTTCACGATTAAAATTTGAGCATAATAAGAAAAAGCCTTGCATCAGGAGAGGTTAAAGCAAGAGCAGAGAGGTTTCCCACAAAGTTATCCACAGATTTTGTGGACAAGAATTTTGCGCTTTTATTGCAGTATGTTAGCGGCCATTTCAATACTTCGCGCGAAGATGTGAAACCAAGCCAAGTGCCACACGAATAATTCTAGAAATGACTTCGTCAATTGTGCGCGTTGCACTCGATGTGCCGTTGCCGCGCGGCTTCGATTATCTCGCGCAAGAAGTAAACGCCGATGATGTTGGCAGGCGAGTCAGCGTGCCATTCGGCCGCAGCGAGAAGATCGGAATCATTCTGGAAGTGCTGGCGGAAAGCGATCTGCCGGTGGAGAAGCTCAAGCCGGTGCGCGCCATCCTGCGCGATATGCCGTCCTTCCCGCCGGACTGGCTGGCCTTGGCAGACTTCTGCAGCCGCTACTATCAGCATCCCATCGGAGAAGTCATTGCCTTGGCGCTGCCGCCGGCGTTGCGCCGCCGCAATGCGTTGCCGCGCATGCCGGACAGAGAAGTGTTCCGCATTACGCAAGACGGCCGCGCCACGCTGCCTCAACTGACGCAGCGCAGCATCGCGGCGCGCCTGCTTGCTGCGCTGGAGCTGAACGGGGCGATGTCGCGTCGGGAGATGCGCACCATTTCCGCATCCGCCATGAAAGCATTGCCGGACATGCTGCAGCGCGGCTGGATGGTCGCGACCGTCGAGCCGCCAAACCTGAATGCCGCACCCGGTCCCGAATTGCTCCCGGAACAGCGCCATGCCCTGGATGGCGTGATGCAGGCATTCGGCCGCTTCGAGTCTTTCCTGTTGCATGGCGTCACCGGCAGCGGCAAGACCGAAGTGTATTTGCGCCTGACCGAAGCGGCGCTCAAGCGCGGCGGCCAGGTACTGTTATTGGTTCCGGAGATCGCGCTGACCCCGCAGCTCGAGGCGAGGGTGAGCAATCGCTTTCCGGGCGCGCGCCTGGTCAGCCTGCACAGCAGTCTGGCCGACGGCGCACGGGCAGCGGGATTTCTCCAGGCCATGAGTGGCGAGGCGGATATCGTGCTGGGCACGCGGCTGTCCGTATTCACGCCGCTGCCGCGGCTGGCGCTGGTGGTGGTGGATGAAGAGCATGACCCTTCCTTCAAGCAGCAGGAGGGCATGCGCTATTCGGCGCGCGATGTGGCCGTGTGGCGGGCCAAGCAGCGCGGCGTCCCGATTGTCCTCGGCTCGGCCACGCCGTCGCTGGAGAGCTGGGCCGCCGCGAAGTCCGGCCGCTACCGACTGCTGGAGCTGACATGTCGGGCTGTGGCGGAAACCCTGCCCGAAGTGCGCTGCGTCGACGTGCGTCGAGAAAAACTGCAGGACGGCATGAGCGAGCACTCGCTGCGGGCGATCGCCGCCCGGCTGGAGCGCGGCGAACAGAGCCTCATCTTCCTCAACCGCCGCGGCTATGCGCCGGTGCTGGCCTGCCCGGCCTGCGGCTGGGTGAGCCGCTGCCCGGGATGCGCGGCGAACATGGTGGTGCACCTGGCCGATCGCCGCCTGCGCTGCCATCACTGCGGGCGCGAGGAGCACATCACTGCGGCCTGCCCGACGTGCGGCAACCAGGACATCCACCCTTTCGGTCGCGGCACGCAACGCCTCGAAGAGTCACTGACGGCCCGCTTTCCGCAGGCGCGCATCGTGCGCGTCGACCGCGACAGCGCCAAAAGTCAGCCGCGGTGGCACGCCATTCTCGACGCCATCCACAAGGGCGAGGCTGACATACTCGTGGGTACGCAGATGCTCGCCAAGGGCCACGACTTCCCGCTGCTGACGCTGGTGTGTGCGTTGAATGCCGATGCGGCGCTGTTCGCCGCCGATTTCCGCGCGCCTGAGCGCCTTTTCTCGCAGCTGATGCAGGTGGGCGGCCGCAGCGGCCGCGCCGCCCTGCCCGGCGAAGTGCTGATCCAGACGCAGTATCCGGATCATCCCCTCTATCGCGCGCTGGCCGCGCACGACTATGCCGCCTTTGCCGCGGCCCAGCTTGCGGAGCGCGAGCGGGCCGGCTTCCCGCCCAGCACGCACCAGGCCATGCTGCGCGCGGAAGCACCGGAACTGGCGCAGGCGCTGGTCTTTCTCAAGGCGGCAGGCGAGGCCGGCGATGCGCTGCGGACCGGAGAGGTGACGCTCTACGATACTGTGCCGATGCGGCTGCATCGCCTGGCGCACCTGGAGCGCGCCCAGCTGCTGGCCGAATCGCACAGCCGCCCGGCGCTGCAGGCCTTCCTCGCGCAATGGGTGGCGGCGGTCCGCGGCCTGAAGGCACCGAAGGGCCTGCGCTGGCACATCGACGTCGACCCGCTGGAATTTTGATTCAGACTGCTTTCCGCCTGCCTTCCAGGACAAACCAGGCATAAGCGCTTGCCTGCATGAGGAACATCACGCCGAAGGAAGTGCGATAGGCGGTGGCTGCTTCGAGACCCAATGCAAGCAGGCCGCCCACGACCAGGCCGATGCCCCATTGCAGGCCGAAGGCGCCGACGAAGGCAAGCAAATTGAGCGCAGTCGTGACGCGTCCCGAGAGCGCAGGGGGAAACATCGCGGCCAGCAACGCGTAGGCCAGCGTGCCGGTGCTGACGAACAGCGCGAAGCCGGCCCACAGCGGCAGCGTCGGGCCGAGGCCGAGGATGATGACGGCTTCGCAGGCGAGCGCCAGGGCGCTGCCGCCCGAGAGCAGCATGATCGGCTGGATGCCGGCGCGCGCCAGGCGCGTCGCCAATGTGGCGACGCCCAGGTTGCAGGCAAGCATGGCCAGGCCCATGGCCAGCAGGTGTTCGGCGGCGACGGCGCGCGAGGCGCCGGACACGTTCATCAGCCAGGGCACGGCCCACAGGCCCTGCAGCGCCATGAAGGCGCCGGGAAAGAGCGCCATCTGCGGCGCAAAACGCCAGAAGCGGCGATCACGGAAGATTTCCAAGACGCTCGACAACTGTTCCTTCAGGCTGTCGGCCTGGACTGACGCGTCCTGCGCCGGCAGTGAGAAGAATATGAAAGCGGCGGCGGCAAGGGCGGCCACGGCCAGCACGATGAAAGCGCCGCGCCAGCCCAGGATCGGCAATGCGAGCTCGAGCGGCACGCTTGCGGTCAATGCGCCGAGCCCGCCTGCCGCCATGATGGCGCCGGTGAGCGAGGCCTGTTTTTCCAGCGGGAACCACTGCAGGAAGCCCTTGAAGGATGCCATCAGGCAGGCCGACACGCCCAGACCGATGAGGCCGCGGGCGAGGGCCAGTTCGGTCAGGTCGCGGCCGAGTGCAAACAGCCCGGCGCCGGCCGCGGCAATCAGCAGCAGGCCCGCCTCGACCTTGCGCGGCCCGTAGCGGTCGAGCAGGATGCCGAGCGGAATCTGGAAGGCGCCGAACACCAGCAGATAGGTGCTGGTAAGCAGGCCGAGGTCGGCCGGCGAAAGCGCCAGCTCGTTCGACAGCACCGGCGCGATGACGGCATTGGCATTGCGCAGGAAATACGACAGGTAATAGCCGACCGCGAAGGGCAGGAAGACGCGCAGCCAGAGGTTCATGCTAGCCATTCTGACGCAGCCATTCGAGGCGCCCGCGCAGTTTATCCGCCCAGCCCTCCGACAGGCCCGGCGTCCAGGCGAGGCGCGAAAGTTCCTCGGCGTCCGGGCGATGGCTGCGCGTCACCTGCCACAGGCGGTGCAGCGTGACCGGATCCGGATTGCGCTCGAGCAGTTCGAACGGGTCGCCGGCGGCGATGGTGCCGCTGTCTATGACACGGCAGTACCAGCCTGTGATGCCGCGCTCGGCGACGAGCTGCAGCGCATTCTCCAGGCCATAACGGGCGTTGATCTTCCAGCAGGGGCTGCGCGGTTGCGTCACCTGCACGCGGGCCGCGCCGATGCGGAAGATGTCGCCGACGCAGACGTTGTCCTCCGTCCAGCCGGTGGTCGACACGTTCTCGCCGATGCTGCCGGGCACGAATGCCTCGGTTCCCGCCGGAAAGGCCGCACGCAGCACTGCATAGTGCTCGGCGGGATAGTGGTGCAGCGCCTTGTCCGGCCCGCCGTGCACGCGGCGGTCTGCCTGCGCGTCGCCGACCAACCCGAGCGGGCCGAGCAGAACGGGGCCCGCAACGGCCTGCTTGACGATGCCCGAGGGGTGTCCTTCCGGCGGCAGCGGCCGCACGTTGCCTATGAAGACGGCGCCGATCATGTAGCGGCAAATTTTTCGAGTGATGCGGCCAGCTTGGCCTCGATGGCATCGAGCGCGCTGATCGAGATGCCGAGATCGCGCAGCCGCCCGTCGGAGAGGCCGTAGATCCAGCCATGCACTGCGATCGGCTGGCCACGCTCCCAGGCATCTCTCAGGATGGTGGTGCGGGCGACGTTGACGACCTGCTCGATGACATTCAGTTCGCACAGGCAGTCGAGCCCGGCATCATCGCTCAGCGGCGCCAGCAGGGCAGCGTGCTTGTCGCGCACGTCCTGGATGTGGCGCAGCCAGTTGTCGATGAGGCCGAGGCGGTCGCCGAACAGCGCCGCGCGCACGCCGCCGCAACCATAGTGGCCGCAGACGATGATGTGCTTCACTTTCAGCACGTCGACGGCGAACTGCATCACGGAGAGGCAGTTGAGATCGGTGTGCACCACCACGTTGGCGACATTGCGGTGGACGAAGACTTCGCCTGGCGCCAGCCCGGTGATCTGGTTGGCCGGCACGCGACTGTCCGAGCAGCCGATCCACAGGTATTCCGGATTCTGCAGGTGGACCAGCTTGTCGAAGAAGGCCGGCTCCTGGGCGAGCATTTTCTCTGCCCAGGCACGGTTGTTCTCGAAGAGATGATTCAGCGTCATGGGGTGGATTCTATCAGCGGGCCGTATAATCCTCACCCATGCTGATCATCTTCAAATCCAAGGCCGCCGGCGACGTCATGATGTTCGGCGATGTCGCCATGACCCTGATGAAAATCATGGGCAAGGCGGCCACCGAAAGGGGCATCGTCACCGTCGAACAGCTGCCCGATGCCATTGCCCGGCTGAAAGCCGCCGTGGCGCAGGACAAGGCCGAACGTCCGGCCGTCGACCACGACGAGCGCGTCTACGAGAAGACACCCGAGGGCGGCAAGCGCGAGGCCGTCAGCCTGGCGCGCCGCGCCGTGCCCCTCATCGAGCTGCTGGAATATTCCCTGAAGGAAAACGAACCGGTGGTCTGGGGCGTGTAGGTCGGGTTTCAGCCCGATGACCGCAAGAAATCCCCCGTGGGACTGCCGCGGTTGACCGGCGTTTCCTGTCGGCCTGAAGGTTGACCTACAGCACCGGCGCGAGCCAGCGCTCGGCTTCCGCCACGCCCATCCCTTTCCGCTTCGCATAGTCCTCGAGCTGGTCGCGGCCGATCTTCGTCACGGCGAAGTAGCGTGCCTCGGGATGGGCGAGGTAGTAGCCCGATACCGAGGCGGCCGGGTGCATGGCGAAGGATTCCGTGAGTGCCATGCCAGCGTGCCTTTCCGCCTCGAGCAGGGTGAACAGCGGCCCCTTTTCCGTGTGGTCGGGACAGGCGGGGTAGCCGGCGGCGGGGCGGATGCCGCGGTACTTTTCCTCGATCAATTCTTTGTTGGAAAGCGCTTCGTCGGCGGCATAGCCCCAGAACTCGCGCCGCACGCGCTGGTGCAGGTGCTCGGCGAAGGCTTCGGCGAGGCGGTCGGCCAACGCCTTGAGCAGGATGGCGTTGTAGTCGTCGTGCTGCGCCGCGAATTCGGCCAGTTTCTCCTCGATGCCGAGGCCGGCGGTGACGGCGAAGGCGCCGACGTAATCCGCCACGCCGGAGGCCTTCGGCGCGACGAAGTCCGACAGGCAGTAATTCGGTTTTCCCTCCGGCCGCACTTGCTGTTGGCGCAGGTTGTGCCAGGTCATGCGCACCGCCTTGCGTGCTTCGTCCGTGTAGATCTCCACATCGTCGCCCACTGTGTTGGCCGGGAAAAGTCCGCACACGCCGTTGGCGGTGAGCCACTTCTCCGCGACGATGCGCTCGAGCATGGCCTGCCCGTCGGCGAACACCTGGCGCGCCGTCTCGCCGACCTTCGGGTCGTCGAGGATGGCCGGATACGCACCTGCCAGATCCCAGGTCTGGAAGAAGGGCGCCCAGTCGAGGAAGGGCACCAGCGCGGCGAGGTCGTAATCGGCCAGCGCCTGCACGCCGAGCTGCTTCGGTTTCGTCGGCGTGTGATCCGCGAAGCGGCAGCGATTGGTGCGCGCCGCCTCCAGCGAAACAAGCTGCACGCCCTGCTTGCGGCTGTGCTGCTCGCGCACCTTGGCGTAATCGGCGGCGATGCCGGCGCGGTAGGCCGAGCCCTGCTCGGCGGAAGTCAGGCTCGACACCACGCCGACGGCGCGCGAGGCATCGGGCACGTACACCGTCGTGCCCGAATAGTTCGGTGCGATCTTGATCGCCGTGTGGGCGCGGCTGGTGGTGGCGCCGCCGATCAGCAGCGGCTGCGTGAAGCCCTGGCGCTCCATCTCGGCGGCGACATGGGCCATCTCCTCGAGCGAGGGCGTGATGAGGCCGGACAGGCCGATCACGTCGGCGTGGTGCTCGCGCGCCGCCGCGAGAATCTTGTCCGTGGCGACCATCACGCCAAGGTCGACCACCTCGTAGTTGTTGCAGGCGAGCACCACGCCGACGATGTTCTTGCCGATGTCGTGCACGTCGCCCTTCACCGTGGCGATGACGATCTTGCCTTTCGTGGAGGCGCCGCCCTGCGCCTTGTCCGCTTCGATGAAGGGCAGCAGGTGGGCTACCGCCTGCTTCATGACGCGGGCCGATTTCACCACCTGCGGCAGGAACATCTTGCCGGCGCCGAAGAGGTCGCCGACGACGTTCATGCCGTCCATCAGCGGACCCTCGATGACGTCGAGCGGGCGCTTCGAGTCAAGGCGCGCTTCCTCGGTGTCGGCGACGATGAAGTCGGTGATGCCCTTCACCATGGCGTGGGCAAGGCGCTCGCGCACCGGCTTGTCGCGCCAGGCGAGGTCCTGCGTGATTTCCTTCGTGCCGCCCTTCACGCTGGCCGCGATGTCCACCAGCCGCTCGCCGGCGTCCGGGCGACGGTTGAGCACCACGTCTTCGACGCGCTCGCGCAGTTCGGCGGGGATGGCCTCGTACACGCCGAGCTGGCCGGCGTTGACGATGCCCATGGAGAGCCCGGCCTGGATGGCGTGGTAGAGGAACACCGTGTGGATGGCCTCGCGCACCGGGTCGTTGCCGCGGAAGGAGAACGACACGTTGGAGATGCCGCCCGAGACCTTGGCGCCGGGCAGGTGGGCGCGGATCCAGCGCGTCGCCTCGATGAAGTCGACGGCGTAGTTGTCGTGTTCCGCGATGCCGGTGGCGATGGCGAAGACGTTCGGGTCGAAGATGATGTCCTCGGCCGGGAAACCGATGCCGGTGAGCAGGTCGTAGCAGCGCTTGCAGATGGCCGTCTTGCGCGCATAGGTGTCGGCCTGGCCCTGCTCGTCGAAGGCCATGACGATCACCGCCGCGCCGTAGCGCCTGACCTTGCGTGCCTGCTCGAGGAATTTCGCCTCGCCTTCCTTCAGCGAGATGGAATTGACGATGCCCTTGCCCTGCAGGCATTTCAGGCCCGCCTCGATCACCTCCCACTTCGACGAGTCGACCATCACCGGCACGCGGGCGATGTCCGGCTCGGAGGCGATGAGATTGAGGAAGCGCACCATCGCCGCCTGCGAATCGAGCATGGCCTCGTCCATATTGATGTCGATGACCTGGGCGCCGGCCTCGACCTGGTTGCGCGCCACGCTCACCGCCTCGGCGTACTGCTCGTTGAGGATGAGGCGGGCGAAGGCCTTGGAACCGGTGACATTGGTGCGCTCGCCGACGTTCACGAACAGGGCATCGTCGCCGACGTTGAACGGCTCCAGGCCGCTCAGACGCAACTGCGGCCGCAGCGCAAAGTCAGCCGCCACGGGACGGCGCGGGGGCATCGCGGCGAGCGCCTGCGCGATGGCGCGGATGTGGTCCGGCGTCGTGCCGCAGCAGCCGCCGGCGATGTTGACGAGGCCGTGCCGCGCCCAGTCGGCGATTTCCGCGGCGAGCATTTCCGGCGTCTCGTCGTAGCCGGTCGGCGAAAGCGGGTTGGGCAGGCCGGCGTTGGGGTGCGCCGAGACGAAGCAGTCGGCGACGCGGGAGAGTTCCTCGACGTACTGGCGCAGCTCCTTTGCGCCCAGCGCGCAGTTGAGGCCGAAGGACAGCGGCCGCGCATGGCGCAAGGAATTCCAGAAAGCCTCCGCCGTCTGTCCGGAGAGCGTGCGCCCGGAGGCGTCGGTGATGGTGCCGGAGATCATGATCGGCAGGCGCTGGCCGACCGCATCGAAATGCTGCTCGACGGCGAACAGCGCCGCCTTGGCATTCAGCGTGTCGAAAATGGTCTCGACCAGGATCAGGTCGGCGCCGCCGTCGCACAGGCCGCGCACCGCTTCCGTGTAGGCGGCGACCAGTTCGTCGAAGGTGACGTTGCGGAAGCCGGGATCGTTCACGTCCGGCGAGATCGAGGCAGTGCGCGAGGTAGGGCCGAGCACGCCGGCGACGAAACGCGGCCTGTCGGGCGTCTTCGCCGAGTATTCGTCCGCCGCTTCGCGCGCCAGTTGCGCGCCGGCGACATTCAACTCATAGGCGAGTGCTTCGAGGCCATAGTCGGCCTGCGAGAGCGAGGTGGCGTTGAAGGTGTTGGTCTCGACGATGTCGGCGCCGGCGTCGAGGTAGTCGGCATGGATGGCGCGGATCACCTCGGGCTGCGTCAGCAGCAGCAGGTCGTTGTTGCCCTTGAGCTCCTTCGGGTGGTCCGCGAAGCGCGCGCCGCGATAGTCAGCCTCCGCGAGACGGCGGCGCTGGATCATGGTGCCCATGGCGCCGTCCAGGATCAGGATGCGCTGGTCGAGGAGGCTGTGGAGCAAATCGCTGCGGTTGGGCTGCATGGCAATATCGTGTAAAAAAATACAAGACGCGGCCGAAAACAAAAAACCCGCTCGTCTGTGGGGCGAACGGGTTTGCGCTCGCTTTAGCGGAATTTGGTTCGCGCCCCGCAAGCTGATCTCAAATCGGCGCGAGGCGAACCTTAACTCCGCCGTGAAAGGCTGTCAAATACGCTGCGGCTGAAGTCGGGGCCGCTGGCCTTGTAGAACACGCTGCGGTCAGTGCGCAACAGACGTCCGTCAGCGCCGAAGTAGGCGTTGAAGTGCACGGTTTTTTCCGTGGTGTCCTCGATGCGCCAGGACCAGACCTCCTCTTCCGGCTTGAGCGCGAAGCGCAGTTTTTCCTCTGGTCCGCCGAGGAGTCGGCGCGTCTCGTCCTGCGTCAGGCCCGGCACGACACGGCGGAGGTTCTCCTCGCTGAAGGCCTGGCGGATCTCGCGCACCCTGCCATCGGGCCCCACGGCAATCATGTAGCAGAAGGTGCCGCTCGGCTGGCCGGAAAACTCGAGCAGCCTGCCGCCGTCGGGCTCCGCCCAGACCATGTCGGGGGCACCCAGCCGCGCCCGCAATTCCGCCTCGGTGGTGCGGCCCGCCGCAAAACCACTTGTGCCGAGATGGGTACAGCCGACACCGCCAAGCAGGAGGAGGGCGGAAAAAAATGTAGTGATCAGGTTGCGCACAGTCCGTTTCCAGTCAGGTAAGAGCCTCAGTCTATTCCCGCTTCAAGGCGGCATCAAATCCGCCGGTATTCCGCTGCTGCTATACTCAAAACGCACCCAGGAGAACCGCCATGAAACACCTCGAACCCAAGGCCGCCCATCAGTTTCTGCTCGATAACCCGACTGCCCTGTTCATCGACTGCCGCAGCGAGATGGAGTTTCTCTTCGTCGGCCATCCGGTCGGCGCCATGATGATCCCCTGGAACGACGGCCCGGACTGGGACATCAACCCGCACTTCGTCGCCCATGTGAAGAAGGCGGCGAGCGTTGATCGCCCCATTGTGCTCATCTGCCGCAGCGGCAACCGCTCGGTGTCCGCCGGGCAGGCCCTGGAGCAGGCCGGCTTCACCCAGGTATACAACGTGCTGCAAGGTTTCGAGGGTGAACTGGACGACCACCACCGCCGCGGCACCAAGGCCGGCTGGCGTTTCGAGGGATTGCCCTGGGAACAGTGTTGAGCGCAGTGGAGCCGGCGTCGCCTTCGCGGCGGCGCTTCGGCTTGCCTTGGGAAGTCTGGGCCTTTCTGTTGATTTTTGTCGCCATCCAGTTCTGGCAGTCGCGCGAGATGCAGGGCGGGACGATGCCGCCGCTGTCAGGGCAGCTGGCCGATGGTCGCCAGACCAGCCTCGAAGCGATGCTGCACGAGGCCGGCGGCAAGCCCTTGCTGCTGTATGTCTGGTCCAGCTCCTGCCCGATCTGCCGTGCCGAGGAAGGGACGATTGCCGCACTCGCGGAGGACTGGCCGGTGATGACGCTGGCCATGCAGTCGGGCGATGTCGACACCGTTGCGAAGTTCATGCGGGAGCGTGGCCTGGCTTATCCGGCGTTGGTGGATATGCGCGGCGAGATCGCCTGGTCGCTGGGCGTGCGCGCCACGCCGGCCTGGTTCGTCGTCGATCGAGGCGGCGCCATTCGTTTCGCGGGCGTCGGCTACACGACTGGTTGGGGCCTGCGCGCCCGACTGTGGTGGGCGCGGGCTTTCGCGTCATGAGCGAAAGAGGCTATCCGCCCGCCCGGCTAGCCTGGTTTGTCTGGGGCCTGGGCGCCCTGCTCTACCTCATCGGTTTCTATCAGCGCGTTGCGCCGGCGGTCATCACCGACCAATTGATGACGGACTTCGCCATCGGTGCGGCGGCGCTGGGCAATCTCTCGGCGTTCTATTTCTATTCCTACGTGGCGATGCAGATCCCGACGGGCGTCATCGCCGACCGCTGGGGCCCGCGCCGCCTGCTGACGCTCGGCGCCGGTGTGGCGGCACTGGGCACGCTGCTGTTCGCGCTGGCGCCGAACCTTTGGTGGGCCAGCGCCGGCCGCCTGCTCATCGGCGGCTCGGTGGCGGTGGCCTTCGTCTCCATGCTCAAGCTGGCCAGCCACTGGTTCACGCCGCGACAGTTCACGCTGGCTTCGGGCATGGCACTGTTCGTCGGCATCGTCGGCGGCGTCTTCGCCGGCGTGCCGCTGCGACTGCTGGTGGAGGCCTTCGGCTGGCGGCCGGTGATGGGGGTCACGGCGGCGGTCACGGCCCTGCTCTGCGCCGCCATCTGGCTGCGCGTGCGCGACGACCCGGCCGAAGCCGGTTACGCCAGCCACTTCAGCGGCACGCACGGCGAGACTGCGCACGGCTCGATCTGGCATGGCTTGAAGGAAGTGATGTCGTACCGCAATTCCTGGCTGCTGATGATCACGCCGGGCGGGGTGGCCGGCGCGGTGATGACCTTCGCCGGGCTGTGGGGCGTGCCCTGGCTGATGCAGGTGTACGGACTCAGCGCGCGCGAAGCGGCGGCCATCGCCTCGGCGCAACTGGTGGCCTGGGCGCTCGGCGGTCCGCTGCTCGGCACCTGGTCGGAGCGCATCGGCCGGCGCAAGCCGCTGTACGTCGCCACCAGCGCCCTGGCCCTGCTCGGCTGGGGCGCCGTGATTTATCTTCCGGCGCTGCCCCTGCCCCTGCTGATCGGGTTGCTCATGCTGCTGGGCTTCGTTTCGGGCAGCATCATCATCGGCTTCGCCTATGCCAAGGAATCGGTGCCCCTGCGGCTGACCGGCACGTCGTCGGGCGTGGTCAACATGGGCACCATGATGGGCGTCATGATCCTGCAACCGGCGGTGGGCTGGATGCTCGACCGCCACTGGAGCGGCGCGGCGGTCAATGGCGTGCGTGTCTACGATGCCGCGGCCTGGCAGGCCGGCTTCGCGCTGGTGTTCGCCTGGGTGGTGGTTTCGCTGGCGTGCATCGCGCTGACGCGCGAGACGCACTGCCGGCAGCTGGCCTAGTCTTCTCCAAGCAATTGCGCGTTGCCGCCGACGGCGGCGGTGTTGATGCTGAGCGTGCGCTCGGCAGCATAGCGCAGCAGGGTGTGCGGGCCGCCGGCCTTCGGGCCGGTGCCGGAGAGCCCCTCGCCGCCGAAAGGCTGCACGCCGACCACGGCCCCGATCATGTTGCGGTTCACATAGACGTTGCCGGCGCGCAGGTGCGCCGCCACGCGGCGGGTGAAGGCGTCGACGCGGCTCTGGATGCCTAGCGTCAGGCCATAGCCGGTTGCGTTGAGGGTGTCGAGGAGCGCGTCCAGCTCGCCTGCGCGGTAGCGGACGATGTGCAGCACCGGGCCGAACACCTCCTTCCGCGGGATCTGCTCGAGCGCGATGCCGAAGGCGACCGGCGCGACGTAGTGGCCGAAAGTCAGCCCCGGCGGCACGGCGCGCTCGGCGATGAGGCGCGCGCGCGGGCGCAGCGCGGCGATGTAGGCGCGCAGCGACTCGGCCGCTGCGGCGTCGATGATCGGCCCGACGTCGGTGGCCGGGTCGCCCGGGTCGCCCAGCACCAGCTCGGCCATTGCGCCGGCCAGCAGCGCCTCCACCCGCTCGGCTATGTCCTCCTGCAGCGCCAGGATGCGCAGCGCCGAACAGCGCTGGCCGGCCGACTGGAAGGCCGAACTGAGGACGTCGCGCACTACCTGCTCCGGCAGTGCGGAGGAATCGACGACCATGGCGTTCTGCCCGCCCGTCTCGGCGATCAGCGTGGCGATCGGCCCCGCGCGCGCGGCCAGCGCGCGGTTGATCGACCGCGCCGCCTCGAGCGAGCCGGTGAAGGCCACGCCGGCGATGTCGGAACAGGCAACGAGGGCGCCGCCGACAGTCTCGCCTGCACCGCAGACGAGCCGCAGCGCCTCCGCCGGTACGCCCGCCTCATGCAGCAGGGCCACCGTCGCGCGCGCGATTAGCGGCGTCTGCTCGGCGGGCTTGGACACCACCGCGTTACCTGCGGCCAGCGCCGCTGCCACCTGGCCGGTGAAGATGGCCAGCGGGAAATTCCACGGGCTGATGCAGGCGAAGACGCCGCGCCCGTGCAGGGCCAGGCTGTTGACCTCGCCCGTCGGCCCCGCCAGCGCCAGCGGCGCGCCGAACAGGCGGCGCGCCTCGCGGGCGTAGTAGCGGCAGTAATCGACGGCCTCGCGCACCTCGGCCAGGGCGTCGGGAAGCGTCTTGCCGGCCTCGCGCACGCAGAGCGTCATCAACACCTCCCTGCGCGCTTCCATCAGGTCGGCGGCACGCTCGAGGCAGCTGGCCCGCGCCTCCGCAGTCAGGGCATTCCAGGCCGGTTGCGCGGCGCGCGCGCCGGCGACCGCCGCCCGCACTGTCTCCGGCGTGGCGTTCTCCGCATGGCCGACGACGCGGCGTGCATCGGCCGGCTCGACGATTTTGGTACCGGTGGCAGACTCGGTCGGCCCGGCGCGTGACGCGGCGACCGCCAAAGTCAGCCGCTGCAGCACGGTGGCATTGGCAAGGTCGAGGCCGGCCGCGCTGCGCCAGGGCAGCATTTCCCGCGGTGGCGGCGTGCGCGGATTGGGCGCATAGGGCGGCGCCGTCGCCGCGACCGGGTCGGCCAGCAGCTTTTCCAGCGGCACGGCCGGGTCGGCGATCTGGTGCACGAAGGAACTGTTGGCACCGTTCTCCAGCAGCCGCCGCACGAGATAGGGCAGCAGGTCGCGGTGACCGCCCACCGGGGCATAGATGCGGCAGGGCAGTCCATCGGCCCCGGTTGCCTGGCGGTAGAGCGCATCGCCCATCCCCTGCAGCTTCTGGAACTCTAAGTCGCGCCCCTGCCCGTTGCGTCCCTTCCCGGCCATCTCCACCACGCTCGCCAGCGTGCGGCAGTTGTGCGTGGCGAAGGCGGGAAACACCGCATCGTCCGCATCGAAAAGCGCCCGCGCGCAGGCGAGGTAGGACACATCGGTGGCGGCGCGGCGGGTGAACACCGGGTAGTCGAGGCCGCGCGTCTGCGCCAGCTTGATCTCGCTGTCCCAGTAGGCACCCTTCACCAGGCGCACGACGATGCGGCGCTGCGCCTCCCGCGCACGCCCGACCAGCCAGTCGACCGTCGCCGCCGCCCGCTTCTGGTAGGCCTGCACGGCAATCCCCAGCCCCTCCCAGCCGTCCAGGGAAGGCTCGCGCAGCAGGCGCCCGAACAGCTCCAGGGTGAGCATCAGGCGGTCACATTCCTCGGCGTCGATCGTCAGGCCGACCTGCGCTTCCCTGGCCTGCCGTGCCAGCGCGACCAGGCGCGGCAGCATCTCGGCGAGGACGCGCTGCGCCTGCGCCGGCTCGAAACGAGGGTGCAGGGCCGAGAGTTTGACCGAAACGCCCGGCCCCGCGATCGGGCCGCGCCCGCGCGAGGCCGCGCCTACAGCAGCAATGGCCCCGGCATAGGCCTGGACATAATGCTCGGCGTCGTCGCTGCCGAGCGCCGCTTCGCCCAGCATGTCGTAGGAAAAGCGGTAGCCCTTCGCTTCGTCTTCGGCGGCCGAGGCGAGCGCTGCCTCAATGGTTTCCCCGCGCACGAACTGCCCGGCCAGGATGCGCATGGCCTGGGCGAGCGCTGTGCGGGCGAGCGGCTCCCCCAGCCGCGCGAGCGTGCGATGCAGCAGGGCCTGCGGCGCGTCGCCTGCTTCCTCGCGCCACTCCGCCAGCCGGCCGGTGAGCAGCAGCCCCCAGCTCGCCGCGTTCATGAGGAAGTCTTCGCCGGAGAGCGATGCTCCCCACGCCGTGCCCGCCAGCTTGTCGCGGATCAGTGACTCGGCCGTGTCGGCATCGGGAATGCGCAGCAGCGCCTCGGCCAGGCACATGAGCAGCGTGCCCTCGCGCGTGGACAGCCCGTATTGCTGCAGGAAGGTCTCCGCGCCGAAGCCCGCCGGCGCAGCGCGCACGCGCTCGGCCAGGGCCCGCGCTCGGGCTTCGGTGCGCGAGCGTGCGCCATCGTCGAGGGTAAGGCGCTGCCGCAGTGCCGCCACGGCGGCAGCCTCGTCCATGCGGCAGGCGGCGTCGATGTCCCGAAGTTCCATGCGGCCTCCTGCTAAAGGATAGCGCTGGTCTTGCGGCCGGGAGTGGCGGAACGGCTAAAAGTCAGCCCCCGCGGCACGGCGATAGTGGATCGCCTCGGCAATGTGGGCGCTCGACAGGCGCTTGCTTGCGGCGAGGTCAGCGACCGTGCGCGCCACCTTCAGCACGCGGTGGTAGGCGCGCGCCGAGAGGTTGAGGCGCGCGATGGCCTGCTTGAGGAGTTGCGCGCCGGCATCGTCGGGCGCGCACAGTTTGTCGATTTCCTTCGTGGCGAGGCGGCTGTTGGGCTTGCCCTGGCGCATGCGCTGCGCTTGTCGTGCAGCCGTCACGCGTGCCTGCACCGCCGCCGAGGATTCTCCCGCGGCCTTCCCCTGCAACTCGCCTTCCGCCAGCGCTGGTACTTCGATGGTCATGTCGATGCGGTCGAGCAGCGGGCCCGACAGTTTTCCTCGGTAGCGCGCCACCTGGTCCGGCGTGCAGCGGCAGCGCGCCTCCCCGAGGTGGCCGCACGGACACGGATTCATCGCCGCGACGAGCTGGAACTGCGCCGGGTAATCGACGCGATGCGCCGCGCGAGCGACGCGGATATGGCCGGATTCCAGTGGCTCGCGCAACGCTTCCAGCACGCGCCGCTCGAACTCCGGCAGTTCGTCGAGGAACAGCACGCCGTGGTGGGCCAGGGAAATCTCGCCCGGGCGCGGATTCGATCCGCCGCCGACCAGCGCGGCGCTCGAGGCCGTATGGTGCGGTGCCTGATAGGGCCGCTGCTTCCAGTGCGCGAGGCGGAAACCGCCGTTGAGGGAGTGGAGGGCGGCAGTCTCGAGGGCCTCCTCGTCGTCCATCGGCGGCAGCAGGCCGGCAAAGCGCGCGGCGAGCATCGACTTGCCGGTGCCGGGCGGGCCGATCATGAGCAGGCTGTGGCCGCCGGCCGCGGCGACTTCCAGAGCGCGCTTGGCCTGGGCCTGGCCTTTCACTTCCGACAGGTCGGGATAGCTGGCTTGCGCGGCGGCAGGCGCCCCGGCAAACGGCAGCAGTGGCTGCTGGCCGTTGAGGTGGGCGCACACCTCCAGCAGCGATTTCGCCGGCAGGATGGCCGCCGCGCCGACCAGCGCCGCCTCGGCGGCGCTCTCGGCGGGCAGCACGAAGCTGCGCGAATCGCCGCGCGCGGCCAGGCACATCGCCAGCGCGCCGCGGATCGGGCGCAGCTCGCCGGTAAGCGACAGCTCGCCGGCGAACTCATGTTCGGCGAGGCGCTTGCCGTCGATCTGTCCCGAGGCGGCGAGGATGCCCAGCGCGATGGGCAGGTCGAAGCGGCCGGATTCCTTGGGCAGGTCGGCTGGCGCGAGGTTCACGGTGATGCGGCTGGCGGGGAACTCGAAGCGCGCATTCTGGATGGCGGCGCGCACGCGCTCGCGCGCTTCCTTCACCTCGGTGTCGGCCAGGCCGACGATGGTGAAGGAAGGCAGGCCACGGCCGAGGTGCACCTCGACGGTGACTTCCGGCGCTTCCATGCCAGCAAGGGCGCGGCTCTTGAGTACGGCAAGCGACATGATGGCGGCAAGTTTAACCGAGCGATGAGCTCGCCCGGTGAGCCCGCAAAGAAAAAGGGGCGCTGCAGCGCCCCTTGGGTAAAGCGCGAACGGACCTAGTCGGCCCTGATCGCCTCGATCTGGATCGCCACCTTGACGTCGTCGCCATGAAGCGGCAGGCCGTACTTCATGCCAAAGTCGGAGCGCTTGAAGCCGCCCGAGGCGTCGGCGCCGCAGACCTCCTTCTTGAACAGCGGATGGGTGATGCACTTGAAGGAATTGATGGTCAGGTTGAGCGGCTTGGTCACGTCGAGCAGGGTCATCTCGCCTTCGACGGCGGCGGGCGCATCGCCGTTCCACTTGGTGATCTTGCCCTTGTAGGTAATCTTCGGGAAGAACTCGACATTGAAGAAATCGCCTTTGCGGGCATGCTCCTCCATCTTGGCATGGCCGAAATCGATCGAAGACGCATCGATGACGATGTCGACGGTGCCGCTCTTGCCGGCGCGATCGAGCGTGACGCTGCCGGAAGTCTTGGCGAACTTGCCGCGCCAGACCGAGATGCCGAGGTGCCCCGCCTCGAAGCTCGGGTAGGTGTGGTTGGGCTCGACGTTGTAGGTCTGGGCAAAGGCCGGCGCAAAAGTCAGTGTCGCCAGGACGGCGGTCAGGGCTTTCAGTTTCATGCTGTTGTATCTCCTTTAGGGGGTTGGGACGGCTTGGCCGCGGCTATTTCTTCGCCGTGACGATTCGAAACTTGATCTGCACTTCATCGGCGACGGTGGCGGTGTCCTTCCACTCGCCTTCGCCGATGTTGAAGGCGAGGCGCTTGATCGGCAACGTGCCTTCGAAGACCTGCTGGCCGCCCTCCGTTCTGAAGCTGACCGGGGCGACGACGGACTGGGTGGTGCCCTTGATGGTGAGCTTGCCGGCCGCTTCGTACCTGCCGGCGCCGGCGGGCTTGATGGCGGTGGTGACGAAGGTGGCCTTGGGATATTTTGCCGCGTCGAACCATTCCTTTTTCGTGGTTTCGCGGTTGAAGTCCGCGTCGCCGAGGTCGAAGCTGGCGATGTCGATTTCGAGGCTGGCGCGGCCTTCGGCCGGCTTGGCCGGGTCGAAGCTGACCTGTGCGCTGAAGCGCTTGAACGTCCCCTCGACGGGCACGCCCATCTGCTTCGAAATGGCGACGACGCTGCTTTTCGCGGCGTCGAGCTGGGCCAGCGCCGGGGCCAGCAGGGCGGCGCCCAGCGCCATGGCAAGGAAGGTGCGTCTGGTCATGGTTTATTCCTGTTCAACAAGGGGATCATGCGGCCGAGCACCTCGTCGCGATCCACGAAATAGTGCTTGAGCGCCGCGCCCAGGTGCGTGGCGACCAGCGCCGCCAGCGTGAAATTGAGCGCCTGGTGCACGATCAGCAGTGCATCGCCGACGGCCTTGTCCTTGGTTAACAGGTCGGGCAGCGGGATTATTCCGAGGTAGACGGTCTGGAAGCCCTTCGCCGAACTCATCAGCCAGCCGGAGAGCGGCACCAGGATGAGCAGCGCGTAGAGCAGGTGGTGGGTGGCGGTGGCGGCAATGCGCTGCCAGGCCGGCATGCCGGCGGGCGGCGGCGGGGCTGGGTGCCGCATGCGCCAGGCCAGCCGCGCGATGCCCAGCAGGAACACCGTGACGCCGAGCCACTTGTGGTACGAGTAGAGCTTGAGCCGGGCGGGCGAGAACGGCAGGTCGTGCATGTAGATGCCGAGCGGAAACAGGCTGAAGATGAGCAGGGCGATGAGCCAGTGCAGGGCAATGGCCGTACGGGTGTACTCGGGCACGGTCGTGGGCAATCTGCTGATGTTCATCACTGGGCACCTGCCTTCCGACCGCAGGCCGCGTCGAAGGTTTCACGCAAGCCGCGCAAGGCGGACTCGATCTGCGCGAGGCGCTTCGCATCCAATCCGCCCAGGGCCAGGCGCATGTGGGCGAGGTGGGCGGCGAAGACGCGCTCGAAGAGGCGTTCGCCGGCCGGCGTCAGGCTGACGATCATGCTGCGGCCGTCCTCGGGCGAGGCACTGCGCCGCACCAGTTTCTGCGCCTCCAGACGGTCGATTACCCCGGTCAGCGTGCCCTTGGTGATGAGGGTCTTCTCGCCCAGTTCCTTGAAGCTCATGCCCGGCGTGTTGCCGAGCGTGGCGACGATGTCGAACTGCGAGGGGGTAAGGCCCAGGCTGCGCACGTGGGTCGAGGAATAGGCCTCGAAGGCCTGGTAGCAACGTGCCAGTTCGCGCAGCATGGGCAGAAAAGGTTCGCGCGACAAATGCGAGCTCCATATAGTCCTAATGCGAACAATAATAGTACGCGTTAGGACTATATGTCAAGCCGGTCGATGTCGCTGCGGCGGAGGCTACTGCTGGGGAGGCAGGCGGGGGGTTTGTGCATCGAGTGCGGCGACGCGCGCTTCCAGGGTGGCAAGCTTCTCGCGCGCGCGGGCGAGGAGTTCGCGCTGTACTTCGAATTCCTCGCGGGTGACGAAGTCGAGGCGCGCGAACAGCCCGTTGAGGAGTGCGCGCGCGTTCTTGTCCAGGTCGTGGGCCGGGCCGGAGGCGGCAAGTTCGGCCAGCCGGGCGGAGAAATCGTCGAGGATTTTTGGGTTCAGCATGGCGAAGGGCTGGAAATGACTTCGAGTCAGTTTACAGCACGACAGGAGGCACTGCACCAGCATAGTGCGGACGGTCGAAATCACGCGACGACTTGGTGCGCGGGCTTTTCTGTCAGGTCGGCGCAAGAATTCAACACTTTGTTATTAAATGTAAATATGTTCTGGCACGGATGATGCAGTACTAGGTTGCAAGTTTCCTTTTTCAACCTTGTACTGGAGTCCGCCATGCGTAAAACCTTGTTGGCCACGGCCGTTGTTTTCTCCTTCTCGCTGCCTGTGACGGCGCATGCGCAAAGCGCGCCCGCTGCCAGCCCGCACACCTTCACCGGCAATGTCGGGCTGGCGTCCGAATACCTGTATCGCGGCATCGCGCAGACGCGCGGCAAGCCGGCCCTGCAGGGCGGCTTCGATTACGCCCACGCCAGCGGGCTGTATGCCGGCATCTGGGGTTCCAACATCACCTGGATCGGCGACGCCGTGGCCGGCGCCAGCGCCGGCATCGAACTCGATGTGTATGGCGGCTACAAGGGCAGCTTCGGCGGCGACTGGGGCTACGATCTTGGCGTGCTGACCTACAACTATCCCGGTTCCGGCAAGACGGCGGGCGGCACCATCCTCAAGCAGGACACCACCGAACTGTACGGCGCCGTCTCCTGGAAGTGGCTGACGCTGAAGTACTCGCACTCGACGACAGCGCTGTTCGGCTGGGGCAAGACGACCAATGCCTTGAGCAAGACGCGCGGCTCCGGCTATCTCGAACTGAACGCCGCCTACGACCTGGGCGACGGCTGGGGCATCAACGGCCATGTCGGCCACCAGCGCGTCAAGGGCAACGGCCCGGCCTCCTACACCGACTGGAAGATCGGCGGCACCAAGGACGTCGGCTTCGGCACCGTCGGTCTGGCCTACTCCACGACCAACGCCCACGACAGCTGCACGGGCAATGCCGCCACGACGGCACGCGACGTGTATTGCTATGTGAACAACAACGGCACGGACGCCTACTCGGCCGGCAAGGGCCGTGTCCTGCTGACTTTCAGCAAGTCGTTCTGACGAAGGGGGAGCCATGAAACTCGTAACCGCCATCATCAAGCCGTTCAAGCTCGACGAGGTGCGCGAAGCACTCTCGGCCGTGGGCGTGGCCGGCATCACCGTCACAGAGGTGAAGGGCTTCGGCCGCCAGAAGGGCCACACCGAGTTGTACCGGGGCGCTGAATACGTGGTCGATTTCCTGCCCAAGGTGAAGATCGAGGCCGCCGTCAAGGAGGACTTGCTCGAGCAGGTGATCGAGGCCATCGAGAAGGCCGCCAGCACCGGCAAGATCGGCGACGGCAAGATCTTCGTCTTCGACCTCGAACAAGCCATCCGCATCCGCACCGGTGAAACCGGCGCGGATGCACTCTAGGAGAGAGTCATGAGAAAGATGTTTGCAATACTTATGACGGTCGCCGGCCTCGGTCTGGCCGGATTGGCCGCGGCCGATGCGCCGCCCGCTGCCGAAGCTGCCGCGAGCGTGGCGGCTGCAACCGAGGCTGCCGCCCCCGCCGTCGCGGCGGCGGTGCACAAGGGCGACGTGGCCTGGATGCTCACGGCCACGCTGCTGGTCATCTTCATGGCCGTTCCCGGCCTGGCGCTGTTCTATGGCGGCCTGGTGCGCGCCAAGAACATGCTCTCGGTGCTGATGCAGGTGATGGTGGTGTTTTCGCTGATCAGCGTGCTGTGGGCGGTGTACGGCTACAGCCTGGCGTTCGGCGGCGAAGGACTGATCATCGCCGGATTCGACAAGCTCTTTCTCTCCGGCGTCGGCATCAACAGCCTGGCCGACACCTTCACGCCCGAGGTCAAGCTGCCCGAGTATGTCTTCATCGCCTTCCAGGCCACCTTTGCCGGCATCACCTGCGCGCTGATCGTCGGCTCGTTCGCCGAGCGCATGCGCTTTTCCGCCGTGCTGCTGTTCTCGGTGCTCTGGTTCACCTTCAGCTATCTGCCGATCGCGCACATGGTCTGGGGCGCCGGAGGCTATCTGCTCAGCAAGGGCGCGCTGGACTTTGCCGGCGGCACCGTGGTGCACATCAACGCCGGCGTGGCCGGTCTGGTCGGCGCCTACCTCCTGGGCAAGCGTGTCGGCTACGGCCGCGAGGCCCTGACGCCGCACAGCCTGACGCTGACGATGGTGGGCGCCTCGATGCTGTGGGTGGGCTGGTTCGGCTTCAACGCGGGCTCCAACCTCGAAGCGACGAGCGGCGCGGCACTGGCCTTCGTGAACACGCTCTTCGCCACGGCCTCCGCAGTCTTGTCCTGGATGTTTGCCGAATGGCTCCTCAAGGGCAAGCCTTCGATGCTGGGCGCGGCCTCGGGCGCGGTGGCGGGACTGGTGGCCATCACGCCGGCCTGCGGTTCGGTCGGCCCGATGGGTGCCATCGTCATCGGCCTGGCCGCCGGCGTGGTCTGCTTCTGGGGGGTAAACGGCCTGAAGAAGCTGCTGGGCGCCGACGACTCGCTCGACGTCTTCGGCGTGCATGGCGTCGGCGGCATCCTTGGCGCATTGCTTACCGGCGTGTTCTCCGCGCCCAGCCTGGGCGGCACCGGCAAGGATGATTTCTCCATCGCCGGCCAGCTCATGACCCAGGCCGAGGGTGTCCTCATCACCGTCGTCTGGTCCGCCGTGGTGGCGTTCATTGCCTACAAGATTGCCGACATGCTGGTCGGGCTGCGCGTGCCGGAAGACGAAGAGCGCGAGGGCCTGGACATCACCGCGCACGGCGAGACGGCCTACC
>PHCS01000089.1 GCA_002840845.1 Betaproteobacteria bacterium HGW-Betaproteobacteria-14
ATGTCCGGCGGACAGCTGCCCGCCTGCGCGGCAGGCGAGGCGGCCCGCTCCTGCAGCACGCGCTGCACGCCGGTGCTTTCCGCATACTGGAACAACCCTGCCGCCACAAAGGTCAGGAGCACCACCACGCCGTGCTCGCGTGCGCCGAGCCCGGTGTTCTCCGCCTGGCCCCTGAACAGTCCGACGGCCCGCGCGACGAGCGCGCGCAGCAGCCAGAAGGCGATCTGCGCGCCGGCAAAGGCGGCGAGGAAATAGATCGGCATCACGGCAAGCAGTCGCCCGCCGATGCTGCCGCCGGTCAGGCCGAGCACATGGATGACATTGGCCAATCCGATCACGGCAGATACGGCCAGGGAGGCGACGATGCTGGCGGACAGCGGCCAGGCGTCGGATGGGGACGGCTTGCCTGCCATGCTGGGTCACGATAAGGGTGGGGAACCATTATACTTTCAGCTCCCTCACCCTTCACCGCGGCATGAGCGCCCCCGCCAAAGACTCCAGCCTGCGCATCGTCGCCCTGCTCTGCGCAGCGGAAGTGCTCAGCATGACGGGCTTCTCGACTTATCCGGCGCTGCTGGCGCCGCTGCGCGAGGCCTGGGGCATGAGCGGCGCCGAGGCGGGCTTCATCGGCGGCGTGTTCTTCGCCGGCTACATGGCGGCGGTGCCGCTGCTCTCCACGCTCACCGACCGCATCGACGCGCGGCATGTGTATTTCCTCTCGACGCTGCTGTCCATCGCCGGCACGCTCGGCTTCGGACTCTTCGCCCAGGGCGTGGCCAGCGGCGCCCTGTTCCAGGCGCTCGCCGGGGCGGGACTGGCAGGCACCTACATGCCGGGACTGAAGGCGCTGACCGACCGCGTCACCGGCCCGCTGCAGAGCCGCTTCATCGCCTTCTACACCTCCACCTTCGGCATCGGCGCCAGCGTCTCGCTGCTGCTGGCGGGCGTGCTGGAACCGGCGCTCGACTGGCAGTGGGCCTTCATGCTGTGCGGCGCAGGGCCGCTGGCGGCGGGCCTGCTGGTGCTGCGGGCGCTGGCGCCTGTTGCGCCGGCTGCGTCGATGACGCCGCAGCGGCATGACCCTGCGCCCGCGCCCCTGCTCGACCCGCGTCCTGTGCTCTCCAACCGCGCCGTGCTCGGTTACGTGCTGGGCTATGCAGCGCACTGCTGGGAACTGTTCGGCTTGCGCTCCTGGCTGGTGGCCTTCATCGCCTTCGCCTATGCCCTTTCGCCGCATGCGGATACCCTTTGGGGACCGGCGGCCGTGGCGGCGGCGATCAACCTGCTGGGCATCCCCGCCAGCATCCTGGGCAACGAGATCGCGGCGCGCGTCGGACGGCGCCGCTACATCGTGACGGTGATGGCCGCTTCGGCGATCCTGGCCTGGGCGGCGGGATTTTCCGCCACCGTGTCGTGGGGGCTGACTTTGGCGCTGCTGTCGCTGCATTTCATCGCCGTGATGGCCGATTCGGCGGCTTTGACGGCCGGCCTGGTTGCCGCCGCCCCGCCCGGGAAACGCGGCGCCGCAATGGCTGTCTACTCGTTTCTGGGCTTCGGCGGCGGCTTCCTCGGCCCGCTCGTTTTCGGCCTGGTGCTTGACGGGATGGGCGGCAAGGACAGTGCCGCGGCCTGGGGCTTCGCCTTCGGCAGCCTCGGCCTGGCCTGCGCCTGCGGCCCGCTGGCGGTATGGATGACCGCAAGACGAACCCGCCCGTAGGTCGGCCTTCAGGCCGACGCTTGCGGCTGAACAACCCCTGTCGGGCTGAAGCCCGACCTACCAAGGAGAGACCGACATGAACAAGACCGACAAGGAATGGCGCGAGCAGCTCACGCCGGAGCAGTACCGCGTCGCCCGGCAGAAAGGCACGGAGCCGGCCTTCTCCGGCGAGTACTGGGATTGCCACGACCAAGGCGTCTATCGCTGCGTCTGCTGCGGCGCCGAACTGTTCCGCTCCGAGCACAAGTTCGAGTCCGGCACCGGCTGGCCCAGCTTCTGGCAGGCAGCCGACCCCGCCAACCTCGCCACGGAAAAGGACAACAGCTTCTTCATGCGCCGCACCGAGGCGCTGTGCAGCCGCTGCGGCGCCCACCTCGGCCATGTCTTCCCGGACGGCCCGCAGCCGACGGGGCTGCGCTACTGCATCAACTCGGCGTCGCTGAAGTTCGAGAAGAGCTGACCCCCCTCCCCCCGCCCCCTCCCCGCAAGCGGGGCGAGGGGCGTCGAGGCAAGGTATAATCGCCGCGCATGAAATTCCTCTTCGACCTTTTCCCGGTCATCCTTTTCTTCATCGCCTTCAAGGTCTCCGGCATCTACGTCGCCACGGCGGTGGCCATCGCCGCCTCCTTCGCGCAGATCGGCTGGCTGCTCGTGCGCGGACGCAAGGTCGACACCATGCTGTGGGTCAGCCTCGCCATCATCGTGGTCTTCGGCGGCGCCACGCTGCTGCTGCAGGACGAGACCTTCATCAAGTGGAAGCCGACGGTGCTGTACTGGCTGTTCGGCGCCGTACTGGCGGGCGCCAGGCTGTTCTTCCGCAAGAACCTCATCCGCAAGCTGATGGAGCAGCAGATCTCCCTGCCCGACCGGGTGTGGGCGCAACTGAACGCCAGCTGGATCGGCTTTTTCGCCGTCATGGGCGTGGCCAACCTGTTCGTCGCCTTCAACTTTTCCACCGACACCTGGGTGAATTTCAAGCTCTTCGGCGGCATGGGCCTGATGCTGGCCTTCATCGTCGGCCAAAGCCTGCTGTTGTCGAAATACGTCGAGGAGGACAAGAAATGATGCTGTATGCCATCATCGGCGAAGACGCCCCCGGCAGCCTGGAGAAGCGCCTCGCCGCGCGCCCGGCCCACGTCGCGCGCCTGAAGGCACTGCAGGATGCCGGCCGCCTCGTGCTGGCCGGCCCCTGTCCGGCCATCGACTCCCCTGACCCCGGGCCCGCCGGCTTCGCCGGCAGCCTGATCGTCGCCGAGTTCGAGTCCCTTGCCGAAGCGCAGGCCTGGGTGGCGGCCGATGACTACGTCACGGAAGGCGTTTTCGCGCGCACTAGGGTGCTCCCGTTCAAGAAAGCCTTTCCAGCATGACTACCATTTCGGCAATGCAGGAAAAGCTGGCCGCGCTCGATCCGCAGCGGCTCGACATCGCCGACGACAGCGCCAAGCATGCCGGCCATGCCGGCGCCAGGGAGGGGGGCGGCCACTACCGCCTGACCATCGTTTCCGCCCGCTTCGCCGGCTGCGGCACGGTGCAACGCCACCGCTTGATTTACGAGGCGCTAGGGCCCATGATGCGCAGGGAAATCCATGCCCTCAGCATCAAGGCGCTGACGCCGGATGAAACTGATTAACACGACAGAAGGAAAACACATGAAACACACCCTCCCCCGCCTGACCACCCTCCTCGTCGCGGGCTTTCTGCTTCAAGCACCGCTGCATGCCCAGGAGGCCAAGCCCGCCGCCAAAGCCGCCGGCAAATCCTCCGTCGTCGCCACGGTAAACGGCGTGGCCATCCCGGCCGCGCGCGCCGAGGCGCTGCTGCAGTCGCAGCTGGCCCAGGGTCAGCAGGATTCGGAGCAGCTGCGCGCCGCCGTGCGCAACGACCTGGTCACGCGCGAAATCCTCTCGCAAGCATCCAGGAAGAAGGGCTTCGACAAGAAGGCCGAGGTGAATGCGCAATTCGAGCTGGCGCGCCAGGGCATCCTGGTGAACGCCTACCTGCAGGATTTCGTCGCCACCCATCCGGTCAAGGACGAGGCGGTCAAGAACGAATACGACAGCATCATCAAGGCGATGGGCAACAAGGAATACAAGGCACGCCACATCCTGGTGGAGAAGGAAGACGACGCGAAGAGCATCGTCGCCCGCCTGCAGAAGGGCGAGAAGTTCGAGGAACTGGCCAAGCAGTCGAAGGATCCGGGCAACAAGGACCGCGGCGGCGATCTCGGCTGGTCCGCACCCTCCGGCTACGTCAAGCCCTTCGCCGACGCAATGGTGGCACTCGAGAAGGGCAAGTTCTCCGCCACGCCGGTCAATACCCAGTTCGGCTGGCATGTCATCCAGCTCGACGACGTGCGCGACCTGAAGCATCCGCCCCTCGAGGAGGTGAAGCCGCAGATCCAGCAGCGCCTGCAGCAGCAGATCCTCGAAAAGCACATCACGGAACTGCGCGCCAAGGCCAAGATCGAGTAAGCGTTTTACCGGTCGACACAATCGGCGCCCCGGCGCCGATTTTTTTCACCCTATGCACAACCCGCTCTCGCCTCCGCCGCTGCCGCGCGGCTCGCAACTGGATCGCTACCGCGTCGAGCGGCAGCTTTCCCAGGGCGGCTTTTCCATCGTCTATCTGGCCCACGATGAGGCGGGCAAGCCGGTGGCGATCAAGGAATACCTGCCTGCCGGCCTGACCCGGCGCGAGGCCGGCGCCCTCGCCGTGGATGTGGAGGCCGAGCACCAGGGCGCGTTCAACAACGGCATGAACTGGTTCTTCGAGGAGGGCCGCGTCCTTGCCGGCATCGACCATCCCAACGTGGTGCGCGTCGAGAACTTTTTCCGCGCCAACGGCACGGCCTACCTGGTGATGCGTTACGAGAACGGCAGCACCCTGAAGGATCACGCACGCCGCCTGACCGACAACGGGGAGCAGATCGGCGAGGAATTCCTGCGCCACGTATTCGCGCGATTGCTCTCGGGCCTGCGCGAAGTGCACACGCACAAGCTCCTGCATCTGGACATCAAGCCGGCCAACATCTACGTGCGCAGCGACGGCCACCCGGTGCTGCTGGACTTCGGCGCGGCGCGGCAGGGACAGGGCCCGCGCGCCGGCAAGCACGCGGTATGCACGCCGGGCTTCGCGGCCCCCGAACAGCAGGGCTCGGGCGAGCCGCTGGGGCCCTGGACCGACATTTATTCGACCGGCGCCTCGCTCTACGACTGCATGGCCGGTAGCGAACCGCAGCCGGCCGATCGACGGCTCGTCAAGGATGAGCTGGAACCGGCCCAGGCGCGCTGGAGAAATCGCTATTCGCTGCAACTGCTGGAGCTGATCGACTGGTGCCTCAAGCTGCCCGTCGCCCAGCGCCCGCAAAGCGTGTTCGCCCTGCAGAAGGTGCTGAGCGGGGAACAACTCGACCTGGTCGACCCGGCCTGGTTCGAGACGCCGCCGCCTGCCCAGGCGAAATAGCTGCTGACGTTACGGTTTCGACTTTACGTTCAGGCTGTTCTTCACTTCCTTCACGCCCTTGACGCCGCGCGCCACCTGGCCGGCCTGCTTGACCTGCGCCTCGCTGTCCACGAATCCGGACAACTGCACCACGCCGTGATAGGTCTCCACCGAGATGGCGGCCGAGGGCAGTCCCTGCTCAGCCAGCAGGGCCGCCTTCACCTTGGCGGTCAGCGTGCTGTCGTCGACGTACTCGCCGGCCTTCTGGCGATCGGCCATCGAGCGCGCCTTCAGCCACTCGTCTTCGTTGAGCTTGCCGTCGTGGTTCATATCGGCCTTGCCGAAGAATTTCGCGACGCGCTTGTCGGCTTTGGCTTCCGCGCGGCTGATGGCGCCGTCGCCGTTCCTGTCCAGCTTGACGAAATCGGGATTCTTGGGAGGCGGACTCACCTGCGCGAATGCGCACGCCGAAAAGGTGGCGAGGACAAACAGGGTGATTTTATTTTTCATGGCGGATCTCCGTTGGATGACCCGCCCGATGATATCAGCCGAGCCGCGCCCTGGCATTGCGGAACATGCGCAACCACGGTCCATCTTCGCCCCAGCTGTCGGGATGCCACGACATCTGCAGCGTGCGGAAGATGCGCTCGGGGTGCGGCATCATGATGGTGAAGCGGCCATCCGGGGTGGTGAGGCCGGCGATGCCGTCGGGCGAGCCGTTCGGGTTGAAGGGATAGGTTTGCGCGACGCGGCCGTGGTTGTCGACGTAGCGCAGCGCGACGACGGCGCTGTCCTGTTTGCCGTGCGCCGAAAAGTCGGCGCGGCCCTCGCCATGGGAGACGACGATGGGCAGGCAGCTGCCGGCCATGCCGTCGAGGAACAGCGAGGGGCTCTGCGGCACCTCCACCATGACGAAGCGCGCCTCGAACTGCTCGCTGCGGTTGCGCGCGAACCGCGGCCAGTGCTGCGCGCCGGGAATGATCTCCGCCAGGTGGCTCATCATCTGGCAGCCGTTGCAGACACCCAGTGCGAAGGTGTCGGCGCGGCCGAAATAGGCGGCGAACGCGTCGCGCAGTTGCGCATTGAAGAGGATCGACTTCGCCCAGCCCTGGCCGGCGCCGAGCACATCGCCATAGGAGAAGCCGCCGCAGGCGACGAGGCCGTGAAAGTCAGTCAGCGCGACACGGCGCGCCTGCAAATCGCTCATGTGCACATCGAAGGCGGCAAAGCCGGCGCGGTCGAAGGCGGCAGCCATTTCCACCTGGCCATTCACGCCCTGCTCGCGCAGTATCGCGATTCGCGGTCTTGCCCCCATGGCGATCATCGGCGGAGAAATCCCCCCTCCGCCCCCCTTTTTCAAAGGGGGGAACTCGGCCGGATCGAAGGTGAGCGTTGCCGAGAGGCCGGGGTCGCTTGCGTCGAGCAGCGCGTCGAACTCTTCCTGCGCGCATTGCGCATCGTCGCGCAGGCGGGCGATCTGGTAGCTCGTTTCCGTCCAGGCGCGTTGCAGGTCGGCGCGTTTTTCACGGAACAAGGCCTTGGCATTTCGCCAGACGCGGATCTCGTCGGCCGCGTTCAGTTCGCCGACGGTGTGGCTGCAGGCAGCCAGCCCGTGCGCGCGCAGCACCTGCATGACTTTCGCGCGGTCATCGCGGCGGATCTGCAGCAGCGCGCCGAGTTCCTCGGCGAACAGCGCACCCATCAAGCGGTCGCGGAAGCGGCCGCCGACCATCTCCGGCTTGCGCTCGAGGCCGTCGGCATCGTTCATGAGGGGATCGAAGCACAGCGTGTCAAGGTTGAGCGAGACGCCGCAATGGCCGGCGAAGGCCATCTCGCAGGCGGCGGCGAAGAGGCCGCCGTCGGAGCGGTCATGGTAGGCGAGCAGCAGCTTGTCGGCATTCAGCTTCTGTACGGCAGCGAAGAAACCGCGCAGGAGCGCGGCATCGGCATCCGGCGCATGCTCGCCGACCGAGTTGTAGGCCTGCGCCAGCGCAGAGCCACCAAGTCGGTGCTTGCCTTGACCGAGGTCCACCAGCAGGAGATCGGTCTCGCCGCAATCGGTACGCAGTTGCGGCGTCAGCGTCCGGCGCACGTCGTTGCAAACCGCGAAGGCTGAGATGATCAGCGAGAGCGGCGCGGTGACCTGTTTCTTCGCGCCGTTATCCTCCCACGCCGTCTTCATCGACAGCGAATCCTTGCCGACGGGAATGCTGATGCCGAGCGCCGGACAAAATTCCAGCCCGACCGCCCTGACGGTGTCGAAGAGCGCGGCATCCTCGCCCGCATGGCCGGCGGCGGCCATCCAGTTGGCGGAGAGCTTGATTCTTCCGATGTCGCCGATCAATGCGGCGGCAAGATTGGTCACTGCCTCGCCCACTGCCATGCGGCCCGAGGCCGGCGCATCGATCAGCGCCAGCGGCGTCTTCTCGCCCATGGCGAAGGCCTCGCCGAGCGTGCCCTGGTACGAGAGCGCTGTAACGGCGCAGTCGGCCACCGGCACCTGCCACGGTCCGACCATCTGGTCGCGCGCGGTGAGACCGCCGACGCTGCGGTCACCGATGGTGATGAGGAAATTCTTCGAGGCGACGCTGGGCATGCGCAGCACGCGCCAGGCGGCCTCCTGCAGATCGACGGCGGCGGCATCGAAGGGCGGCAGGTGGCGCGGCTTGTGGGCGACGTCTCGCGTCATTCTGGGCGGCTTGCCGAGCAGCACTTCCATGTCCATGTCGACGGCGTTGTTGCCGAAGTGGCTGTCGCTCACCACGAGTCGGCCGTCGGCGGTGGCTTCGCCGAGCACGGCAAAAGGGCAACGCTCGCGTTCGCAGAGGGCGCGGAACGCATCGAGCCGGTCGGCCGGAATCGCCAGCACATAGCGCTCCTGCGCCTCGTTGCACCAGATCTCGCGCGGCGACATGCCCGGCTCTTCCGTCTGCACGCGGCGCAATTCGAAACGCGCGCCACAGCCGGCGCCGTGCGCCAGCTCCGGCAGGGCATTGGAGAGGCCGCCGGCGCCGACGTCGTGGATGGAGAGGATCGGGTTCTGCTCGCCCATTTGCCAGCAGCGGTCGATGACTTCCTGGGCGCGACGCTGGATCTCCGGGTTGCCGCGCTGCACCGAGGCGAAGTCGAGGTCGGCCGTGTTGGTGCCGGTGGTCATGGAGGATGCGGCGCCGCCGCCGAGGCCGATGAGCATGCCGGGGCCGCCGAGCTGGATGAGCAGCGCGCCGGGCTTGAATTCGATCTTGTGCGCGTCGCGCGCGGCGATGTTGCCGACGCCACCGGCGATCATGATCGGCTTGTGGTAGCCGCGCACCTCGCCCGCCACTTCCTGCTCGAAGGTGCGGAAGGTGCCGGCGAGGTTGGGCCGGCCGAATTCGTTGTTGAAGGCGGCGGCGCCTATCGGCCCCTCGATCATGATGTCGAGCGCCGAGGCGATGCGCTCGGGCTTGCCGTAGGCCTGCTCCCACGGCTGCGCGAAGCCGGGGATGTTCAGGTTCGACACCGAGAAGCCGCACATGCCGGCCTTCGGCTTGGAGCCGCGGCCGGTGGCGCCCTCGTCGCGGATCTCGCCGCCGGAGCCGGTGGCCGCGCCGGGAGAAGGAGAAATGGCGGTCGGGTGGTTGTGCGTCTCGACCTTGGCGAGGTAGTGCGTCAGCT
>PHCS01000003.1 GCA_002840845.1 Betaproteobacteria bacterium HGW-Betaproteobacteria-14
CTGATCGCTCCGATCGCCATGGAAGACGGCCTGCGCTTTGCCATCCGCGAAGGCGGCCGTACCGTCGGCGCCGGCGTCGTGGCGAAAGTGATCGAATAAATACTGGCTGGCGCATGGTGCGCCAGCCATCGCTCTTTGGAAAATTGACATGCAAAGCCAGAAAATTCGCATTCGCCTTAAGGCGTTTGATTATCGACTAATCGATCAGTCTGCCTTGGAAATCGTGGAAACGGCGAAGCGTACTGGCGCCGTTGTGCGTGGCCCAGTGCCTTTGCCCACGCGCATAGAACGCTTCGACATACTGCGCTCCCCGCATGTGAACAAGACTTCGCGCGACCAGTTCGAAATTCGTACGCACTTGCGCCTGATGGACATCATCGATCCGACGGACAAGACGGTTGATGCTTTGATGAAGCTTGATCTGCCTGCGGGCGTCGACGTCGAGATCAAGCTGCAGTAAATTTTTTGCTTCGCGGTCGGAATTCGGCCGTTGTGCGCAATGTTTTATCGAGTTATTTTTTATTAGATCCCGGTCAATCGCAACCGGGGATAGGAGAAAAAAATGAGTCTGGGCCTTGTCGGACGCAAGGTTGGCATGACGCGTATCTTTACCGACGATGGTGAAACCATCCCGGTGACGGTGCTTGACGTGTCGAACAATCGCGTCACCCAAATTAAGTCGCCCGATGCCGACGGCTACGCCTCGGTGCAGGTGACCTACGGTAAGCGTCGTGCCAGCCGCGTGAACAAAGCGGCGGCAGGGCATCTAGCCAAGGCAGGCGCCGAAGCGGGCCAAGTTCTTAAGGAATTCCGTGTCGCCTCAGACGAATTGACAAATTTCAAGCCGGGTGACGTTATTGCCGCGACGATTTTCCAGGCGGGTCAGAAAGTGGATGTGACCGGAACTTCACAGGGCAAGGGTTTTGCGGGTGCTATCAAGCGTCACCACTTCTCGTCGAACCGGGCCAGCCATGGCAACTCCGTGTCCCACAATTCGGCCGGCTCGATTGGCATGAACCAGGATCCTGGCCGCGTTTTCCCAGGCAAGAAAATGGCCGGCCACTTAGGCGCTGTTAAGCGTACCACGCAGAATCTGACGGTCGTTCGGGTGGATGAAGCCCGCCAACTACTGCTTGTCAAGGGAGCCGTTCCAGGCAGCCGCGGTACAGATGTCGTGGTCCATCCGGCGATCAAAGGCTAAGGGGGACGCGATGGAACTTAAACTGATTAATGAGCAAGGCAAGGCCGCAGCGACGCTGCAGGCATCCGATGCGCTGTTCGCCCGGGACTACAACGAGGCTTTGGTGCATCAAGTCGTGGTTGCCTACCAAGCTAATGCCCGCGCTGGAAATCGGGCCCAGAAGGATCGCGGCGAGGTTCGCCATACGACCAAGAAACCTTGGCGTCAAAAGGGTACTGGCCGTGCTCGCGCCGGGATGTCATCCAGCCCGATATGGCGTGGCGGTGGCCGCATATTTCCGAACAGACCGGACGAAAACTTCAGCCACAAGGTCAATCGAAAAATGTACCGTGCTGGACTGGCGGCAATTCTCTCTCAATTGGCCCGGGAGGACCGCTTGGCCGTCATAGAGAATTTTTCAGTCGAGTCGCCGAAAACGAAAATGCTGGCTGAAAAAATCAAAGGATTGGGCCTTGAGTCCGTGCTGGTGATTACCGACAACATGGACGAGAACCTATATCTATCTTCACGAAATCTGCACAATATTCTTGTGCTTGAGGTGAATGAGACAGATCCGATTTCTCTGGTGCGCTTCAAGAATGTCCTGCTCACCAAGGGGGCGGTGGCCAAGATGGAGGAGATGCTGGGATGAGAACATTCAACCAGGAGCGGCTGATGCAGGTGCTTGTCGCACCCCAGATCTCAGAGAAGGCAACCTTCATAGCAGACAAGAACGAGCAGGTGATTTTCATCGTCGCGCCTGATGCTACCAAACCGGAAATCAAGGCTGCCGTGGAACTGCTCTTCAAGGTGCAGGTCGAGGCGGTGCGGGTATCCAATCTGAAAGGCAAGGAAAAGCGTCACGGCCGCTATATCGGCCGTCGCAACGACATCAGGAAAGCTTACGTTAGCCTGAAGCCTGGTCAGGAAATCAACTTCGCGGTGGGGGAGTAAGCCATGCCACTCGTTAAAGTTAAACCAACTTCTGCTGGACGACGCGCCGTCGTCAAGGTCGTCAATCCCGGACTACACAAGGGGGAGCCGATCTCAGCGCTGATCGAGAAGAAGAATAGCAAGGCGGGTCGTAACAACCAC
Source organism: Betaproteobacteria bacterium HGW-Betaproteobacteria-14 (assembly GCA_002840845.1). GTDB lineage: Bacteria > Pseudomonadota > Gammaproteobacteria > Burkholderiales > Rhodocyclaceae > Desulfobacillus. Next base: position 2,276 of record PHCS01000003.1, read on the forward strand.
GGCCACATCACCACGCGCCATAAAGGCGGGGGCCACAAGCAGAACTATCGGATTGTCGATTTTCGCCGAAACAAAGACGGTATTCCAGCCAAGGTCGAGCGGCTCGAATATGATCCGAATCGTAGTGCCAATCTGGCCTTGCTGTGCTATGCGGACGGCGAGCGCCGCTACATCATTGCGCCCAAGGGCGTGACAGTAGGGATGGAGTTGACCAGTGGTGCGAACGCGCCCATCAAGGTTGGCAATGCCAAGGTGCTGCGAAATATCCCGGTTGGAACGACCATCCACTGCGTAGAAATGGTACCTGGCAAGGGTGCCCAGTTGGCGCGCGCTGCGGGTACGTCAGTTCAGCTTCTGGCTCGCGAGGGCAGCTACGCGCAGCTCCGTTTGCGATCCGGTGAAATACGCCGTGTGCACGTCGAGTGCCGAGCGACGATCGGTGAAGTTGGCAATGAAGAGAACAGTCTGCGATCCATAGGCAAGGCTGGCGCCCAACGCTGGCGCGGTATCCGCCCGACAGTTCGAGGCGTGGCGATGAACCCGATTGACCACCCGCATGGGGGCGGCGAAGGCAAGACTGCAGCCGGTCGAGATCCGGTCAGCCCGTGGGGTACGCCCTCCAAGGGGTACCGCACACGCCGCAACAAGCGCACGGACGGCATGATTGTCCAGCGTCGGCACAAAAAATAAGAGGTGAAACATGGCACGTTCAGTTAAAAAAGGCCCATTCGTTGACGCTCATCTGGAAAAGAAAGTTGAGGCTTCGCGCGCAACCAATGACAAGCGTCCGATCAAGACGTGGTCACGTCGTTCTACCGTCTTGCCGGATTTTGTTGGTCTGACCATTGCTGTGCATAACGGCAAACAGCATATTCCTGTATATATCTCTGAGAATATGGTCGGCCACAAACTCGGCGAATTTGCCCTAACCCGTACGTTCAAGGGCCATACCGCCGGCAGTAAAAAAGCCGCGGTCAAGAAGTAAGGAGAGATGATGGAAACCAATGCGATTTTGCGTGGAGTCCGCCTCTCGGCGCAGAAGGGCCGGCTTGTTGCCGACCAGATACGCGGCCTGCCAGTCGACAAGGCACTGAACGTCCTTTCCTTCTCACCCAAGAAAGGTGCAAAGATCATCAAGAAAGTGCTTGAGTCGGCCATAGCCAATGCCGAGCACAATGATGGTGCCGACATCGATACGCTGCAAGTGAGGACAATCCATGTCGAGCGCGGGATGACGCTCAAACGGTTCATGCCTCGCGCCAAGGGCCGTGGCTTCAAAATTCTCAAGCCGACCTGCCATATCTATGTCACCGTCGGTGAGGCACCAGCAAAGAAATCCGGAAGGAAGTAAGGAAAAACTATGGGACAGAAGATACATCCGACCGGATTTCGCCTCTCGGTCACGCGCAACTGGGGTTCGCGCTGGTACGCCAACAGCAAATCGTTTCCCCAGATGCTCAACGAAGACATAGAAGTGCGTGGCTATCTGAAGAAAAAGCTCGCGCACGCCTCAGTTGGCCGCGTCGTGATCGAGCGACCCGCCAAGAATGCCCGCATCACTGTGTATTCCGCTCGCCCGGGCGTGGTGATCGGCAAGAAAGGTGAGGATATCGAACAACTGAAGATCGGCCTGCAGAAAATTCTGGGCGTTCAGGTTCATGTCAATATCGAAGAAATCCGCAAGCCGGAGACCGATGCGCAATTGATTGCAGATTCGATTGCCCAACAACTCGAGAAACGCATCATGTTCCGACGCGCTATGAAGCGCGCGATGCAGAACGCTATGCGCCTCGGTGCCCAAGGCATCAAGATCATGAGTTCGGGTCGCTTGAATGGAGCCGAGATTGCACGCCGCGAGTGGTATCGTGAGGGCCGTGTGCCTTTGCATACTCTGCGGGCGGATATTGATTATGGCACCTCGGAAGCCAAGACCACCTACGGCATCATCGGAATCAAGGTTTGGGTGTTCAAAGGCGAAACGATGGCGCGCAACGAACAACAGGCAGTTACGCCGGATGCCGTTCCCGCTGAGGAGCCGGCAAAGAGGGCTCGCAAAGCTCCGGCCCGCCCTGCCGCCAAGGCTAGTGAAGGGGAGGCGAAGCCGGTTGCAAAGCCGCGTACGCCTCGAAAGACGGCCGCCAAGTCTGCCGAAGCCAAGCCTGAAGCTGCCCCTTCTGCTGAGGCAGCTGCGCCAGCCAAGACACCTGCCAAACGTGTGCGTAAACCGGCGGCGCCCAAGACGGAAGGTAAGGAGTAACAGTCATGTTGCAACCAGCACGCAGAAAATATCGCAAGGAACAGAAGGGTCGAAACAAGGGCATAGCCACGCGCGGGACGAAGGTCAGTTTCGGCGAATACGGCCTCAAGGCCATTGGCCGTGGCCGCATTACGGCACGGCAGATCGAGGCTGCAAGGCGTGCCATGACGCGCCATATCAAGCGTGGTGGCCGTATCTGGATCCGGATATTCCCGGACAAGCCGATTTCCCACAAACCGGCTGAGGTCAGGATGGGTAACGGCAAGGGGAATCCCGAGTACTATGTCGCCGAGATACAGCCAGGCAAGGTGATATACGAAATGGACGGTGTTGACGAATCTTTGGCGCGCGAGGCCTTTGCGCTGGCTGCTGCCAAGCTGCCAATTGAGACGGCCTTCGTCGTACGCCAGGTGGGGTGATCATGAAAGCCAATGAATTAAGAGCCAAAGATGCGGCCGAACTTAACAAGGAGCTGTTGGAACTGCGCAAGGCTCAATTTTCCTTGCGCATGCAAGTGGCGACCCAGCAGCTGCAGAACACTAGCCAGCTTGGCAAGGTGCGTAAGGATATTGCGCGCGTGAAAACTCTTCTGCGTGAAAAGGTGGCAGTAAAATGAGCGAGGCTATCCAGAAAGTGCGGCGCACCCTGACGGGGCGCGTTGTCAGCGACAAGATGCAGAAAACTGTAACGGTTTTGGTCGAGCGCCGGGTCAAACACCCTATTGGCAAAATCGTGACACGTTCGCGCAAGTACGCTGCCCATATTGAAGGCCTTGAGGCGGGTGCCGGCGATGTCGTGCTGATTGAAGAATGCGCTCCCGTATCCAAGACGAAGGCCTGGAGAGTGACACGCATAATGGAAAAAGCCCGCATAATATAATCAGCGCGTGCTCTTTACTCATATCTAGGTTGTCATTATAATAGCGAGCTCTTTTCTTCGTTCGTCGTGCTAACGCGTCGAACGGGATTAACGCCTGACTGGCTCGCCAGTCGGGTCCAACCCGAACGGGTTCCAAGACTGACCGCAGCGCAAGTTGCGATTAAGTTGGAGATTTAAAATGATTCAAATGCAGACGGTGCTGAATGTCGCCGATAACACTGGCGCGCGTTCTGTCATGTGCATCAAGGTGCTGGGCGGCTCCAAGCGCCGCTACGCCGGCATAGGCGACGTGATCAAGGTAAGCATCAAGGATGCGGCACCACGTGGTCGCGTCAAGAAGGGCGAGGTTTATAGTGCAGTGGTTGTGCGCACCGCCAAGGGAGTTCGCCGGCCGGATGGTTCGGTCGTCAAGTTTGATGGCAATGCTGCAGTGCTGCTCAATAACAAGTTGGAACCGATCGGCACACGCATCTTCGGACCGGTGACGCGTGAACTGCGCACCGAGCGTTTCATGAAGATCGTCTCGTTGGCGCCCGAAGTTCTCTGAGGATTCTGGCCATGAATAAGATTCGCAAGGGCGACGACGTCATCGTCTTAGCCGGCAAGGACAAGGGCAAGCGTGGTGCTGTGCTACGCCGCCTCGAGAACGAGCGCGTGCTCGTCGAGGGTGTAAACAAAGTCAAGCGGCACACGAGGCCGAATCCGGTCAAGGGTCAGCCTGGCGGCATTCTGGAGAAGGAAATGCCCATACATGTATCGAACGTGGCGCTGATCAATCCCGCAACCCAGAAGGCCGATCGCGTTGGTTTCAAGTCGCTTGACGACGGCCGTAAGGTTCGTGTGTTTAAGTCAAACGGCGAAACCGTGGAAGCGTAAGGAAGGACTTATGGCGCGCCTGCAGGAATACTACAAACAAACCGTGATGGCCGATCTGACCAAGAGATTCGGTTATCAGTCGGTCATGGAAGTGCCCCGCATTTCAAAAATCACGCTCAATATGGGCGTGGGGGAAGCGGTTGGCGACAAGAAAGTGCTTGAGCATGCGGTCGGTGACATGACCAAGATTGCCGGGCAGAAGCCAGTCACGACCAAATCGAAGAAATCGATCGCTGGTTTCAAGATCCGTGAAGGCTATCCCATCGGCTGCATGGTCACGCTGCGCGGTGGGCGCATGTACGAGTTTCTTGACCGCCTCGTTACCATCGTTCTACCGCGCATTCGCGACTTTCGCGGCATCTCCGGCAAGGCTTTCGACGGTCGAGGCAACTACAACTTGGGCGTCAAGGAACAGATCATCTTTCCGGAGGTTGAATACGACAAGATCGATGCGCTGCGTGGCATGAATATCAGTATTACGACAACCGCGAAGACGGACGAAGAGGCCAAGGCGCTTCTCGCCGCCTTCAAATTCCCCTTCAAGAACTGAGGGAGCCATGGCGAAACTTGCTCTTATCAATCGCGAAGCCAAACGCGCCAAGACAGTGGCTAAATACGCCGCCAAACGCGCCGAACTGCTCGCCGTCATCAACAACTCCAAGCTCTCCGACGAAGAGCGTATGGATGCTCGCCTTAAATTTCAGCAGTTGCCGCGCAATGCCAGTCCGGTGCGACAGCGCAACCGCTGTGAGCTCACCGGCCGCCCGCGCGGTTACTTTCGTAAATTTGGTCTTTGCCGTCTCAAGCTACGCGAAGTGGCCATGCGCGGCGAAGTGCCCGGCATGATCAAGGCCAGCTGGTAAGAGGAGATCGAGAATGAGTATGACTGATCCGGTCGCCGATATGCTGACGCGCATTCGCAATGCGCAGATGGCCCAGAAAAACTCCGTTGTCATGCCGTCCTCAAAGCTTAAGGCGGCCATTGCTGCCGTGCTGAAGGACGAGGGCTACATCGACGATTTCGCTGTGCGTGATTCAGAGGGCAAGTCGCAGCTAGACATTGCTCTCAAATACTACGCCGGCCGTCCCGTGATCGAGCGCATCGAGCGGATATCACGCCCAGGGCTGCGAGTATACAAGGGCTCGGGCGACCTGCCCCGCGTGATGAACGGCCTGGGCATCGCTATTGTTTCGACTCCCAAGGGCGTCATGACGGATCGTCGCGCACGCGCCACCAATGTTGGTGGCGAAGTGTTGTGCATCGTGGCGTAAGGAGAGCGTAATGTCACGTATTGCTAAGTATCCGGTCGAGTTGCCCAAGGGTGTCGATATCACGCTTACCGCTTCTGAAATCAGCGTCAAGGGACCTCTGGGCACGCTCAAGCAAGCCGTACATCCGTCGGTGAGCATTGAACGCGAAAACGATAAGTTGCTGTGCAAGTCTGTGGTGGATGCCGAGAACGGTGGCGCGCATTCCGGTACGATGCGCGCACTCTTGGCCAACATGGTGACAGGTGTCACCAAGGGGTTCGAGAAGAAGCTAATGCTGGTCGGGGTCGGCTACCGTGCGCAAGCACAGGGCACGAAGCTTAATCTTGCCCTTGGATTTTCTCACCCGGTGGTGCATGAAATGCCGGCGGGGATCAAGGTGGAAACACCCACGCAGACGGAAATCCTCATCAAGGGTATCGACAAACAGGTCGTGGGCCAAGTGGCGGCCGTAGTGCGCGGCTATCGTCCGCCGGAGCCCTATAAGGGCAAGGGTGTGCGCTACGCGGACGAGGTCATCGTTCTAAAAGAAACGAAGAAGAAGTAAGGGTACAGCAATGGACAAAAAGCAGACTCGTTTGCGCAGGGCTCGCAAAACCCGAGCCAAGATTGCCGAACTCAAAGTAGTGCGGCTTTGTGTTCACCGCTCGAACAGCCACATCTACGCGCAGATCATCGATGGCGAAGGTGCAAAGGTTCTGGCTTCCGCCTCGACTATCGAAGAAGGTGTTCGCAAGCAGGCCCCCAGTGGTGGCAATGTCAAGGCGGCGACCTTGGTAGGCAAACTCATAGCCGAGCGGGCCAAAGCAGCTGGCGTCGAGGCGGTTGCTTTCGACCGTTCCGGCTTCATGTACCACGGTCGCGTCAAGGCGTTGGCCGATGCCGCGCGTGAAGGCGGACTCAAGTTTTAAGCGAGGTTAGCAATGGCAAAACCGCAGACAAGGAAACCGCAGGCGTCCGAAGAGCGTGATGACGGCCTGCGCGAAAAGATGGTTTCAATCAATCGCGTTACCAAGGTCGTGAAAGGCGGGCGAATCCTCGGCTTCGCTGCACTGACCGTGGTCGGCGATGGTGATGGCGGCATCGGCATGGGCAAGGGCAAGTCGCGCGAAGTGCCCGTGGCTGTGCAAAAAGCCATGGAAGAGGCGCGCCGCAAGATGGTTAAAATTTCCCTCAAGAGCGGCACGTTGCAGCACGCTGTGATTGGTGAGCATGGGGCTTCGCGAGTTCTTATGCAGCCAGCCTCTGCCGGTACCGGCATTATTGCCGGCGGCCCGATGCGTGCCGTTTTCGAAGTGATGGGTGTAACCGACGTCTTGGCCAAGTGCCTTGGGTCGACCAATCCTTATAACGTGGTTCGTGCGACCCTGAATGGCCTTACCAAGATGAATACACCGGCTGAGGTAGCGGCAAAGCGCGGCAAGACGGTTGAAGAAGTTCTGGGATAAGCCATGGCCGAGAAAAAAGTGAGAGTTACCTTAGTCAAGGGCCTGATGGGTACCAAGCAGGATCATCGCGCTACCGTGCGTGGTCTTGGACTGAAGCGCCGAAACCACACGGTCGAACTTGAGGATACGCCGGCAGTGCGCGGCATGATCAACAAGGTCGCATACCTCGTTAAATGTGAGGGTTGAATGGAACTGAACAATCTCAAACCTGCGGCCGGAGCCAAGCACGCCAAGCGTCGTGTCGGGCGCGGCATCGGTAGCGGTCTCGGCAAGACTGCGGGCCGTGGGCACAAGGGACAAACCTCCCGCGCCGGTGGCTTCCACAAAGTTGGTTTTGAAGGCGGCCAGATGCCATTGCAACGTCGCCTGCCCAAGCGCGGTTTCGTATCGCTGACGCGTGCGCGCAATGTAGAGATTCGTTTGTCCGACTTGGAGAGGCTACCGGTCGGTGAAGTCGATCTCCTGGTTCTCCAGCAGGCTGGTGTGGTACCGGGCGATGCGCTTTCCGCCAAGGTTATCTTGTCTGGCAAACTGACCAAAAAAATTGTCCTCAAGGGTGTCGGCGCTACAAAGGGTGCCAGAGCTGCCATCGAAGCCGCTGGCGGTAGTGTCGTTGCGGAGTAATCGGGAATCCCCTTGGCCAACGAAACTGCAACCCTGGGCAAGACCGGTAAGTTCGGGGACCTGAAGCGCCGGCTGTTGTTTCTGCTCGGGGCGCTGATTGTTTATCGTATCGGTGCGCATATTCCCGTACCGGGTATCGATCCAGTACGGCTGGCTGAGCTTTTCCAGGGACAGCAGGGTGGCATACTCGGCATCTTCAACCTGTTTTCAGGTGGGGCTCTGTCGCGCTTCACGATATTTGCTCTGGGCATAATGCCCTACATCTCGGCATCCATCATCATGCAGTTGATGACAGTGGCAGTGCCGACTTTGGAGGCGCTGAAAAAAGAGGGTGAAGCCGGTCGTCGCAAAATAACGCAATATACGCGTTACGGCACGGTTGCCCTCGCCCTGGTTCAGGGTCTCGGCATTGCCATCGCCATGGAATCGCAGGCTGGTCTCGTGCCGGATCCGGGCATTCTGTTCCGCGTTACCTGCGTCACGACATTGCTGACTGGCACCATGTTCCTTATGTGGATGGGTGAGCAAATCACTGAGCGTGGCTTGGGCAATGGCATCTCGGTCATCATTTTCGCCGGCATCATTGCTGGCCTACCCAGCGCCATCGGCGGATTGTTGGAATTGGTTCGTACCGGCGCCATGCATGCGCTGACTGCGATTTTCATCATTGCGTTGGTGTTTCTGGTAACCGGCTTCGTCGTATTTGTCGAGCGCGGCCAGCGAAAGATCCTGGTCAATTATGCGAAGCGTCAAGTTGGCAACAAGGTTTATGGCGGACAGAGTTCGCATCTGCCCCTGAAACTGAATATGTCGGGGGTGATTCCGCCGATCTTCGCCTCATCGATCATTCTTTTTCCTGCTACAGTGGCCGGCTGGTTCGGCTCGGGCGAAGGCATGTTCTGGCTGAAGGATATTGCGGCGACACTTTCACCAGGTCAGCCGATCTACGTCTTGCTCTACGCTGGAGCGATCATTTTTTTCTGTTTTTTCTATACTGCGCTGGTTTTCAATTCAAAGGAGACGGCGGACAACTTGAAGAAAAGCGGTGCTTTTGTTCCCGGTATCCGCCCTGGAGACCAGACGGCTCGTTACGTCGACAAGATTTTGATGCGCCTCACGCTGGCAGGGGCAATTTACGTGACCCTTGTCTGTTTGCTGCCGGAATTCCTCATTCTGAAATGGAATGTGCCGTTTTATTTCGGCGGCACCAGCCTGTTGATTATTGTTGTGGTGACAATGGACTTCATGTCGCAGGTGCAGGCCTACATCATGTCGCATCAGTACGAGAGCCTACTGAAGAAAGCAAACTTCAAGGGGGCTGGAGTCCCCGGCAGGTAGTTAGGGCGCATGGCCAAAGAAGACGTCATCGAGATGCAAGGTGAGGTTGAGGAAAACCTGCCAAATGCGACCTTTAAGGTGAAACTCGAGAACGGTCATGTTATTCATGCATTTATATCGGGCAAGATGCGAATGCACTATATACGTATCCTGCCGGGCGACAAAGTGACGGTGCAGCTTACGCCGTACGATCTGACCAAGGGCCGCATCACTTTTCGCGCAAAGTAAGAGAAGCATTACGGGAGTAATAAAATGAAAGTTCTCGCATCGGTCAAGAAATTGTGCCGCCATTGCAAGGTCATCCGCCGCAAGGGCGTGGTCCGCATCATCTGCACGGATCCTCGCCATAAGCAGCGCCAAGGTTGATCAGGCAGTGTAGTTTGGATATAATTAACGGTTTCGCTTTTTCGGGGTGACGAAAGGTCTACGCTTATGGCCCGCATTGCTGGGGTAAACATACCCAACCATCAACACACTGCAATCGCGCTGACCGCGATATACGGTATCGGCCGCGCGCGCGCGCAGAAGATCTGCAACGCTGCCGGTGTCGCACATGCGACCAAGGTCAAGGATCTGACCGACACGCAGATGGACAAGTTGCGCGAAGAGGTCGGCAGGTTCACGATTGAAGGCGACCTGCGCCGCGAAGTGACCATGAGCATCAAGCGACTGATGGATCTAGGCAGCTACCGCGGCGTGCGTCATCGCAAGGGATTACCCTGTCGTGGCCAACGCACCCGCACAAACGCTCGCACGCGCAAAGGTCCGCGCAAGGCGATCCGCATGACGAAGTAAGGAATCGACAGATGGTTACAAAATCCGCCTCTTCCAAGGCGCGCAAGAAGGTAAAGAAGAACGTTGCCGAGGGCATTGCCCATGTACATGCGTCCTTCAACAACACGATCATTACGATCACCGACCGCCAGGGCAATGCATTGTCCTGGGCCACATCCGGTGGTGCTGGCTTCAAGGGATCGCGCAAGAGCACGCCTTTTGCCGCCCAGGTCGCGGCCGAGCATGCCGGCAAGGCCGCTCAGGAGTGCGGCGTGAAGAATCTGGAAGTGCGCATTACTGGGCCAGGCCCAGGCCGCGAATCAGCGGTTCGCGCGCTCAACGCTATCGGCATGAAGATTACCAGCATCACGGATATCACGCCGATCCCCCATAACGGCTGCCGCCCGCCGAAAAAACGTCGCGTCTGAGAACCGGCGAAATCAGGAGTTGAACAGTGGCCCGCAATCTAGATGCTAAATGCCGTCAATGCCGTCGGGAAGGCGAGAAGCTCTTCCTGAAAGGCGAGAAGTGCTTTACTGACAAATGCGCCGTGGAGCGCAGGTCTTATGCGCCCGGTCAGCATGGCCAGAAGTCCGGTCAGCGCCTGTCCGGTTACGGAGTGCAACTGCGCGAGAAGCAGAAAATCCGTCGAACATATGGTGTGCTCGAACGCCAGTTTCGCAAGATCTACGCAGAAGCAGACCGCCGCAAGGGACAAACAGGCGAAAACCTTCTGCAATTGCTGGAAAGCCGCTTGGATACCGTGGCCTATCGAATGGGTTTTGGTGCCTCCCGTGCCGAGGCGCGCCAATTGGTTCGCCACAATGGGGTGCTGGTCAACGGCAAGCGCGTGAACATCCCCTCCTACGACGTGCGCCCCGGCGACACGGTTGAGCTTGCCGAAAAGAACCGCGGGCATCTTCGCGTCAAGGCTGCGCTGGATGCCGCCGAGTCGCGCGGCTTTCCGGAGTGGATAGAGGTCGACGCCAAGGCCGGCAAGGGAGTATTCAAGGCTTATCCGGCGCGCACCGAACTGCCGGCGACAATTAATGAAAGTCTTGTCGTCGAACTGTATTCGCGCTAACCCGACGTCTCGCTGACGCAACGAATCTGGAATCTGAAGGGAACAAGATGCAAGCGACTTCGCTGCTGAAACCGCGCATCATAGATGTGCAAACCCTCTCCCCGGTGCATGCCCGCGTCGTCATGGAACCGTTCGAGCGAGGCTACGGCCACACGCTCGGTAACGCCCTGCGCCGCATCCTGCTGTCCTCGATGCCCGGCTCGGCACCGACCGAGGTCAATATCGAAGGGGTGCTGCATGAGTACTCCACACTGGACGGCGTACGCGAGGACGTGGTTGACCTGATGCTCAATCTGAAGGGCGTCGTGCTCAAGCTGCATGGACGCGGCGAGGCCGTGCTTACGCTGGCCAAGTCGGGGGAGGGCGTCGTCACTGCTGGCGACATCGAAGTCGGCCACGACGTCGAGATCATCAATCCGGATCACGTCATCGCCCATATCGCCCCCGGCGGCAGGCTGGAGATGCAGATCAAGGTCGAGAGCGGCTTGGGCTATGTGCCCGCGAATACCCGCCCCAGCGAAAGCGAGACCAAGGGTATAGGCCGTATCGTGATCGATGCCTTGTTCAGCCCGGTTCGTCGCGTTGCATATACGGTTGAATCTGCCCGTGTCGAGCAGCGCACAGACCTCGACAAGCTGATCATGGATATCGAGACCAACGGCGCCATCGAGCCGGAGGAAGCGATTCGCTACGCTGCACGCGTTCTGATGGAACAGCTCTCCGTCTTCGCCGACCTCGAGGGCACGCCGATCGCCGTCGAGGCGCCGCGCCCCAGCCAGGTCGATCCGATTCTGCTGCGCCCGGTGGATGACCTCGAACTGACGGTGCGTTCCGCCAACTGCCTGAAGGCCGAGAACATCTACTACATCGGCGACCTGATCCAGCGCACCGAGACGGAACTGCTGAAGACGCCGAACCTTGGCCGCAAGTCGCTCAACGAGATCAAGGAAGTGCTGGCCTCGCGCGGCCTCACTTTGGGCATGAAGCTCGAGAACTGGCCCCCGATGGGCCTGGAAAAACTGTCGTAATCACGGCAGCGGACAGAACAAGAGGTAATACAAATGCGCCACCGTCACGGCCTTCGCAAACTCAACCGCACCAGCAGCCATCGTCTGGCCATGCTGCGCAACATGACCAACTCCCTGCTGCTTCACGAGGCGATCAAGACCACGCTTCCCAAGGCCAAGGAGCTGCGCCGCGTCGTCGAGCCCATGATCACGCTGGGCAAGAAGCCTTCTCTCGCCAACCGCCGCCTGGCCTTCAACCGCCTGCGCGATCGCGATATGGTCACCAAGCTGTTCGACGAATTGGGGCCGCGCTTCGCCAACCGCAACGGCGGCTACCTGCGCATCCTGAAGTTCGGCTTCCGCCAGGGCGACAACGCGCCGATGGCGCTGGTCGAGCTGCTCGATCGGCCGGAAGGGCCGGCAGAACCTGCAACCGCTGAGTAAAGTCTTACGCCGCCCGAACAAGGCCCGCTTCAGCGGGCTTTGTCGTTTCTGCGGCCGGCTGCTAAGCTGAACGCATGGACTTGTCCCGCTTTCCGCGCATTGCGCTGGCCCTGCTGCCCACGCCGATCGAGCCGCTACCGCGCCTGTCGGCCCATCTCGGCGGACCGCAGCTCTATGTCAAGCGCGACGATTGCACTGGGCTTGGCATGGGCGGCAACAAGCTGCGCAAACTGGAGTTTCTCCTCGGCGATGCAGTGGCGCAGGGCGCCGATACGGTGCTGACAGTCGGGGCCCTGCAGTCGAATCACGCACGACAGACCGCCGCCGCCTGCGCTCGGCTGGGGATCGACTGCGAACTGATCCTGCGCCGTAGCAGCCACGTCACTGAACCCTATCTGAACAGCGGCAACGTGCTGCTCGATCGACTGTTCGGTGCGCAGATTCATTTGCTCGAGCCGAATGAGACTCGCGAGACTGCAATGGAAGCGCGTGCAGAGGCATTACGCAGGGAACAACGACGGCCTTATTGCATTCCCGTCGGCGGCAGTTGCGGCCTGGGTAATCTCGGCTATGCGGCCTGTGCCGATGAAATTCTCGCCCAGTCCGTGGAAGCCGGTCTTGAGTTCGACAGTATCGTGGTGGCGACAGGCAGCGGCGGCACGCAGGGCGGGCTGGTGGCCGGAATGCTGATGCTCGGCTGCGTTCCTGTAATGGGCATTGCTGTCGAGGGCGACCGCCTTGAGCAGGAAGCGCTGGCGGCTCGCCAAGCAAGCGAAACTTTGCGCCTGCTTGGGCAAGCTGACATCGACCCTTGCAACCAGGTGGCGGTGCTGGATGAGTTCGCCGGCCCCGGCTATGCAAAACCGACCGATGCAATGCGCGAAGCCCTTTCTCTGGCGGCGCGCTTCGAGGGACTGGTGCTCGATCCGGTCTACACCGGCAAGGCCTTCGCCGGCTTCATCGCGCTCGCGCGCAGCGGACGCTACGGCAAGGACCAATCCCTGCTGTTCGTGCACACCGGCGGCACACCCGGGCTGTTCGGTTATCCGGAATCGATCTAGACAATCATCCCGGCGCCTACGGTGTTGTTCGTCGCTTCGTCGATGAGGATGAAGGCGCCGGTGGCGCGGTTCCTGCGGTAAGGATCGACGAACAGCGGCTGCGCCAGCTTGAAGGTGACGCTGCCGATGTCGTTCATCTCCAGCCGCCCGCCCGCCACGCGCTTCAGTTCATTGATGTCCTGGCGGAACTCGATCGCCGCCACCAGCGCCTTCGTCTCCCGGGTGGTGTGCCGCAAGACGTACTTGCGACCGGGCGCGAGCGGCGCCTCTGCCAGCCAGCACACCATCGCCTCGATCTGCCGGGTAACCCGCGGTGCTTCACGGGGACTGACTATCATGTCGCCGCGCGAGATGTCGACCTCATCCGCCAGCAGTAGGGTCACCGACCGCTCGTTGCCGGCCAGCGGCAGGGAACGGTCCAGCAGGCGGATGTCGCGCACGCGGGTCGTGCGACCGGAGGGCAGAACCTGCACTTCGTCGCCGATCGCGATCTCGCCCGATTCGATGCGGCCCATGTAACCCCTGTAGTCGTGGTGCTCCGCGGTGCGCGGGCGGCAGACGTATTGCACCGGGAAGCGGAACGGCGCTGTCGCTTCGCTGTGCGCGTCCGGTGCCGATTCGAGCAGCTCCATCAGCGTCGGACCGCCGTACCAGCCGAGCCGGTCGCCGCGCGCCACCACCATGTCGCCGCCGAGGGCGGAAAGGGGGATGAAGCGCACGTCGCGGATGCCCAGCGTGGCGGCGAACTGCAGGTAATCCTGGCTGATGCGATTGAAGATTTCCTGCGAATATCCGACCAGGTCCATCTTGTTGACAGCGACCACGAGGTGCGGAATGCCGACCAGGTGGGCGATATAAGAGTGGCGCCGCGTCTGCGTCAGTACGCCCTTGCGCGCATCGACGAGGATGATCGCCAGATCGGCGGTGGATGCCGCCGTGACCATGTTGCGCGTGTACTGCTCGTGGCCTGGTGCGTCGGCGATGATGTACTTGCGCGTGCCGGTGGAAAAGTAGCGGTAGGCGACGTCGATGGTGATGCCCTGCTCGCGCTCGGCCTGCAGGCCGTCGGTGAGCAGCGACAGGTCGGCGGCCTCGAGGCCGCGCTTCCTCGACGTGCGTTCGATCGTGGCGAGTGCATCGGCGAGGATGGATTTGCTGTCATAGAGCAGCCGGCCGATCAGCGTGCTCTTGCCGTCGTCGACGCTGCCGCAGGCGAGGAAGCGCAGCAGGCCGTGGTCTTCGAGTTGCGCTTCGGGCAGGGGTTCGCGCGCGGACATCAGAAATAGCCCTCCTTCTTGCGCTGCTCCATCGAGGCCTCGGACGTCTGGTCGTCAAGGCGTGTGGCGCCGCGCTCGGTGAGGGTGGCAGCCGCGGTCTCGGCAATGATCTTCTCGATTGCGTCGGCAGCGGATTCAACCGGCGCCGTGCAGGTGATATCGCCGACGGTGCGGAAGCGCACCGAAACCTGCTCGACGGCCTCGCCGTTGCGCGGCGGCGTCAGGGCCGTCACCGGCACCAGGACGCCGTTGCGCCGCACGACGGGGCGGCTGTGGGCGAAGTAGATCGACGGCAGTTCGAGCTGCTCGCGCGCGATGTACTGCCAGACGTCCAGCTCGGTCCAGTTGGAGATCGGGAAGGCGCGGATGTTCTCGCCGGGGTGGATGCGGGCGTTGTAGAGGTCCCACAGCTCCGGCCGCTGGTTCTTCGGATCCCATTGGCCGAAATCGTCGCGGAAGGAGAAGACACGCTCCTTGGCACGTGCTTTCTCCTCGTCGCGGCGGGCGCCGCCGATGCAGGCGTCGAAGGCGAATTCGGCGATGACCTCGAGCAGGGTCACAGACTGGTGCTTGTTGCGCGATTCGCCGGGGGACTTCAGCACCACCGTGCCGCGCGCCATCGAATCCTCGACCGAGCGCACGATAAGGCGCTCGCCCAGTTCGGCGGCGCGCTTGTCGCGGAAGGCGGTCACCTCGGGATAGTTGTGGCCGGTGTCGACATGCAGCAGGGGGAAGGGAAACCGCCCCGGCCGGAAGGCCTTCTCGGCCAGGCGCAGCAGGCAGATCGAGTCCTTGCCGCCGGAAAAGAGCAGCACCGGATTGCTGCACTGGCCGGCCACCTCGCGCAGGATGTGGATGGCTTCGGCCTCCAGCCAGTCAAGGTGGTCGATGCGGGCCGTGATCGTGGCATGGGGGGTTACGCAAGTGTCCATTGGTGATCCTCAGGCGGCGACTTGTTTGCGTTTGGCGGGATGCAGGCCGCACTCCTTGGTGGCGGGATCCTCCCACCACCAGCGGCCGGCGCGTACGTCCTCGCTCGCGGCCAGCGCGCGGGTGCACGGCGCGCAGCCGATGCTGGGGAAGCCGCGTTCGTGCAGCTCGTTGTAGGGGACGCCGTAGGCGTGCAGGTAGGCCCACACCTCGGCCTCGCTCCAGGCGGCGAGCGGGTTGAACTTTTCGATGCCGTGGACGGCATCGAACTCGCGCTCGGGCAGGTCGCGCCGCGTCACCGCCTGCTCGCGGCGCAGTCCGGTGATCCAGGCCGCCTTGCCCTTCAGGGCGCGGCCGAGCGGCTCGACCTTGCGCGCGTGGCAGCAAGCCTTGCGCAGCTCGACGCTCTCGTAGAAGCCGTTCACGCCGTGCGCCGTGGCGTATTGCTGCACCGCCTCCGGCTGCGGGAAAGAGACGCGCAGGGGCTGGTCGTACTGGTCTGCCACCTTCTGCATCAGACGGTAGGTTTCCTCATGCAGACGGCCCGTGTCGAGGGTGAACATCTCGATGCCGGGGGCGTGGCGCGCGATCAGGTCGGTCAGCACCATGTCCTCGGCGCCGAGGCTGTTGGCGAAGGCGGCCGGGGCGAATTCGCCTTCGACGGTCTTGAGCAGCGCGACGGCGTCGTCGATGCGCTGCTGGGGAATGCTTTCGATGCTCATATCGACTTCTCCTCAGGCAACCGCAGCCGCGGTCTGGCGCGATGGACGGGGTGCGGGAACGGCGGGCAGGGCGCCGCGCAGGTCGAGTTGCGGGTCGCGTACCTGGCACAGCGCGGCGGCGTCGACGATCCACCGGTCGATCTCGGCGAAGACCTGCCTTGCCTCGGCCTCGACGGCATCGGCGAGGCCCGCCAGCGCTGCGGCGATCCGGTCGAGGCGTTCGCCCAGCGCTTCCGCAAAAGTCAGTCCCTGCAGCACGGCGACAATCTCGGTCAACTCCTTCGATTTGGCTCCGCCGAGGAAGCCGCTCAGCCCTTCGCCGACCAGCTTGAGCTGCGCTTCGGCGCAGGCCGCGGCGTCCTCGATTTTTCGTTGGAACACGAAGGCCTCGCGGTAGCCGCGCTCGTGCGCGGCATCGAAGAAGGCGCGGCCGATGGCGACATCGGTGGCCGAGGCGCATTCGCCGCCGCCGAGCGATACGACGCGGAAATCCGCCGCATCGCCGTGGTCGCGCGCCAGCTTGGCCAACTCGAAGCGCGAGACCCGGGTCAGGTCGGCAAGCAGCGACTGGAAGCGCTCGGCGCCCTGGCGCTGCGCCCAGCCGAAGAAGCGCTCGCCTTCGACGTGTTCCTCGTCGTAGGTCTTCTGCACGCGCGCGATGGCCTGCTCGATGCGTGCCGCCGGTATGGACGGCCCCTTCAGTGCGATGGAACCGCAGGCGCTGGTGCCGTCGCCGCCGAAGTACGTCTGATAGTGCGGGATCAGCTTGCCGTGCAGGCGCTTGCCCTCGCCGTAGATGCCGATGTCCCCGGATTCCGGCTGCGCGCAGCCGTTGTGGCAGCCGGAGACGCGGATGCGCAGGTCGTGCCGGCCGCCGGAGAGCCTGGGCGCGACGTGCATCGAGGTGGTGATGCCGAGGCGGCAGGTCGAGGCGCCGGGGCAGGCGACGATGTTGTCGCCGGCCTGCGGCGTCTTCAGGCCGAGTTCGGCTAGGCGCGCGGTGAGCGCCGAAATCTGCGCCGCCGGCACGTTGAGGACGATCAGGTTCTGGTCCTGCGTAGTGCGCACATCACTCAGGCCGTACTCGCCGAGCAGCGCGGCGAGCCCCTGCAGTTGCGCGGCCGTGAGCTGTCCGAGCGGGGCGGACACGGGCACCACATGCAGGCCGGCCTGCTTCTGGGCGAAGAAGACGCGCGGCGCGCCGGGGCCAGGCACAGGGCCGCGCGCGGCGGCGCGCCATTCGCCCCTGGGCGCCGGCTTGCCGGCCAGCGCCGCACGCGTGCGGGCGAACTCCTCGTTGAAGCGCTCGACGAATCCGGCCTCGCCGAAACGGTCGACCAGGAACTTGATGCGCGATTTGGCTCGCTTCGTGCGGTCCGAGTATTTGTTGTGCAGGGTGACGACGGCTTCCATGGCCGGCAGCAGGTTCTGCTCCTCGATGAACTCTGCGACCGTGATGGCTTCGTGCGGCTTGTGGCCGAGGCCCCCTCCGGCGAGTACGGTGAAGCCGGTTTGCTCACCGCGGCGTGTGGCCACCAGTCCGATATCGTGGATCAGGCCCTGGGTGCAATCGGCCTCGCAGCCGGAGAAGCTGACCTTGACCTTGCGCGGCAGCTGCTGGTTGAGCGGGTTGCGCAGGAAATGCGCCACGGCGCCGTCGAGGTGCTTCGTCACGTCGGTGTGCTCGCGCGGGCAGACGCCGGCGAGCGGGCAGGCGGTGACGTTGCGGATGGTGTTGCCGCAGGCCTCGCGCGTGGTCACGCCGTCCTCGGCCAGCCGGCGCAGCACGGCGCCGGTTTCCGCCAGCGGCACATGGTGCAGCTGGATGTCCTGGCGCGTGGTGATGTGCGCCACCTGCTGCGGCACATGCTTTTCAGCGACCTCGGCGATGGCTGCCAGGCGCGCCGGATCCAGGCGGCCGCCCGGCAGCTTGATGCGCACCATGTTCACGCCCTCCTGGCGCTGGCCGTACACGCCCTGCTGCAGGCGCAGGGCGGTGAAGCGCTCGGCGTCGAGCTCCAGGTCGAGGTAGCGGGCGAGCGCCTCTTCGTAATGGGTGATTTCGTCGTTGTCGGCGAGGGATTTGAGCAGGGACATGAGGTTTCCTTTCTTGGTAGGTCGGCCTTCAGGCCGACAACGGTGATCGATTTCGGGCTGAAGCCCGACCTACAGATGCAGCGGGATCAGAAAACAAGCTTCCCTCCGATAAGAACCAGCAGTGCGGCGAGGCCCGAGCGCAGCCAGCGCTCCGGCACCTTCACCGCGAAGTGGCTGCCGAGCCAGATGCCGGGGAGCGAACCGAGCAGCAACGCGCCGAGCAGGCTCCAGTCGATGTTGCCGAGCAGCCAGTGGCCGAGGCCGGCGACCAGCGTCAGCGGCACGGCGTGGGCGAGGTCCGAGCCGACGATGCGCACCGCCGGCAGGGTCGGGTAGAGGAACAGCAACGCCGTGACGCCGAGCGCGCCGGCGCCGACCGAGGAGAGCGAGACCAGCACGCCGAGGAGTGCACCGACGGCGACCGTCACGGGGCCGACCCGGCGCGTGTGCCAGGCATCGGAGAGGTGGGCGAGGGCGAAGCGCTGCACGCGGGCCTTGAAGACGAGGGCGGCGGCGGTGAGCAGCAGCGCCACGCCGAGCGTGCCGGAAATCAGGTGCGAGAAGAGGGCGCGATCGACATTGAAATGCCAGACCGAGGCCAGCGTCAGCGCCGCCGCCGGCAAGCTGCCTGCGGCGAGGCGGCCGGTGATGCGCCAGTCCACCGTGCGATGGCCGGCATGCACCGCCGTGCCGCCGGCCTTGGTGAGGGCGGCGTAGAGCAGGTCGGTGCCGACCGCCGTGGCGGGGTGCACGCCGAACAGCAGCACCAGCAGCGGCGTCATCAGCGAGCCGCCGCCGACACCGGTCAGGCCGACGATGGCGCCGACGACGAATCCGGAGAATGTATAGGCCGCATCCATAGTAGGTACGGATGGTAGTGACGGCCTATAGAATTGAAAAATACTTTGATGTTAGTATCAAATAACCAAAAGCTATATAGGACGGCTGCCCATGAACCTGCAGCAATTGCGCTATGTCTTCGAGGTCGCCCGCAGCGGCCTCAACGTCTCCGAGGCCGCCGCCGTCCTGCATACCTCGCAGCCGGGCGTGTCGAAGCAGATCCGCCTGTTGGAGGAAGAACTCGGCGTGGATGTCTTCGTGCGCCAGGGCCGGCGTCTGACCGCCGTCACTGATCCGGGGCGGGAAGTGCTGAAGATCGCCGAGCGCCTGCTGCGCGACCTCGACAACCTGCGCAGCGTCGGCGAGGAGTTCGGCGCCGAGGAGTCCGGCACGCTGACCCTCGCCACCACCCATACCCAGGCACGCTACGTGCTGCCACCGATCATCGGGGAGTTCTTGAAACGGCATCCGAACGTGCGCGTCAACCTGCGCCAGGGCAGCCCGGCCGAGGTGTGCGAGCGGGTGCTGGCGGGCACGGCGGACCTCGCCATCGCCACCGAGGCGATCGGCGAGCAGGACGATCTGCTCATGCTGCCCTGCTACCAGTGGAACCGCTGCGTCATCGCCCGGCCCGATCACCCCATCCTCAAGTCGAAGCCGCTGACCCTCGAGGCGATCGCCCAATACCCGATCGTCACCTACGACTTCGCCTTCACCGGCCGCAGCCAGATCAACAAGGCTTTCGCCGCGCGCGGGCTGACACCGAACGTCGTGCTGACGGCCATCGACGCCGACATCATCAAGACCTACGTGGCGCTGGGCCTGGGCATCGGCATCGTCGCCACCATGGCTTTCGACCCGAAGGCGGACAGAAATCTGCGCGCGGTGGACGCCGCCCACCTGTTCGAGTCGGCGACGACGCGCATCGGCGTCCGCAGGAATGCCTGGCTGCGCGGCTTCACCTATGGATTCATCGAACTGTTTGCGCCGCACCTGACGCGGAAGATGGTCATGGCGGCTCTTGCAGGAGAAGCAGGGAGCGATCCGGGTCTTTAGGTGGCCACCACGCGCACGATATAGCCCCCCGACTTTTCATCTCTCTGCAGTTCCAGCAACCGCCGCGCCTGCGCTTCCTCCAGCAGTTCGCTGAAGGACTTGAAGCCGAAATAGGACTCGTTGAAGCCCGGCTGGCGGCGCTTCAGCGCCTGCTTCACCATCGAGCCCCAGATAGGCTCGCCGGCGCCGCGCTCGGCGACGAGGGCCTCGATTGTTTCCAGGACGAGGTCGAGCGCCTCCTGCTTGCGGGCATCCTCTTCGGCCGGCGCCTTGTTCTCCGGCTTCTGCACGCCCTTGGCGGCGGCGGGTCTGGCCGTGCGCTTCCTGGCCGTGCGCTTCTTCGTTTCCTCCTCGCGCACCAGGTCATCGTAGTAGATGAACTCGTCGCAGTTGGCCATGAGGAGGTCGGAGGTCGACTTCTTCACGCCGACGCCGATCACCAGCTTGTTGTTTTCGCGCAGCTTGGACACAAGCGGCGAGAAGTCCGAGTCGCCGCTGATGATGACGAAGGTGTCGACATGCGACTTGGTGTAGCAAAGGTCGAGGGCGTCGACCACCATGCGGATGTCGGCGGAGTTCTTGCCCGACTGGCGCACGTGGGGGATCTCGATGAGTTCGAAGGCGGCTTCGTGCATGGGCGCCTTGAAGTCCTTGTAGCGCGCCCAGTCGCAATAGGCCTTCTTGACGACGATGCTGCCCTTGAGCAGCAGGCGCTCAAGCACCTTGCGGATGTCGAAACGCTCGTACTTCGCTTCCTGCACGCCGAGGGCGACGTTCTCGAAGTCGCAGAACAGCGCCATGTTTTTCGTTTCGCTTTGTGTGGCCATGACGAATTCCTTAATGGTGGAGGATCTTGGAGAGGAACTGCTGGGCGCGCTCCGAGCGCGGACTGCCGAAGAATGCTTCCTTGGCGTCGTCCTCGACGATGCGGCCCTGGTCCATGAAGACGACGCGGTGCGCGACCTTGCGCGCGAAGCCCATCTCGTGCGTCACCACCATCATGGTCATGCCTTCTTGCGCCAGTTCGACCATGACGTCGAGCACTTCGTTGATCATCTCCGGGTCGAGCGCCGAGGTGGGCTCGTCGAAGAGCATGCAGATCGGGTCCATGGACAGGGCGCGGGCGATGGCGACGCGCTGTTGCTGGCCGCCGGAGAGCTGGCCGGGATGCTTGGCGGCCTGTTCCTTGAGGCCGACCCGTTCGAGCAGTTTCAGGCCGCGCTCGGTGGCCTCGTCGCGGCTCCGCCCCAGCACCTTGATTTGGGCGATCGACAGGTTTTCGGTGATGGTCATGTGCGGAAACAGTTCGAAGTGCTGGAACACCATGCCGACACGCGCGCGCAGTTTCGGCAGATTGGTCTTCGGGTCGCCGACCGATATGTCATTGACGAGGATCTCGCCCTGCTGGAAGGGCTCGAGGCCATTCACGCATTTGATCAGCGTGGACTTGCCCGAGCCGGAGGGGCCGCAGACGACGATGACCTCGCCCTTCTCCACCTGCGTCGAGCACTCCGCCAGCACCTGGAACGTGCCGTACCATTTGCTGACGTTCTTCATTTCGATCATGGGCATGGCGTGTTTCCCTAACGCACGATGGCGATACGCTGTTGCAGCTTCTTGACGAGCAGTGAGAGGCTGAAGCTGATGGCGAAGTACAGCACGGCGGCTACCAGGTAGGTCTCCACCGGGCGGTTGAAGTTCTTGCCGGCGATCTCGAAGCCCTTGAGCAGGTCGTAGGCGCCGATGGCGTACACCAGTGAAGTGTCCTGGAACAGGATGATGGTCTGCGTGAGCAGCACCGGCAGCATGTTGCGGAAGGCCTGCGGCAGCACGATGAGGCCCATGGTTTGCCGGTAGCTCATGCCCAGGGCGTAGCCGGCGGCGACCTGGCCACGGGAAATGCTCTGGATGCCGGCGCGCATGATTTCCGAGTAGTAGGCAGCCTCGAACAGCGTGAAGGTGATGATGGCGGATATCTCCGCGCCGAGCGGCCGCCCGATCACCAGCGGGATGAGCAGGAAGAACCAGAGGATCACCATCACCAGCGGGATGCTGCGCATTGTGTTTACATAGCCGGCCGCAGGCATGACCAGCCAGGGCCTGCCGGAGAGGCGCATCAGTGCCAGGAGGGTGCCGAGGACGACGCCGCCGAGCATGGCGATGAGCGTCAGCTGCAGCGAAAAGATGAAGCCCTTGACGACATAGCCGGAAATGACCGCCGGCGTGAGAAAGGAGAAATCCAGGGCCAGCATCAGTGGCCTCCTCCCCCGATCATGCCCGGCACGCGCACGCGGTTCTCGACGAACAGCATGGCGCGGTTGATGGCGAAGGCGGAGACGAAATACAGGCCGGTGACGGCCAGGTAGACCTCGATGCCGCGCGAGGTTTCCTCCTGCGCCTGCAGGGCGAACAGCGTCAGTTCGGAGATGCTCACTGCGAAAGCCACCGAGGAGTTCTTGATGATGTTCATCGACTCGCTGGTCAGCGGCGGGATGATGATGCGATACGCCATCGGCAGCAGCACGTGGCGGTAGGTCTGCGGCAGGGTGAATCCCATTGCCAGCCCGGCCATGCGCTGCCCCCCCGCCAGCGACTGGATGCCGGCGCGCACCTGCTCGGAAATGCGTGCAGAGGTGAACAGGCCCAGTCCCAGCACCACCAGGATGAAACTGGGTACGCTGCGCAGCGGCGGGATCAATGCCGGCACGACGTGGTACCAGAGGAAGATCTGCACCAGCAGCGGGATGTTGCGGAACAGCTCGGTCCAGGCGTTGCCCAACAGCACCAGCCCGCGGTGCGGCGTGGTGCGCAGGATGCCCATCAAGGAGCCGAGCAGCAAGGCCACCAGCAGCGCCAGCGCCGATACCGAGAGTGTCCAGCCCCAGGCCGAGAGTAGCCAGTCGAGGTAGGTGATGTCGCCGCCGCTGCCGAAGCAGCTCGGCACGATCTTCCCGTCGATGGTGTCCTTGCAGAAGACCTGCCAGTCCCAGGTGGACATGATTCTCCGCGCTCGGCTCCCTCTCCCCGCGAGAGCGGGGAGAGGGTTGGGGAGAGGGGCCGCAGCCGGTCGCCCTCTCCCCCGGCCCCTCTCCCGCCAGCGGGAGAGGGGAGGAGGAACTTACTTCTTCGCGTAATCTTCCATGGGTTTGTCGTTCGGGCTGGCCCAGGCGGCCTTGGTGGCCTCGGAAGCCGGCAGGCCGATGCGCGTGTTGGTCGGCGGGATCGGCTGCATGAACCACTTGTCGTAAATCTTGGATATCTCGCCGGACTTCATCAGTGCCATCAGGCTGTCGTCGACCGCTTTCTTGAAGGCCGGGTCGTCCTTGCGCATCATGATGGCGATCGGCTCGACAGAGAGGACTTCGCCGACGATCTTGAAGTCGGCCGGATTCTTCGACTTGGCGATGTTGCCTGCGAGAATCTGGCCATCCATGACGAAGGCGTCGGCACGGCCGGACTCGAGCAGCAGGAAGCTGTCGGCGTGATCCTTGCCATAGACTTCCTTGAAGTCCACCCCAGCTGCGCGCTGGTGCTTGCGCAAATGCTGCACGGAGGTCGTGCCGGTGGTGGTGGCGACGTTCCTGCCGTTCAATTGTGCGATGGAAGCAATTCCGGAATTGGCCTTGACGGCGATGCGCACCTCCTCGACGTAGGTGGTGGCGGCGAACGACACGTCCTTCTGGCGCGCGGCGTTGTTGGTGGTCGAGCCGCATTCGATGTCCACTGTGCCGTTCTGCACGAGGGGAATGCGGTTCTGCGAGGTGACCGGCTGGTACTTGATATCCAGATTGGACATGCCCAATTGCTTCTGGATGTCCGCCAGTGCGCGCTGGCACAGTTCCACATGGAATCCGGCGAACTTGCCGTCGCCGAGGGTGAAGGACAGGCCGCCGGAGGATTCGCGCACGCCCATGGTCACGGTACCGCTGTCCTTGATCTTCTTCAGGGTGCCATCGAGCGCCTGGGCCAGGGACGGCAGGACCGACAGAGCGCCGGCCAAAGCCAGTGCAAGGGGGAAGCTGCGTTTCATGGAAGTCTCCTCTTGTTTAGGGTTATTGTTGAACGAACATTCTATGCCCGCCTAAACGGTTTGTCTAAACCGCCTCCTGCTCGGCTTCCTCCTGCTGCTGCAGTGCCCACATCTGGGCGTAGGCACCGCCTTGTTCAAGGAGCATGCGGTGCGTACCGCGCTCGACGATGTGTCCCTGGTCCAGCACGAGGATCTCGTCGGCGTTCATGACGGTCGACAGCCGGTGGGCGATGACCAGCGTGGTGCGGCCGACGGCGATGCGTTCCAGTTCGGCCTGGATGGCCTTCTCCGCCTTCGAGTCGAGCGCCGATGTGGCTTCGTCGAAAATCAGGATGGGCGGGTTCTTCAGCAGTGCCCGCGCAATGGCGACGCGCTGCTTTTCGCCGCCGGAGAGCTTGAGGCCGCGCTCGCCGACGCGGGTGTTGTATTTGTCCGGCAGGGACTCGACGAAGGCATGGATGTGGGCCGCCTTTGCGGCGGCGATCACGTCCTCGCGGCTTGCCTCTGGCCGGCCGTACTGGATGTTGTAGAGGATGGTGTCGTTGAAGAGGACCGTGTCCTGCGGCACGATGCCGATGGCCGCGCGCAACGAGGCCTGCGTCATCCGGCGAATGTCCGTGCCATTGACCTTCACCGCACCGTACTGCACGTCGTAGAAGCGGAACAGCAGGCGCGACAGGGTTGACTTGCCAGAGCCGGAATGGCCCACCACCGCCACCGTGCCGCCGGCGGGAATGGCGAAATCGACGTCGAAGAGGATCTGCCGCTTCGTCTCGTAGGCAAAGCCGACGTGCTCGAAGCGCACCGCGCAGGGGCCGGGGGTGAGCGGCGCAGCATCTGGCGCGTCGGCGATCTCGCGGTGCTCCGCCTTGAGCGCGAACATGCGCTCGATGTCGGTAAGCGCCTGGCGGATCTCGCGGTAGAG
Organism: Betaproteobacteria bacterium HGW-Betaproteobacteria-14; assembly: GCA_002840845.1. Lineage (GTDB taxonomy): Bacteria > Pseudomonadota > Gammaproteobacteria > Burkholderiales > Rhodocyclaceae > Desulfobacillus. Next base: position 27,214 of record PHCS01000003.1, read on the forward strand.
CACGCCCAGCCAGTTGAGCGGGATGTAGAGCTGGATGAGCAGGCCGTTGACCAGCACGATGTCGCCCACCGTCATCGAGCCGTTGGCCACGCCGGTCGCCGCCCGCCACATGATCAGCGTCACCGTCACGGCGATGATGCCGGCCTGGCCGATGTTGAGCAGGGACAGGGACAGTTGGCTCTTCACCTGCGCCGCCGCCCATTTCTCCATCTGCTGGTCGTAGCGCAGCGCCTCGTAGTCCTCGTTGTTGAAGTACTTTACCGTCTCGTAGTTGAGCAGGCTGTCGATGGCGCGCGAATTGGCGGCCGAGTCGATCTCGTTGGCCTCGCGGCGCAGGTGGGTGCGCCAGTTGGTGACCAGCACGGTGAAGGTGATGTAGACGACGAGGGCGCCGACGGTGATCCAGGCGAAGCTCGCCTCGTAGCGCGTCGCCAGGATGCCGATCACAAGGCCGACCTCCACGAAGGTCGGCAGGATGCTGTAGATGGTGTAGCTGATCAGCGTGCCGATGGAGCGCGTGCCGCGCTCGATGTCGCGCGTCAGCCCCCCGGTCTGCCGCTCGAGGTGGAAGCGCAGCGAGAGCGCGTGCAGGTGGCGGAATACCTGCAGGGCGATGTTGCGCACTGCCTGCTGGGTGACGCGGGCGAAGAGCAGCTCGCGCAATTCCGTGAACAGGGACATCGAGAAGCGCAGCAGGCCGTAGGCGGCGAGCAGCGCCAGCGGCACGACGAGCACGGCTTTCTCCGCGGTGAAGGCGTCGACGACTCCCTTGAACACCAGGGGCACGCCGACGTTGGCCATCTTGGCGGCGATCAGGCAGGCCAGGGCGAACAGCACACGCCCCCGGTAGGCCCAGATATAGGGAATCAGGCTGCGGATGGTTTCCCAGTCGCGGGGCTTGCCGGTGGCGGGGGCGGGTAATGCCCGGGTGGAATAGCTGCGGCGCATTGTTCAATTCTAAATGAGTTGCGACTGCTCTCCATGGGACTTAGGCGAAGGCGCCTAATCGGCTTGACATTGGATTTGCCTGACGTATGATTAAAACAATCGTTTGAAACGAGCGTTCCCTTTCTATGAGCCTGGCTGACTCGAAGCAGCACCCGGATACCCGCAAGCGCATCCTCGATGCGGCCGAAGCGTTGTTTGTCGAGCACGGTTTCGAGGCGACCTCGATGCGCATGATCACCAGCCGCGCCGGGGTCAATCTGGCTTCGGTGAATTACCACTTCGGCAGCAAGGAAGCGCTCATCCAGGAGGTCTTCCGCCGCCGCCTGGCTTGGCTCAACCATGAGCGCCTGCGCGCGCTGGATCGCGCCGAAGCCGGTGCGAAGGGCGCCCCCCTGAAACCGCACCAGATCGTCGAGGCCTTCTTCGGCGTGTCGTTGCGCATGGCGGCGGATACCGAGCACGGCGGCCACACTTTCATGCGCCTGCTTGGCCGCACCTATACCGAGCCCACCGCCTTCGTGCGCCAGTTCCTCGCCGATGAATACGCAGCGGTGGTGCCGCGCTTCAAGCAGGCGCTGTTCCGCTCGCTGCCGGACGTGCCGCCCGAGGAGATCCTCTGGCGCTTCCATTTCATGCTCGGCGCAATGTCCTATGCCATCGCCGGCACCGACGCCCTGCAACTGGTCGCCGAATACGAACTGGACGAGAAGGACCCCGGCGCACTGGCGCGCCGCCTGATGCCCTTCCTGTTGGGCGGCCTGCGCGCACCTTTGGCCAATCAGCCGGTCAAACCCAAGGAGAAGGGCGCACGCAGGGCGGCCTGATTATCCGAAATGCCGTGCAGCCGGCGCTGATTTGCTGCGACCAACACTAAGGCGGAGACCCGCCGGAGGAAGACAAAGGAGAAGAGCATGACCTGGACAATTCTGATACTGCTGCCGCTTGCCGCGATCGTGGCGCTCTTCGCCATCAAGCCGTTGCGGCGCGCCGTCGTCACGCGGCCCCTCTTCGCGGCATACCGAGAAATGCTGCCTCAGATGTCGCAAACCGAAAAGGACGCAATCGAAGCCGGCACTGTGTGGTGGGAAGGCGAACTGTTCCACGGCCGCCCCGACTGGAGCAAGCTCCTGGCCTATCCCCGGCCAAAGCTCACGCCCGAGGAGCAATCCTTTCTCGACAACGAGACGGCGGAGTTGTGCCGCCTCTCCAATGACTGGACCTCATCGCACTACGACCATGACCTGCCGGCCGAGACCTGGCAGTACATGAAAGACAAGGGCTTCCTCGGCATGATCATTCCGAAGAAGTACGGCGGCCTCGAGTTTTCCGCCTACGCCCATTCCGAGGTGGTGACCAGGCTGTCCACGCGCTGCTCGGCGACGGCGGTTTCCGTGATGGTGCCCAATTCGCTCGGGCCGGCCGAACTGCTGCTGCACTACGGCACGGACGAGCAGAAGAACCACTACCTGCCGCGCCTGGCCAAGGGTCTCGACATCCCCTGCTTCGCGCTGACCAACCCCTGGGCCGGTTCGGACGCCGCCTCGATTCCCGACCAGGGCATTGTTTGCCGCGGCATGTGGCAGGGCCGGGAAGTCGTTGGCATGCGCGTCACCTGGGACAAGCGCTACATCACTCTGGCGCCGGTGGCGACGGTCGTCGGCCTGGCCTTCCGCATGTTCGATCCGGAACATCTGCTCGGCGACGTCGAGGATATCGGCATCACCTGCGCGCTGGTGCCGGCAAACCACCCCGGCGTGGAAACCGGCCGCCGCCACTTCCCGCTGAACGCCGCCTGGCACAACGGCCCGACGCGCGGCAAGGATGTCTTCATGCCGCTCGATTTCATCATCGGCGGCCCGCAGATGGCCGGCCAGGGCTGGCGCATGCTGATGGAGAGCCTCGCCGCCGGCCGCTCGATTTCGCTGCCGGGTTCCAACACCGGCATGCAGAAGCTGGCGGTGCGCGCAGTCGGCGGCTATGCCCGCGTGCGCAACCAGTTCAAGACCGCCATCGGCAAGTTCGAGGGCATCCAGGAACCGCTGGCGCGCATGGGCGGCAATCTGTACCTGTGCGACGCCGCCCGCGTCATGACCGCCGGCGCCATCGACCTCGGCGAGAAGCCTTCGGTCGTCTCCGCCATCGTCAAGTACCACGTCACCGAGCGCGCGCGGCAGTCGATGAACGACGGCATGGACATCCTCGGCGGCAAGGGCATCTGCCTCGGCCCCTCGAATTTCCTCGGCCGCGCCTACCAGCAGGTGCCGATCGGCATCACCGTCGAAGGCGCCAACATCCTCACGCGCAGCCTGATCATCTTCGGCCAGGGCGCCGTGCGCTGCCATCCCTATGTGCTGGCGGAAATGCAGGCCGCGCAGAACGACGACCTGAAGGCTTTCGACAAGGCCCTGTTTGCGCACATCGGACACACCTTCAGCAACGGCTGGCATGCCTTCCTCACCGGCATCACCGGCTCGCACTTCGTCAAGGTGCCGGCCAACGTGGCGCCCGAGACGCGCCGCTACTACCAGCAGCTGACGCGCTTCTCCTCCGCCTTCGCCTTCCTCGCCGACATCTCGATGCTCGTCATGGGCGGCGACCTCAAGCGCAAGGAGAAGCTCTCGGCGCGCATGGGCGACATCCTCTCCCTGATGTACCTGTCCTCGGCGGTGCTCAAGCGCTACGAGGATGAAGGACGCCAATCCGAAGACGCGCCGCTCATGCACTGGGCGATGTGGGATTCCATGTTCAAGGCGCAGAATGCCTTCGAGGGCATGGTCTCGAATTTCCCCAGCAAGTTTGTCTCGACCCTGCTGCGCCGGACCATCTTCCCGCTCGGCCGGCCTTACGAGGTGCCATCCGACCGCCTCGGCGGCCAGGTGGCGAACCTGCTCATTGCGCCCTCCGCGGCGCGCGACCGGCTCACCGCCGGCATGTACCTGCCGCGCGACGAGCACGACCCTGTCGGCGTGGTCGAGCTGGCGCTCGAGGCGACGATCAAGGCGGAGGGCGTGGCGGCGAAGATCCGCGCCGCGCAGAAGGCCGGCGCGCTGTCCGGCAACAGTCTGCAGGAAATAGAAAGTCAGGCGCTGGCGCACGGCGTCATCACCGCCGAGGAGCAGGCACTGCTCGCCCGCGCCCACGCGCTGACTGCGGAAGTCATCAAGGTGGACGACTTCCCCTTCGATCTGGGCATGCAACGCAGCGAACCCAAGCCGGCCGTCCATCGCGCGGCGGCTTGAATCAAACCATTAACCACAGAGACACAGAGGCACAGAGGCACAGAGAAAACAAGGAATATGAATTTGCTTTTGCAGTTCTCTGTGTCTCTGTGCCTCTGTGGTGAAAGGTTTTTCCAGGAGCTAATATGAGCCAGCAACCGGTCTACATCATCGACGGCGCCCGCACGCCCTTCCTCAAGGCGCGCAATGCCCCCGGCCCCTTTAGCGCGGGCGACTTGGCCACCGCCGCCGGCCGCGCCCTGCTGGTGCGCCAGCCCTTCGCTGCCGATGAACTCGACGAAGTCATCCTCGGCTGCGCCTCGCCCTCGCCCGACGAAGTTAACATCGGCCGTGTCGCCGCGCTGCGCATGGGCTGCGGCAACAAGGTGCCCGGCTGGACGGTGATGCGCAATTGCGCTTCCGGCATGCAGGCGCTCGATTCGGCCATCGCCAACATCCAGAACGGCCGCGCACAGCTGGTGCTGGCCGGCGGTGTCGATGCGCTGTCCCATGCGCCCCTGCTTTACTCCAGGACCATGGTGCTGTGGTTCGCGAAGATGGCCCAGGCCAGGTCGGCCGGCCAGAAAGCCGCGCTGTTCGCCAAGCTGAGCCCCGCCGCGCTGCTCTCGCCGGTGATCGGCATCATGAAGGGCCTCACCGATCCGGTGGTGAATCTCCTCATGGGCCAGACGGCGGAGAACCTCGCCTTCCGCTTCGGCATCACGCGCGAGCAGATGGATGAATTCTCCGTGCGCAGCCACCAGCGTGTCGCCGCCGGCCAGGACGCCGGCCATTACGACAACGAAGTGTCCGCGCTGGTCGGCCGCGACGGCAAGGTCTATGCCGCCGATGACGGCGTGCGGCGCGATTCCTCCATGGCCGGACTGGCCAAGCTCAAGCCCTTCTTCGACCGCAAGTATGGCAACGTCACGCCCGGCAACAGTTCGCAGATCACCGACGGTGGCGTCTGGCTGGTCCTCGCCTCAGAAGAGGCGGTGAAGCGCCACGGCCTGCAGCCGCTCGGCCGCATCGTCGATTCGCAATGGGCCGGTCTCGATCCGGCGCAGATGGGACTCGGTCCGGTGCATGCCGCCACGCCCATCCTGCAGCGCCACAAGCTCGGTCTGAACGACCTCGATGCCTGGGAAATCAACGAGGCCTTCGCTGCCCAGGTGCTGGCCTGCCTCGCCGCATGGCAGGACGCCGCCTACTGCAAGGCCGAGCTCGGCCTCGATGCGCCGCTGGGCGCGCTCGATCCCGACAAGCTCAATGTCGATGGCGGTGCCGTCGCGCTGGGCCATCCGGTCGGCGCCTCCGGTGCGCGCATCGTGCTGCACCTGCTGCAGGTGCTCAAGCGCACGAACGGCAAGCGCGGCATCGCATCGATCTGCATCGGCGGCGGACAAGGCGGCGCAATGCTGGTGGAAACCGTTTGACGGGCGGTTACATCGCTATGAAGCGGGACATCCGCCTCGACTATCGCGCGCGTCCCTCGGCGCTGGCCTTCATGGCACGGGCGGTGCGCCCCTCGCCCGGGATAAAGCGCGGCATGCCGGCCATCACGGCGCACTGGCGCCATCGCGTCGATCCGTCCGAGCTGAAGCGCTTCCATGCCCTGAGCGGCCTGCCCGAGAGCCGCGAGCTGCCGCTGCTCTACCCGCACACCATCAGTTTCCCGCTGCAGATGGCCATTCTCACGCAGCCCGCCTTTCCGCTGCCGATCTGGCGCATGCTGCAAGTGCGCAACCGCATCCTGCAGCATGCGCCGCTGGCGTGCGACGCGGTGCAGGACATCACGGCGCGACTCGTCGGCCACCGCATCCTCGACAAGGGCGCCGAGTTCGACCTGCATGCCACGGTGCAGGTCGATGGTGCCGTCGCCTGGGAAGGCCTGAACACTTTTTACGCGCGCGGCCGCTTCGGCAAGCCGACGGCGGACGCCGCGCCGGAAGCGCCGAAAGTCAGCCCCGGGAATACGGCGCAATGGCGCATGCTGGCGGGCGGCGGCTGGCGCTACGGCGGCCTGTCGGGCGACTACAACCCGCTGCACTGGTGGAGCGGCTATGCGCGCAAGCATGGCTTCGCGCGCGCCTTCTTCCATCCGCAGCGGGTGCTCGGCCAATGCCTGGCGAAATTGCCGCAGCCGGCAGCGGCGCCGCCGTTGCAACTGGAAGCATGGCTGAAGGGGCCGGTTTTCTATGGCGAACCGGTAGCGATGCACATGGAAGCATTGTCCGACGGCACCGCCTTCGCGCTGCATGTCAATGGAGACCATCGTCCGGCCATCGTAGGTCGGTTGTCCGCCGCATCTCGGGATGCCGGCTTGCTGAACTGAGGAAGGAATGCACATGCAGGAACTGCAACACTGGCGCCTCGAGCGCGAACCCGCCGGCCTCGCCTGGCTGACTTTCGACAAGGCCGGCGAATCGACGAACACGCTCTCCGAAGCGGCGGTGCGCGAACTTGGCCTGGTGCTCGATGAACTCGAGCGCGAGCCGCCCAAGGCGCTGGTGATCCGCTCCGGCAAGAACGCCGGCTTCATCGCCGGCGCCGATATCGAGGAGTTCACCAAGATCGAATCCGCCGAAGGCGCGCGCGCCCTCGTGCAGCGCGGCTGGGACATGTACAACCGCCTCGCCGCGGTGAAGTACCCCACCCTGGCGCTGATTCGCGGCCACTGCATGGGCGGCGGCACGGAGCTCGCGCTGGCCTGCCGCTACCGCGTGGCGGTGGACGAGCCGGGCACGCGCATCGCCCTGCCCGAAGTCATGCTCGGCATCGTGCCGGGCTGGGGCGGCATGCTGCGCCTGCCGCAGGTCATCGGCCCGGCCGCCGCGCTCGACATGATGCTCAGCGGCCGCGCCCTCGATGCCAAGCGCGCCAAGCGCCTCGGCTTCGCCGACGAATGCGTGCCGCCGCGCGTCATGGACAACGCCGCGCGCATGCTGGCCACGTCCGGCCGGCCGCCGCGCAAGCTGCCCCTCATGCAGCGCCTGATGAACGGCCCGCTCAAGGGGTTTGTCGCCGCGCAGGCAAAGAAGCAGGTCATGAAGCGCGCCCGCCCCGAGCATTACCCGGCGCCCTACGCCATCCTCGACATGTGGGCCAACTACGGCGGCGATGCACTCGCCGTGCCGGCCGACAAGCCGACCTCGATGAACGCCATCGCCGCCTCGCCGACGACGAAGAACCTCGTCCGCGTCTACTATCTGCAGGAGCGCCTGAAGGGCTTCGGCAAGGACAGTGATTTCGCGCCGAAGCACCTGCACGTGATCGGCGCCGGCGTCATGGGCGGCGACATCGCCGCCTGGGCGGCGCTGCGCGGCCTGACGGTGACGCTGCAGGACCAGAGCGTCGAGCGCATCGCGCCGGCCATCCAGCGCGCCGCGGCGGCGTTCAAGAAGAAGCTGCGCGACGACACGCAGGTGCGCTTCACGCTCGACCGCCTGATTCCCGATCCCGCCGGCCAGGGCGTGCGCCAGGCCGACGTCGTGATCGAGGCGATCTTCGAGAACCTGGAAGCGAAGCGCAAGCTCTTCGCCGACATCGAGCGCATCGCCAAGCCCGGCGCCGTGCTGGCCACCAACACCTCCAGCCTGAAGCTGGAGGACATCGCCACCGCCCTGCAGAACCCCGCGCGCCTGGTGGGCATCCACTTCTTCAATCCGGTGGCGAAGATGCCGCTGGTCGAGGTGGTGGAGGGCGCCTCCTCGGATGCCGCGGCGCTGAAGCAGGCCATGGCCTTCGTGCGCAAGATCGACAAGCTGCCGCTGCCGGTGAAGAGCGCGCCGGGCTTCCTCGTGAATGCCGTGCTGGCGCCGTACATGCAGGAGGCCATGCGCTGTGTGGACGAAGGTATCGCGCCCGAAGTGGTGGACGAGGCGGCGCTGGCCTTCGGCATGCCGCTCGGCCCGATCGAGCTGGCCGATACCGTCGGCCTCGACATCGCCGTAGCGGCGGGCAAGGAGCTGGCCGGCGAGGGCGCGGTGCCGCCGAAGAAGCTGCTCGAGCTGGTCGAGGCCGGCCATCTCGGCCGCAAGACCGGCTGCGGCTTCTACACGTACAATCAGGGCAAGCCGGCGAAACAAGCCGCCGGCGCGGTGCCGGCAGGGCTTGCCGAGCGGCTTGTGCGGCCCTTGCTGGACGCGGTGCAACGCTGCCTCGCGCAGGGCGTCGTCGCCGACGCCGAGCTGGCCGATGCCGGCGTGATCTTCGGCACCGGTTTTGCGCCCTTTACCGGCGGGCCGATGAACTACCTGAAGGAGCATCCGCAGGTCGGGCCGTAGGTCGGCCTTCAGGCCGACAACAACCGACGCGTCGGCCTGAAGGCCGACCTACAAGGACTACCGATGAGCGACGAACCGACCCGGCTGCCGGACAAGCAGCCGACCCTGCGCCTGATGCCGATGCCGGCCGACGTGAACCACGCCGGCGACATCTTCGGCGGCTACGTCATGGCCAACGTCGACCTGGCCGGCGGCATCGTCGCCATCCGCCGCGCGCGCGGCCGCGTCGCCACCATCGCCGTCAACCAGTTCCTCTTCAAGCAGCCGGTATCGGTGGGCGACGTGCTGTCCTTCTACGCCGAGGTGATCCAGGTCGGCCGCACCTCGATGACGATCAACGTCGAGGTCTATGCCGAGCGCCGCCCGGCCGACCCCGTCGTCGTCAAGGTGACGGAGGCCCAGCTGACTTACGTCGCCTTGGCCGCGGACGGCAGCAAGCGGGCGGTCCCTCCGGAGTAGCCGCTTCAGCCATGGGCGAGGGGGCCATCCGCCCCGTGGTATAAATCCGGGCAGCCATGGGGAGGAACATGCTGAAAAAAATCGTACTGACGTTTGCTGCACTCATCGTCGTCCTGCTGCTCGCGGTGGCCTTCAATACCCTGCGCCACGGTTCGCGCCAGATGGAGGTGCCACCGGTCAAGGCGGTTGCGCTCGATGCGAACGCCGCGGCGCAAAGACTGTCCGTCGCAGTGCGCCTGCGCACCGTCTCCCAGGACGGCAAGCCGAATGCCGGCGCGGAAGAATTCCGCAAGCTGCACGCGTTGCTGGAGCAATCCTTTCCGCGCGCCCACTCCGTGCTGAAGCGCGAGCGCGTGAACGAGCTCAGCCTGCTCTATACCTGGCCCGGCAGCGACCCGGCGGCGAAACCGATCATGCTGATGGCGCACCAGGATGTCGTGCCCGTCGCCGCCGGCACCGAGAAGGACTGGCAGGCCGATCCCTTCGGCGGCGAAATCCGCGACGGCTTCGTTTGGGGACGGGGTTCGTGGGACGACAAGGGCAATCTGCTTGCCATCATGGAAGCCGTCGAACTGCTCATCGCGGAAGGCTACAAGCCGCGCCAGACGATCTACCTTGCCTTCGGGCACGACGAGGAACTCGGCGGCGAGCGGGGCGCCAAGGCCATCGCCGCCCTGCTGCAGTCGCGCGGCGTGAAGCTCGACTTCGTCACCGACGAAGGACTGTTGATCACCGAGGGCGTGCTCAAGGGCCTCGACCGGCCGGTGGCCCTCATCGGCACCGCCGAAAAGGGCTATCTCACGCTCGCACTCGGCGCGAGCGCCGTGCCGGGACACTCCTCGATGCCGCCGCCGGATACCGCCATCGGCATGCTGGGCGCGGCGCTGGCGCGGCTGGAGAATCGGCAGATGCCAGCGGCCTTTCGCGGTGTCGCAGCCGAAATGTTCGACACCATCGCGCCGGAGATGAGCGGCCTGAACCGTGTGTTCCTTTCCAACCTGTGGCTGTTCGGTCCTCTCGTGAAAAGCCAGTTGGAGAAGGGCGCCGCCACCAACGCCATGCTGCGCACCACCACCGCGCTGACGGTGATGCAGGCCGGCAACAAGGAAAACGTGCTGCCCGGCCGCGCCGACGCCCTGGTCAACTTCCGCGTCCTTCCCGGCGACAATTCGGATGGCGTGACGGCGCATGTCAAGTCCGTCGTCGCCAACGACAAGATCACGGTGGAGAAGCGCGGCTTCTCCTACGAGCCGACGCCGATTTCCCCGTCCGCAGCGCCGTCGTACCGGCTCATCGCCCGCACCGTGCGCGAGCTGTTTCCCGGCACCGTCGTCGCGCCGGGCCTGATGATCGGCGCCACCGATTCGCGCCACATGGCGCCGATCGCCGAAAACATCTACCGCTTCTCGCCGGTGCGGGCGAAGAGCGAGGACCTGCCGCGTTTCCATGGCACCAACGAGCGCATCTCGATTGCCAACCACGCCGAGCTGATCGGTTTCTATCATCGCCTGCTGCGCAATGCGGCGGGCAAACAGGAGGAGGTGGAATGAGCGAACAAGTCCTGCTGGACATTCGCGGCGCCATTGCCACCCTGACCCTGAACCGCCCGCAGGCGATGAATTCGCTCGGGCTGGAGATGGCCCAGGCCCTGCTGGCGCGTGCGCAGGAACTGCAGAAGGCGACTGGCGTGAAAGCCGTCATCGTCACCGGCGCCGGCGACCATTTCATGGCCGGCGGCGACATCAAGGAATTTCGCACCATCATTGCGGCGGCGCCGGAAGAGCGCCGGCAGACCTTCGAGAGGCTCATCGTCGAATGCGTGCATCCGGCGATCGAGATCCTGCGCGGCCTGCCGCAGCCCGTCATCGCCAGGGTGCGCGGCGCCTGCGCCGGCTTCGGCTTTTCGCTGATGGCCGGCTGCGACCTGGCCGTGGCTGCCGACAATGCCTATTTCACCACCGGCTACGCCCTGCTCGGCACCAGCGCCGACGGTGGCAGCACCTGGTTCCTGCCGCGCCTGGTCGGCGCCAAGCGGGCGGCGGAACTCATGCTGCTGGCCGATCGCCTGGATGCGCAGCAGGCGCTGTCCCTCGGCCTGGTCAACCGCGTGGTTCCTCTGGCCGAACTCGATGCGGCTTGCGATGCGCTCGCGCAGCGCCTTGCCGCGGGACCGGCGCAGGCCCATGCCGGCACCAAGCGCCTGCTCGGCCAGTCGCTGCTCACGCCGCTTGCCGATCAGTTGCGCGCCGAGGCCCAGTCCTTCGCGCGCTGCAGCGCCACCGACGATTTTGCCGAGGGCGTGACGGCCTTCGTGGAAAAGCGCAAGCCGGCCTTCAAGGGGGAGTGAAGCGTTGCACGAGCCTGCCGAGCCATTCGTTCAGGGCGATGTGGCCGGCCCACAGTCCGCCCGGGCGCGGCAGGTAGTCCAGTGCCGTGAGCGGGCCCGTGGTTTCGTAGCCGGTCGGCGCGGCGACGACGTCCAGCCCGGCAGCCGCGAACGCTTCCTGCGCGCGCTGCATGTGCCAGGCATGGGTGACCAGCAGCACGCGTTTTACGCCGGCCTGTTCCAGCAGGCGTGCGCTGTAGCGCGCGTTCTCGCGCGTATTGAATGAACCGTCCTCGACCCAACGCACCTTTACGCCGAAATCCCGCTCCAGCGCGTCGCGCATGCTGCGGCCCTCCGGCACGCCGCCCAGCGGTGCGCCGCCCGTGACGAGCAGCGGCAGGCCGGTGTCGCGATGCAGCCGTGCCGCGTAGCGGATGCGCTCCAGCGACCAGCGGCTCACCGTGTCGCCGCCGTATTCCGGCGCCGCCCAATAGCTGCCGCCGCCCAGCACGACGATGGCCTGTGCGCCTTTCGTCCGCGCGGGGTCGAGTGCGGGGACGTCCTCGAGCGCGGCGAGCATCGGTTTCGTCACGGCGGGCGTGGCGAGCAGCCACAGCAGGACGAGGCCGCTCCAGGCCAGTGCCTTGCCAAAGCGCGGCCAGCGTCGCAACAGCAGCAAGCCCAGCACGGCGAGCAGCAGCGGGCCCGCCGGCGGCAGCACCAGCGTGGCGAGAAGTTTCTTGAGCAGGAACATCAACCCGTTACTTTTCGCACCAGCGCCCGGCTGACCATGCGCAGGCGCTGCGCCAGCGGGAAGCGCTTGAAGTTGGTCTTCACCGCGCCCTGGGTGAAGGCGGTGCGCTTCGAGTAGTCGATGTTCACGTCCACCACTACCGGCCGGCCGGTCGCCGTAATGCGTCGTGCTTCACTGATGGCGCCGGCGATGGCGGCATCGTTTTCCATGCGCACGTAGGCCGCCCCGGTGGCCAGCGCGATCCCCTCCAGGTTCACTGAACCGAGCACGGCGCACGGCTTGCGGTTGTAGGGAATCTCCTGCGCCTGGGCGATCTGCGACAGCTCGCCGTCGTGGAAGACGAAGTAGGCGATGCCCAGCTCCTCCTTTGCCGCCGTGAGTATTTCCATGCAGGTCATCATGAAGGCGCCGTCGCCGACTATTGAGAACACTTCGCGCTGCGGCTGCGCAAGCTTGGCGCCGACGGCGGCGGGCACGGCGTAGCCCATGCAGTTGAAGTCGGTCGGCAGGATCAGCGACCGGCTCGCATGCACCGGGAAGAGCTCGGCGGTGAGGAAGGTGTGGTTGCCGTCGTCCACCGTGGCGATGGCGTTGTCCGGCATCTGCCTGCGCAGCTCGTCGAAGAAGCGCGCCGGATTCACGCGCCCCTTGCTGTCGTGGTCATGCCATTCCTTGCGATAGGCCTGCTTGTCGCGGGCGATCTGCGCCTGCGGCCCGCTCTCGGCCGGTCGTGCCGCGCCGTGCGCCTGCAGTTCGAAAGTCAGCCCCTGCAACACGGCGGCGGCATCGCCCTCGAGCGCAACCTTGGCCGGATAGTTCTTGTTGAAGACCTGCGGATTGATGTCGATGTGCACCAGGTGCTCCGGCACCGTCACGCCGAAACTGCCGGTGCCGATCTCGCCGAAGCGCGTGCCGACGGCGAGCAGGGCGTCGCAGCCGTCGAAGGCATTGCGCGCCGAAGGCACGGCGTGCGGCCCGAAGCTGAAGCCCGCATGCAGCGGATGCGTGGCGGGGAAAGTCGACAGACCCTGCAGGGTCGTCGCCACCGGGGCCTGCAGGAACTCCGCGATCTCCTTCAGCTGCGGCAGGGCGTCGACCGCGCCCCAGCCGGCGAAGATGCCAGGCCGTTTTGCCGCCAGCAGAAGCTCCGCCGCACGCACGATGTCTGCCTGCGCCGGCAACGGCGCGGCAGGCGGCGGCGCATAGGCCGGGAGATCGCCCACTTCTTCCGGAAACAGCTGAAGATTCACCGGCAGTTCGACGAAGACCGGCCCCGGCTCGCCGGTCGTGGCAATGCGGTAGGCCTCGAAGATCGTCGGCACCACGTCGGCATGGCGCTCGATGCGGAAGCTCGCCTTGGTGAGGGGCTTCATGAAGGCATGCTGGTCGATCTCGTGCAGCTGGTAGTGCTTGCCCAGGTCCGTGCGGATGCCGCCGGTGATCACCAGCATCGGCACGCCGGCGAGCAGGGCTTCGGCGATGCCGCTGGCGGCATGGGTGAGACCGGCCGCCGGCACGATGGCGAGCGTGCCGATCGAGCCGGAGACGCGGCTCACCGCGTCGGCGATGAAGGATGCGCTGCCTTCATGGGTGACGAGGATGGGGGTGACCGTCTCCGAATTGTTCAGTTCGTCGTAGAACTCGGTGTTCTGCACGCCGGGAATGCCGAAGGTGAAGCGCACGCCGAGCTGCTCCAGGGCGTGGGTGGCGAGCCATGCGGCGGTTTTCTTCATGTATTGCTCCCTGCGATGGATTGTCCGGCAATGCGCCCGGTAAGGATGCAGCAGCCGAGGAAGGTGCCTTCCAGCGCGCGCAGGCCGTGGCTGCCGCCGCCGCCGAAGCCGGTCGCCTCGCCGGCCGCATAGAGCCGCGGGATGGGCTGGCCGGCGGCATCCAGCACGCGGCTGCAGAGGTCGGTCTGGATGCCGCCCAGGCTCTTGCGGCTGATGATGAACTCGCGGATGGCGATGAGCGGCAGCGCCTTGTCGTCGAGAATGCGCTGCGACTTGCAGGTGCGGATGCGGTCGCCTTTCCATTGCCGCAGGTGCGCGATGCGCTGCAGCTGTTCGTCCTGGGTGCGTTCCGGGCCGCGCGCGACCTGCGCGTCGTACCGGGCCAGCGCCGCGGCCAGCGCCTCGATGTCAACGGCGTCATCGCCCTGCAGGGCATTCATCTTCGCCACCAGCCCCGGCAGCGTGCCGGCGACGACGACATCCTCGCAGTGCGTGGTGAGCTGGTCCACCAGCCAGCGATTGCCGAAGACGAGGTCACGCAGGAAGGACAGCTTCTTCTTGTCGCGGACCGAAGGATTGAACTCCGCGCCGGAGACCGCCAGCTCCTTCAGCGCGATCTTGCGGTTGAGGATCTGCCAGGAATACTGCCGCTCGGTGGCGCATACCTGCGTCACCAGGTCGCGCGTGTCGAATCCCGTCACCAGCGGCGGCATGAAGCGCTGTCCGCGCCAATCGACCCACAGGGCGGTGCGCGGGGGTACCAGCGACAGGCCGTGGTTGGGCTTGCGCGGTTGCCAGTGATGCACGCCGGCGGCGTAGTCCCACATCCTGTCCAGGTGCGTGATGCGGCCGCCGGCCTTGCCGACCGCGTCGTGCAGCGTGCCGTCGGCGAAGCGGTGCGAGCCGTTGAGGATCGTTTGCGGCGGCGTGCGCCAGTCGGCGTGCCAGTTCTGACGCACCCGCTCCAGGCTGCCGTTGATGCCGCCCGCGGCGACCAGGATGGCCTCGCCGAAGGCCTCGAAGGGCTCGCCGCTTTCCTCGTGCTGTCCTCTGCAGCCGCTGATCTCGCCCATCAGGCGGGTGAACTCCTCGACGCGGTGGCCGAAATGCACCGACAGCTTCGCCGCGTTCGCATGGCTGCGCAGCCGCTGGATGAGTTGCACCGCCAGTTCGCGGCCGGTGCCCCAGACGATATGGAAGCGCGGCACCGAATTGCCCGGGGTGTGCAGGCCGCGCTCGACCCAGTGCGGCACCGGGATGAACGCGATGCCGCGAGCCTTGAGCCAGAGATAGACGTCATCGTGGCAGCGCCCGGTATAGGCCTCGGCCCAGCGGCGCGGCCAGTGGTCGCCGACGCTGAATTCGGCGAAGGCGCACCAGTCGTCATAGGCCTGCCGGGGGGAATCCGCGAAGCCCGCGCGCTTCTGCTCGCGGCTGCCGACGACGAAGATGCCGCCGAAGCTTTCCTTCGCCAGGCCGCCGAAGTTGTCCTCGCTGTCGCGGTCGAGGAGGGGGACGCTCCTGCCGGCGTCCAGCAACTCCAGCGCCGCGCAGATGCCCGCCAGGCCGCCGCCGATGACGACGACGTCGCTTTTGTAGGTACGCATGATGGCCTCCTTGCAGGCGGGTGTGCCGCCAGGCGGATTGTTGTTTTTCGCTCCCGCAGGCGAAAGCATAGCGCAAGCGTCGGCATCCGGCGACACGCCAAGTCCTTGCCGCGCAAGGTTTCATGCGGCGGAATGAAATATGCGTCGGCGGGGGACGACGGATTCTGCGGCGATTCCCTCCGGCGCCGCAGTGCCGCAGCGCCATCCGACTGATCCATAGGCGTAAACGTGCACAGGCACGGCCCTTGCGTATGAGGGATGCCGCCCTGTTTCGGCGGCATGCTGCTCACTCATCACAAGGAGTCACCATGCTCGACAAGATGCAACTCTTCGGCAAACACAACAATCCCCAGCCTTCACAGCGTCCCGGTGCGCCGGCCATGCGCCGGCCCGGCGAGCCCGCCGCGCCTGCCACGATGGCGCCGCCGCGGCCTGAAGCCACCCCAACGCCCTCGACGGCAGAGGCGAAGGCCGCCGGCAAGGCGGAAGCCCTGCAAGGCAGCAAGCTCATCGTCGGCCCCGACATCAAGCTCAAGGGCGCCGAAATCAGCGATTGCGGCACGCTCGTCGTCGAGGGGCGCGTCGAGGCAGTGCTCGACAGCCTGGCCATCCAGATTGCCGAGCAGGGCGCCTTCTCCGGCCGCGTGGTCATCGACGTGGCGGAGATCCACGGCCACTTCGAGGGCGACCTGCTGGCGCGCAAGAAGCTGGTGGTGCATTCGACGGGACAGGTCTCGGGCAAGATCCGCTACGGCAAGATCGTCATCGAGGAGGGCGGCGAAGTTTCCGGCGACGTGCGCTCGCTCGCCTCCGAGCAGGCCGCCACCTCCGTGTCGGCTGCGCCCGACGATGCCAAGCGCGCCGAACTGATCGGCATCGACGCCGCCGCCAGCCGTCCGCGCCAGGCGTTCCAGAAATAAGAAAAACCTCCTCTCCTCCTATTTCGGGCGCCTTTGCGGCGCCCGTTTTTTTTGCGGTGGCCGCGGTGCGCGCCGCACCGGATCAAAACCATGCATCAACTGGCATAATGGAGGCGTCAAGCCACCGGCGCGCGCCATGCCAGACAGGAAATACGGATTCGAGACCCTTTGCCTTCACGCGGGCAGCCAGCCCGACTCCGCCACGGGTGCGCGCGCCACGCCCATCTACCAGACTACCTCCTTCGTCTTCGATTCCGCCGAGCACGCCGCCAGCCTGTTCAACCTGCAGACCTTCGGCAACGTCTACTCGCGCATTTCCAATCCCACGGTGGCGGTGCTGGAGGAGCGCATGGCGGCGCTCGAGGGCGGCCGCGCCGCGCTGGCCGCCGCCACCGGCCAGTCGGCGCAGATGGTGGCGCTCTTGACGCTGTGCGAGGCGGGCGACCACATCGTTTCGGCGAGCACCCTCTACGGCGGCACCTATTCGCAGTTCGACTTCAATTTCCGCAAGCTCGGCATCGACACCACCTTCGTCGATCCCGACGATGCGGAGAACTTCCGCCGCGCCATCACGCCAAAGACGAAGTGCCTCTATGCCGAGACCATCGGCAACCCGCGCGGCAACGTGCTCGACATCGCCGCCGTGGCGGCGGTGGCGCGCGAGGCCGGCCTGCCGCTGGTGATCGACAATACCTTCGCCTCGCCTTTTCTGTGCCGGCCCATCGAGCATGGCGCCGACATCGTCGTGCATTCGGCCACCAAGTTCATCGGCGGCCACGGCACCACCATGGGCGGGGTGATCATCGAGTCGGGCAAATTTCCCTGGGACAATGGCAACTTTCCGCAGATGACCGAACCCTCGCAGGGCTACCACGGCGTGCGCTTCTTTGAAACCTTCGGCGACTTCGGCTTCACCATGCGCGCCCGCTTCGAGACGCTGCGCACCCTTGGCCCGGCCCTCTCGCCGATGAACGCCTGGCTGCTGCTGCAGGGGCTGGAGACGCTGCACGTGCGCATGGAGCGCCATGTCGCCAACGCCCAGGCCGTGGCGGCGCACCTCGCGGCGCATCCGCGCGTCGCCTGGGTGAATCATGCCGATCTGCCTGACAGCCCGTACCATGCGCTGGCGAGAAAATACCTGCCGAAGGGTGCCGGTTCGATCTTCACCTTCGGCATCAAGGGCGGGCAGCGAGCAGGCGAGAAATTCATCGAGAGCGTACAGTTCCTCTCCCACCTGGCCAATGTGGGCGACGCGAAGACGCTGGTGATCCATCCGGCCTCGACCACGCACCGCCAGCTCTCGGAGGCGCAGCAGCTCGAGGCCGGCGTCTCGCCGGACATGATTCGCCTCTCGGTGGGGCTGGAATCCCTCGACGACATCCTGTGGGACATCGACCAGGCGCTGGACAAAAGCGCCGCCTGAACAAGGGAGTGACATGGAGTTTTTCGAGAATTTCGGCTTGCGCGAGCTGGTGATCGGCACCGCGGTCCTGCTCGGCATCTATTCGGGCATCGTCATCATCCGCCTGGCGCGCATGTCGCGCACCAGTCCGCCCGAGCCGGTGTGGAAGCAGGCGCCGACCCAGTTCGGCGAGCAGGTGATGAAAACCGGCATCGAGGCGGAACTGGCCGAGCTGCGTGGTGAAGTCGCCGCGCTGAAGGACGAGGTTGCACTGCTCAAGGCGGCGCGCAACGTCTCGCCGCAGTACGGCGAGGCAGTGGCCATGGCGCAGAAAGGCATGGCCGCGCAGCAGATCGCAGAGCGTTGCGGCATCTCGGTGGCGGAGGCCGAGATGGTGTGCGCCCTGAGCCGGGCCCGGTCCGAATAGGGGGGGAGATGGCGGAACCGGGACTGGAAGACCAGGACGACCTGAAGAAGAAGCTGGTGCGCCGCATCGCGATTGCCGGCGTGCTCGTCGTCGTGCTGCTTGGCGGACTGACGCTGGTCGAGAATTACCTGGTGGAACAGCCCGCGCCGCCTGCGTCCGCGGCGAAGCCTGATGCCGCCTCCGTCCCCGACAAGGCCGAGGGAAAGCCCGCTGAAGCGCTGAAGACGGAGCCGAAGGCCGAGGAGAAAGCGGCGGAAATGCCAGCCGAGCCTGAGAAAACCGAAACGCCGCTCGCGCCGGCCCCTGAGCCGTCCTCGCGCGTCGTCATCAAGGCGGGGCCGGCCGCGCCCCCTGCACCCCCCGCGCCGGCGAAGATGGCGGAGCCCGCGCCAGCCAAGGCTGCCGCACCCCCCGCAGCCTCAGCGCCGCCCGATCCTGCTACCGTCATTGCGCGCAGCTACCGTCTGCAGATGGGCGTGTTCACCACTGCCTCGAATGCCGAGGAGCTGCACGCCAAGCTCGAGAAGGCCGGCATTCCCGCCTACGTCGAGTCGCGCGTGCATGTCGGACCCTTCAGGACGCAGAAGGAAGCCGACGAGGCGCGCCGCAGACTGAAAGAACTCGGCCTCGGGCCGGGCCTGCTGATTCCGCCGCAGAAGAAGTAGCGCTAGAAAAGCCCGAGCACGGCCGCGAAGGGCAGCGCAGAGCGCGGCAGGTAGGGAATGCGCCAGAGGCCGCCATGCACGGCGTTGTCCATGAACAGCCGCGCCGGATGCGCCGGCGTGCTGCCGCCCTGCCGCAGGTCGTACACCAGCAGCGCCGCCATCAGCGCGTTGGCTGTGTCCGGTTCGAACACTTCCACGCCGAAGTGATTGGCGCCGCCATAGGCGGCGGCGAGCGCCTTGTTCTTCACCACCGAGCGGGTGCGTGTGGCCGGCGCCACGTTGGCGGAGACGCGCCGTCCCGCCGTATGCGCCACCGCCGCCCGCCACGCCTGCAGGCGCTTGGCCAGCGCGTAGTTGGCGCCCTGCTGCGCCACCAGCGCATCGACGATGCCGGCTTGCACGCCGCCGCAGTCGACGAGCCGCTCGATGTTTGGCACGAAGTAACGGTTGCCGCTGAGCAGCCGCAGCGGCGTCTGCAGAAGGCGGATTGCACCGCGCGAGCGCCATGCCTCCATGGATGCCTCGGCATCCTCGGCCGGCACGGCGAAAACGTCTGTCGGGCTGAGAAGCCAGGCCGGCACCGCCTCCGGGCGCCGTTCCAGCAGGCTGGCGACGATGGCGTCCATCGCCAGCGAGACGCGCACGTGCGCCTCGCCGTCGAGATACGCATAGCTGCCGACGACCAGCGGTCCCGGCAGCGCGGCCAGCCAGTCGCGGATCTCCACGGTTTCGTGGAGCAGGTCGGCGCCTGCCTTGAAGGCCAGCGTCGGGTCGTCGGGGGAGAGTGGTTCATGCATCGGCAACAGTACGCGGCCATTGCCGGCGCGCGCCGTGGCGATGATGCGGCCCCAGGCCGGCGTGCCGGGCAGGTCGATCACGGCCAGGTTGGCGCGCCAGTTCACCAGCGTCGGCAGCGGTCCCAGTTCCGCGCCGGCGCCCATCACCGCCACATGCCAGTCGGACAGGTCCAGCCAGTCGGGACGGGCGATCACTTCGCCGACGGCAGCCGCAAAGGAAGGCTCGACAACGCCGGCCGTGGCCCAGGCGGCCAGTTGCCGGCGCAAGGCATCGCCCGCCAGTCGTTCGCCGCGGTAGGGCACCGCGAGTTCCGGTTTCTGTTCGCCCCGCCCCGCGATCGTCACCGTCTCGAAAGCGATTCCTCCAGGCCGGGCCATGGCCGCCTGCAGGGGCAGGGCCTCGCCGCCGTGCAGGTATTCGAAGTTCGCATGCAATGCCGCCAGACCGGCCTGCGCGATGGCGCTGGCCGAAGCCGGATCGGCCAGCCCGAGCTCGACGGCGCGGCGCACGTGCGGCATATAGCCGCCGCGCCAGTTGCGCTCGGCGCGGGCGGCTTCCGCCGCCTGAGGCGAAACGGCCGCCAGCGCCGCCGCAAACATTTCGCGACCGGCCGCAAGCGAACTGTGCCGGCCGTCTGCGTCGGCAGGGAAGGTGATGCCGCTCAGGGTTTTTCGGGTGTTCTCGTCCATGCGGCGGGCTTGTCGATTAACATAGAACTCCCGTCGATTCTACAGGACGCGCCATGAGCAAGAAGGTCATCGCCACGACGAACGCCCCCGCCGCCATCGGTCCCTATTCGCAGGGCGTCAAGGCTGGCAACACCGTCTATCTTTCCGGCCAGATCGGCTTCGATCCCGCCAACATGCAGCTGGTCGAAGGCCTCGATGCGCAGGCCAGGCGCGTCTTCAGCAACCTCGAGGCCGTTGCCGCCGCGGCAGGCAGTTCCCTCGCCGACGCCGTGAAGCTGACGATCTACCTGGTCGACCTCGGCCACTTCGCCCGGGTCAACGAAATCATGGCGCAGCACTTCAAGGAGCCCTATCCGGCCCGCGCCACCGTGCAGGTGGCGGCGCTGCCGCGCGGCGCGCTGATCGAGGTGGATGCGGTGCTCGTGACGGGATGAACCCCGGCGTCAATGCCGTCATTCCCGCGAAAGCGGGAATCCAGCGTTGTTGTCGCAAGGCAACTGGGTCCCCGCTTCCGCGGGGACGACGGTGATGCCCCCCCGCAGCGCCCCTCCCTCCGCGCTGCCCGGCGCTCCTCCCGCCGTCGCGGCGAAGCTCGCCAGGCTCGGCATCCGCACACAGGCCGACCTCGTCCTGCACCTGCCCTTGCGTTACGAGGACGAGACGCAACTCACGCCAATTGCCGATCTGCGCCCCGGCGTGCCGGCCCAGGTCGAGGCGGAAATCGTCGACGCCTCTGTGAAATACCGTCCGCGCCGCCAGCTCGTCGTGCGCGTGCACGACGACAGCGGCGGCGAGCTGGTGCTGCGCTTCCTCAATTTCTACGGCAGCCAGCTCAAGCAGCTCGCCGTCGGCCGGCGCCTGCGCATCTTCGGCGAGCCCCGCGGCGGCTTCCTCGGCGACGAGATGGTGCACCCGCGCTATCGCGTCGTCGAAGCGGGTGAGCCGCTGCCTGAGGCGCTGACGCCGATCTACCCGACCACCGCCGGCCTCTCGCAACTGGCGCTGCGGCGGCTCATCGACCTCGCGCTGAAGCAAGCCGATCTCGCCGAGACCCTGCCCGAGGCGCTGCGCAAGAAGCTGCGCCTCGCCGACTTCGCCGACAGCGTGCGGCTGCTGCACCACCCCACGCCGCAGACTGCCGCCGCCGAGCTCGATGCGCGCGCCCATCCGGCCTGGCGGCGCATCAAGTTCGACGAGCTGCTCGCCCAGCAGCTTTCGCTGCGCCGCGCCCATGAGGCGCGCCGCGCCAAGACCGCGCCGCCGCTGCCGGCAAAGGACACGCTGACGAAAAAGCTGCTGGCTGCGCTCCCGTTCCGGCTCACCGCCGCGCAGCAGCGCGTCTGGCGCGAGATCGCGCATGACCTCGGCGAAACCCATCCCATGCAGCGCCTGCTGCAGGGCGACGTCGGCAGCGGCAAGACCGTGGTCGCCGCGCTGGCCATGCTCGCCGCCGTCGAGAACGGCCACCAGGCCGTGCTCATGGCGCCCACCGAGATCCTCGCCGAGCAGCATTACCGCAAGCTCGCGCAGTGGCTGGCGCCGCTCGGGCTGGAGATCGCCTGGCTCTCCGGCAGTCAGAAGAAGAAGGACAAGGCCGCCACGGCCGAGGCCGTTTCCAGCGGCCGCGCCCGCCTCGCCGTCGGCACGCATGCCCTGATCGAGGAAGCGGTGGCGTTCCCTAGGTTGGGGCTGGCCATCATCGACGAGCAGCACCGCTTCGGCGTGCGCCAGCGGCTGACTTTGCGCGAGAAGGGCGTCAATCCGCACCAGCTCATGATGTCCGCCACGCCCATCCCGCGCACGCTCGCCATGAGCTACTACGCCGACCTCGACGTCTCGGTGATCGACGAACTGCCGCCGGGCCGCCAGCCGGTGCTCACCAAGCTGGCCTCGGAGGCGCGCCGCGACGAGGTCATCGCGCGCATCCGCGACGCCTGCGCTGAAGGCAGACAGGCCTACTGGGTCTGCCCACTGATTGAAGAAAGCGAGAAATTGCAATTGCAGACGGCGGTGGACACCTTCGAGCGCCTGCGCGCCGAGCTGCCCAACCTCAATGTCGGTCTCGTGCACGGCCGCCTCAAGGGCGAGGAGAAGGCGCGCGTGATGGGCGACTTCACCGCGGGCAAAGTGCAGCTCCTCGTCGCCACCACGGTGATCGAAGTCGGCGTCGACGTGCCCAACGCCTCGCTGATGGTGATCGAGCACGCCGAGCGCTTCGGCCTCTCGCAGCTGCACCAGTTGCGCGGGCGCATCGGCCGCGGCGCCGACGACTCGGTGTGCATCCTGCTCTATGCCCACCCGCTCGGCGAGACCGCGCGGGCGCGCCTGAAGATCATCTTCGAGAACGCCGACGGCTTCGAGATCGCCCGCCAGGACCTGCACCTGCGCGGCCCCGGCGAATTCCTCGGCAGCCGCCAGAGCGGCGTGCCACTGCTGCGCTTCGCCGACCTGGAAGCCGACGCCGACCTGCTCGACGCCGCGCGCGAGGCGGCCGAGCGGCTGTTGAAGGATTATCCCGACGCCGCCGAGCGTCATATCGAGCGCTGGCTGGGAGGAAGGAAAGAACTTCTGAAAGTGTAGAATCCGCCCCATGTCCGAACTCACCCTGCGCCAGCGCCTCGATGCCTACGAACGCCTGATGCGGCTCGACAAGCCGATCGGCACGCTATTGCTGTTGTGGCCGACGATGTGGGCGGTGTGGATCGCGGCGGAGGGCGCGCCGAGTGCCTTCATCGTGTGGATTTTCGCGCTGGGCACGCTGCTGATGCGCTCGGCCGGGGTGGTGATGAACGACTATGCCGACCGCCATTTCGATCCGCATGTCGAGCGCACGAAGGACCGGCCGCTGGCGGCGAAGCAGGTGACGGAGACGGAGGCGCTCGTCCTCGCCGGCGTACTGACGCTGCTGGCCTTCCTGCTCATCCTGCCGCTGCACAAGCTGGTGTGGCTGCTTTCGGTGGTGGCGCTGTTCCTGGCGGCGAGCTATCCGCTCACCAAGCGCTTCTTCTTCATGCCGCAGGCGTACCTGGGCGTGGCCTTCGGCTTCGGCATCCCGATGGCCTTCGCCGCGCAGCTCTTCACGGTGCCGCCGCTGGCGTGGGTGCTGCTCGCGGCGAACATCTGCTGGGCCATCGGCTACGACACCTGCTATGCCATGGTGGACCGCGACGATGATTTGAGGATCGGCATCAAGACCTCCGCCATCACCTTCGGCCGCTTCGACGTGGCGGCGGTGATGCTGAGCTACGCGGCGACGCTGGCCATCCTCGCCTGGGTGGGGGCGCAGGCCGGGCGCGGCATCTGGTTTTATCTCGGGCTGGCGGTGGCGGGCGGGATGATGCTGCGCCACTATTTCTGGATCCGCGGCCGCGAGCGCATGGCGTGCTTTCGCGCCTTCAAGGACAACAACTGGGTCGGCGCGGCGATCTTCGCCGGCCTGGCCCTTGATTACGCGCTGAGCTCCGGCAGAATGCCGGCGCTTTAGCCGGACGTTTAGCGTCGCCCGGCGCCCATGGGCGCGAGGCCCTGGCAATCGCGCCCGAGATAGTTCATCTGCGATTCCATCTGCATGGTGTGGCGGCCGCGGGCATCGGTGGTCGTCATGTCCATGCGCGAGTGGATGGTGTTGCCGGAGAAGGTGCTCTCGCCCCTGCCCTGGGAGCGGCGGCCGTCGACGGTGCAGTCGACCTCGTAGCGCATGGTGTTGCCGCTGCGGCTCATCTTGGTTGGCTGGCAGCGCCCTTCGGGATCGACCACGGGCGTGTCGCGTTTGGCCATCTCCTCGCTGATGCAGATGCGCGTCGCGCCGCCCGATCCCATGCTCATCCCCTGACGCCCCAGCATGGCTTCCATCTGCTTGCGCTGCTCGGGCGGCATGCTCGCCATCTGCTGCTGCATTTGCGCCTGCGCGGCGGCCATCTGCGCCTTCATGTCCTGGCCGTCCATGACCTGCTTGAGGGTCTTGATCTCCCACAGGCCGGCCTTCATGCCGGAGTCGGCGGCGAAGGCGGGGGTGGCGAGCAGCGGCAGCACGGCCGCAAGAATCAGTTTTTTCATGAGGGTCTCCTAAGTTGGGCTGGGAAGGGCCGGCGGTGGCCTGCGGCCAAGGCAACTTCCTGCGCGCATTCTGCCAGATGCAGGGGAAAGCGGAATACCCCACAAGCATGCGGGGGGGCATGCGAGGGCGCTGATGCGGCGCATGGCGTATATCATTCGTCTAGAAGCAGGGAGCGCAGGCTGTGCAATTGGGGTGATTACCTAGCGGCCCGACGGTTGTCCCTGATTCATTTGGCATGGGGGGCTGTTAAGATTGAGCTGCATAAAGGGATACGATCGGCGGAATGTTCATGGAAAGTGAAATCATGTTGCTGGGCCTGGTTGCGCTCGGCGGTGGGCTTACGGTTGCGCTGATCGGACTCGCCTATCTGCTGCTGCGCCTGCGCGAGGCGGAAACACGCCTCCACGAGAAGGAAGACCAGCACCAGGGCATCCTCGACCGCCTGCAGGAGAACGAATACCGCCTGCGCACCATCATCGAGTCCGAACCGGAGTGCGTAAAGCTGCAGGCCGCCGACGGCACGGTGCTGGAGATCAACCCGGCGGGGCTCAGGCTGGTGGACGCCGGTCGCCCGGAGGACATCATCGGCAGGAAGATCTATGAAGTCGTCGCGCCGGAATACCAGGCCATCTACCGGGAAAACATGCGGCGCGTCTTCGCCGGCGAATCGGTCGTCTATGAATTCAGGTCGACCACCCTCAAGGGCCGGACCTGCTGGATGGAGACGCATGCCGTGCCCCTGCGCGATGCACGCGGCGAAGTCTATGCGCTGCTCGGCATCACGCGCGATACCACCGAGCACAAGTGGGCCGAGGAACAGGGCCGGCGCCACCAGACGGAACTGGCGCGGGTGGCGCGCCTGTCGACCATGGGCGAAATGGCCACCGGCCTGGCCCACGAGCTCAACCAGCCGCTCGCGGCGATCGCCAATTTCGCGCGCGGCTGCATCCGCCGGCTGCGCACCGGCGAGGTGGTTCCCGCCGAGCTGATCGAACCGCTCGAGGAGGTGTGCGAGCAGGCGGAGCGCGCGGGGGAAATCATGCGCCACGTGCGCGACTTCGTGCGCAAGAGCGAGCCCAGGATGACCGCGGTCGACATCAACCAGGTCGTGCGCAGCGTGGTCAAGTTCACCGAACACGAGACGCGCCAGCACGAAACGGTCGTCACGCTTCAGCTGGCGCCGCAACAGCCCCGCGTGTGGGCCGACTCCATCATGATCGAGCAGGTGGTCTGCAACCTGGTACGCAACGCCGTCGAGGCGATGGCCGAGACGCGTTCTCAGCGCCGGGAAATCCTGATCCGCACCGTACCGCACGACGGAGACATCGTGGAGATCGAGGTCGTCGATACCGGGCCCGGCATCGACGAAACGGTTATCGACAATGTGTTCGACCAGTTCTTCACCACCAAGACGGAAGGCGTCGGCATGGGGCTGTCCATCAGCCGCTCGATCGTCGAGTCGCACGGCGGCAGCATCCGCGCCGAGTCGCGCGCCGGCGGCGCCACCTTCCGTTTCACCTTGCAGGCCATACCGGTCAAGCTGAGCCGCGATGAGCGACGCTACAGTCTTCATAGTTGACGACGACCAGGCGGTGGCCCGCAGCCTGCGCTGGCTGATCGAGACGGTGCGGCTGAAGGTGGAGACCTTCGCCTCGGCCCAGGCCTTCCTCGACGGCTACGATGCATCGAAACCGGGCTGCCTGGTGCTCGACGTGCGCATGCCGGGCATGAGCGGCCTGGAACTGCAGGAGCGTCTGGCGGCGCGACGCGCCTATCACGTGCCGATCATCTTCATCACCGGGCACGGCGATGTGCAGATGGCGGTGCGCGCGGTGCAGGCGGGCGCTTACGATTTCGTCGAGAAGCCGTTCAACGACCAGGACCTGCTCGACCGCATCCAGCGCGCCATCGTCTTCGATGCCGAGCAGCGCGGCAAGGAAGTTCAACGCGCGCAGCTGCGCGCGCTGTTCGCCAGCCTCACGCCGCGCGAACGCGAGGTGCTGGATCGGGTGGTGGAGGGGCTGTCGAACAAGGCCATCGCCAATACGCTGGGGCTGAGCGCGAAAACCGTGGAAGTGCACCGCGCCAAGGTGATGGAGAAGATGCAAGCGCGCTCGCTCTCCGACCTGGTGAAGATGGCCATGCAGAACTCGTCTGTGACGTCCTGAGTCCTCCCTAACGCTGTCGGACCAGCATCGGAGGCAGGTCGGTGCAGGTGCCGTGGGCGACGCTGGCGGCCAGGCCGACCGTCTCGCCGAGCGTGGGGTGGGGGTGGTGGATGGCCTTGCCGATGGCGGCGGCGTCGCATCCCTGGCTGACCGCCAGGATGATCTCGCCGATCATGTCGCCGGCGCCGGGGCCGGCGATGGCGCCGCCGAGGATGGCGCCGCTGTCGCGGTCGAACACCAGCTTCGTCAGTCCATAATCCGCGCCGTTGGCGATGGCTCGTCCCGAAGCGGCCCAGGGAAAGCGCGCCACGTCGACGCGCAGGCCCTTGCGCTTCGCCTCGTCCTCGGATAAGCCGACCCAGGCGATCTCGGGATGCGTGTAGGCCACGCCGGGAATCAGAGAGTCATCGTGATGGCAGTCGAGGCCGGCGGCGGATTCGGCCGCCACGTGGGCCTGGTGCACCGCCTTGTGGGCCAGCATCGGCATGCCCGTGATGTCGCCGATGGCGAAGATGTGCGGCACGCTGGTCGCCATGCGGCTGTTGACGGCAATGAAGCCGGCCTCGCTGACGGCAATGCCCGCCTTCTCCGCAGCGATACGCATGCCGTTCGGCTTGCGCCCGACCGACTGCAGGACCATGTCGTATCGCTGCGCCTCGGCCGGCGCCATGTCGCCCTCGAAGCGGACCCACACGCCGTCCTCGCGCGCATCGGCCGCCACGGTACGCGTGCGCAGCATGATGTTGTCGAAACGATGCCGGTTCTGTCCTTCCCATATGCTCACCAGATCGCGGTCGGGGCCGGGCATCAGCATGTCCTGCATTTCCACCACGTCGACGCGCGCGCCGAGTGCCGAATAGACCGTCGCCATCTCCAGGCCGACGATGCCGCCGCCGATGACGAGCATCCTGCCAGGGCGGGCGCGCAGTTCCAGCGCGCCGGTGGAATCGACGATGCGCGCATCCTTCGGTAAAAAAGGCAGATGGATGGGATGCGAGCCGGCCGCGATGATGCACTTGTCGAAGCGGATGAGCTGCCGGCCCGTGTTGTCGGCGAGATCGACTTCGATGCTGTGCGCATCGCGGAAGCGGCCCGCGCCAGACACGAGGCGCACCTTGCGCGCCTTGGCCATGCCGGCCAGGCCGCCGGTGAGCCGGCTCACCACCTTTTCCTTGTGGGCGCGCAGGCAGTCGAGGTCGATGTCGGGTGCGGCGAAGCGGATGCCCGCCTCGGCCAGCCCGGCGGCTTCCTCCATCGCCGCCGTCAGATGCAGCAGGGCCTTGGAGGGAATGCAGCCGACATTGAGGCAGACGCCACCCAGGGCGGGATGGCGCTCGACCAGCACCGTCTTCATGCCCAAGTCGGCGGCACGGAACGCCGCGGAATAGCCGCCCGGTCCGGCGCCGAGCACCAGCACGTCGCACACGATCTCCTCGGGGGGCGGCGCATGTTCGATTTGTGTGGCGGTGAAAGCGGCGAAGAGGGAAAAGCGCGGCGGCGTTGAAGGCGTGTCGCCGTGTTGTGGCGACTGACTATTGTAAATCCTCGGCCGCTGCTCCAGACTGGCCTCCATCACAACGACGATGCTGCCCGCGGCCACGCTGTCGCCCGGCGCGACCCGGATCTCCGTGATGGTTCCATCTACCGGCGCCTGCACATCGAGCGCCGCCTTGCCCGACTCGACGGTGATCAGCGCCGCGTCCGCCCAGACAGGGTCGCCGGGCTTGACGTGGATTTCCGCGACCGACAACGCCTCCTTGCTGCCGACATCGGGTACGGCAACCTCATGCACTTCAGCCATACGGTTTCTCCCGCCTGGGTACTGGGTAACGTGTCGGTGCGGTAAGAGGCGCCGACACGTTCAGGCATCAGGCCGCCATCAGGGCGCCGTTGAGCGTCACCTTGCCCGAGACCTCGATGGGCCGCACCAGCGTGTCGAGTACAGGACAATGGCTTTCCACCGCCTCGATCAGCTTGCGCAGTTCCGCTTCGGGCGCGGGGCTTTTTATGAGAGTTTCATAGGTGATCTTCTGATAGCCTGGCGGGATGGCGGGGTCCATGCCGAACAGACCCTTGAGGTCGAGCGATCCTTTCAGGCTGACCTTCACCTCGTCCAACTGGATGCCCATCATCGCGGCCATGGCGGCGTACATGATCTCCTGGCAGGTGCCGAGCGAGACGAGCAGCAGCTCGACCGGGTTCGCGCCCTTGTCGCCACCGCCGAGTTCCGGCGGTTCGTCGACGACGAACTGCGGAAAATTGCGCACGTTGCCGCTGCAACGCACGCCCTCGACCAGCGCCGTCTGTGCTTCGAAAACCACGCGCGACATGACTGGATTGTCCTGAATGCCCTTCACGGTCTTGCTGAGTGCTTCCTTCAAGGCTGCTTGCGACATGATGTGTCTCCTCCATATGGATCTCGTTGTGGAATGGTCGGGCGCATGCCGTCCTTTGCCCGCAACTGAATGTGGGACAAAACCGTGCGCAAATGAATTGGGGCGTTTCCCGAAGCGGCTCGGGAAGTACCCCTTTCGTCTTAGGGGTAATCCCTCTTGGGGCAGCGTGGCGGCTGGGCGCCACCACGCTTGCGCAGATCAATAGGGCAGGTAGTGATCGACCAGCAGCGCCGCGAAAAGCAGGGACAGATAGAGGATTGAATAGCGGAAGGCCTGCTGCGCCAGCGGGTCGCTGTAGCGGCGCCAGATGCGCCAGGCATGCCTGATGAACAGCGCATTCAGCGGCACCGCCGCCGCCAGATAGAACCATCCGCTCATGCCGATGAAGAAGGGCGTGAGCGTCACGACCGCCAGGCCCAGCGAATACGCGAAGATGCTGCGCTGCGTGTACTCGCGCCCATGCACCACCGGCAGCATCGGCAGGTTGACGTCGGCGTACTCCTTGGCGCGGTAGAGCGCCAGGAACCAGAAGTGCGGCGGCGTCCACACGAAGATGATGAGGAACAGCAGCCAGGCCTGTTCCGGCGTCTGCCCGGTGACCGCCGCCCAGCCCAGCACCGGCGGCATGGCGCCTGAGGCGCCGCCGATCACGATGTTCTGCGGCGTGAGCGGCTTGAGGATCACCGTGTAGATGACGGCATAGCCGATGAAGGTCGCCAGCGTCAGCCACATGGTCAGCGAATTCACGTAGGCATGGAGCAGCGACAACCCCAGGCCGCCCAGTGCCCCCGAGATGACGAAGGTTTCGAGGGTGTTCACCTCCCCGCGCGGCAGCGGCCGGCCGCGGGTGCGCGCCATGATGGCGTCGATCTGCCGTTCGATCAGGCAGTTCACCGCGGCGGCGGCGCCCGCCACCAGCGCGATGCCGAGCGTGGCTGCGACGAGTATCGTCGGCGGCACCATGCCGGGTGTCGCCAGGAACATGCCGATCACCGCGCAGAAGACGATCAGCGACACCACGCGCGGCTTGGTCAGGCGGAGATAGCCTTTCAGCCTGCCGGTCATGCCGGGCCGAGTGAGCACGGTCTCAGCCATAAGGATCTCCTTCATGCGCTGGTTATCGAGCTTGTCAGTCTAGTACGCCCGGTCCGGCGATCAATCAGGGACATCCTTCGCCCCTCTAAGTAAACATCCTAATTGCCCCTCACGGTGGCGGGGCCTATCGTTCGTCCACTACAAGAGCGGCGGGCAATCCGGCCGTACCTACAAATTGGAAGAGGAGGAGGCAATGGCCATGTTGGACTATGTGTATACCGGCTGGGGCGCGTTCTGGGTGACCATGTTCATGTTCGTCCCCTTTGCCCTGATGGCATACTGGGTCATCCGCAGGAAAAGCCTGGTCGATACAGGACCCACCCAGTTGCAGCCTAGCGAGTTTGCGCCCATAGAGGGCGTCTGGATGACGTTTGCGTTCATCTTCTTCGTGGTTGCCAACCTGGCCAGCCTGAAATATATCCCGTGGGCAGCCGCCTCCGGCACGACCAACGGCGAGCCCGAGATCCAAGTCGACTTCACGGCGAAGTCCTGGGCCTACGACATCTCCAACCGCCAGATCGAGGCCGGCAAGCCGGTACGCTTCTCCGGCCGGTCGAGCGACACCCAGCACGGCTTTGCCGTCTATCACCCGGACGGCAGGGTGCTGTTCACCATGCTGATGATGCCGGGCACCACCAAGCCCACGTCGGTCGTCTATACCTTCAAGGACCCGGGCAAGTATGCGGTGCGCTGCCTCGAGTACTGCGGCGTCGCCCACCACAGGATGCAGGACGAACTGACCGTCGTCAAAGCCAACTGAGGCAACTGAGCGCACCCAAGCGGAGGAGAACCTGAAATGAGCATAGCCACCACCATCGTCAAGAGCACGCCGGTCTTCGGCAAGATGTTCGCGGTCGACAAGAGCACCGGCCTGGAGGAGATCAACGCCTGGCCGGCGCTGATGATCATGAGTTCCTTCGTCTGGCTCGTCGTGGCCGGCCTGCTGGGCCTGGTCATGCCGGCGACGCAGATCTTCGATCTCAGCTCGGACCACTTCTACACCACGCTGACGCTGCACGGCGCGGCGCTGACATTCCCCTTCTCGTTCCAGCTCATGATGGGCGTCGGCCTGCACCGCTCCGGCGGCTGCGTCGGCAAGGCCATCACCGGCTGGCTGCCGGCGCTGGCCTGGCTGTCGATGAACCTGGGCGCCGCCATCCTCACCGTCGCCGTCCTCATGGGCCTCAAGGTCAGCGTGGTGGTGATGTTCCCGCTGCCCCTGGTCGGCGCGCAGATGGGCGTCTGGAGCATGGAATCGGTGATCGTCGGCTTCACCGGCATCTACCTGGTGCTGGCCTGCATGATCCTCTGGTACCCGCTGCTGGTGCTCAAGATGATGTTCTTCGGCAAGAAGCGCGCGGAACTCATCCTTTCCGAGCGCTCGCTCAACGAGCCGGGCATGCTGGGCATGCTGCTCGCCGCCGCGACGCTGCTGCTGACGGGCCTGCCGCTGGTGGTGGTCGGCACGACGCTGGTGCTGGCGCTCTACAAGGTCATCCCGATGTCGCTCGCCGCCTGGGCGGCCGATCCGGTGGTGTTCCAATACACGTTCTATCTCTTCGCCCACAACCTGATGGAGGCGATGGCCCTGATGGTGGCGAGCGCGATGTATGCCACGCTGCCGCTCTACCTGGCCGACGGCTCGCGCAAGCTCTACAGCGAGAAGCTGGCCAACCTGGCATTGTGGGTCCTGCTGGTAACGTCGGTCACCTCGGGCCTGCATCATTTCATCACCTTCTACCCGAACCAGCCGGCGGCACTGTCCTACTGGGGCAACATCATGAGCTGGGGTACCGGCATGGGCGCGGCGATCAGCATCTTCACCATCCTGGCCACCATCTGGCAGCACGGCCTGAAGGCCGAGCCCGGCATCATCGCCGTGCTGGTCGGCTGGGCGCTCTACATCCTCGACGGCGCCAGCGCCATCGTCACCTCCAACATCGCCTGGACCTACCAGCTGCATGGCACCATGTGGCAGAGCGGCCACTTCATGACCGTCGTCCTTTCCATGTCCATGATGTGGATGGGCGTGCTGTATCACCACTATCCGGTGCTGACGGGCCGCAAGCTCGACCCGGCGCTGGGCTACCTGTATGTGAAGATGATTTCCGTCGGCAGCCTGGGCGCGGCCATCGTCATGCTGGCGGGCGGCGCGGCCGGCATGCCGCGGCGCTTCGCCGACTGGCACCCGGAAGGCTGGATGCTCTACGGCAACCTGATCCTGGCCTTCGGCCTGATCCTCGGCGCCTCGTTTGCCGTATATTTCTACAATCTGATGAAGTCGCGCGAGATCTCCGCGCCCATGGGCGAACTGGCGAGAGCCTGAGCCCGCCCGGTCCACACCCCCTCTCCCCGCAAGGGGGGAGGCCAAGACCAAACCCCCTCTCCCCGCTCGCGGGGAGAGGGCTGGGGTGAGGGGAAAAGTTCCGATGCCCTGCACGCTCTGCGGCCTGCCCCTGCCGAAACCGCCGGTTTCCGACGCCGGCCACGACTTCTGCTGCATCGGCTGCCGCGAGGTGTATCGCGCTTTCGGCGAGGACGCCCTCGCCCAGGCAAAAGTCAGTCCCCGTGACACGGCGCCGCCGCCCGGAAGCCGCGAGTCCTTCCTCTGGATCGACGGCATGCACTGCGCCTCCTGCGAATTCCTCATCGGCAAGCTCGCCCTGAAGCACCCCGGCGTGCTCGACGTCGCCTCCAGCTACGCCACCGCCACCGCCCGCATCGTCTACGACCCGGCGCAGGTGCAGGAGGCCGAGCTGCCGGCGCTGCTCAGCCGCCACGGCTATCGCGCCCGGCTGCGCGGCGAGCCGGCGCCGGAACACGAAGAGGGGCTTGACCTGCTGCGCCTGGTGTCCGGCGTCACCGCCGCCTCGCTGGTGATGATGCTGACCTTCATCTTCATCTACCCGATCCATGGCGGCTGGCTGACGGTGGAGGACTATGGCGCGATGCGTCGGCTCGCCTTCGAGGCCGTGCCGATCTTCCTGTTCTTCCTGACGACGATCCTGGTGTTCTTCGTCGGCTGGCCGATCCTGCGCGGAGCCTGGATCGGAATGCGCGCCCGCCTGCCCAACATGGACCTGCTGCTCGCCCTGGCCATTCTCGCGGCCTACGGCTACAGCATCATCCAGTTCTTCAACCGCTCCATCGACCTCTATTTCGAGGTGGCCGGCACGCTGGTCATGATCATCACCATCGGCCGCTACCTCGAACACGGCGCGCGCGCGCGCGCCACCGAATCGCTCAAATCCATCCTGCAGGCCTGGGCGCCGCAGGCCTGCGTGCTGCGTGGCGGCCAGTATCTCGACTGTCCGCTCGACGAGGTGCGGCCACACGACCGCGTCTTCGTGCGCCAGGGCGAGGCCATCCCCGTCGACGGCAGCATCGTCGCCGGCCGCGGCGCGGTGGACGAGTCGCTCATGACCGGCGAACCCTTCCCGGTGTCGCGCGGCGAGGGGGAAAAGGTGCTCGGCGGCAGCCGCCTGCTCGAGGGCAACCTGGAGATCGACACCGGCCCGCAGGTGGAAAGCCGCATGGCCAACCTCGCCCGCATCCTCTGGAACACGCAGAGCGCGAGCACTGGGCTGCAGGCCCGTGTCGACCGCCTCTCGCGCCGTTTCGTGCCCGGCGTGCTGGCGCTGGCGGCGCTGGTCGGCATCGGTTTCCTCGCCGCCGGCGCGGGGGCGGAGAAGGCATTGCTGGCCGCGCTCGCCACGCTCATCGTCTCCTGCCCGTGCACCTTCGGCCTGGCCATTCCGCTCACCACCGCGGCGGCGATCGGCGCGGCGCTGCGCCGTGGCATCGTCGTCACCGGCCCCGACCTCTTCGAGAAGTCGCCGCGCGTCGACGTCGTCGCCCTCGACAAGACCGGCACGCTTTCCAGCGGCGAGATGGCGGTGGTCGAAGTGATCGGCTCGGCCGAGGTCGCGGCCCGCGCCGCCGCCGTCGAGCGGCACTCGCCGCACCCCGTGGCGCGCGCCATCGCCCAGCTCGACGCCGGCCGCAGCGCCAGCGAGGTCGAACTCCACCCGGGGCGCGGCGCCGTCGCCACGGTCGGCGGCAAGCGCATCGCCGTCGGCAGCCGCGCACTGTTCGCCACGCTCGGCTGGACGGTCCCCGCGCCGCTCGCCGCCCGCGCCGAGCAGAGCCGCCACGGCGAAGCCGTCGTCTCCTACGTCGGCTGGGACGGCGTCGCCGAAGGCGTCATCCTCACGCGCGACCGCTCGCGCCCGGCCTGGGACCGCGTCGTCGAGTCGCTGCGCCGCCACTGCCGCGTCGTGCTGCTCACCGGCGCCGAGCATCCCAACGGCTACCGCCAGCACGTCGACGAAGTGCATGCCGGCGTGCCGCCCGAAGCCAAGGCCGCCGTCATCCGCCGGCTCAAGGCGCAGGGCCGCGTCGCCATGATCGGCGACGGCAGCAACGACGCGCCGGCGCTGGCCGAGGCCGACCTCGGCATCGCCTTCGGCGCGCCCACCGCGCTGGCGGCCGAGGCCGCCGACATCGTCATCCCCGGCAAGCGCCTCGAGCGCGTGCTCGAAGCCTTCCTCCTCATCGGTGTCACGCGCCGGCGCATCCGCCAGAACCTCGGCTGGGCGCTCGCCTACAACGCCATCGCCATCCCGCTGGCGGCCACCGGCATGCTCAGCCCGCTCGTCGCCGCCGCGGCGATGTCGGCGAGCAGCATCCTGGTGGTGGCGAACGCCGCGCGGCCGATCCTCGGCAAGGACCCGTTTGAGGGCGAGGGCGACGAACGCCCGGCCCCCGTCCCCGGCGCGCATTCCTCGGCGCGCTAGGCCGGCACTGCGGTTTCTAGAACGCCCAGGCAGCGCTCGACGCGTGCCTGCCCGCAGGCTTGCGGAACGGGAAAGTCAGTCTCTGCAATACGGCGCTGCGGCTTGGCGGGGGCCGGTGATCGGCCTCAACCGTCATTCCCGCGAAAGCGGGAATCCAGAAGCTACGCAGACCCCGCCGTCGCAACGGGCCAGGGAAAGTCAGTCGCTGGGATACGGTGATTGAGTACTATCGCCCTTAGGTAGGTGATGCTCCGCCAACCAAACTTCCGCTCTTCGGCCGAAGCGGACGTCGCTGATCGTAAAAATTGATCAGGCCAGGATGGCCGCTTTCAACGTTTGAGCTCACCTGCGGGCGACAGACGGCGCAGCCGGCTGGCGAACGTCAGGTGGCGCGAAGGGTTAGGCGTCTGCATTTGCGGCTCATACAAGATAGCCGCGAGCCCCGTACGGAAAGCCGGCGAGCTCTGTGTTGGCCTTGTCGCTATAGCCGAAGTACGCCCGAACCTCGGTAATCCTATGGTCGCGCATCAGGTACCACTCACTACCCCTCATCATCACGCGTAAGTCTGTTCCCTCGGGCGTCCAAAGGCAGCTCCACTCACTAACGACTTCGTTGCCCTGGGCAATGATGTGGTCGATCTTCCAGATGGGATTGAGGTGGACTTTGAATTTGCGCCAGTACTTGGCTAGGTGCTGAGCGCCTCGGATCGGCTTGAATTGCTCGGGTAGGAAGAAGTGAACAACTTCAGGATCGAGCGTACTTAGAAGATCATCAAGGTCGCCGCTGTTGCACCCGTCGAAGTACTTCAGGACGATAGAGGTGTTTTGTGCTTCGATCGATGACATAGCGCTTCCTTTGAGTAGCGGCGAGGGGCTAGGGAAGACTAACAGTTAGTGAACGGCACTGGGGCCCGGATATTCTTTATTGAACCGGACGCCATGATGCCTCTGTATTAATTTGAATGGCAAGCACTTCTTCTCGTACCTGTCCGTTCAATAACCCTCGTTTTCCGGGGTACTAGCCGTCTCCTCTCCCTTGCAACGGACGCGGAAAGCGGACGTTACATCGACTAGGGGGGGAGTTGCTGACGTCCGCTTCGGCCGAGTTTGAGACGCTGATAGTAGACTGGTCTTCGGCCGTAGGTCTTGGCGCGGACACCATCATCTTTCTGCCGGTAATGTATGCTGTCCAAATATGGCCTGCTGCTGATCGAAGGAGGTGATTGTGCTAGGTCGCCTATTGCTTTTCAAGAACCTGATCACAACTATCATGGCCTGTGCCACGCTTTGGCTCACAGCGCCGCCAATGGCCTGGTCACAAACGAGCAGCACGACGACTCAGGTCAAGATAAGCGTCGAAGGCAATCGCTTTATGAATGCCGGTATCCAGGCTTACCAGCAAGGGAAAATCCCAGAAGCATCCCGACTGTTTGAAAAGGCTCGCACGATCTATAGCCGTGAACTGGTCGAGAATCACCCAGACACGCTTCACTCGATGCACAACCTGGCCATTACATACCGCGACCTCGGCCAGTACGACCAAGCGCTGGCGCTACAGGAACCTACCCTGCAACTCCGGCGCGCCAACCTCGGCGAGGATCATCCCGCCACGCTCGACTCAATGAACGAACTAGCCATCACCTACGGCGCCCTCGGCCAGTACAACAAGGCGCTGGCGCTGAAGGAACGCATCCTGAAACTGTGGCACGCCAAACGCGGCGAGGATCACCCCGAGACACTACGCTCGATGGCCAACCTGGCCAACACATACGCTGACATCGGCCAGTACGACAAGGCGCTGCCACTGGAGGAACACATCCTGAAACTGTGGCGCTCCAAACTCGGCGAGGATCACCCCGACACGCTCTCCTTGATGAACAACCTGGCTACCACCTACGCGGACCTCGGCCAGCACGACAAGGCACTGGCGCTACAGGAACATACCCTGCAACTTCGGCGCACCAAACTCGGTGAGGATCACCCCGACACGCTCGGCTCGATGGCCAACCTGGCCAACACATATGCTGACCTCGGCCGGCCCGACAAGGCACTGGTGCTGGAAGAGACCACTCTGCAACTCCGGCGTGCCAAACTCGGCGAGGATCACTCCGATACGCTCAACTCGATGGCCAACCTGGCTACCACCTATAGCGCCCTTAGCCAACACGACAAGGCGCTGGCGCTACAGGAACATACCCTGCAACTCCGACGCGCCAAACTCGGCGAGGATCACCCCGACACGCTCACCTCGATGCACAACCTGGCCATTATCTACAGCGCCCTCGGCCAGCACGACAAAGCGGTCGCGCTTAAGGAACACACCCTGAAACTCCGGCGTTCCAAACTCGGCGAGAATCACCCCGACACGCTCGCCTCGATGCACAATCTGGCCGCCACCTACGCCGACCTTAGCCAACACGACAAGGCGCTAGCGCTGGAGGAGCGCACCCTGAAATTCAAGCGCGCCAAGCTGGGTGAGGATCATCTCAGCACGCTCACTACGATGAACAATCTGGCCGCCACCTACGGCACCCTCGGCCAACACGACAAAGCGCTGGAGCTACTGGAACCTACCCTGAAACTCCGGCGCGCCAAACTGGGCGAGGATCACCCCAGCACGCTCGACACGATGAACAACCTGGTTACCACCTACGGCACCCTCGGCCAGCCCGACAGAGCGCTGGCGCTGCTTCCTGGCATTGTTGGCGGCACCGAGAAATTGCGTACTCTGCCAGGGCTGGCAACCGAGCAACGCCAAAGCATTTTCGCCAAGTATTCCGACAGGTATCAGTTGTATGCAAAACGGTACGCTAGCGCCCGCCGTCTGGCTGAGGCGTTCAATCTCGGTGACATTTCCAAAGCCCGCACACTGACCGACAGCATCAAGGCACAATCCGCCCTGCGTTCCCTGCCGGTGGTTGAACAGCAGAAACTGCAAGCCAGTGAAAGCCGTGCCCAGGCGTTAAAGGCGATTATCGACAGATTCAGCGCCACAGGTACGCGCGACAGCGGCGCGGTGCTCGCCCTGCAAAAGCAACTGGATGCCCACAACGTCGACCACCTCCAACTGGTGGCGAGCCTGAACAGCCGCTACCCGAAATACGCGCAGATCACCCAGATCAAAGCGGCTACGGCAAGCCAGGCTAAGCAACTCCTCGGCAGCGAAGAGATATTCGTGAGCTACCTTGTCACGACTTACGGAACGGCCCAGGTCTTTGTCCTCGATACCAGCGGCGAAGCCAAGTGGGTGGATCTGGGTCAGATCAAAGAACTCGCCAAAACCGTGGCCACCTACCGCGAACTGATTGCCCCCAGCACCGGAGGCGACCCGTCAGGCCACCTGGTGGCCCTCAAGGCCGGCGGATACCAATGGCTGGACGCGGGGCAAGCCTTGCCCGCCGACGCCAGTATCGTGTCCAACGACTTGAAGGCGTTCAACCGCTACTGGCACGACACCCTGATCAAGCCCATCCTGCCGCTGGCTGGCCCCTACAAGCGCTGGATCATCAGCCCGGACAAGGATCTGGCGCTGTTGCCCTTCGACACCCTGGTCGAAGCCTTCAATGCGGACGGCCAGCCTGCGCAAACCCTCGTGCAGACCCGCAACATCACCTTGGTGCAAAGCTTTGCGGTGTTTGCCCTGCTCAAACAGCGCGAAGTGGACTACGCGACGTTGCAGCGGCCGAAGGCGTTGTTTGCCATGGGCAATGCGGTGTATGGCGATGGCTGGGCCGAGGCCAGGGGCATCCGCCGTGGCGGCGGCACACGGGGATTTACCCCGCGCAGCAGTGACGCGGCGGGCCAAGGCTATGCACGCGCGCCCATGCAGTCCATCGCCGAGCGCTCCGTCATGGATAAGCTCGTCTGGCAAAACCTGCCCGGCACGGCGCATGAAATCAAGGCGGTCAGTGCGGTTTTCAACGGCAAGGCGCAGGGTGGTGACGTCAATGTGGATACCTACGTGGGGCCGAATGCCAGCGAAGGCAAACTGCAACAACTCAACGCGGCCGGCAAGCTGAAAGACTATCGTTATTTGCTATTCAGCGCGCACGGTTATCTGGCGCAAAACCCGGAACTCTCCAGCCTGGTGTTGAGCCAGCAAGGCAATCCGCCGGAGATCGACGGCTATGTGACGGCTGGCGAATGGCCGCTCTACGACGTCCAGAGCGACCTTACGGTACTCAGTGCCTGCGACACCGGCGTCGGCAGGACGCAGGCGGGAGAAAGCGTGATGGGCCTGCCCTACGCGCTGTTTGTCGCGGGCAACAAGAACACGCTGCTCAGCCTGTGGCCGGTGGACGACGATGCCACGGCAGAGTTCATGCGACACTTCTTCACCAAGATCAAGGGTGGGACCTCGCAACCGGATGCTCTGCGTCAGACCAAGCAGGAATTCATGCAGCACCCGCAGTGGAGCAACCTGAGATTCTGGGCCGCATTTGTGCTGTATGGGGTGTGAGTGTGCAGATGATCCTTAATCGCCCAGACTTACACAGATAGTCTTGAATGGCAGTTTGGCGAAGCAAACCGGCCGCACACGCTGATGTTAGTCGCTGGCCGCTTCGGCCGACGAACGGGCATTCTGAGCATTCCCTTCAAGCCATGCTGCTTTCGGAAATAGCCGCCACTCATTCCTTGTTCTTGTAGAGTGTCCTGAACTGCCCGTCGGGTAGCGGCTCATCGAAGACATCAAACAACCCACTTCCGACAATCAGTTTCTTGAGCGTTTTGAAACCGTATCGCTCCTTGAGGTTCTTCACATCCTCAGCCAAATTCCTGTTCGCTAGGTCACCAGCGCGAGCCAGGTAGGTCCAGCCATCCTCCCGGCGAATCTGGTTGGCCGCGTCCCTCAGGAGCGACACAAGTGGGCTGGCTTGCAGCAACATCAGTTCAGATTGCTTTTGATACTCTTCACTGGCCATGAACTCGACAAGCATTTTCCGGCCATCCTGAATGTGATTGGCCGTGGTTAGTAGGTGTTCATGCATCGGCCGCATTTTGTCGTGCTGGGCGTCCAGATAGGCCAAAGTCTCCTCAAGCTTTTCCTGTGAGCTAGGTTGCCATCTTGGCAGAAAGCCATGGACAAGTTCGTTGCGCTGGTCTTTCATCAGATCCAAATCTTGACGCATGGCCTCAATAAACTTGGCATCCGCTGAAATCCGGAAAGAGAAAGTAACCCAGTCGGCAGGGCCTTCATCCTCGGGGACCGCAACTCCGGCATCCTGAAGGACTTCGGTTTTATACAGGGTAACAAGGTTCCCAAGCGTCGTATTGTTGATGGTGTCGGCCTGCTTCTGTTGGCGCTCCTTGAAATCTGCCGGTGTGCCACCGGCCTTATGGTTGGATAGCAGGAACTTAAACAACCTCTCGATCTGCTGGAACGCAAGGAGGTTGCGGCCCACGCGGCGGAGCACTTCGTCTTGAGTTGGTTTAAGGTCGGAATTCAAAGAAGAAGCCCTTAGAGTTGATCCGACCATATCTTAGCCGCATATTGCGTAGATCCGGCGATCGAGCCACCAACTGATCTGGAGGCGGTAATTCACTCATAGCGGAAGTAGTAAGAGCAGATCATCAGTGGCCGCTTCGGCCGAAGAGCGGTAGCTTGTTTGGGGCAGCAATCGACTACCTAGGGTCGATAGGACTCAGTCGCCGTATCCCAGCGACTGACTTTTCCCGGCCGCCGCCTTCGCGGGATCAGATCAACGCCTCGATTCCCTTGCGGTCAAGCAGGTTGAGCAGCTTGAGGGAGGGGCCGCTCGGATGCTTGTCGCCGATCTCCCATTGGCGCACGGTGGAAAGGCTCGTGTTCAGCACCGATGCCAGCACCGCCTGGCTCAGCTTGTGGCGTGTGCGCAGCGCGCGGATCTTTTCGCTGGAATAGTCGGGGATAGGCGCCAGGCACAATGCGTCGTATTCGCGCATCCGGCGCTTGTCGATGAAGCCGGCAGTGTGCAGATCGCGGGCGGTTTCGTGCACCGCATCGAGGATTCGGCTTTTCGCCCTAGTCTTGGTTGTCATGGCAAATCTCCTGCAAAGCTCCGCTCTCCGCCTGCGCGTCGAGATCGCGCGATGAGAGCTTCAACAAATCGTCGGCAATCGCCTGGAGCGCCTCCAGTTCCTTGCCGCTCACGTTCCCCCGCTCGTTCTTCTCGAAGCCGAACAGGAAGAACCACCGGCTTCCCTTGTTCGTTGCCACCAGGGTGCGCGTGCTTCCGCTCTTGCCCCGGCCCGGCAGCGGCACGCGTTTCTTGACCACGCCGCCACCCAGATCGGCATCGACCAGCCCGCGAACCATCTCATCCACGGCTGCGCAGAGCGCCGTGTCGGCAAGCCCGGTTTTCCGCATCCAGCGGGTGAAATGCCCTTGCCTTGAAAACCCTGCGCATTGGCAAAGTATATCACTAAGTGTATTACTGTGTTTTGCGCAGGCTTTGGATGAGTTCCTTGTCTGGCATGCGGCGACTATTTCTGAAAAGTCAGTCTGCGTGATACGGCGTTACCCCTCACCCTAGCCCCGCTCCGCGCCCCACGGCCGGCTTTGCACAGCCGGCCGGCTCAGGCAGCGCGAAGCATGCTTCGCGAAACCCCGCCTTCGCCCCCGCTTGCGGGGAGAGGGAGTCTCTCTAAGGGATAACCCCTAGCCCCCACTGGAATGATCCGGATTCCGCGCCCTTGCGGATGCCGATACATTCCGATGGCAAAGCCCGGATAGAAATCGCGGGCGATCCGGCATCGAAACCACTGAGGAGCGAACCATGGACGTACGCGCAGCCGTTGCCCACAAGGCGGGTGCCCCCCTGACGATCGAAACGGTGCAGCTCGACGGCCCGCGCGCCGGCGAGGTGCTGGTGGAGATCAAGGCCACCGGGGTGTGCCACACCGACGCCTTCACGCTGTCGGGCGACGATCCGGAAGGGATCTTTCCGGCGATCCTCGGCCACGAGGGCGCGGGCGTCATCGTCGAGGTGGGCGCCGGCGTCACCAGCGTCAAGCCGGGCGACCACGTCATTCCGCTGTACACGCCGGAGTGCCGCCAGTGCGAGTACTGCCTGTCGCAGAAGACCAACCTCTGCCAGGCGATCCGCTCCACGCAGGGGCAGGGCCTGATGCCCGACGGCACCAGCCGCTTCAGCCTCAATGGCAAGCCGGTCTTCCATTACATGGGCACGTCGACCTTCGCCAACTATTCGGTGATGCCGGAGATCTCGGTGGCGAAGATCCGCGAGGACGCGCCCTTCGAGAAGGTGTGCTACATCGGCTGCGGCGTCACCACCGGCATCGGCGCGGTGATCTACACGGCCAAGGTGACGCCCGGCAGCCGCGTCGTGGTGTTCGGCCTCGGCGGCATCGGCCTCAACGTGATCCAGGGCGCGCGCATGGTCGGCGCCGAGATGATCATCGGCGTGGACATCAATCCGGGGCGCAAGGCGCTGGCGGAAAAGTTCGGCATGACGCACTTCGTCAATCCGAAGGAGGTCGAGGGCGACCTCGTCGCCTACCTGGTCAACCTGACGAAGGGCGGCGCCGACTACACCTTCGAGTGCGTCGGCAACGTCAAGTTGATGCGCCAGGCGCTGGAGTGCTGCCACAAGGGCTGGGGCGTCTCCACCATCATCGGCGTCGCCGGCGCCGGACAGGAAATCACCACGCGGCCGTTCCAGCTCGTCACCGGGCGCGTCTGGCAGGGTTCGGCCTTCGGCGGCGCGCGCGGCCGCACCGACGTGCCGAAGATCGTGGACTGGTACATGGACGGCAAGGTGAACATCGACGACCTGATCACCCACGTCATGCCGCTGGAGCGCATCAACGAGGCCTTCGACCTGATGCACGAAGGCAAGTCGATCCGCTCGGTGGTGACGTTCTGAGCGGTCGCGGCAAGCCATGGCGCTGACCACCGTTTCCCAGAACCTGTGCTTCGGCGGCGTGCAGGGCGTCTACAGCCACGCCTCGCCCGAGACCGGCTGCACGATGCGCTTCGGGTTGTTCCTGCCGCCGCAGGCGCAGCAGGGGCTCGTGCCCGTGCTCTACTGGCTGTCGGGCCTCACCTGCACCGAGGACAACTTCATCGTCAAGGCGGGCGCGCAGCGCGTCGCGGCGGAGCTCGGCATCGCCATCGTGGCGCCGGACACCAGCCCGCGCGGCGACGACGTGCCCGACGACAAGGACAGCTACGATTTCGGCAAGGGCGCGGGATTCTATGTGGACGCGACGCAGGAGCCGTGGCGCAAGCACTACCGCATGTATTCGTACCTGACTCAGGAACTGCCGTGGCTGGTCGCGTCGAACTTTGCCGTCGACCCGACGCGTGTAGGCATCTTCGGCCATTCCATGGGCGGGCATGGCGCGCTCACGCTGGCGCTGAAGAACCCGCAGCGCTTCAAGTCGGTGTCGGCCTTCGCGCCAATCGCCTCGCCGATGCGCTGCCCCTGGGGCGAGAAGGCGCTGGCCGGCTATCTCGGCGATGACCGCACCACTTGGCGCAATTACGACACCACCGCCCTCATCGAGTCACGCGGCTGGAAGGGGCCACCGCTGCGAGTGGATCAGGGCACCAAGGACCCGTTCCTCGAAACCCAGCTCAAGCCTGAGCTGTTGCGCGAGGCCTGCGCGAAGGCCGGCGTGGCGCTCGACCTGCGCCTGCGCGAGGGCTACGACCACAGCTACTTCTTCATCGCCAGCTTCATCGAGGAACACCTGCGCTTCCACGCGCAGCACCTGGCCGCGCGCCAGCCCGCGGCCGCGGGCGCCCTGCAGCAGTAGATTCCGTCGTCCCCGCGAAAGCGGGGACCCATGGATAGGTTTGGATTCCCGCTTTCGCGGGAATGACGGTGCTGCGCGTCAAGCGGTTACAACAATCCCCTCTCCCGCTGGCGGGAGAGGGTGTGAAGTAGGGCGGCTACTTCTTAAGCGGCTTTGCTCTTCGCCACGTGCGTCGAGATGGCATCCATCAGGGCGGGCGAGAGGCAGTCGTACGGCTCCAGGCCGAGCGCCTTCAGGCGCGCGCGCACGGCGGGCATCTGCGCGGGATCGGTGCCCGTCTCGATGATGGAGGAGACGAAGGCGGCGAACTCGGGCGGCGACCAGCCGCTGCTGTCGGAGAGCTCGGTGTGCACGAAGTCGAGGCCGTAGAACGGGTGCGCCTTGTTCTCGATGCGGCCGAACATGTGCACACCGCAACCGGTGCAGGCATGGCGCTGGATGGCGGCATTGCTGTCGACGACCTTCAGCTTTTCCGGATGGGCCGTCACGGCGACCTTGTCGCGCGAGACCACGGCAACCTGCGAGAACAGGGCGCCGGCAGGCTTCCAGCACTTGCTGCAGCCGCAGGCGTGGTTGTGCGCGGTCTGTGCGCCGATGGTCACTTCGACCTTGTCGGAGGGGCACTTGCAGTACAGCTTGCCCCCGGCGAAGCCGGCTGCGGCCGGCTTGATGCCGGCGTCGATCGCGGGGTGTATCGCTACGGCGTTGCTCATGAATTGTTTCCTCCTCCCCAAAGGGGCTACGTTGGCCAAGAGATGGTTCATGACAAGTTAAACCGCACGACCAGCACGGGCAATCAGGATGAATACCTAGTGGCATGATGGTTGTCCCTGAGCGATCCGGGATTGTTCAAGTTCAATCAATCCTGCAGAATTCCGCCATGTCCCGCCGCCACGTCAATCCCGTTTCAGCCGCCGCCCGTGAAGCAGTCCGCAGCGCACTTGGCGAGGCGCCGCCGCGCCGCGACCTGCTGATCGAATACCTTCACCGCCTGCAGGACGCGCACGGCTTTTTGACGGCGGACCATCTCGCCGCGCTGGCCGAGGCGATGAAGCTGTCGCGCGCCGAGGTGTACGAGGTCGCCACCTTCTACCATCACTTCGATGTCGTGCGCGCGGGCGAGGCGCCGCCTCCGCCGCTCACCGTGCGCGTGTGCGATTCCATCTCCTGCGCGATGGCCGGCGCGAATGAACTGATCGACGCCATAAGTCAGTCGCTGGGAGACGGCGTGCGCGTGCAGCGCGTGCCCTGCGTCGGCCGCTGCGCGGCGGCGCCGGTGGCGGTGGTGGGGCAGAACCCGATCGAGGAAGCCGACGTGCACGC
Source organism: Betaproteobacteria bacterium HGW-Betaproteobacteria-14 (assembly GCA_002840845.1). Lineage (GTDB taxonomy): Bacteria > Pseudomonadota > Gammaproteobacteria > Burkholderiales > Rhodocyclaceae > Desulfobacillus. The sequence goes on from PHCS01000003.1 coordinate 72,041, forward strand.
CGTGCGCTGGGCCATCGACGCCGGGGCGACGGAAGCGCCGCTGCCGGAGGAAGCGCACCGGCTGGCGGACTATCGCGCCGCGGGCGGCTACCGGCTCTACGCCGATTGCGTCGCGGGACGGCGCAGCGCCGAGGAGATCATCGCCGCGCTGGAGCAGGCCAACCTGCGCGGCCTCGGCGGCGCGGGCTTTCCGGCCGGGCGCAAGTGGCGCGTGGTGCGCGACATGCCGGCGCCACGCCTGATGGCGGTGAACATCGACGAAGGCGAGCCCGGCACTTTCAAGGATCGCCATTTCCTCGAGCGCGAGCCGCACCGTTTCCTCGAAGGCATGCTCATTGCTGCCTGGGCGGTGGGCATCGAGCGCATCTACATTTATCTGCGCGACGAGTACGCCGGCCTGCGCGCGCTGCTGGCGGAAGAACTGGATGCGCTGCGCGCGGCCTTCCCGCAAGCGCCGGAGTTCGAGCTGCGGCGCGGCGCCGGCGCCTACGTCTGCGGCGAGGAATCGGCCATGATCGAATCCATCGAGGGCAAGCGCGGCCAGCCGCGCCTGCGCCCGCCCTACGTGGCGGAGGTCGGCCTGTTCGGCCGGCCGACCCTCGAGCACAACATGGAGACGCTGTACTGGGTGCGCGAGATCGTAGAGCGCGGCGCCGACTGGTTCGCGTCGCAGGGACGGCATGGCCGCAAGGGCCTGCGCGCGTTCTCGGTGAGCGGGCGGGTGGTGAAGCCGGGCGTGCATCTGGCGCCGGCCGGCATCACGCTGCGCGAGCTGGTCGATGAATTCTGCGAGGGCATGCTGCCCGGCCACGCACTCTACGGCTACCTGCCGGGCGGCGCCTCGGGCGGCATCCTGCCGGCCTCGTTGGCCGACGTGCCGCTGGATTTCGATACCTTGCAGGCGCACGGCTGCTTCATCGGCTCGGCGGCGATCATCGTGCTGTCGCAGCACGACAGCGCGCGCGCCGTGGCGCTGAACGCCATGCAGTTCTTCGCCCACGAGTCCTGCGGCAAGTGCACGCCCTGCCGCGTCGGCACGGCGAAGGCGGCCGAACTGATGGCGCGCGAGGAATGGGACACCGGCCTGCTCAAGGAGCTGGCGCAGACCATGCAGGACGCCTCGATCTGCGGCCTCGGCCAGGCGGCGCCGAATCCGCTGCTGTCGGTGCTGAAGTTCTTTCCGCACGAATTGAACGGCGATGGGGCTTCCCCTCGCCCCTCCGGGAAGAGGGCAGGGTGAGGGGCAAGCGCCAACCCACCCTCACCCCGACCCTCTCCCGCCCAGACGGGAGAGGGGGAGAAGGTTTAGACACGGTGCGCTTCACCCTCGACGGCCGCGAGGTCGACGCCCGCGAAGGCGAGAGCATCCTCCAGGCCGCAAAGCGCCACGGCGTCGACATCCCGCATCTCTGCCACAAGGAAGGTCTGCGCGCGGACGGCAATTGCCGCGCCTGCGTGGTGGAGATCGACGGCGAGCGCGCGCTGGCGCCGTCGTGCTGCCGCGCGCCGAAAGCGGGCATGCAGGTGCAGGCGCAGAGCGCGCGCGCCGTGGCGGCGCAGAAGATGGTGCTGGAACTGCTGCAGTCGGACGTGCCGGCCGAGGCAGCGAGCGCGGATTCCGAGCTGGACGGCTGGGCGCGGCGCATGGGCTTGGGCGCGCCACGCTTTCCGCGTCGCACGCAGCCGGCGGCGGACGCCTCGCATCCGGCCATCGCCGTGAACCTCGCCGCCTGCATCCAGTGCACGCGCTGCCTGCGCGCCTGCCGCGAAGTGCAGGTTAACGACGTCATCGGCTACGCGAAGCGCGGCGAGATCGTCTTCGACTTCAATGATCCGATGGGCGCGAGCTCCTGCGTCGGCTGTGGAGAGTGTGTGGCGACCTGTCCGACGGGCGCGCTGCTGCCGGCATTACCCCCTTTGGAAAAGGGGGTGGCGATGAAGTCGCCGGGGGATTTTGCGGCCGTTAAATCCCCCCCGGCCCCCCTTTTGCAAAGGGGGGAGACGGCCCCCCATCCCCCAGCCCCCCTTTTGTCCCACGGGGATTTCCTTCGGTTACAAAGGGGGGAGGAAACGCGCGTCGACTCCCTCTGCCCCTACTGCGGCGTCGGCTGCCAGATCACCTACCGCGTGCGCGACAACGCGATCGTCGCGGCGGAAGGCCGCGACGGCCCGGCCAACCATGGCCGCCTGTGCGTCAAGGGCCGCTTCGGCTACGACTATGCGCGCCATCCGCAACGGCTGCTGAAGCCGCTCATCCGCAAGCCGGGCATCGCCAAATCCGTCGGCAACACGCTGAAGGATTTCCGCGAGGCGAGCTGGGAAGAGGCGCTGGACTTCGCCGCCGACGGCCTCAAGCGCATCCTGCAGTGCGACGGCAAGCAGGCCTTGGCCGGCTTCGGCTCGGCCAAGGGCTCGAACGAGGAGGCCTACCTGTTCCAGAAGCTGGTGCGCACGGGCTTCGGCAGCAACAACGTCGACCACTGCACGCGGCTGTGCCACGCCTCGTCGGTGGCGGCATTGCTCGAAGGCATCGGCTCGGGCGCGGTGTCGAATCCCGTCGCCGATGTGCAATACGCCGACGTGATCGTCGTCATCGGTGCCAACCCGACGGTGAATCATCCGGTGGCCGCGACCTTCATGAAGAACGCGGCAGAGCGTGGCGCCACGCTGATCGTCATGGATCCCCGCAAGACGGAACTGGCGCGCCATGCGCGCTACGCGCTGCAGTTCAGGCCCGACAGCGACGTGGCGCTGCTCAATGCCATCGCGCACGTCATCATCAGCGACGGTCTGGTAAACGAAGACTTCATCGCCGAGCGCACCGAGGGCTACGCAGCCTTCCGCGACAACGTCCTTGCTGCCACGCCCGAGGCGATGGCGCCCGTGTGCGGCATCGACGCGGAAACCATCCGCGCCGTGGCGCGCACCTACGCGAAAGCGAAGGCGGCGATGATCTTCTGGGGCATGGGCGTCTCGCAGCACACGCACGGCACGGACAACGCGCGCTGCCTCATCGCGCTGGCGCTGATGACCGGCCAGATCGGCCGGCCCGGCACCGGCCTGCATCCGCTGCGCGGGCAGAACAACGTGCAGGGGGCGTCGGATGCCGGCCTCATCCCGATGATGCTGCCCGACTACGGCCGCGTCGCGGACGAGGCGGTGCGCGCGCGCTTCGAGAAGCTGTGGGGCGTGCCGCTCGACCCGAAGCCGGGCCTCACCGTGGTGGAGATCCTCGACGCGGCGAACCGCGGCGAGATCAGTGGCATGGTTGTCATGGGCGAGAACCCGGCCATGTCGGACCCGGACCTCGCGCACGCGCGGGCCGGACTGGCGGCGCTCGAGCACCTGGTGGTGCAGGACCTCTTCCTCACCGAGACGGCGGCGTTGGCCGACGTGGTGCTGCCGGCCTCGAGCTTCGCCGAGAAGACCGGCAGCTTCACCAACACCGACCGCACGGTGCAGATCGGCCGCGCCGCCATCGCGCCGCCCGGTGATGCGCGGCAGGATTTGTGGATCCTGCAGGAGCTGGCGCGCCGCCTCGGGCTCGGCTGGAACTACGCCGGGCCGCAGGAGGTGTTCGAGGAAATGCGCGGCGCGATGCCGTCGATCGCCGGCATCTCGTGGCAACGCCTCGAGCGCGAGGATGCGGTGACCTATCCCTGTCGCGACGCAGCGGACCCGGGCCAGCCGGTGATTTTCACCGAGCACTTCCCGACGGCCAGCGGCCGCGGCAGGTTCGTGCCGGCACAGTTCCGGCCGGCGGCCGAAGTGCCGGATGCCGATTTCCCCTTCGTGCTCATCACCGGGCGCGTGCTGGAGCACTGGCACACCGGCGCCATGACGCGGCGCTCGGCGGTGCTGGATGCGCTGGAACCCGAGGCGCATGTGGACATGCACCCGCAGGATCTTGCCGCGCTGAATTGCGTCGCGGGCGATTTCGTCGTGCTGGAAACGCGGCGCGGCAAGGTGTCGGCCAGGGCGCGCGCCGATGCGGGGCTGGCCCGCGGCACGCTGTTCATGCCCTTCTGCTATGTCGAGGCGGCGGCCAACCTGCTGACCAATCCCGCGCTCGATCCTTTCGGCAAGATCCCGGAATTCAAGTACTGCGCGGCCAGGGCCTACCTGCCGCCGGGCCGTCCCAAGGCAGGTTAGTCGTTCACTGTGAGGGAACCGAACCACCGTCACCCTCTTCCTTGGGAAGGGGGCGGGGGGAAGGTGGTTTATCTGCAGCGGGCGTTAACCACCTTAGCGGTGCAGTTGATCTCGCGTTTAGGCGTGGCGGCTTTGGTCTGCAATGGGACTGCCTTGGGCAAGTCCGCCGGGCGCAGCGCCTGCATGATGATCTCGCCCGATTCCTCGCGCAGCGGCTGAAAGCCGAGGCGGGCGGCGAGTCCCAGCATGGGGCGGTTGTCGCGCAGGCTGGAAAGCTGCACGCGCTTCAGGCCGCGCTGCCAGGCCGTGTCGAGCAGGCTGGAGAGCAACTGGCGGCCGACGCCCTTCTGGTGCAGGTGGTTGGAGACGGCGATGCCCAGCTCCGCGCAGGAGAGGGCGCCAGGACGATTTTCGATGCAGTTTTCGCTGCCCGGGATGGCCGAGAGCTCCGCCACGCCGACCAGCCGTTCGCCGAAGAATGCGCCCAGGACGAAGCAGCCGTTGTCGAAGCGCATCTGCTCCACATAGGCGTGGACAGTCATCGGCGTCATGGTGCGGAAGAAACGCCAGTAGAGCGACACGTCGTCCATCTCGGCGAGGAAGAAGTGCTCGATGGCCGCCCGGTCCCCTGCGTGGAGGGGACGGAGCGTCAGCGGGGGAAGGGCGGTTGGCGTTTTGCTCACGTATATCCAGACCCCGGCGGGAAGCCGAGGTTCATTATTTGAACAGGCCCTTCACTTTGTCGGTCACGCTTTTCGTGATGTCTGCGGTGCCCCTGAGCGTATCGGTGATGGCGCGCGTCATCCGCGTCATCAGCGCATCCGTGACGGTCTTGGCCAGCTCGCCCGAGGTGACGCCGCCCTTGTTCTTGCCGATGTCGCGCAGTTCGATGTCGGGCAGGGAAATCTCGAAGCCCTTGCCCTCGAGGAGGATGGGCGAGTAGTTCACCTTGATGTCGCGGATGGAGAGGTGGTCGACGATCATCTTCTTGCCCGGCGAAGCCTTCTCCTTGCGATGCTTGCCGAGCGACTGATCGACGTTGCGCTGGATGACGTCGAAGTTGCTCCTGTCGCCGCTGCCGGCTTCATAGGAGATGCGCGGCGAGGCGATGGCGATCCTGCGGACCAGCACCACGTCGCCTGCAAGGCTGGCGGGATCGACCGCGAGTTCGATGGCGCCGACGGACATGGCATGGGGCGTGCGGAAGCCCTTCGGATTGCCCACGCGCAGCCCGGTGATCGCGCCCTTGCCGTCGGTGGGCGACAGCTTCACGCCGCCGACGCTGACGGTGACCTGGGTAATCTCCGAGCCGTACTTTTCGATGGCGGCCTGGACAAGGCTGTCGAGCGACGAAACCACCCAGAAGGCGACGCCGCCCAGGACGATCGCCAGGATTGCCACTCCGATCAGGAGGGTCTTCTTCATTCCGGCCTCCATTCTCCCCATTTCCAATTGAACTCTAATGCTTCTTGACTATGATTGGAAGGTACCGGCCGCGGCCGGGAACCCACGGAGACGACAACATGAAAACGAAAACGATAGTGCTTCTGAGCGGCCTGGTGCTGGCGAGTGCGCAGGCCTTTGCCTTCCATTGCCCGGTTGACATGAAGAAGATCGACGAGGCGATGGCAAAGAACCCGGCGCTTTCTGCCGAGCAGATGGCGGAAGTGAAGATGCTGCGCGCCAAGGGCGAGGAACTGCACAAGGCCGGCAAGCACCAGGAGTCGGTGGACACCCTGGGCAAGGCGATGAAGCTGCTCAAGATCTAGCCAGTTGGCGTCATTCCCGCGCAAGCGGGAATCCAGTGCTTTTTTTCAGCAAGGCCGCTGGATCCCCGCCTTCGCGGGGATGACGGATCTGTCAGCGGCCGCGCGAACCGGAGTGATGCTGGGCAGCGTTGCCGCGCGAAGCGTTGCCGCGTGAGGATCGGCCCGGCCGGGGCGGTACGCCCTTCGGGGCGTTCCCCGGGCGGTTGCCGCCCGAGCGCTGCTGCGACCGGCCCTGGCCGCGCTTGCCGTTCTCGATCGGCTCCGCGCGGATGCTCGGATCCGGCTCGAAGCCGGGCAGCACCATCTTCTCGATCGGCTTCTTCAGCAGGCGCTCGATGTCGCGCAGCAGGCCATGCTCGTCGACGCACACCAGCGACACGGCATGGCCGCTGGCGCCGGCGCGGCCGGTGCGGCCGATGCGGTGCACATAGTCCTCCGGCACGTTGGGCAGCTCATAGTTCACCACGTGCGGCAACTGGTCGATGTCGAGGCCGCGCGCGGCGATGTCGGTGGCCACCAGCACGTTGAGCTTCATGCTCTTGAAGTCGGCCAGTGCCCGCGTGCGCGCGCCCTGGCTCTTGTTGCCGTGGATGGCGGCGGCGCTGATGTCGGCCTTGTTGAGCTTCTCCGCCAGCGTGTTGGCGCCGTGCTTGGTGCGCATGAACACCAGCACCTGGTGCCAGTGGTGGTCGTCGATCAGCTTGATCAGCAGGTCGCGCTTCTTCGCCTTGTCGACGTGGTAGACGCGCTGGGTTACCAGGTCGGCGGTGGCATTGCGCGGCGCGACCTCGACCAGTTGCGGGTCGCGCAGCAGGCCGTTGGCCAAGCTGCGGATGTCGTCGGAGAAGGTGGCGGAGAAGAGCAGCGTCTGCTTCTGCTTCGGCACCAGCGCGAGGACTTTCTTGATGTCGTGGATGAAGCCCATGTCGAGCATGCGGTCGGCTTCGTCGAGGACGAGGATCTCGACGGCGGAAAGATCCACGGTGCGTTGGCCGACGTGGTCGAGCAGGCGGCCGGGCGTGGCCACCAGGATGTCGACGCCGGCCTTCAGCGCCTTGATCTGCGGGCCGATGCCGACGCCGCCGAAGATCAGGGTCGACTTCAATGGCAGGAAGTGGCCGTAGGTGCGCACGCTCTCCTCGACCTGGGCGGCCAGCTCGCGCGTCGGCGTGAGCACCAGCACGCGCGGCTTGCTGCGCTGGGCGGCGGGGCGCGTGCTGAGGAGCTGCAGGATGGGCAGGGTGAAGCCGGCGGTCTTGCCGGTGCCGGTCTGGGCGGCGGCCATCAGGTCGCGGCCGGCGAGCACGACGGGAATCGCCTTGGCCTGGATCGGCGTCGGCTCGGTGTAGCCTTCTTCGGCAATGGCACGAAGGATTTCGGCACGCAGGCCGAGTTCGGTGAAGCTCATTTTGGTGTTCCTGGATCAGCCTCGCCTTGGCGGCGATCAGTCTGGGCAGGATCTCGTTGGGGGGATAAGACGCGAATGGAAGAGACGCGGCGCGCGGCAAGCTGACTGATGGATGGCCACGCGGCGCGCAGTGTAACAGCTTGGTGTTGCGCGTGGGGGATTATTCCGCTGGTGCGATGACGCGCAGCGCGCGCGGCAGGATGGAGAAGCGCACCGGCGCATGGCCGATCAGCTCGCCGTCGGCCTCCACCGGTTGGGCGATGGCCGTGTCCACGGCGCCCCACGCCTCGCGCATCGCCAGCACCTTCGGGTGCGTCAGCAGCGTGCCGTCGAACAGGCGGCGCAGGCTTTTCAGCACTTCCCAGCGCGAGAGTTCCTGCACCAGGGTGATGTCGAAGAGGCCGTCGTCGACCTCGGCCTGCGGCGCCACGTTCATGCCGTTGCCGCAGTAACGGCCGATGGCGAAGAACAGCACAAAGGCGCGTGATTCGAGCTTGCGCTCTGCGAAAGTCAGTCGCAGCGGGACGGGGGAGTAGGTCAGCAGGCCCTTCGCCAGGCCGACCAGATAGGCCATTGGCCCCAGCGTGCGGTCGGGCAGGGCTTCGACGACATGCGCGTCGAAACCGATGCCGGCGACGTTGATGAAATGCCGCTTGCCGCCGTCGCCGAACTCGGCAAGGCCGGCGTCGTGCAGGCGGCTCGTTCCTGCCGCCATCAGCGCGGCGACCATGGCGTAGTCTTTCGGAATGCGGTGGGTGCGTGCCCAGTCGTTGCCGGTGCCGATCGGCATGACGCCGAGCGTGACCTCCGTGGCCGGTACGGCGTTCTGGCTGAGGATGCCGTTGGCGCATTCGTTGAGCGTGCCGTCGCCGCCAACGGCAAGAACGTGGCGGCAACCGCCCTCGACGGCACGGCTGACGATCTCGATTGCATGTCCGGGGCGATCGCTGATCTCCAGCGCGAAGTCGATGCCGTGCCGCCGCAACAACGCTTCGATCTCGTGGCGATGATGCATCGCCCGGCCCTGGCCGGAGATGGGGTTGAGGACGACGAGCCAGTGGTGTGCCATGTCGAGGTTGTGCGAATCCGCCCTATAATCGCCGCAGGACATTGGCCTGCCGTCATATGAAATATCGCGACCTGCGCGATTTTATCGCGCAACTGGAACAACTTGGCGAACTCAAGCGCATCGCCGCCGAGGTCGATCCGAAACTGGAGATGACCGAAGTGTGCGACCGCGTGCTGCGCGCGGGCGGCCCGGCCCTGCTGTTCGAGAAGCCGAAGGGGCATGCAATGCCGGTGCTCGGCAACCTGTTCGGCACTCCGCACCGCGTGGCCCTGGGCATGGGCGAGGATTCCCCCGCGGCGCTGCGCGAGGTGGGAAAGCTGCTCGCCACGCTGAAGGAACCGGAGCCGCCGAAGGGCCTCAGGGACGCCTGGGACAAGCTGCCGGTATTGAAACAGGTGCTCAACATGGCACCGAAGGAAGTCTCCTCGGCGCCTTGCCAGGAAATCGTCCGGGAAAGCAAGGACGTCGACCTGTCGCGACTGCCCATCCAGACCTGCTGGCCGGGCGACATCGCGCCGCTCATCACCTGGGGCCTCACCGTCACGCGAGGGCCGCACAAGGCGCGCCAGAACCTCGGCATCTACCGCCAGCAGGTGATCGGCCCCAACAAGGTCATCATGCGCTGGCTGCCGCATCGCGGCGGCGCGCTGGATTATCGCGACCACTGCCTGAAGCATCCGGGCGAGCCTTTTCCCGTGGCGGTGGCGCTGGGCGCCGATCCGGCCACCATGCTCGGCGCGGTGACGCCGGTGCCGGACTCGCTCTCTGAATACCAGTTCGCCGGGCTGCTGCGCGGCGCGAAGTCCGAAGTGGTGAAGTGCCTGGGCTCCGATCTGCAGGTGCCGGCCTCCGCCGAGATCGTGCTGGAGGGCGTCATCCACCCGGACGAAACCGCCGTCGAGGGGCCCTTCGGCGACCACACCGGCTACTACAACGAGCAGGCCGCGTTCCCCGTGTTCACGATCGAGCGCATGACGATGCGGCGCGAACCGATCTACCACAGCACCTACACGGGCAAGCCGCCCGACGAGCCGGCCATGCTCGGTGTGGCGCTGAACGAGGTGTTCGTGCCGCTGCTGCAGAAGCAGTTTCCCGAGATCGTGGATTTCTACCTGCCGCCCGAGGGCTGTTCCTACCGCATGGCGGTGGTGAGCATGAAGAAGCAGTACCCCGGCCACGCCAAGCGCGTGATGTTCGGCATCTGGAGCTTCCTGCGCCAGTTCATGTACACCAAGTTCATCATCGTCACGGACGACGACGTCAACGTGCGCGACTGGAAGGAAGTGGTGTGGGCGCTGACCACGCGCGTCGACGCCGCGCGCGACACGCTGATCGCGCAGAACACGCCGATCGACTACCTCGACTTTGCCTCGCCGGTGGCCGGCCTCGGCAGCAAGATGGGCATCGATGCGACGAACAAGTGGCCGGGCGAGACCGCCCGCGAGTGGGGCCGCGTCATCGCGCAGGATGCCGCGGTGAAGCGGCGCGTGGACGCACTGTGGCAGGATCTGGGTTTGTAGGTCGGGCTTCAGCCCGACATGGACGTCGGTCTGAAGGCCGACCAGCGGAGAAACGATGACCGATATCGAACATGCGACAGGACAGGCAATGCCGCCCCAAGGGCTGGTGGGCTACACCCACGTCATCTATGGCCTGCATGCCTTCAGTGCGGTGACGGGGCTGCTCGGCACGACCTTCATCGTCACCGCCTTCCTCAGCGGCTGGCCGTCGATCATCGCGGTGGTGATGAACTACATCAAGCGCGGCGAGACGCAGGGCACGTTTCTCGAATCACACTTCCGCTGGCAGATCCGCACCTTCTGGTTCGCCCTGCTGTGGGTGGCGATCGCCGTGCTGGCGGGGCTGACTTTGGTCGGCCTGCCGCTGGCCATACTGATCGCCGTCGCCTCAGGGGTGTGGGTGCTCTACCGCATCGTGCGTGGCTGGCTCAGGCTCGTCTCGGAAAAAGGCATGCCCTCAGCTGCCTGAGTTCGGCGGGCCTTCGCGGTCCTCCGGCAGCGCGCAACTGCCGCTGTCGCATCCCTTGCGGAATATCGAGAGGTAGTGCAGCCAGATCCAGGCCAGCACCGGCAGCAGGCCGATGAGTGCGTAGTCGATCAGTCCGGTTTCGGCTTCTCCCTGCCACCAGGCAACCGTCGAGCGCACCGACATGAAGAACAGCACCGTATAGGCAAAGGCGGCGACGAACAGCGCAAACACTTTCATCAGCATGTCCTTTCATAGACGCAGGTGAGCAGCGCATCCTGCGCCGCCTTGCTGGCGCCGGCATTGGGGTGGTTCACCATGAAGACAACGATGTTGCGCCTGCCGCGCCTGTCCAGCACGTAGCCGGCGATGGCGCGCACGCCTTCCAGATAGCCTGTCTTGACATGCGCCCGGCCAGCGACGCCGTTTCCGTTGAGGCGCTTGCGCATGGTGCCGTCGATGCCGGCCAGCGGCAGCGAGGCGATGAATTCAGGCATCACCGGGCTGGCGAAGGCCGCGGCGAGCAGCCGCCCCAGGCTGTCCGCACTGATGCGATTCAGGCGCGAGAGCCCCGCGCCGTTCTCGATGACCAGCTCGGGCATGCGCATTTCCTTTTGCGCCAGCCAGTCATGGATGGCGGCCTCGGCATCCTCGCCGCGCGCCGGCCGCTTCGATGCCTCCGCGCCGAGGGTGAGGTAGAGCTGGCGCGCCATGACGTTGTTGCTGAACTTGTTGATGTCGCGCACCACCTCGGCCAGGGCGGGCGATTCGCCGCGTGCCAACAGGCGGGCTTCGGCCGGCAGGATGCCCTCGCGCAGGCCGCCGTTGAATGTGCCGCCGAGTTCCTTCCATAGCTGCCGGAACACGCCCACGACGAATTGCGGATGGCTCATCACGGAAACGCTGCGGGTTTTTTCGCCGCAGGCGGCCGGATAGCTGCCGGTGAGAATCAGTCGCGCCACGGCGCCGGTTTCCGCCAGATCCATGCGGATGCCCTCGTACCAGGCGCTGCCGCAGGTGCCGTCGGTGAGCTTCACCAGATTGACCAGGTCGAACTGCGGCGGTGACGGCTCGGCGCTGACCGTCAGGATTCTCCGTGCCGCATCGGGGGCGAAGGAGAGGCGGACCGCCTTGTAGTTCACCAGCAACGCGTCCGGCCCGACGTTGTAGGGCCGCAGGGGCTCGCCGTCGAAGCGGGCCGGATCGTGGGCGGTCGACTCGAAGTGGCTGCGATCGAGCAGGAGGTTGCCGCGGATCTCGCGCAGGCCCTTGTCGCGCAACTGGCGCAACAGCAGCCAGAACTGCTCGAAGCCGAACTTGGGATCGCCGTAGCCCTTGAAGGCGAGGTCGCCCTCCAGCACGCCGTCGTTGATGGGGCCAAGCGCATACGCTTCCGTCTTCCAGGCATAGGCCGGGCCGAGCAGTTCGAGCGCGGCATAGGTGGTCACCAGCTTCATGACCGAGGCCGGATTCATCGGCTTGTCGGCATTGAAGCTCGCGCGCGGCATGCGCGCATCGACTTCCTGCACCAGCACGGCAGCCGAGGCTTGCGGCACACCGGCTGCCTTCAGCGCCTGTGCCACGGGTGCCGGCAGACGATCCTGAGCCGCCAGTGCCGTTGGCAGCAGCAGGCTTGCCAAGAAGGCGAGGCGTCGTAAATCGGAAATGGAATACCTGCGCATGCCGCCATTGTAGCGGCTGGTGCTCGTATCCCGCCCGGCAGCCCCGATCCTGCCCCAGAATAGCTTATGTCAGGCTGAACTTGGCTGCGGCGGGATGTTTGCGGAGATGACGCGATTGCGGCCCGCATGCTTGGCGGCGTAGAGGCGCGCATCGGCTTGCGAGATGAGTCGGTCCAGTGTGCCTGCGTCGCGGCCGAATTCGGCCACGCCGATGCTGACGGAAACCGTCAACCTTACTCCCTCATGCTCGATAGCCAGGGCATTGATTGCCTCACGCAGGCGCTCGGCAACGGCTGCGGCGGCATGCAGGGGCGCCTGAACCAGTGAGACGGCGAACTCCTCTCCGCCAAGGCGACCCGTCAGGTCCTCGTCGCGCAGCATGCCCCGGCATGCCGTAGCGATGCGGCGCAGGACTTCGTCGCCAGCCGGATGGCCATGCGCGTCGTTGATGTGCTTGAAGTGGTCGACATCGATCATGAGTAGGGAGAGCGATTGCCCATAGCGATGGGCGCGGCGGATTTCCCGCTCTGTCGCTTCGAGGAAGGCGCGGCGGTTCAACAGGCCCGTCAGGTGATCGGTGGTGGCCAGCCGCTCCAGGGTCGCCTGATAGGCCTTCTGCTCGGTGATGTCTTCCTGCAGCAGAATAAATCCGGCGGGCGCACCATCGACAATGATGGGTGCGCCGCGTACCTGCAGGGTTCCGCCATTCGGGCGTGCTAGTTCAACTTTGTGCGGCTTGAAATTGCCGATGAGTTCCATCCTTTCGGCAACCTGCTCCCTGGCTTTACCTGGGCCGTATCCGCCCTTTACGGCGACCTCGTGCAGCAAGTCTTGCAGCGGCGTGCCCACCAGAACGAAGTCATCCTCGATGCCGAACAGGCCGCGCCCAAGCTTGTTCCAATAGACGCAGCGCATTTCCTTGTCCGCCAGGAGCACGCCGATGGGCAGGTTGTCCAGGACCGACTGGAAGTAGGCGGCGGTGTGGCGAATCTCGTCCTCGATCCGTTTGCGCTCGGTCATGTCGGTGTAGATCGTGACGAATCCGCCACCGGGCAGGGGGCGGCCGCGGATCTCCAGCACCGTACCGTCCGGCCGAGAACGCTCGAAGACGTGGGGCTCCATCTTGCGGGCGCGCTCGACACTGGCCCTGGCTTGCTCTTCCGGATCGCCGGGGCCGTATTCTCCCCGTCGGGCATTGAACAGCACAAGCTTGTGCAGCGTCGGCGTTTCGGGTCCGAACAACTCGTCCGGAAACTTGAGAAGGCGCTTGAATTCGGCGTTCCACGCGACGACATTCAGATCCTTGTCGGCCAGGCTGACGCCACCTGGGAGGTAGTCCAGGATGGTTTGAATCAGCCGAAGATGCTCATCGTTGCTTGGCATGGAGTGTTCCTCCCAGTTCGCTCAGTGCGTATCGGCAATTATTTTGCCCGCTTGAACGATCTTCTCTTGAATTCAGAGCCCAAGACCCCTATTATTAGCACTCGTTAGCAATGAGTGCTAATGGCTATCCCGCTTATTTTGGTCTGTGAGTGTTCGCTCACTTTCATGAAATCAATCTGTACCGAGGAGATAACTCTATGAAAATTCGTCCTTTGCATGACCGCGTGATCGTCAAGCGCCTGGAAGAGGAGCGCAAGACGGCCTCCGGCATCGTCATTCCCGACAACGCCGCGGAAAAGCCTGATCAGGGTGAGGTGATTGCCGTCGGCCCCGGCAAGCGCGACGACAACGGCAAGCACGTCGCCCTCGACGTCAAGGCCGGCGACAAGGTGCTGTTCGGCAAGTATGCCGGCCAGACCGTCAAGGTCGAAGGCGAGGAACTGCTCGTCATGCGCGAAGAAGACATCATGGGCGTAGTCGAAGCCAAGTAACGGAATCGTTTAGGAGAAAACACAATGCCTGCTAAAGAAGTCAAATTTGGTGATTCCGCCCGCCACCGCATGGTGGAAGGCGTCAATATCCTGGCCGACGCGGTCAAGGTGACCCTCGGTCCGAAGGGCCGCAACGTCGTGCTGGAGCGTTCCTTCGGCGCCCCGACGGTGACCAAGGACGGCGTTTCCGTCGCCAAGGAAATCGAGCTCAAGGACAAGTTCCAGAACATGGGCGCGCAGATGGTGAAGGAAGTCGCCTCGAAGACTTCCGACGTGGCCGGCGACGGCACCACCACCGCCACCGTGCTGGCCCAATCGATCGTGCGCGAAGGCATGAAGTACGTCGCCGCCGGCATGAATCCGATGGACCTGAAGCGCGGCATCGACAAGGCCGTCACCGCCACCGTGGAAGAGCTCAAGAAGCTGTCCAAGCCCTGCTCGACCAGCAAGGAGATCGCCCAAGTCGGCGCCATCTCGGCGAACGCCGACGACGACATCGGCAAGATCATCGCCGACGCCATGGACAAGGTGGGCAAGGAGGGCGTCATCACCGTCGAGGACGGCAAATCGCTCAACAACGAACTGGAAGTGGTCGAGGGCATGCAGTTCGACCGCGGCTACCTCAGCCCCTACTTCATCAACAACCCGGACAAGCAGATCACCGTCCTGGACAACCCGTTCATCCTGCTCTTCGACAAGAAGATCTCCAACATCCGCGACCTGCTGCCCGTGCTCGAGCAGGTAGCCAAGGCCGGCCGTCCGCTGCTGATCGTCGCCGAGGACGTGGAAGGCGAGGCCCTCGCCACCTTGGTGGTGAACAACATCCGCGGCATCCTCAAGACCTGCGCCGTCAAGGCGCCGGGCTTCGGCGACCGCCGCAAGGCCATGCTGGAAGACATCGCCGTCCTTACCGGCGGCCAGGTCATCGCCGAGGAAGTCGGCCTGTCGCTGGAGAAGGCCACGCTGAACGAGCTCGGCCAGGCCAAGCGCATCGAGATCGGCAAGGAGAACACCACGATCATCGACGGCAACGGCGACACCAAGGCCATCGAAGGGCGTGTCAAGCAGATCCGTGCCCAGATCGAGGAAGCCACCAGCGACTACGACAAGGAGAAGCTGCAGGAGCGCGTGGCCAAGCTGGCCGGCGGCGTGGCGCTGATCAAGGTCGGCGCCGCCACCGAAGTCGAGATGAAGGAGAAGAAGGCCCGCGTCGAGGACGCCCTGCATGCCACCCGCGCTGCGGTGGAAGAAGGCATCGTCGCCGGCGGCGGCGTGGCGCTGTTGCGCGCCCGCGCCGCCGTCAAGGTGAAGGGCGACAACCACGACCAGGATGCCGGCATCAAGATCGTGCTGCGCGCCCTGGAACAGCCGATCCGCGAGATCGTCTTCAACACCGGCGATGAGCCGAGCGTGGTGGTGAACAAGGTCTCGGAAGGCAAGGGCAACTTCGGCTACAACGCCGCCACCGGCGAGTACGGCGACATGGTGGCGATGGGCGTGCTCGACCCGACCAAGGTCACGCGCACCGCGCTGCAGAACGCCGCCTCCGTGGCCGGCCTGATGCTGACCACCGACTGCATGGTGGCCGAGCTGGTGGAAGACAAGCCGGCCGGCGGCGGCATGCCCGGCGGCATGGGCGGCATGGGCGGCATGGGTGGCATGGGCATGGACATGTAATCGGCTTTGCCGATTACATGTCCGGTTGAGGAACAGGGGAAACCCAGGTTTCCCCCGTTACCCCCTTCCGGCTCATCACGACAGACCCCGCTTCGGCGGGGTCTGTTTTTTTTGCGTGGTTGACTTCCGGGGTGCGTGATATAGTTTTATCACCAAAGTAGAACTAAAGGGGGCTGTAAATGGATCTCAAGGCCGTTTACAAGAAGACCCAAAAAGGTCTGGAGGAAATGGCTCACCGGACGGTGCTCGGCATGCGCGAACGCACGCTGCTGGTCATGGTGGATGGCAAGACCACGGCGGCAGAGTTGCTGGCGCGGGCAAAGCACATGCCCGACCCCGAGGCATTGCTGACGAAGCTGATCGAGGGCGAGTTCATCAAGGTCGATGTGCCGGCGGTTCCGACCCAGCCGGTCGCCGCCGCCCCGCAGCCGTCCATGAAAGAGGCCGTGGCCTTCGCCCGTGAATTCCTTTACAACAGCCTCGGCCCGAACGCCGACCCACTGGTCGTGGCGCTTGAAAAATGCAAGTCGCTGCAGGAATTGCGGGCTCGCCTGGAAGAGACGCGCGACACCTTCGGCCAGATCGGAAGGCAGAAAAAAGGGGAAGAATTCTGGGCGGGGGTCGAACCGCTGCTGCCGCAGGGCTGAAACTGGCGTGCGGGCAACCGCTGATTACCACAGGCTGTGAAAAGAACGGTGGGGAGCGGGCATGATTTCCATGGCCGCTCCCCGGCGCTGTACGGCTTGCGCCGTCAGACGCCCAGGACCGAGTAAAAGGAGAACAGCGGAACTAGGCTAATCTGCACGGCTTACAATTGCCTTACGCCGCAACGGTTACTCATGCATATCCTGCTAGCCGAAGACGACCGCATCATTGCCGACGGATTGGTGCGCACCCTGCGCAAATCGGGTTTCGCCGTTGACCACGTAACCACCGGCAGCGATGCCGACGCCGCGTTGATGACGCAGCCGTTCGATCTGCTGATTCTCGACCTCGGCCTGCCCAAGCTGCTCGGCATCGAGGTGCTCAAGCGCCTTCGTGCCAGGAAATCCCCCTTGCCGGTGCTCATACTCACTGCCCAGGACGGCATCGGCGACAGGGTGCGCGGGCTCGATGCGGGTGCCGACGATTACCTCACCAAGCCTTTTGCCCTGCCTGAGCTTGAGGCGCGCGTGCGGGCGCTGACCCGGCGCGGCACCGGCAATCCGACGAAGATGGCGCTGGGCCCCCTTGTATACGATCAGGCCGACCGCGTGGCCAGGCTCAACGGGAATGTGGTCGATCTGTCAGCGCGCGAACTTGGGTTGCTGGAGATTCTTCTCCTGCGTGCCGGCCGCCTGGTGAGCAAGGAGCAGCTGGTCGATCATCTCTGCGGCTGGGGCGAGGAGGTGTCGACCAATGCCATCGAGGTGTATGTCCATCGCCTGCGCAAGAAGCTCGAGCCGGGCGGCGTACACATCAACACCGTGCGCGGACTCGGCTACAGTCTGGACCGGCCGGATGGCGCTTAGCGACAGGCTGCTCAGGCGCAAACAGGAGGAGGCCGAGAGTCAATCGGTCTTCGGCGAAATTCTCGACTGGATGCTGATGCCATTGCTGTTGATCTGGCCGCTCAGCGTGATCCTCATCCAGGGGGTGGCCAACAGCATTGCCGACGACCCCTACGACAAAGCCCTGGCGGAGAATACCCTGGCGATTGCCCGGCTGGTCAGCGTCAGGGCGGATCGCATCAAGGTGGATATCACGCCTCAGGTGCGCAGCATTCTGTACCGTGACGAGTCGGACACGCTGTTCTATCAGGTGCTGGGATTCAACAACGAACTGGTGGCCGGAGAGATCGCCATCCACTGGGTCGACCCGCCGCTCAAACTGGAGTACGAGAAACCCTATTTCCGCGACGGCGAGATCAGGGGAGAGGAAGTGCGCATCGCCTATGTTTACCTCAAGCCCCTGCCGGATCGAGACCCGGTCCTGGTGCAAATGGCCGAGACGCGCAACAAGCGCAATGCCTTGGCCAGCCGCATCATCTCCGGCGTCACCCTGCCGCAGTTCGCCATCATTCCGCTGGCGGTGCTGCTGGTCTGGGTCGGGCTGAGCCGCGGCATCGCGCCGCTCAATCGCTTCGGCAAGGCGATCCGCCGCCGGCTGCCGACGGATCTGTCGCCCATCCCGACCTCTGGCGTGCCGGAGGAGGTCAAGCCCGTCATCCACGCCTTCAATGACATGATGGCGCGTCTCGAGCAGAACCTGCAAGGCCAGCAGCGATTCATCGGCGATGCGGCCCACCAGATGCGCACCCCGCTCACCGGGTTGAAGATGCAAACCGAACTGGCGCTGCAGGAGACCGATCCTGAACTCATTCGCGCCTCCCTGCGCAATATCGCCGAGAGCGCTGATCGCGCCGCACGCCTCATCAACCAGTTGCTGACCTTGGCACGGGCCGAAGCCAGCCATGAGAAGTCGCACACCATCGAACTGGTTGACCTCGAGGCGCTCGCGCGCGAGGCCACACTGGAATGGTTGCCGGCCGCCATGGAAAAGCGGATCGACCTCGGCTTCGAGGGCACCGGCTGGCCGCTGCAGGTGAGCGGCAACCCGCTGCTGCTGCGCGAACTGATCGTGAACCTCATCGACAACGCGGTGAAATACACACCGACGGGCGGGCGTATCACGGTACGCACGCGGGCGTCGGAATTCGCCGTGCTCGAAGTCGAGGACGACGGGCCGGGAATCCCAGAGGACGAGCGCGACCTGATCTTCGAGCGCTTTTATCGCGTCCTGGGAAACGAGGCGCAGGGCAGCGGCCTGGGGCTGGCCATCGCCCGCGAAATTGCCGAACTGCACCGGGGCAGCGTCCAGTTGAAAGCCGGGCCCGATGGCCGCGGCACGCTCGCTCAGGCGGTTTTCCCGCGACGTCGTTTCACCATTTCCGCGCTGCTCGCGCAGTCGCCGGAGAAGTTCCAGCCTTCGCTCTGATCAGCAGGCGAGGCTTGCGCTCAAACACAGCGAGCGCTTGATCCAGGCGAGCAGGAACCACAGCCAAAGCATCAGGAAGAAGGCGACAAAGGGCAGGTGCTTGTCGATGATGACGCTGGGCGTGATCTTGCGCGTGATCGCCAATGCCGGCCGCGTGATGACCTGAAGCAGGCGGAAGACGAAATTGTCGTGCCTGCGGGAACCCGCCAGGAAGGCCAGCACGCCCTGACCGAGAAGCGCCAGCAGCGCCACTTCAACGAGGGCGCGCAGGGCTGAGAGGAGGAACAGGTATAGCTGGCTCATGAAGGGTCGAATTGAAGTGAACAGACCCTAGCGCCGGCCAAACGCTTCAATATCGCTGGCCAGCTTCGGATAGCGGACATGATCGACCAGTTCCTGCATGTCCTGGGGCGGTGGCGGCGAGATGAGGGAGCCGACGATGACGCCGATAAATCCCGCGGGAATGCCGAATACGCCCGCTGAAATCGGATCGATGTCGTACCATAAAGTGTCATTGACGCCGAAGAACGGGTAGGTTCGGATCATGTAATAGCCGCAGACGAACAGCCCGGTCGCCATGCCGAGAATGGCGCCGAGCTTGTTGGCGCGCTTCCAGAACACGCCCAGCACCAGCGCTGGGAAGAAGCCCGAGGCCGCCAGCGAGAATGCAGCGCCGACCAAGAACAGGATGTTGCCCGGCTTCAGCAGGGTGACGTAGGCGGCGATGAGGGCGGCGGCCAGCAGCAGGCCCTTCGATACGGCGATGCGCCGGGTCGTCGGCGCCTTGGGGTCGATCATCTTGTAGTAGAGGTCATGCGATAGCGCATTGGCGATGGTCAGCAGCAGGCCGTCGGCTGTAGACAACGCAGCCGCCAGGCCACCGGCCGCGACGAGGCCGGAGATCACATAAGGCAGTCCGGCAATCTCAGGCGTGATCAACACGATGAGGTCGCCGTCGATGGAGATCTCGGCGAGTTGCACGATGCCGTCCTTGTTGATGTCCGTGATCGACATCAGCGCCTTGTCCACCGCCGCCCAGCTGCTGACCCAGGACGGCAGCTGGGCGAAGCTCGACCCGACCACGTTGCCGTACACCTCGGCTTTCACCAGGATCGCCAGGGCCGGCGCCGTGAAATAGAGCAGGAAGATGAAGAACAGCGACCAGCCCACAGAAATGCGGGCCGCTCTGACGGATGGCGTCGTGTAGTAGCGCATGAGGATGTGCGGCAGGGCGGCTGTGCCCACCATCAGGCAGAGCACCAGCGCGAGGAAGTTCTTGCGCTTCCGCGCGCGCTCGGCCTCGTCCTTCCCGGCAAAGGGTTCGGCGTGCGGCTTGACCGGTTCCGCCTGGGCGGCGGCGCCCGCCCTCTCCTTGGCCCACGCCTCTCTGGCCGCATCCGGATCGGCCGGGAATCGCCTGATGGCTCTTTCCGCTGTCACGATGGCACGGACGTCCGGCATATCGACGACCTTCAGCGCCTCGGCCTCGGCCACCATCTTTCTTTTCTCCTCGGCGAGATAGCGCTCGCCGCCGGTTGCCAGACGTTTCAGCTTGGCGTCGGTGGCGGCGACACGTTCGCTCAGGATGCGGCGCACCGAATCTTCCGCAGCGCCCTTCGGCGTGGTCTTGTCGTTGAACTCCTTCTCCAGCGCCGTCACCCTCGGCAGGGCGGAGGTGTAGGCGAAGATCTGCGGCACGGGGGTGCCGGTGTGCTTGATGGACAGCCACACTACCGGGATCATGTAGGCGACGATCAGGATGATGTACTGGGCCACCTGCGTCCAGGTCACGGCCCGCATGCCGCCGAGGAAGGAGCATACAAGGATGCCGGCGAGGCCGACGAACACGCCGATGCCGAACTCGAGGCCGGTGAGGCGGCTGGTGATGATGCCGACGCCGTAAATCTGCGCCACCACGTAGGTGAAGGAGCAGGTAATCGTGACAATGATGCCGACGAAACGCGGCAGGTTGCCGCCGTAGCGGGCGCCGAGGAAATCCGGAATGGTGAACTGGCCGAACTTGCGCAGGTAGGGCGCGAGAAACAGCGCCACCAGGCAGTAGCCGCCGGTCCAGCCCATGACGAAAGCCAGGCCGTCGAACCCGGCGTGGTAGAGCGTGCCGGCCATGCCGATGAAACTCGCCGCCGACATCCAGTCGGCGCCCGTTGCCATGCCGTTGAAGATGGCCGGCACGCGCCGCCCTGCGACGTAGTATTCGGACACTTCCGCCGTCTTCGACATGAAGCCGATGCCGGCATACAGCAGGATGGTGGCGAAGAGGAAGATGTAGCCGAGGATGCGCGGCTGCACGCCGAGCCACTCGAGGCCACCGACCAGGAGGATGAACACGAGAAAACCGCCCGTGTAGAAGCCGTAGTATTTTTTAAGCTGGGCGTAGAAGCTGGACTGCCTCGAAGACATGCCTATTCCCGTGCCTCCTGGGCGCCCAGTTCGTCGTCAAGCTTGTTCTGGTGGTGTGCGTAATAAACAATGATCAGGACGTAGATGATCAGCGAGCCCTGCGCCCCCATGTAGAAACCGAGGGGGCCGATGAAGTCGAGCTGGTTGAGTTCGCGCGCGAAGAAGGCCACGACGAAGGTGGCGACGAACCAGATGGCGAGCAGAATGCTGGTGACTCTCAGGGTGCGTCGCCAGTACGCCCGATGCTTTTCGGTAAGCGGCATGGAAGTTGTTCTTCCTTTTCGTGTGGGCGGGTACAGCACCCGGCGCCCGTCGGGCGATCTCCCCCTTCTTACACTGCATTATCGCCACGTCAAACTGACAGAATGCTTACTGGGCGACCTGCAACAGACCAGCAGGCACCTTCGGGCATCCTGCCATATCCGGCTACGTCCGGCGGGGCAGACCCGTGCATGTCGAATTGAGTGACTGCAGAGAGGGAATGGTTCACAATCCCACATTCACCATCAACCCTGCAAAACAGAATGGCGCCCGGGAGACCTTATCCGTGATCGGCGAATATTTCACACAACGCTTTGGCAAACTGGCCCACCCATCGGTGATGCTCAGGAATCTGCGGGATTACTTCGGTTTCGGCAAGCGGCGGGCCGAACCCGTCGGCAGCCGCGCCGAACTGCGGCGGTTTCTCGAGACGCGCGCCAGCTATGTGGCGCAGTTCTCGCTGTACGGCTATCTGCGTACGCGGGCGGGCCAACGCTATCCGGAGCTCTTCGACGATGACGTCTTCGTGAAGTCAATCAACATCGCCAAATGGCACATCTGGCTGGCCTGCCTGTCGGATCTTGCCGTCTACTCCGGCGGGATGCTGGCCCGTCGCATGCCGGGATCGGCGGATGCGGCCGGTGCCCTGGTGCGGGAGCTGGTGGCGGAGATCATTGCCGCTGCAGGACAGCCGGAGGACGCCGATGATGAATTTGCCGCCCATGCGGCGCGCATCCAGGCACGCCTGGCGCTGTGCGAATGGAATCGCATTGCCGACGGCGAGGACTGCTTCTCGGAAAGCCCCGCGGCACTGGTGCGCTGGGCCCCCATCGTCGATGAGCTGAAGACGCTGGACGAACCGATCGTGCTCAATTCGGTACGCTTCCGCTGGCAGGAAGTGCGCCGCCATCTGCGGCAGTTTCTCGATGCCGAGGGCGTGCTGGGCGAAAGCGCCGGACACCGCCCGTAGCTGGCTTCTGCCCGCCGCCGCCCGGCCTCGGGCGGCGCAGGACCCATTCCCGAGGCATCCCCCCGCTGTCACGCGGGGCACGCCCCGCCCCTATTTCAGAATCAGGCCGAGCAGGTAGTTCACCCCCACCGCGATCTCGCTTTCGAGCGGGAACGACAGCATGCCCATCACCGAATAGCCGAGCAGCCAGGGCATCAGGTAGAAGCGGAAGATGAAGAAAAACCAGGCTACGTAGAGCGGTATGAAGGGCCCGATCAGAAACTCCGGCGTGATGGGGGCGAACAGCTTCAGCAACGGGTTGGTCACGCGCACGAAAAAGCGCATGAAGAAGAAGTTGCTCTCCTCGGGCAGGAACAGCCGCATCCCGAAGCGCCCGATCAGCGTCCACATCACCGTGCCCATCAGGTAATCGACGACAATCGCCCAGATGGGTATCGCATCAGTCATTCAGTTACTCCTGCGTCAGTCAAAAAAACAGGTAAAAAAAATCCGGGGCGATATGCTCGCCCCGGACGAGATGATACCGAATTGCCCTTAGTGCGTGGAGCTCAGGTAGGTCTCACCGCGCGGGATGCGGATTTCGTCGACCATGTCCTGCGTCTCCTTGTCGGGCGGTGCGGTCACCAGCGAGACGACCACCATGGCGATCAGGCTGACGGTAGCGCCGACCATGCCGAAGCGCAGGTCGTCCATGCCGTACCAGGGCTTCATGCCGCCCCATTTCACCATGTACAGGTACCACCAGCCGGAACCCAGGCCGAGCACCATGCCGGCGATGGCGCCGGGACGGTTGGCACGCTTCCACCAGACGCCGAGCACCAGCGGGAAGAACAGGCCGGACATGGCGAAGCAGAAGGCCCAGGCCACCGCGCCGAGAATCCCGGTCAGCTTCATACTGGCTACCAACGCTCCGGCCGCACCGATGATGACGAGGAGCACGCGGGCGACGATCAGCCGCTTGCGGGTCTCCGCCTTCGGATCGATGATCTTGTAGTACAGATCGTGCGAGAGCGCGTTGGCGATGGCCAGCAGCAGGCCGTCGGCGGTGGACATGGCAGCTGCCATGCCGCCTGCGGCAACCAGGCCGGAGATCACGTAGGGCAGGCCGGCCATTTCAGGCGTCGCCAGCACCACGATGTCGCCGCGCAGGAAGAACTCGTTGATCTGCACGATGCCGTCCGCGTTGGCGTCCTTCAGCGCAATCATCCCGACGGCGCTCCACTTCTGGATCCAGGTCATCGCCAGCACCTCATCGAACGACCGGCCGATGATGTGGGTCGACAGACTGGGATCGAGCAGCGAGAGCTTGGTGAAGGTGGCAAGCGCCGGCGCCGTGAAGTAGAGGATGAAGATGAACAGCAGCGACCAGGCCACCGAGCTGCGCGCCGCACGAACCGACGGGGTCGTGAAGTAGCGCATCAGGATGTGCGGCAGGGAAGCGGTGCCGATCATCATGCAGGCCACCAGCGTGACGAAGCGCCAGGCGGCGATGCCGCCTTCGGCCGGGTTCGAATGCAGGACGGTCAGCGAGGACAGGCCGGGGAAGGTCTTGGCGACGCCTTCGGCGGCCTTCAGCGTACCCACACCCAGCACCGGCTCGAGCTCGGCGATCTTCGCCACCGCCTCGCCATAGACGAGGTGCGGGAGGGGACCGAAGCCCTGCTTGATCGACATCCAGAACACCGGGATCAGGTAGGCGATGATCAGCACGATGTACTGCGCCACCTGGGTCCAGGTCACCGCGCGCATGCCGCCCAGCATCGAGCAGAGCAGGATGCCCAGCAGGCCGAACCAGACGCCGACTTCGAACGGGATGGCCAGCGCGCGGGAGGCGATGGTGCCCGTGGCGTTGATCTGCGCCGTCACGTAGGTGAAGGAAGCGACCACCAGCACGATGACTGCGAAGAAGCGCGCCAGCTTGCCGCCGTAACGCGTGCCGATGAAGTCGGGCACGGTGTAGCAGCCGAACTTGCGCAGGTACGGCGCCATCAGCGTCGCCACCAGCACGTAGCCGCCGGTCCAGCCCACCACGAAGGCGAGGTAGCCGTGACCGCCGAGGTAGATGCCGCCGGCCATCGCGACGAACGAGGCGCCGGACATCCAGTCGGCCGCAGTTGCCATGCCGTTGAACACCGGGGGAACCTGGCGTCCGGCGACGTAGTAGGCATCCACCTGCATGGTGCGCGACAGCCAGCCGATGAGGGCGTAGATCACCACCGTGAAGGACAGGAACAGGATGCCGATGGTGTCGGCGCCGATTCCCATCTGCTCCAGGATTGCCATGGCGGCGAAGAACACCAGGAAGCCCCCGGTATAGAGGGCGTAGATTTTGGGGAGGTTGTCGATGAAACTCCCCTGCATTCTAAATAAACTCATATGTCATCCCCCCTAGTCTTCTTCGGCGACGCCGCATTCGCGGTCAATCTTGTCTTGCTGCTTGACGAAGATGAACAGCTGGATCACGAAGATGGCAAGCGATCCCTGTGCCGCAAAGTAGTAGCCTAGCGGAAAGTGGTTGAAGCTCATCTTGTTGAGTTCGGGCGCGAACCAGTGAACGACGTACGAGAAGATGAACCAGACGATCAGGTGACCGATCATCAGGTTTCGCGTACGCGGCCAGTGGGACTCCCGCAGAGCATTGTCTGTGGTCACTTATTATTCCTCCTCAAGGTTAGTGGTTCTGCTGAAACACCAATCGTTGCTGCCTGTTGCCTTTGCTGAACCGGCACGCTAACAACACTGGATCGCGTACCGCCCATGTCCCTTTTACTGCATTTATCACATGAGGCCTCCCTTGGATGTTGCCATTCGCGGTTTGCCCTCGGTGCGCAGCGGATTCCCCTCTTCTTGCGCGCCGACTCACTTCACACCCCGGATGTCGCAATGACAATTCCTCCGGTTACTCTGCATTATCGCGGCCTGAAACTGACAGAAAGCTTACAGCGCGGCAATCTGCCAAAAGCGATATATCAGCCGATGTTCCGGTGATGCGCCGCAGCATTCCTGGCGGTGCAGGCCGGAAGTTTGATTACTTGGGGATTCTTGTTGCAATTCGAGTGGAAGCTGTTGGGGAATGCTTCGCTGCAGCGAGATTTGCGTGCACATCGCCATTTGCCACATCGGCACCGTCCTGCGGCGGCTGACTTTCCGCAGCGCCAGGAGACAACCTGCCGATTTGCCAAGCGGACCCAAACCAGTATAATTCCGCCTCTTTCGCCAGGGCGGTGCAGTTATTGCCGGATCCCAAGGCAAGAGGCGAAGAATTTTGGCCAGATAGCTCAGTTGGTAGAGCAGCGGCCGCAGCCAATATCCGCGTTGAGAGGTTGCAGCAGAAAGAATTTTGGCCAGGTAGCTCAGTTGGTAGAGCAGCGGACTGAAAATCCGCGTGTCGGCGGTTCGATTCCGCCCCTGGCCACCAGTGATATCAACAGAGGCCCGCCTACCGGCGGGCTTTTCTTTATGGGCGTTGATCTGCATCATCCCTTTGATCCGGTAGCCTAATGCTATAATTTCCTTGGATAATTTCGACCCGACCGCCTCCAATGCAGCTTTATGCCCTCGGTCTCAACCACCATACCGCGCCGCTTGCCGTGCGCGAAAAGGTGGCGTTCGATCCGGTGCGTCTGCCGCAGGCGCTGGTCGAACTGACGCATGGCCGTGAAGTGCGCGAGGCGGCGATCCTGTCGACCTGCAACCGCACCGAGTTGTATTGCGCCGCAGAAGCGCCCGAATCGGCGGCGGAGTGGCTGGCCGAATATCATCAGCTGTTGCCGCAGAAGATTTCCCCGTACCTCTACACACTGCCCAGCCGCGATGCCGTGCGGCACATGTTCCGCGTCGCCAGCGGCCTCGATTCGATGGTGCTGGGCGAGCCGCAGATCCTCGGCCAGATGAAGCATGCGGCACGCGTGGCGGAGAATGCCGGCACGATGGGCACGCTGCTGCACAAGCTGTTCCAGAAGACCTTCGCCGTGGCGAAGGAGGTGCGCTCCACTACCGCCATCGGCGCCAACATCGTATCGATGGCGGCGGCAACCGTACACCTGGCCGAGCGCATCTTCGAGGACATTGCCGAACAAAAGGTGCTGTTCATCGGCGCCGGTGAAATGGTCGAATTGTGCGCTGCGCACTTTGCCGCGCGCAAACCGAAGCGGCTCACCGTCGCCAACCGCACGCTGGAACGCGGCGAGGCACTGGCGTCGCGCTTCTCGGGCGACGCCATCCAGCTCGACGAGATCGGCGAGCGCCTTCCCGAGTACGATGTGATCGTATCCTGCACCGCCAGCCCTCTGCCGATCATCGGGCTGGGCATGGCCGAGCGCGCCGTCAAGGCGCGGCGCCATCGCCCGGTGGTGATGGTGGACCTGGCCGTGCCGCGCGACATCGAGCCTGAAATCGCCGAACTTGACGACGTCTTTCTTTATACGCTGGACGACCTCGGCGTCATTGTCGAGTCGGGGCTGGAATCGCGCGAGAAGGCGGTGGTGGAGGCCGAGGCGATCATAACCTCGCGCGTGGACGGATTCCTGCACTGGCTGGAGTCGCGCGAGACGGTGCCGACCATCCGCGCGCTGCGCGATAGCGCCGAACGCACGCGCCGCCATGAAGTGGAGCACGCCCTGAAACTGCTGGGCAAGGGGGAGGACCCGCAGCGCGTGCTGGAGGCGCTGTCGCACGGCCTCACCAACAAGCTGATGCACGGCCCGACCGCCGCGCTGAACCAGAGCGACGGGCCGAGCCGCAGCGAGCTGGCCGAGCTCATCGCCCGCATCTACCACCTGCATCCCGAAGAGTAGCTGAGAGGACGGCGTCCCGTGCCGGTCGCGGGGGCGGGCCGTTCGCTATACCCATGAAAACCACCATCCACGACAAGCTTGCCCACCTGAGCCGCCGCCTCGCCGAGCTCGACCTGCTGCTGGCGAGCGAGACCGCGACGCAGGACATGGACGCCTACCGCAAGCTGACGCGCGAGCATGCCGAGATTGCGCCGGTGGCGGCGCTGTTCGCCGAGTACCGCAAGGCGGAGGCGGGTGTGAACTCGGCGCAGGCCATGCTGGCGGACCCCGAGATGAAGGATCTGGCCGAGGAGGAGATCCGCGCCTGCCGCGAGGAAATGGCGCGCCTCGAGGGCGAGCTGCAGCGCGCCCTGCTGCCGGCCGATCCCAACGACGATCGCAATCTCTTCCTGGAAATCCGCGCCGGCACCGGCGGCGACGAGTCGGCGCTGTTCGCCGGCGACCTCTTCCGCATGTATGCGCGCTATGCCGAGCGGCAGCGCTGGAAGGTCGAGGTCATTTCGCAGAACCCGTCCGACCTCGGCGGCTACCGGGAAGTCATCCTGCGCATCGTAGGCGCTGGCGCCTATTCGAAACTGAAGTTCGAATCCGGCGGCCACCGCGTGCAGCGCGTGCCGGCCACCGAGACGCAGGGGCGCATCCACACTTCGGCGTGCACGGTGGCGGTGCTGCCCGAGGCGGACGAGCTGGCCGACGTCGTCATCAATCCGGCCGAAATCCGCATCGACACCTACCGCGCCAGCGGGGCGGGCGGCCAGCACGTGAACAAGACCGATTCCGCCGTGCGCGTGACACACCTGCCCACCGGCATTGTCGTCGAGTGCCAGGACGACCGCTCGCAGCACAAGAACAAGGCGCAGGCGCTCTCCGTGCTCGTGGCGCGCATCAAGGACAAGCAGACGCGCGAGCAGCAGGCGCAGATCGCCTCGACGCGGAAATCGCTGGTGGGCAGCGGCGATCGTTCCGAGCGCATCCGCACCTACAACTTCCCGCAGGGACGCATCACCGACCACCGCATCAACCTGACGCTGTACAAGATCGACGCCATCATGGACGGCGATCTGGACGAGCTGATCGGCGCGCTGTCCGCCGAGCACCAGGCGGAGCAGTTGGCGGCGCTTGCCGAAGAAGCGGCGTGAACCGGGCGGAGGCACTGCAGGAAGCGCGCGCGGCGATCCCGCTGCGCGAAGCGCGGCTGCTGCTGTGCCATGTCCTCTGTGCGTCGCATGCCGAACTGGAGGCGCATGCGGAAGCGAAAGTCAGCCCCCACGATACGGCGAGCTTCAGAGACAGGGTCGTGCGCCGCGCCGCAGGCGAGCCGTTGGCCTACCTCACCGGCCATCGCGAGTTCTATGGACTGGATTTCCAAGTCACGCCGGCCGTGCTGATTCCGCGCGAGGAGACCGAACTGTTGGTGGACGTCGCCCGCGAAACGCCGGCCCGCCGCATCCTCGACCTGGGCACCGGCAGCGGCTGCTTGGCGATCGCCGTGGCGAAGTACCTGCCGCAGGCTGAGGTGACGGCCGTCGATGCCTCTGTGGCGGCGCTGGAGGTGGCGCGGGAAAACGCCGCGCGCCATGGCGTTGCCGTGCGCTTCCTGCAGGGAGACTGGTTCGCCCCGCTTGCTGGCGAGCGCTTCAAGCTGATCCTGGCGAACCCGCCCTACGTGGCCGAGGGCGATACGCACCTGTCGCAAGGCGACGTGCGCTTCGAGCCGCGCAGCGCATTGGCCGCAGGGCCGGATGGGCTGGACGACATCCGCCGCATCGTCGCGGCGGCAAGCGCCCATCTCGAACCGGGCGGGGAGCTCTGGTTCGAGCACGGCTACGACCAGGCACAGGCGGTCGAAGCCCTGCTCGCAGGGGCGGGCTTCGTCGGCATAGGGCACCTGAGGGATCTGGCAGGCATTATGCGCGTCACGGGAGGAGTAAAGCCTTGACGAGACAGGGCAGCGAACGTTAAACTTGACAAAATTAGTAGGGTTATTTTGAAGGGAACAGCAATGGACGACGTACAGAACCTCCTCAAGGAACAGGTTTCCACCCACCCGGTGGTGCTCTACATGAAGGGCACGCCGACGTTTCCGCAATGCGGCTTTTCCGCCAAGGCGGCGCAGATCCTCAAGCAGTGCGGCGTGAAGGACTACTTTGCGGTGAACGTGCTGGAGCATCCCGGCATCCGCGCCGGCATCAAGGATTTCTCCAACTGGCCGACCATTCCGCAGCTCTACATCAACGGCGAATTCATCGGCGGATCGGACATCGTCAGCGAGATGTACCAGGCCGGCGAGTTGCAGAAGAAGCTGGAAGGCATCGCGGCGTAGGTCGGGCTTCAGCCCGACATCGGCGCCAGTGTCGGCCTGAAGGCCGACCTACGGATCAACCCCGCAGTTCGGCCAGCAGCCTGTCGATCATCCGTTCCGCCTGGCGCAGGTAGCCTGAACCGAACAGGTTGAGGTGGTTGAGGACGTGGTAGAGGTTGTAGAGCGTCTTGCGCGACTCGTAGCCTTCTTCGAGCGGCCACGCCTCGCGGTAGGCGGCATAGAACGCCTGCGGGAATCCGCCGAACAATTCCGTCATGGCCAGATCCGTCTCGCGATCGCCGCAATACACGGCCGGATCGAAGACGGCCGGCGCGCTGCCGCACATCGCCGCATTGCCGTGCCACAAATCGCCGTGCAGCAGGCTCGGCTGCGGGCGGTAGTCAAGGAAAAAGGCCGGCAGTTTTTCCGCCAATGACATTCCCTTCTCTTGCAGCGCGCGACCGTGCGCGGCGGCGCGCTTCACCTGCGGCAGCAGGCGCGCCGTTGCGAAGAAATGCGGCCAGCTGTCGTTTTCCGTGTTCATCTGCGGCGTGGCGCCGATGAAGTTGTCGCGGCGCCAGCCGTAATGCGCCCCGTGCCTGCGATGCAGCTCCGCCAGGGCGTGGCCGAAGGCGATGGCGCTGCCGTGATCGGTGACGGACCGCAGGTCCAGATGCTCCAGCACGAGATACGCCTGCTCTCCGATTACGCCCGAGCACAGCGGGCGTGGCACGCGGAACGCGCCCGGCTCGGCCAGCGCCTTCAGGCCATCGCTTTCCGCTTCGAACATCGGCAGGGCATCCGGATCGTTCAGCTTGACGAACCACGTCGCGTCCTCGCCCTCGAACACCTGTGCGCGATGGATGCAGCCGCCGCCCGCCTCGCGGCTGGCACGGACGATGAATGGCCGCCCCGAGGCCCGACCGATCTCGGCCGAGATCAATTCCGGAAAAGACATCAGACCGAAGCGAGTCGCGCGTTGGCCAGCGCCAGGCGGTTGGCCAGCACTTCGAGAAAGGCGGCGTAGAAATGCATGCGGCAGACTTCCGAGGCATGCCTGAGCGCGTCGCCGCGGATGGTGATGATCTTGGCAGGCGTCTGCGCGATGACGTCGGCGTTGCGGCTGCTGCTAGTCTGGCTGATGACGGCCATCTCGCCGAAGCAGTCGCCGGGGGTGAGGATGCTGAGGATGCGGCCGCGCTTGTTGATCCTCACCTCGCCCTCGGCGAGGAAGCAGAAATAATCGCCCGGTTCGCCGTCCTTCATGATGACGGTGTCAGGCGAAACCTGGTTCCAGTCGGAGAAGCGCACCACCTCCCAGATCTCGACGTCGCTGAAGTCGGCGAAGAAGGGCAGGCCGCGCAGGGTCTCGTATTTCTCCGTGTCGGCGAAATCGCGCTCGCGCGCCTTGAGCTGCTTGTTGCGGAAGGCCTGCGCCAGGTCGTGGGAGAACTCCTCCCAGCTGGCGTAGCGCGCGCCGAGGTCCTTCTGCATGGCACGCGCGACGACGGCGTCGAGGTTTTCCGGGATCTCGTGGCGAAAGTCCGACGGCGGCGGCGGCGCGTCATGGGTGATCTGGTACACCATGCTGTAGTTGTTGCTCGCCTGGAAGGGCAGGCGGCCGGTGAGCAGCTGGTACATGACGACGCCGAGGGAGTAGATGTCGGTCTGGTGGTTGAGCGGCATCTCGCGCACCTGCTGCGGCGACATGTAGGCGGGCGAGCCGATGCCGGAGACCTGGGTGCGCGTCTGGTCCTCGTTGGTAAACAGCGCCGCGCCGAAATCCGAGATCTTGATGTCGCCCCCCAGATTGTCGGATGAGGCCAGCAGGATGTTGGCCGGCTTGATGTCGCGGTGGGTGATGCCGAGGTGGTAGGCGTAGTCCAGCGCCCGCGTGCACTTGAAGATGATCTCCACCAGCCGGTCGAGCGGCAGCAGGTTGTCCGGCGTGCAGAAGGGCTCGAGCGTGCCGCCCGCCACGTATTCCATGACGATGTAGCTTTGCGCGTCGTCGACCACGGCGTCGAAGATCTGCACGATGTGCGGGTGCACCAGCTTGCCGGCGAGCGAGGCCTCGTTGACCAGCAGGTGGCGATAGAGGCGCCCGCGCTCCTTGTCGCGCAGCACTTCCTGGGCGATGACCTTGATCGCCACCTCGCGCTGGGCAAACGGATCCCAGCCGAGCCAGACGGTGCTGGTGGCGCCTTCGCCGAGATGGCCGCGTACGTCGTACTTGCCGATCTTCTCAGGGGTTTCCATCGCGCCTTTATACCGATGTCAAGCGGGTATTGGCAAGCGACAGGCGCTCGACCAGGATGCGCAGGAAGGCGCGGTCGAAGCTGTGGC
This sequence comes from Betaproteobacteria bacterium HGW-Betaproteobacteria-14, assembly GCA_002840845.1. Lineage (GTDB taxonomy): Bacteria > Pseudomonadota > Gammaproteobacteria > Burkholderiales > Rhodocyclaceae > Desulfobacillus. Next base: position 103,730 of record PHCS01000003.1, read on the forward strand.
GGCAGGCATCCGAAGCGCGCCGCAGCGCGTCCGTCGGCACGGTGATGACGGTGGCCTCGGAGAGCGTCGACACGTCCGCGCCGCGCGTGCCGGCTTCCTCGCCGAGATAGGCCATCTCGCCGAAGCACTCGCCGGCGGAGAGGATGTTGAGCAGCTTGGCGTTCTTGGTGACCTTGACCTCGCCGCCGGCGAGGATGCAGAAGTTGTCGCCAGTCGTTCCCTCACGCATGAGCACGCTGCCGGGCTTGGCGCGCTGCCAGTCGGACAGCCGCAGCACCTCCCACAGCTGGACGTCGTTGAAGTTGCGGAAGAAGGACAGGCCGCGCAGAGTGTTGAACTTCTCGCTGTCGGCGATCTCCGTGCGCGTCTGCGCCAGATGCTCGTTGCGGAAGGCTTCGGCGAGGTCGAAGGAGAAGTCGTCCCATGAGGCATAGCGATCCTCGAGGGATTTCTCCAGGGCCTTCATGACGACGCCGTCCACCACGGCCGGAATGCCCGCGCGCATGGCCGAGGGCGGCGGCGGCTTGATGTTGAGGATCTGGTGCACGATGCTGCCGTTGTTGCTCCCCTGGAAGGGCAGCTGGCCGGTGAGCAGCTGGTACATGACCACGCCAAGCGAAAAGATGTCGGTGCGGTGGTCGAGCGGCCAGTCCTGCACCTGCTGCGGCGACATGTAGGCGGGCGAGCCGATGCCTGCAATGGCCGTCTGGTCGCTCGACGTGGTGATGGCCGCGCCGAAATCGGAAATCTTCACGTCGGTGCCCGAGTCGCCGCCGCGCAGGATGTTGGCCGGCTTGAGGTCGCGGTGGATGACGCCCAGCCGGTAGGCGAAGTCCAGCGCGCGCGAGCACTTGAAAACCATCTCGACGACATCCACCAGCGGCAGCAGCTTGTCGGGCGTGCAATAGGGCTCCAGCGTGCCGCCCGCCACGTACTCCATGACGATGTAGCTGGGATCGGCGTCGGCCGCGGCGTCGTAGATCTGCACGATGTGCGGGTGGTTCAGCTTGCCCGCCAGCGAGGCCTCCGTGACGAAGAGCTTGCGCGCCAGCTTGCCGCGCTCGCCCTCCGAGAAGACGTTGCCGGCCATCACCTTGATGGCCACGTCGCGCTCGGCGAACGGGTCGTTCGCCAGGTAGACGACGGAGGTAGCGCCCTCGCCGAGCTTCTTGAAAATCTGGTATTTGCCGATCTTGTCCATGTCGTGTAGGTCGGGGTTCAGCCCGAAAGGGGTGCCTGCAAGCAGATGCGTCGGGCTGAAGCCCGACCTATGACCGAAGGAAATCCCCGTGGGACAAGGCCTTCCTGGCTATTGCGATCGCCGCGCGCACCTGTTCCGGCGCGGTGCCGCCGACATGGTCGCGCGAGGCGAGCGAGCCTTCCACGCTCAGCACGGCGAGGGCGTCTTCGCCGATCAGCGGCGAGAAGCGGCGCAGCGCCTCGAGGCCGAGTTCGGCCAGGTCGCAGCCTTTCTCCTCGGCGGCGCGCACGGCGAGAGCCACCGCCTCGTGGGCGTCGCGGAAGGGCAGACCCTTCTTCACCAGGTAGTCGGCCAGGTCGGTGGCGGTAGCGTAGCCCTGACGCAGCGCGGCGCGCATGGCTTCGGGACGCACGCGAATGCCGCCGACGAGATCGGCGAAGATGGCCAGCGTGTCGCGCACGGTATCGACCGTGTCGAAGAGGGGTTCCTTGTCTTCCTGGTTGTCCTTGTTGTAGGCGAGCGGCTGGCCCTTCATCAGCGTCAGCAGGCTCATCAGGTGGCCGAAGACGCGGCCCGTCTTGCCGCGCGCCAGTTCGGGCACGTCGGGGTTTTTCTTCTGCGGCATGATCGAGGAGCCGGTGCAGAAGCGGTCGGCGAGATCGATGAAGCCGACGCGCGGGCTCATCCACAGGATCAGCTCCTCGGAAAAGCGCGAGACATGCGTCATGACCAGCGCCGCCGCGGCGGTGAACTCGATGGCAAAGTCCCGGTCGCTGACCGCGTCGAGCGAATTCGCGCAGACGCCGTCGAAGCCCAGCTCGCGGGAGACGAATTCGCGGTCGATCGGATAGGAGGTGCCGGCCAAGGCGGCGGCGCCCAGCGGCAGGCGGTTGACCCGCCGGCGGCAGTCGGCGAAGCGCTCCCGGTCGCGCGCCGCCATCTCGAAATACGCCATCAGGTGGTGGCCGAAGGTGACCGGCTGCGCCACCTGCAGGTGCGTGAAGCCCGGCATCGGCGTGGCGGCATGCTCTTCGGCCAGGTCGAGCAGGGCCGCCTGGTAGGCGCGCAGCAGGCCGTCGAGGCCGTCGATCTCCTCGCGCAGCCAGAGGCGGATGTCGGTGGCCACCTGGTCGTTGCGCGAGCGGCCGGTGTGCAGGCGCTTGCCGGCGTCGCCGACGAGGGCGGTGAGGCGCTTCTCGATGTTGAGGTGCACGTCCTCGTCGTCGAGCGACCAGCCGAAGGCCTCGGTCTCGATTTCCAGCTTGATGGCGGCCATGCCGCGCTCGATGGCGGCGAGGTCGTCCTTGCCGATGATGCCCTGTTGCGCCAGCATGCGCGCGTGGGCAAGCGAGCCGCGGATGTCGTGGAAGGCGAGGCGCCGGTCGAAGGAGACGGAAGCCGTGTAGCGCTTGACGAGTTCCGCCACCGGCTCGCCGAAGCGTCCCGACCAGGCCTTGCCGCTGGAATCGCTGCTGTGATCTGTCATAATCGTCTCGGATACCACTGTGTTTCAGGGCAGCGAATGAGTATACGGCAAAACCTCCAGCCGACACGCCTGCCGGACTTCGGCAACCTGGGTGTCATGCTGCGCAGCCTGCTGGCGGTGAACCTGCTGGCCCTGTGCGCGGCGCTATGCGGCGGGCAGGCACCTTGCCCGCTTGCCGTATGGCGCGGCGCTGGCCATCGTGGCGGCGGCCAGTGCATCGGTGACCGTGCTGTTCCAGATCCTGCTCAACCCGCCCGGCCTGCCGCTGCCGGCCTTGCCGCGCGCAGCGGTGTGGGGCGCGGGCGCGGCGCTGGCCGTGCTGCTGTATTTCGACTTGCGCAACCGCGCCTTTTCGCCGGCAGTGGCGGAAGCGCGCCTCATGGCGCTGACGGCACGCATCCGCCCCCATTTCCTCTTCAACAGCCTGAATGCCGTGCTGGGCGTCATCCGCTCCGATCCGCGCCGTGCCGAGCAGGCGCTGGAGGAGTTGTCGGACCTGTTCCGCGTGCTCATGGGCGAGAACAAGGAACTGGTGACGCTGAAGGAGGAATTCGCGCTGTGCAGGCAGTATCTCGAACTCGAGCACCTGCGCCTCGGCGAGCGGCTGCGGGTGGTATGGGACATCGACGCCTGCCCGACGGACGCGCAGGTGCCGCCCCTCATGCTGCAGCCGCTGCTGGAGAACGCCGTCTACCACGGCGTCGAGCCTGCGCCGCAACCGGCGACGGTGACGCTGCGTGCCGCGCGCGAGGGCGAGGAGATCCGCATCGAACTGTCGAATCCCTATCACGGCGAAAACGCCAACCACGTGGGCAACCGCATGGCGCTGGACAACATCCGCGAGCGGCTGATGCTGTTCTACGATCTCGAGGCGCGCCTGGAAACCGAGGCGCAGGACGGCCTCTTCCGGGTCGCCATCCGCCTGCCTTACCGCCCTTCCGGAGGAAAAGCGTGAGTACCGACACCTTGCGTGTTTTCATTGTCGATGACGAGGCGCCGGCACGGGCGCGCATGAAGGCTTTGCTGGCGGACATCGCCGCCGAGCTGCCCAACGAATGCGTCGGCGAGGC
>PHCS01000020.1 GCA_002840845.1 Betaproteobacteria bacterium HGW-Betaproteobacteria-14
GCACGCCCGGCGACGTGAGCTTGAGCAGCACCTGCGACAGGCCGTTCACGAGCCCGAAGCGGGCCAGCCGCGTTGCGGCCGGGGCGAAGTCGGCGAGGAACAGGTTCTTCTCGCCGGGCGCGAGCAGCGCCTGGACGAAGGCGGCGAGGGCGGCCTCGTAGTCGGCATTCACGTTGATCCAGCTGCTGTGGGCCTTGGCCTCGCGCACGGCCTTGATCATGTACTGCTCGATGCGTGCGCGGTAGGCGGCCAGCGCGTCGTCGTCCAGGCTGCCCAGGCTACCGAGGGGCCAGGTGCCGATGAGGGTCTGGTAGAGCAGGTACTCGTCGTTGGCGCAGGGCGCCAGGGCGCCGTCGAGGCTGCGCTTCTTGCTGCGGTTCATGCGGCTCCAGCGCTTGAGCGAGAGCTTCCACGCGGCGGGGATCTCGGAGAGCACGCTGATGCGCGCACGCACGTCCTCGGCGCGCTTGCTGTCGTGCGTCGAGGTGGCGAGCATGTTGTGCGGCCAGCGCTCGGCGCGCAGGCGCGTGGCGGCATGGAAGGCGGAGACGGAGACGCCGAAGCGGCGCGGGTCGCCGCCGACGTCGTTGAGCGAGGCGAGCCGGTTGTAGCGGTAGAAGGAGGTGTCCTCCAGTCCCTTGGCCATCACGGGCGAGGTGAACTGCTGGAACTTCATGGCGAAGGCCCAGACGCGGTCGCGGTAGGCCTGGTTCTTCCCTTCGGCGATCTGCGTGGTGAGCACGCCCCTGACGAAGTCGAAGATGCTGACATCCGCCGCGGGGCTGCGCTTCTTGGCGACCGCCACGGCCCATTCGATGTGGCGCTGGTCGTCGACCGAAATGCGGCCGGCGGCAAGATAGCTGCGGTAGACCGGGAAGCAGGCGACCACCTCCATGAGGGCGGCGCGCAGGTTGTTCAGCGTGAAGTCGCAGGTGTAGCGGCTGGCGGAGGCGATGCGCGCCAGCCGGTTGGCGAGCACGTTGAGTTCGCTTGCCAGCGCCGAGCGCATGATGAGCTTCTTCGACTGGTACACCAGTTCGTCGAAGTCGATGCGCTCGCCGATGAAGTCGGCGTAGATGCGCGTCATCTTCTTCTCCGATGCGGTGTCGACGAAGAGGTTGTTCGCCAGGTTGGCGAAACGATAGCCGGTGGCGCCGTGGATCGGCCAGTCGGCGGGCAGCCACTCGTGCTCGGCCATGATCTTTTCGATGACGAGATAGAGCGGCAGGCAGCCCGGTTCGGCGGCGGTGTCCGCTGCCTGCACGTCCGCCGTCGGCCGGCCGCAGACGCGCGACTGCACATGCCGGAAGTAGCGGCCGGGATCGTAGAGGCCGTCCGGATGGTCGATGCGCAGGCCGTGCACCTTGTCCTGGTCGACCCAGTCGAGCACCAGGCGGTGCGTGTCCTCGAACACGGCGTCGTTCTCCATGCGCAGCGCGGCGAGGTCGTTGATGTCGAAGAAACGGCGGTAGTTGATCTCGTCGGAGGCGACCTGCCAATAGGCCAGGCGCCAGGTCTGCGCCTTGATCAGCTCGTGCAGCAGTTCGAAGCTGTCGGCGTCGCCGGGGCGGCCGTTGAACTCGGCGACATTCTCCTCGATGTGTTGGGCGATGTCCGCCGAGGCGTCGCACAGCTCGGCCAGCTGGCGCTTGAGCATTTCCTTGTCGCGGCTGCGCTCGGCGCAGCGGCCCGGGTCGGTCTCCGTGCGCGGCGGCAGGTGGCCGAAGGCCGTGACCAGGCTTTGCAGGCGCTGCAGCGTCCCGTGCTGCGCGCCGAGGGCGGCGACCAGCCGCTCCAGGCGGTGCGCGACGATGCGCGGATACTCGGCCGGGTCCACCGGCAGGCGGTGCTGGTAGTAGGCGAGGCTGAACTCGCCGTGCGCCGCGTCGAAGCCGAGCTTCAGCTCGCCGCGGTTGAGCACCGTGCCGTAGTGGTCGCCCAGCAGCGGCAGCAGCACCTTGCCGCACAGTTCCGCGTTGAGCGGGTCCCAGTCGATGTCGAAATAGGCGGCGTGGGCCGAGGCCTGGCCGTTCTCCAGCACGTCGAGCCACCAGCCGTTGTCGGCGCCCATCACGCCCATGTGGTTGGGCACCATGTCGAGCAGCTGGCCCATGCCGTGGGCGCGCAGCGCGGCGACGAGGCGCTCGAAATCCTCGGCGCTGCCGATCTCGGGATTGAGGGCGTTGTGGTCGACGATGTCGTAGCCGTGGCTGCTGCCCGGCCGCGCCTTCAGGTAGGGCGAAGCGTAGCAGTGGCTGATGCCGAGTTCCGCCAGGTAGGGCACCAGTTCGGTGGCCTGCGCCAGGGTGAAGTCGCGGTTGAACTGCAGGCGGTAGGTGGCGCGCGGGATGATCGCCTGGCGTTCCGCCGCCTCTTGCGTCGCATGGGGCGCGTGGGGAGACACGGCGCTGCCGCGCTCCTGGCGCATGGCTTCGGCAAGGGCGCGCTGGCGCGGCTCCTCGCGCCAGTCTTCCAGCGGCACGGGCAGGCGGCGGCGCCAGTTGGGATGGCCCTCGTTGCTGCCCGGCAGGTTGGGCTGCTCGGCGACGCCGAAGACGTCTTCCTGCTGCACCACCATGACCTGCGAGGGCGTGCGCGCCAGGTAGCGGTGCACGGCGATGGAGAGTTCCGGCGTGATGTCGGGCACCGACACCGGATGGATGCTTGCATCCGCGGGCAGCAGGTTTTCGCGCTGCAGGGCCATGAGCAGGCGCGCGCGGTCCTGCGACCGCCCGGCTACGCTGCCCTCCTTCATCGCTTCGGTGGGGAACAGTCCGAGCGCTGCGCGCGTGTCGAGGTCGAGCCCCTTCCAGAATCCGCGCAGCGTCGGCAGGTCGTGCGTGCTGACGGCCACCAGCGCCTGGCGCGGGTAGTCCGGCGGCGGCTTGAAGGCGCCTTCCTCGCTGCGCTCGAAAAAGAACGGGCGGTAGGTGAGCACGCCGAGCTCGGCCAGGCGCGGACGCAGGGCGTCGGGCACTGTGCCGAGGTCCTCGCCGATCACCAGGCAGCGGTTGCGCTGGCTCTCCAGCGCGAGGATGCCGAGCAGATCGTCGAGCGGGTAGGCGACGTAGGCGCCCTCGGCGGGCGTCGCGCCGACCGGCACCCAGTACAGGCGCATGAGCCCCATCACGTGGTCGATGCGCAGCGCGCCGCAATGGCGCATGGCGGTGCGCAGGGTGGCGATGTAAGGCGCATAGGCGCGCTCGCGCAGGCGCCAGGGATTGAAGGGGGGCAGGCCCCAGTCCTGCCCGTACATGTTGAAATCGTCGGGCGGCGCGCCGGCATGCGCGCCGACGGCATACACATCCCGGTTGGCCCAGGCTTCGGCGCCGCCCGGGTCGACGCCGAGGGCCAGGTCCTGGTAGAGGCCGACGCCGAGGCCGCGCGTCCACGAACGCAGGCCGGCGGCGGCGAGCTGCTGCTCGGCCAGCCACTGCAGGTAGCGATGGAAATCCACCTCCGCCGCATGCGCCGCGGCGAAGGCGGCCACCTCCGGCGCGGCAGGGTCGCGATAGGCTTCCGGCCAGGCCGGCCAGCCCCAGACGGCGGCATCCTGCTTGCGGAAATGCGCCTGCAGCGCTTCGAACAGGGCATGCATGCGCAGCGCTTCGCCCTGGTCGGCGCAGTACTGGCGGAAGGCGAGGGCGCGTTCGCTGTTCTGCGCCAGGTGGCGTTCGCTGAAATGGCGCCAGGCCAGCCGCAGCGCATCGAGCTTGGCGGCGCCGACCTCGGTGTACTCGACCAGTTCGGCGGCACGCAGCCGGCGCAGACGCGCCTGGAAACGGGGCGAGGCGAGCAGGTCGCGCGCGGCCTTCGACTCGCCAACGTCGGCGACGGCCTCGACGTCGATATAGAGCACGTTGAGGAAGAGCCGGCTCGACGGGCTGTACGGGCTGCAGTGGGCGGGATTGTCCGGGTAGAGGGCGTGCAGCGGGTTCAGGCCGACGATGCCGGCGCCGGACTCGGCCGCCAGGTCGAGCAGGGCGGCGACGTCGCCGAAGTCGCCGATGCCCCAGTTGCGCCGCGAACGCACGCCGTAGAGCTGCACTGCCGGACCCCAGACGCGGCCGCCGTTGCGCAGCGCCTCCGGCCGGTAGCAGTCGGCCGGCACGACGATCAGCGTCATCTGCGCCGGCTGCGCCGCATCCTGCCCGGGACGCTCCAGCTCCAGGCGGTGGTAGCCGGTCTCGCCGATCGGCGGCAGCGGCAGGCGGAAGCGCTGGAAGGTGGCGCCGCCGATGCTGCGCTCGCCGGCCGCCTCGAGGTCGCAGGGGCGGAACTGGCCGCCGTGGCGCGCGCCCTGCTCGAGGTTGAGTGTCCAGTTGAAGTTTTCCCGCGCCCAGCCGGCCGGCACGCTGAGCTCGATGTCGAGCGGCGCGTCCGTCTGGCGCATGACGTGCACCGGCGGCAACGGCCGGCGCCAGTCGCGGTTCTCGATGTCCTCGGCCAGGCGCGTCGGGTCGGCATCCGGTGGTACGCCCATGGCGGCGAGCAGCAGGCGCCGCGTGCGGTCCGACGTCAGGTGGCGCTTGCCCCAGATGTCGTGGTAGTCGGCTTCGATGCCGCACAGCGCGGCCAGCCGTTCCAGCGGGGGCATGTCGCTCACTGGACTACCCTCCCCCCTGCCCCCTGCCCGGGGCAGGGGGTGACGACGGTTCGCCGCTGTGCGGCTCCGGGCACTGGCTGGCGCCCCTTCGGACGGCCGTGCGGGGCGCTCATGGCCTGGCGCCCCCGCGCTGCGAAGTCCATGCCAGCGTCCACGCCACCGACCACGGCGGCAACGTGCCCGCCGCAAGGTCCGCTTCGGCCAGGTGATCGCTCAGGTAGAGCGTGTCGCCCGGCGGCGGCGCGGCCTGCGCCGGTGCGTTGCCGAGATTGGCGAGCAGGGCGAGGCGGCTGCCGTCGCCCATGCGCCAGTGGGCCGAGAGCACGTGTTGCGACGGCAGCGCAAAGCTGCCCGCGTCGCCTTGCATGCCGCGCAGGCGCGGCACGATCTCGTCGCGGCGCAGCGCCAGCAGCTGCCGGTGCAGGGCCAGCATGCGCGCATGCGGCGCGCGATCCACGGCGTCCCAGTCGAGCACGCAGGCCGTGAAGGTGGCAGCATCGTTCGGGTCGGGGATGCGCGCCTGCGCCGCCGGATCGGCGAAGCGCGCGAACTCGCGGCGCCGGCCCTGCGTCACCGCATCCGCCAGCTCCGGGCCGAAGTCGCAGAAGAAGAGGAAGGGCTGCGCCGCGGCGAATTCCTCGCCCATGAAAAGCATCGGCGGCTGCGGCGCCAGCAGCAGGACGGCGGTGAGGGCCTCCAGCGCCGCCGGCTCGACAAGGTGGCAGAGGCGCTCGCCGAAGGCGCGGTTGCCGACCTGGTCGTGCGTCTGCAGGAAATCGACGAAGGCGCCCGGCGGCAAGGCGCGGCTCGGCTCGCCGCGCACCTCGCCGTCGCGGAAGGGCGAGGGGTCGCCCTGGAAGGCAAAGCCTTCGGTGAGGCAGCGGCCGAGCTGCGCCAGCGGCGCCTCGGCGTAGTCGGCGTAATAGCCGTCCCGCTCGCCGGTCGCCAACACGTGCGCCGCGTGGTGGATGTCGTCGTTCCACTGCGCCGTGGCGAGGCGCGGATGACCTTCTGCGTCGCGCGGCAGGTAGCGCGACTGGTTCTTGTCGTTCTCCAGGATGAGATGGATCAGGCGTTCGCGGCCGGGGCCGGCGCGCACGGCCGCGCAAAGCGACTCGACGATGTCGGGCTGCGAGTCGTCGCGGATGGCGTGGATGGCGTCGAGGCGCAGGCCGTCGAAATGGAACTCCTCCAGCCAGTAGAGTGCGTTGTGGATGAAGAAGTCGCGCACGACCTCGCTGCCCGGGGCGTCGAAGTTGATCGCCGCGCCCCACGGCGTGGTGTGCAGCGGATTGAAGAACGTCGGCGCGTAGGCGTGCAGGTAGTTGCCCTCCGGGCCGAAGTGGTTGTAGACGACGTCGAGCAGCATCATGAGGCCGCGCGCGTGCGCCTCCTGCACCAGCATCTTGAGGTCCTCGGGGCGGCCGTAGGCGGCGTCCGGCGCGAAGGGCAGCACGCCGTCGTAGCCCCAGTTGCGCCGGCCGGGGAAGTCGGCCACCGGCATCAGTTCGAGGGCGGTGACGCCGAGTTCGGCGAGGTCGTCGAGGCGGCGGCGGATGCCGTCATAGTTGCCGCTGCGGGAGAAGCAGCCGGTGTGCAATTCGTAGATCACCGCCTCTTCCCAGCATCGCCCGCGCCAGGCGTCGTCGCGCCAGGCGAAGGCCTGCGGGTCGATGACTTCGCTGGCGCCGTGGATGTCGTCGGGATTGAAGCGCGAGGCAGGATCGGGCACGCGCAGGTCGCCGTCGATGAGGTAGCAGTAGCGCGTGCCGGCGCCGGCTGCGTCGAGCCGTGCCTCGTGCCAGCCGTCGTCGCCGCGGGCGAGCGGAATCCGCTTGCCGTTCAGTTCGACGTCGACCTGGCCGGCGGTCGGGGCCCAGAGGCGGAAGCGCGTGGCGCCGTCCTCGATCTGCGCGCCGAAGGGCATGTCGTGCCGCCGTATCACGGCGACTGACTTTCCATGAGCAATACCAGAGAGCGGCCCTGCAGCTCATAGCCGTTGTCGCCGGCATAGCAGCCGTCTGCCGCCAGGCCGGCCATGTACTGCGTGTCGAGCAGCACCTGCCAGCAGCCGCCCTGCGGCAGCTCTGGCAGCGCGAAATGCAGGGCCTCGTGGTGGGCATTGAAGAGCACGATGAAGTTGTCGTCGCGGATCGGACGGCCGCGCCGGTCCCGCTCCTGCAGGGCGTCGCCGGAGAGGTACATGCCGAGGCTGCGGGCGAAATCGTGCTCCCACTCGTAATCGCTCATCTCCGAGCCGTCGGGTTTGAGCCAGCGGATGTCCTTGATGTCCGCGCCGTGGATGCGCTTGCCCTGCAGGAAATGGCGCCGGTGGAAGACCGGATGCTCGCGGCGCAGGCGGATCACGCGCTGCACGAAGGCCAGCAGCTCGCGATCATCCTGAGACAGGTCCCAGTCGAGCCAGGTCAGTTCGCTGTCCTGGCAGTAGGCGTTGTTGTTGCCGGACTGGCTGTGGCCGAGTTCGTCGCCCGCCAGCAGCATCGGCACGCCCTGCGAGAAGAGCAGGGTGGCGAGCAGGTTGCGCTTCTGGCGGGCGCGCAGCGTCCGGATGGCGGCATCGTCGGTGGGTCCCTCTACGCCGCAATTCCAGGACAGGTTGTTGTCGTTGCCGTCGCGGTTGTCCTCGCCGTTGGCCTCGTTGTGCTTGCCGTTGTAGCTCACCAGGTCGTGCAGCGTGAAGCCGTCATGGGCGGTAACGAAGTTTACGCTGGCGTAGGGCTTGCGGCTGGTGTGCTCGTAGAGGTCGCTCGAGCCGGTGAGCCGCGTGGCGAACTCGCCGATGAGGCCGCCATCGCCCTTCCAGTAGGCGCGCACGGTGTCGCGATAGCGGTCGTTCCATTCGGCCCAGCCGACGGGGAAGTTGCCGACCTGATAGCCGCCTTCGCCGAGGTCCCACGGCTCGGCGATCAGCTTCACCTGCGACAGCACCGGATCCTGGTGCAGGATGTCGAAGAAGGCGCCGAGGCGGTCCACATCGTGCAGTTCGCGCGCCAGCGCTGAGGCCAGGTCGAAGCGGAAGCCGTCGACGTGCATGTCGAGCACCCAGTAGCGCAGCGAGTCCATGATCATCTGCAGCACGCGCGGGTGCTGCAGGTTGAGCGTGTTGCCGCAGCCGGTGAAATCCATGTAGAAGCGCGGATCGTCCGGCATGAGGCGATAGTAGGCGGCGTTGTCGATGCCGCGGAAGGACAGCGTCGGCCCCATGTGGTTGCCTTCGGCGGTGTGGTTGTACACCACGTCGAGGATGACCTCGATGCCGGCCGAATGCAGCGTCTTCACCATGGTCTTGAATTCACCCACGACGCCGCTGGCGCTGTAGCGATGGTCGGGCGCGAAGAAGCCGATGGAGTTGTAGCCCCAGTAATTGCTTAATCCCTTCTCGACCAGGTGCCGGTCGTCGACGAAGGCATGCACCGGCATCAGCTCGACGGTGGTGACGCCGAGCTGCTTGAGGTGTTCGATCACCGGCCCGGTGGCGATGCCGCCGTAGGTGCCGCGTAGTTGTTGCGGCACCTCGGGATGGCGCATGGTGAGACCGCGCACGTGCAACTCGTAAATCACCATGTCGTGCCAGGGGATGCGCGGCGAGCGGTCGTCGCCCCAGGAGAAGGCCGGATCGATGACGCGGCACTTCGGCATGCCGGCGGCGTTGTCGCGCCGGTCGAAGGAGAGGTCCTCGTTGCGATGCCCGATGCGATAGCCGAAGTGCGAATCGCTCCAGCGCAGGTTGCCGACGATATCCTTGGCGTAGGGTTCGAGCAGCAGCTTGTTGGGGTTGAAGCGGTGGCCGCGCGCCGGGTCGTAGGGGCCGTAAACCCGGTAGCCGTAGAGCAGGCCCGGACGGGCATCGGGCAGGTAGCAGTGCCAGACCTGGTCGGTGTGCTCGCGCAGTTCGATGCGCTGCAGTTCGCGCCGCCCCGTCGGGTCGAACAGGCACAGCTCGACTTTTTCGGCATGCTCGGAGAACAGTGCGAAGTTCACGCCTTCGCCGTCCCAGGTGGCACCGCGCGGATAGGGGTTGCCGGGCCAGACGGCGTTGAGGATGTTTGCCATGATGTCCGTTCTCAGTAATAGCCGCTGACGTCGAAGACGTGCCGGCCCTTGGCCATGACGGCGATGCCGCCTTCGCTGACGCGGAAGCGTGCGCGGTCCGCTGCCGCATCGAAGCCGATCTGCGTGCCGGCTTCGAGGGTGTTGTGGCGGTCGACGATGACGCGCTTGAGGCGCGTGCCGCTGCGGATCACGGTGTAGTCCATGACGATGCTGTCGTCGATCTCGACGTCCGGCTCGATGATGACCTCGCGCCGGATGATCGAGTTGCGGATGCGGGCGCCGTTGATGAGGGAACCGGCGCCTAGCGTGCTGTTGATGATCTCGCCGTTGTTGACCCTGACGGAAGGGCCCTGGTAGTTGCTCGAATTGACGAACCAGCGCGGATTGAACAGGTTGAAGCGGGGTTCCCTGCCCAGCGTGTCCTGGTTGGCCGCGAAGTACGCATCGATGGTGCCCACGTCGCGCCAGTAGCCGGCCTCCTCGTAGGTGCGAATGCCGGGAATGCGATTCTGCGCGAAATTGTAGGCGAAGACGCGGTGGGTGTTGATCATGCGCGGCAGGATGTGCTTGCCGAAATCGTTCTCGCCGCGCTGCTTGGCGCTCTCGAGCGCTTCGAGCAGCACTTGCGTGTCGAAGAGGTAGTTGCCCATCGAGGCGAAGGCGCGCGTCGGGTCGCCGGCCATCGACGGCGGATTCGCCGGCTTCTCCAGGAAGCCCTTGATGAGCCCTTTGGCATCGGCATCGATGATGCCGAAGTCGGAGGCCTGCTGCAGCGGCACGGGAATCGCGGCGACGCTGACATGGGCATTGTTGTCGCGGTGGAAGTCGATCATCTGGCGCACGTCCATGCGGTAGATATGGTCGGCGCCGAAGACGGCGACCATGTCCGGCGCGTGGGTCTCGATCAGGTTGATGTTCTGGTAGATGGCGTCGGCCGTGCCCTGGAACCATTCCTGGCCCTCGCGCATCTGCGGCGGCACGATGGCGATGAATTGGCCGGGGAAGACGTGGGACAGGCCCCAGGCATGGCTGGCGTGCTCGATCAGCGACTGCGACTTGTACTGCACCAGCATGTAGATGGCGTGGATGTCGGAGTTGACCAGATTGGAGAGGACGAAATCGACGATGCGGTAGCGCCCCGAGAACGGCACCGCAGGCTTCGAGCGTTCGGCCGTCAGCGGATGCAGGCGCGAGCCGATGCCACCCGCAAGCACCATGGCGAGTACCCTCATTCCATATCCTCCCTGAAGTTGTGATCGATCTTGCGCAGCAGCGCAAACAGCGGTATGGCCAGCCAGTCCGGACGATTGTCCATTTCGTAGCGCAGTTCATAGAGCGCCTTCTCGATGAGGAACAGATCGATCAGGCGTTTCGCGTGCTGCTCTTTGGCCGGCCATGACGGGCAGCCGGCGATGGCCTTGCGGTAACTGGCGAGGAAGGCTGCCTCGGTCTCGTTTTCCCAGGACTGGGCCAGCGGGCCGATCTGCTTGCGGTCGGCCGGGCGTTCCGTCGTGCAGCGGTTGACGGCCACCGCCGCGGCATAGCTGAACGAGCGCAGCATGCCGGCAACGTCGCGCAGGGGGGAGTGCTTGGCGCGCCGTTCGGCAAGCGGGCGCGCCGGCTCGCCTTCGAAGTCGGTAATGATGAAATCGTCCTGCACCAGCAACACCTGGCCGAGATGGAAATCGCCATGGTAGCGGGTGCGCGTTGCCTTCAGGCCATGCAGCGTTTGAGTGTTCATCAGTTCCAGCAAGGCGGGTCGTTGCGTCAGCAGGCGGTTGCAGGCGGCATGCAGCGATTCCGGCATGGCTGCGCGGCGGTCCTCGAGCCGATCGAAGGTGGCGACCGCCTCCTGGCGGATGTTGTCGAGCCAGCGCGCCACGATGTCCGCGTCGACGGGTTCGGGATCGAAAGCCGCGTCGCCTGTCTTGCTGGCAAAGGCCTGGTGCAGCTCGCCGGTGCGCCGTCCGAGGATCTCCATCTGGCCGAGGAAGAAGGCGTGGGATGCGCCGTTGTCATGCTTGGTCGGTTCGGCGAGGTGTTCGGCCAGGTACCGTTCAAGGTAATCGACGGTGTAATTCCAGCAGTCGCCCTGGTTCTCGACATACGATTGCAACAGGGCCAGGGCCATGACCTTGCTGCCCGGCTGGTGGTACTCGACGGCGCCGGCGACCGGCACGATGTTCGGATAGGTGGACTTTTCGGTGAGGAAACAGCCGACCTCGACCTCCGGGTTGATGCCCAGTTGCAGGCGGCGATAGCCTTTGAGGAAGAGCCGGTTGCCGAAGTACACCGCGGTGTTGCTCTGTTCCAGTGCCGGGTGGCGCACCGGTTCTGCCACCGCTGCGGCGAGGTCGGCGATGGCGCCCGTGGCGCGGAACTGCGCCTTGCCGCGGCCCAGGGGCAGGGTGAGGCCGCTTTGCATGCCGTGCACCAGGGCGCGGCAGAAGCGATCGTCGCCGAACGCGCCGTAGAGGATGCCGACGCGCGCCTTCTGCCGCACCTTGGCCAGCGTCCACGGCGCCAGCGCCTGCAGCTTGTCCTCGGCGGTGTCGTCCTCCCAGGCGATGGCCAGCGGCAGGAAGTAGGTCTGCGGCTCGATGCCGGCGCAATGCACGTCGAGCAGGGCCATCAGCCAGCTGCCGTCCGGGCTGTTCCACTCGCCCTGTTCGAGGATGTCGATGCGCTGGATGTCGCGGCCCTTGGCGGCGAACCAGCGCTTGCTGGTGAGATAGGGCGCCAGCACCTCGCGCTGCAACTGGCTTTGCGTGCGCGTTGCCATGGCGCGTTTGACCGAACCGGCGCCGGCCCTGCCGCCGGAGAAGGTCAGCCAGCCCTCGGTCATCACCAGCACCGGCAGTTCGCGCCGCGCCAGGCGCTCCTCGTGCCAGTAAGGCACTTCGACGTCGGTGGCCAGGCGGAAGCCGTAGTAGCCGTAACCCTTCAGGGTCAGCAGGTAGGGCAGCTCGCCGATGGGCGGGAACGAGGTGCGGCCGAGCAGTTCCACCGGCACGCGCGTCTTGAACTCCGAGAGATCCAGTTCGACCGGTTGCGCCGTGCGCGACAGGTTGACGACGCAGAGGATCTTCTCGTTTTCCCATTCGCGCACGAAGGCGAGGATCTTGCGGTTGCCCGGCTCGAGGAACTTCAGGGTGCCGCGGCCGAAGGCGCAGTAGTTCTTGCGCACGGCGATGAGGCGCTTGGTCCAGTTGAGCAGGGAGGACGGGTTGCGGCTTTGCGCCTCGACGTTGTTGGACTCGTAGCCGTAGATCGGATCCATGATCGGCGGCAGGAAGAGCCGCTGCGGATCGGCCTTGGAGAAGCCGGCATTGCGGTCGGGGCTCCATTGCATCGGCGTGCGCACGCCGTTGCGGTCGCCCAGGTAGATGTTGTCGCCCATGCCGATTTCGTCGCCGTAGTACAGGACGGGCGAGCCGGGCAGCGTCATCAGCAGGAAGTTCACCAGCTCGATCTTGTCGCGGTTGTTTTCCATCAGCGGCGCCAGGCGGCGGCGGATGCCGACATTGACGCGCATGCGCGGATCGATGGCGTACATGCTGTACATGTAGTCGCGCTCGCGGCTGGTGACCATCTCCAGCGTCAGTTCGTCGTGGTTGCGCAGGAAGATCGCCCACTGGCAGGAATCCGGGATGTCCGGCGTCTGCCGCACGATCTCGACGATGGGATGCCTGTCCTCCTGCGCCACCGCCATGAAGATGCGCGGCATGACGGGGAAGTTGTAGGCCATGTGGCATTCGTCGCCGTCGCCGAAGTACTCGCGCACGTCCTCCGGCCACTGGTTGGCCTCGGCCAGCAGCATGCGGTTCTTGTAGTGCGTGTCGATGACGGCGCGCATCTGCTTGATGACGTTGTGGGTCTCCGGCAGGTTCTCGTTGGCGGTGCCCTCGCGCACGCAAAGATAGGGAATGGCGTCGAGGCGCAGCCCGTCCACGCCGATGTCCAGCCAGAAGCGCATGATGCGGATCACCGCCTTCACCACTTCGGGGTTGTTGTGGTTGAGGTCGGGCTGGTGGGAGAAGAAGCGGTGCCAGTAGTAGGCCTGCGCCACCTCGTCCCAGGCCCAGTTCGACTTCTCCGTGTCGGTGAAGATGATGCGCGTCTCGGGGAACCTGTCGTCGCTGTCGCTCCAGACGTAGAAGTCGCGTTTCTTCGAGCCGGCCGGCGCGCGCCGCGCTGCCTGGAACCAGGGGTGCTGGTCGGAGGTGTGGTTGATGACCAGTTCGGTAATCACCTTGAGGCCGCGCCGGTGCGCCTCGCGCACGAAGTTCTTGGCGTCGGCGCGCGAGCCGTATTGCGGGTGCACGTTGCGGTAGTCGGAGATGTCGTAGCCGTCGTCGCGGAAGGGCGACGGGTAGAAGGGCAGCAGCCAGAGGGTGTTGACGCCCAGGTCCTGCAGGTAGTCGAGTTTCTCCGTGAGGCCCTTGAAATCGCCGATGCCGTCGTTGCTGCTGTCGAAGAAGGCCTTGACGTGCAGTTCGTAGATGATGGCGTCCTTGTACCAGAGCGGGTCGTTCACCCAGTCCGACATGCAAGGGCTGCCGTCGGAACCTGTTTTTGTGTCGGTTTGAGCCATCCGTGCCTCTCCGCTTACAGGAAATAGTCGAAATCGCGCTCGCTGCGCAGGCGGCGGCGCAGGCGCAGGATGTGCACCGGCGAGGACTGCGGGTCGAGGCGCACGAAGTTGCGCGGGCCCTGCCAGAGGAAGCGGGCGCCGGACAGCAGGTCATGGGCCTGGTAGGGGCGGGCGGCATCGACGCCGAGTTCGTCCAGCGGCAGTTCGATCCAGCCCGACTGGGCGTTGTGCGGGTCGAGGTTGGCGACCACGACGATGGTGCTGAGGCCCTCCGCATCTGCTGCGCCCGACTTGCTGTAGCAGAGCAGCATGTCGTTGTCGACCGGATGGAAGCGCAGGTTCCAGTCCGTCTGCAGGGCGGGGTTCTCCTTGCGGATGCAGTTCAGGCGCGCGATGTAGTCCTTCAGGCTGTCGGCCCGCTCGAGGTCCCAGCGCCGCACCTGGTATTTCTCGGAATCGAGGTATTCCTCGCCGCCCGGGTCGCGCGCCTCGTGCTCCATCAGTTCATAGGCGGGCCCATAGATGCCGTAGTTGGCGCCCAGCGTGGCGGCCAGCGCGACGCGCAGCATGAAGGCGGGGCGGCCGCCGTATTGCAGGAACTCGGTGAGGATGTCCGGCGTGTTGGGCCACAGGTTGGGGCGGAAGTATTCGCGCGAATCGTCCTTCGTCAGCTCGGTGAAATAGTCGACCAGCTCCTGCTTGGTGTTGCGCCAGGCGAAGTAGGTGTAGGACTGCGTGAAGCCGAGCTTGGCCAGTCGATGCATGATGCGCGGCCGCGTGAAGGCTTCGGCCAGGAAGATCGCATCGGGATGCGTCAGTTTCACTTCGCCGATGAGCCATTCCCACATCGGGAAGGGCTTGGTGTGGGGGTTGTCCACGCGGAAGATGCGCACGCCCTGTTCGAGCCAGAAATCGAAGATGCTCTTCAGTTCAAGCCAGAGTTCGAGCCAATCTTCGTTCTCGAAATCGAAGGGATAGATGTCCTGGTACTTCTTGGGCGGATTCTCGGCGTACTGCACGGTGCCGTCCGGCCGCCAGCGGAACCAGGACGGATGTTCGCGCACGTAGGGGTGGTCCGGCGCGCACTGGAAGGCGATGTCCATCGCCACCTCGATGCCGTATTCGCGTGCGCGCAGCACCAGCCGGCGAAAATCGTCCAGGGTGCCGAGTTCCGCGTGAACCGCCTTGTGGCCGCCGTCGGCGGCGCCGATGGCCCACGGGCTGCCCGGATCGCCCGCCGTGACCGTGAGCGCATTGTTGGGCCCCTTGCGGAAGGCTGCGCCGATCGGGTGGATGGGCGGCAGGTAGAGCACGTCGAAGCCCATTTCGGCGATATAGGGCAGCCGCTTCTCGCATTCGGCGAAATTGCCGTGGTCGGCGCCCTCGGCAAGGCAGGAACGGGGGAACAGTTCGTACCAGGCCGAGAAGCGGGCCCGCCCAGGGTCGACCGTGACGGCGAGCACCTTGTCGTACCAGCTGGCATGGTGGCGCTCGCCGTAGGCGGCCATCAGCAGGGCCAGTTCCTCGTCCATGCCGGCTTTGCGGCTCGCAGCCGGTGTCGTGGCGCTGCGCAGTCGGGCGGCATGGTCGAGCAGGCGGCTGCCGGCCGTGCCGATCGCACGTGCGGCGGCGGCTTCGACGAGTTCGGCGCCGACCAGCATGGCGACGGCAATATCCTTCTCGTCCTCGCGCCGTGCCAGGTCGTGGCGCCAGGTCAGGAAACGGTCTATCCACGCGACCAGGGTATATTCATAAGCGCCGACCGTGTCGACGTCGAAGGCCGCCCGCCAACGATCATTGCCGAGCGGCTTCAGCGGCGTCTCGCGCCACTCCGATTCGCCGGCAGGACGATGGCACAGCATGCAGCTGATCACATCGTGGCCATCGCAGAAGATGTTCGCCTCGACCTGCACTTCCTCCCCGACGCAGCGCTTCGCCGGAAACCGGCCGGCATCCACCTCGGGCTTGACGCCTTCTATGACGACCCGCGCCCTGCCGTCGGCTTTTGAGACTTCCAGCATGGGGATCTTGTCGGTGTCCAGAACGCGTGTGTCTGGAGTGTCCGGTATCCGGGTCTCTTCAGTTTCCATCATGCGTGGTTCTCCCTTAGGCCGTTGCCGACGGTTTCAGATAGACGATGCCGAGCGGCGGCAGGTTCAGCGCCAGCGAGTGGAAATGGCCCTGCGCCGCCACCGGGGCGGCGTCGACGCCGCCCAGGTTGCCGCTGCCGCTGCCGCCGTAGATGGCGGCGTCGCTGTTGAGCATCTCGCGCCAGTAGCCGCCGCGGGGCACGCCGACGATGTAGTTGCTGCGCGGCATCGGCGTGCAGTTGCAGACGACGAGCACCGTGTCCTGCGGATTCTTGCCCTGGCGCAGGAAGCTGACGATGGATTCCTCGGCATCGTGGAAATCCACCCAGGCGAAGCCGTCGCCGGTGAAATCCTGATCGTGCAGCGCCGGCTCGGCGCGATAGAGGCGGTTCAGGTCGCCGACCCAGCGCTGCAGGCCGCCATGCAGGGGGTACGACAGCACATGCCATTCCAGGCTTTCCTCGTGCGCCCATTCGCGCCGCTGGCCGAGCTCGCCGCCCATGAAGAGCAGCTTCTTGCCCGGATGCGCCCACATGTAGCCGTAGAGCAGGCGCAGGTTGGCGAACTGCTGCCACTCGTCGCCGGGCATCTTGCCGATCAGCGAGCCCTTGCCGTGCACGACCTCGTCGTGCGACAGGGGCAGGAGGAAGTTCTCGGTGAAGGCATACCAGATGCTGAAAGTGATCTGGCCGTGGTGGTACTTGCGGAAGACCGGATCCTGCTGGAAGTACTTCAGCGTGTCGTGCATCCAGCCCATGTTCCACTTCATGCCGAAGCCGAGGCCGCCCATGTAGGTCGGGCGCGACACCATCGGCCAGGCGGTCGACTCCTCGGCGACGGTCATCGTGTCCGGATGGTCGCGATAGACCGCCTCGTTGAGCGTGCGCAGGAACTGCATGGCGTCGAGGTTTTCGCGGCCGCCGTGGCGGTTGGGAATCCATTCGCCGGCCTTGCGCCCGTAGTCGAGGTAGAGCATCGAGGCCACGGCATCCACGCGCAGGCCGTCCACGTGGTACTTGTCGAGCCAGAACAGCGCGCTCGACATGAGGAAGGCGCGCACCTCGTTGCGGCCGTAGTTGAAGATGGCGCTCTTCCAGTCGGGGTGGAAGCCCTGGCGCGGATCGGCGTGCTCGTACAGGTGCGTGCCGTCGAAGTAGGCAAGGCCGTGCTCGTCGTTCGGAAAATGCGAGGGCACCCAGTCGAGGATCACGCCGATGCCGGCCTGGTGGAGGAAGTCGATCAGGTACATGAAGTCCTGCGGCGTGCCGTAGCGCGCGGTGGGCGCGAAGAATCCGGTGCACTGATAACCCCAGGAGCCGTAGAACGGATGCTCCATCACCGGCAGCAGTTCGACGTGGGTGAAGCCCAGTGTCTTGACGTGCTCGGCGAGCAGGGGCGCGATCTCGCGGTAGGTGAGGGGGCGGTTGTCCTCTTCCGGCACGCGCCGCCACGAACCGAGGTGCACCTCGTAGATGGATATGGGCGCGTCCAGCGCGTTGGCGCTGCGCCGCTGCGCCATCCACTCGGCGTCGCCCCATTCGTAGGCGAGGTCCCAGATGCGCGAGCCGGTACGCGGCGGCAGTTCGCTGCAGACCGCGAGGGGGTCCGCCTTGTCGACCTGATGGCTGTCGTCGCGCGAGACGAGGTGATACTTGTAGCAGGCGCCGTGCTCGACGCCGGCGACGAAGCCCTCCCAGATGCCCGAGCCGTCCCAGCGCGCCTTCAGCGGATGGGCGGACTTGTCCCAGCCGTTGAAGTCGCCGATGACGGAGACCGCGGCGGCATTGGGCGCCCACAGCGCGAACTGCACGCCGTCGCGGCCGGCGACGCGGACGGCGTGGGCGCCGAGCTTGTCGGCAAGGCGGCCATGCGTGCCTTCCTTGAAGAGGAAGACGTCCTGCTCGCCCAGCAGGCCTTCTTCGGCGATGCTGCGAGGCGTTGTTGTGGCGGTCCTGGTCATGTCTGCCTCCCGACGGTTCGTTCCGGCTCGATGACGTGCGTTTCCCGGGCCAGTCTGAAGGGAGGCGCCACGCCGGCTTTCGGCTCGCCGGCATACACCGTCAGGTGGGGGAAGGGGATCTCGATGCCGGCGGCGTCGAAGGCGGCCTTCAGGCGCCGCAGGTACTCGCGGCGCACGTTCCACTGTTCCAGCGGCGCGACCTTGAACCTGCAGCGCAGGATGACGGCGGAGTCGGCCCAGTTCTCCACCCCGACGATTTCCACGTCCTGCAATATCTTCGGCCCGAACACCGGGTCCGCCTTCAGCGCCGCGCCTGCAGCGCGCATCACCTCAAGAGCCTCGTCGGCGTTCTCGCGATAGGCGACGCCCACGTCGACCACGGCATAGGCGAAGCCGCGCGACTTGTTGATCACGGTCACGATGCTGCCGTTGGGGATGAAGTGCACATTGCCGTCGTAGTCGCGCAGGCGCACGTAGCGCAGCGTGACTTCCTCGACGAGGCCGCCCTGTCCGCCCACTTCGACGACATCGCCCTGGCGCACCTGATCCTCCAACAGCAGGAAGAAGCCGTTGAAATAATCCTTGATCAGGCTCTGCGCGCCGAAGCCGACCGCCAGGCCGATGACGCCGGCCGCGCCGAGGATCGGCGCGACGGAGATGCCCAGCTCGCCCAGGATCAGCGTACCCGCGATAAGGGCGACGACGACAGAGGTGATGTAGCGGAAGACGCGGCCCAGGGTTTCGATGCGCTTGATCTCCTCTGCGCTGCGCACCGATTTGCTGACGTAGATGCGGAATGTCCGGATCATCTTGTGCGCAACCGCAAGGATTGCCAGGGACAGCAGGACAATGACGAGAATGCGCACGCCGGTTCCGGCAAGCGCGGCCCATTCGCCGCCGCGCGCCGCGTGGATGGAGTCGATTAGAGCATTCATGAGGTAACAATCTCCCGATGCAGGCCGCCCGCCTTCGACATGAATCAAAGAATATTAAGCGACTTGATTTTCAGCTTGACGGAATTAATATGTTTGTGCAAAATATTATTGCATAAAACCTAAGAATCATCAAGGGAAACACGCACTCAAATGACAGTTGGTTTTCTGCGCATTGATGCGTATAACTGCGGCGGGCCGTCGCAAGCAGTCGCAAGGAGCTTGAAATGGAAGGAAATGTGATCACCCCGCGAAGCAGGGTCCGGCGCGCGAAAGGCGAGAGCCGCGCGGAGGAGGTGTTTGCCAAGATGCTGACGATCCAGCGCGCCATTCAGTCCGGCATGCAGGCGATGGATGGCAGCGTGGGCATGAGCGGATCGCAGCTGTCGGCCATGTGGCATATCTCCGCTACGCCGGGCCTGCGCGTCACCGCACTGGCCACGGCGATGTGCGTGCAGCATTCCACGGCAAGCAACCTGCTCGACAAGCTGGAGAAACGCGACCTGATTCGGCGCGAACGCAACTCGCAGGACCAGCGCGTGGTCAGCGTATTCCTGACGGATCGCGGCCACGAGATCGTGAAGAAGATGCCCGGCCCCTTGCACGGCAAGCTGCGCAATGCCCTGCGCGACCTGCCGGAAAGCGTGCTGGACAGCCTGGGGACGGGCATGACCGCCCTGCTGGCCAGTCTTTCATCGGCGACGAAAGAGAAGGAAAATGGGAAACCACGTTAAAACATCATTGCGGAAAGGCAGGGCATCATGCAGCTCATCGTGATTCTGGGGATCATCGTGGCGATCGGCGGCGTCTCCTTCGCGCTGCAGAACACCGTTCCCGTGACCGTGACTTTCCTGGTCTGGCGCTTCGACAGCTCGCTGGCCATGGTGCTGCTCCTCTCGCTCGCGCTGGGCGCCCTGATGGTGGCGCTGGTATCCACGCCGGCGACGCTGAAGGCGCAATGGGCGGCGGCGCGGCTGCGCAAGCAGCTCGACACGGCGCAATCCGCCAACCAGGCCCTGGAGAAGCGCATTACCCAACTGGAAGGCAAGCTGGCTGCGCTGCCGCAGCCGGCCGCTGCGCAGCCGGTGGCGTCGGCGCCGATCATGCCGACCTTCCCGATGACCGATTCAGCGCATGACAGGGACCGCCTATGAGCAGTGTGCTGAATGCAGGCAGGGAGGTGGTCGGCAAATCGGGCAGGTCAGGCCTGAGCTTTCGGCTGCGCAACCTGACCGAAGCCGATTTCGGTCAGGTCATCGACCTGCAGACCCGCGTCTATCCCGACATCCCGGCCTTCCGCAGTGACCATCTCGGGCACCAGCTCGAGGTCTTTCCCCAGGGCCAGTTCGTCGTCGAGGATGGCGATCACATCGTCGGCGCCGCCAGCTCGCTGGTGGTGCTGTGGGACGACTACGGCCTGCACCACACCTGGAAGAGCGTGACGGGGGAAGGCACCTTCTCCACGCACAACATGCAGGGGCGCACGCTCTACGGCGCGGAGGTCTGCGTCGACCCGGCGATCCGCAAGAGCGGCATCGGCCACCTGATCTACCAGGCCCGGCGGCGCCTGTGCCGCGAGATGAACCTCAAGCGCATCATCGCCGCCGGCCGCCTGCCGGGCTACCACAACCATGCGAACCAGATGTCGGCGGAACTGTATGCGCAGAAAGTGGTCTGGGGAGACATCTACGATCCGGTGCTGCGCTTCCAGGTCGGCGAGGGCTTCCAGTATTGCGGGGTGATCGAGGGCTACCTGCCCAGCGACGCCGACTCGCTGGGCAATGCCGCGCTGATCGTCTGGCTGAACCCGCGCTACAACCCGAACAAGCCGACTCTGGCGCCGCCCGAGATAAGGAGCTTCAGATGAGAGTCCGCATTGCGTCGGTCCAGTACCGCTTCCGCCAAATCGACGACTGGGAGGGTTTCGCCCGGCAGGTCGGCTTCGTCCTGCACGCCGCGGCCGACTACAAACCGCAGTTCGTCCTGCTGCCGGAGATTTTCACGACCCAGCTGCTCTGCTATATGGACAACGACGATGTCCATTCCGCGGTGCGCGCGCTGGCCGGCTACACGGAGCGCTACATCGCACTGATGCGCGAATTCGCCGTCGCCGACAACTACTACCTGATCGGCGGCAGCCATCCGACCCTGCGCGACGGCAAGCTCTACAACACCGCGTACCTATTCACCCCGAAGGGCGAAGTGTTCACCCAGGACAAGCTGCACCGCACGCGCTGGGAGAAGGACGAATGGAAGACGGAGCACGGCGACAGCCTGCAGGTCTTCGAGACCGAGCACGGCCGCATCGCCATCCTCATCTGCTACGACATCGAGTTCCCCGAACTGGCGCGCCGCGTTTCCGAACTGGGCACCGAAATCATCTTCGTGCCCTCGTGCACCGACGACCGCCAGGGTTTCCTGCGCGTGCGCTACTGCTGCCATGCCCGCGCCATCGAAAACCAGGTGTATGTCGCCATGACCAGCACCGTCGGCAACCTGGGCGCGGAAGGCTTGCGGCTGCACTACGGCCAGGCCGCCATCATCACGCCTTCGGACTTTCCCTTCGCCCGCGACGGCATCGCCGCCGAGGGCGTCATCAACGAGGAACAGATTATCGTCGCCGACGTCGACCTGCGCCTGCTCGACGAGAACCGCCTGAAAGGCACCACCATCCCGCTGCTCGACAAGCGCACGGACTTCTATTCACTTACCGCACCGGTGATTGTCGATGTCCGCGGCGCCGTTGAAGCCCCGCAAGCGCTGGAAGCCGCCTCCACGCCGATCTGAAAGCCCCGAAGCGCACATCATCCCGCGCTGCCCCAAGGCAGCACGGGTGCGTGCTTTCGCTCCGCGCATGGCAGTCAACCAGGAAAGAATTTATCGGGAATCGGATAAATGACTGGCACGCCCCACGTAGGTCGGGCTTCAGCCCGACAACAGCGTTCGAAGTCGGCCTGAAGGCCGACCTACATCCGACAGATGCATATACGAGACTCAATAATGAGATTTTCCCCGGCAGTCCTATTTCCGGCGCACATGCTCGCCGTAGTGCAGCGGCTGACTTTTGCCGCATTGCTGGGGGTGTTCCTGGGCAGTGTCACGGCCGGTCACGCCGAGCCATTCCGCTACGAGCTCGTGCTGCAGGCGCCCGAGGCGGTGACCCCGATGCTGGAGCAGCACCTGGATGTCGCCCGCTGGCGCGACAATTCGCGCATGTCGCTGTCGCAGTTGCGCGTGGCGCATCGCGAGGCCGGGCGGCAGATCGCAGACCTGCTTGCCACCGAAGGCTATTTTTCCCCGCGCATCGAGGCCGTCCTCGACGAATCCGGCGCGGTGCCGACGGCGCGCTACAAGATCGATGCGGGGCCGCGCGCACGCGTCGCCGCCGTCGAGCTCGTCCTGGCCGGGGAGGACGCCGCAGCCGCCGACGCCATGGCGCAGGCGCGCGAGGACTGGTCGCTGCCCGTCGGCCAGCCCTTCCGCCAGGCCGACTGGGACGAGGCCAAGCGCGCGCTGCTGCAACGCTTCATCGCCGAGCGCTACGCCACCGCGCGCATCGCGTCGAGCCGCGCCGACGTCGACCCGGCGCAGGCGCAGGTTCGATTGCGCGTCGAGATCGACAGCGGCGCGTCGCACGCCTTCGGCGAACTGAACATCAGCGGCCTGCAGCGCTATCCCGAGCACATCGTGCGCCGCCTCAGCCCGATCCAGCCGGGCGATCCCTATTCCCTGGCGCAGGTGCTGAAGTTCCAGACGCGCCTGCAGGACAGCGGCTATTTCGAAAGCGTCGAGGTCCAGGCCGTGCCGCAGCCCGGCCGGCCCGAGGCGGTGCCGGTGACGGTCGCCCTGCGCGAGGCGAAGAGCAGCAAGGTCGGCCTCGGCGTCGGCTTCAGCACCAACACCGGCGCGCGCGGCCAGCTCGCCTACGACGACCACAACCTGCTCGATCGCGGCTGGCGCCTGCGCAGCGCGCTCTCCATCGAGCAGAAGCAGCAGTCGCTCGGCCTCGACATCGGCTTGCCGATCAGCGCAGAGGGCTGGCGCGACAGCTTCGGCGCCACCCTGCTGCGCAGCGACGTGCAGAACGAGACTACCGGCAGCCTGGGCCTGCGCGCCCGCCGCGCCTGGGGCAGCGAGCGCACCGAGCACGCCATGCGCATCGAATACCTCGCTGAAACCCGGCGCGTCGAAGGCTTCGGCGAGAGCAGCAGTTCCGCCATGACCTTCGGCTACTCGCTGACCCTGCGCCGGGTGGACACGCCGAGTTTCCCCAGCCGCGGCTATCTCGCCGGCATCGACCTCGACACGGCGCCGCTGTCCGCATTGGCCGACACGCCCTTCGTGCGCGCGCGCGGCCGCCTCTCGCACTTCACGCCGCTGGGCGAGCGCGGCACGCTGATCCTGCGCGGCGAACTGGGCGCCGTCTTTGCCAGCCGCCGCCAGGGCATCCCGCAGGCCTTCCTCTTCCGTGCCGGCGGCGACCAGTCGGTGCGCGGCTATGCCTACCAGAGCATCGGCGTCAAGGAAGGCCGCGCCATCGTCGGCGGGCGCTACCTCGCCCTTGGCAGCGCCGAGTACGTGCACTGGCTCGACAGGAAATGGGGCGCCGCCGTCTTCCTCGACGCCGGCACCGCCGTCGACGACCTGGATCGGCGCAAGCTCTACGCCGGCTACGGCGTCGGCGTGCGCTGGAAGAGCCCGGTCGGCCCCTTGAGCGTCGACCTGGCGCGCGGCCACGACACCGGCAAGTTCCGCCTGCACTTTTCCGTGGGCTTCGCCTTCTGATGCGGCCCCTGCGCATCCTCTCGCTGGCGTTCTTCGCGCTGCTCGCCATCGCCGCCGCCGTGCTGGGGTGGCTGACTTTCAGCGAAGCCGCGCCGCGCTGGTTGGCGCAGGTGGCGAGCGAGCGTTCCGCAGGACGGCTGACGATCGAGGGCGTCGATGGCCGCCTGCTCGGGCCGCTGCGCGCCGCGCGCATCGCCTGGCGCGATGCCGGCACGACGGTCGAGGTCGACCAGGCCGTCGTCGAATGGACACCCGGCGCATTGCTGGGCGGCCGCATCGCGGTCCGCCGCCTCACGGCAAAGCGCATCGACGTCGCGCTCGCCGCCGCATCGGACGCGCCGCTCCGGCTGCCGCCCTCGCTGGAGCTGCCGCTGCCCCTGCGCGTGGACGCGGTCGAGGTCGCGGAGATCATGATCCGGCCGCACGCCGGGGCGCAGCCGGAGAAGGTCGGCGGGCTGCGCTTCGCCCTCACCGCGGGGCGCGATGCCTGGCAGGTGGCCGGCCTGCGCCTGCAGTACCGCGCGTGGACGCTGGGCGGCAATGCCAGCCTGGCCGCGCAGGCGCCCTTCGGCGTCGAGGGTGCCTTCGACCTCGACGGCAAGCTGGAAGGCATCGAGCTCAAGGCCCGGCTGGCCGTGACGGGCATCCTCGAAGCGCTGCAACTGAAGGCGACGGCGCAAGCCGCGCAGTCCACCGCGACGGTGACGGCCATGCTGAGGCCCCTCGACGCGCAGCCGCTGCGCGAAGTGAAGGCGCAGCTCGCCGGCCTGAATCCCGCGCAATGGCAGAAGGGCGCGCCGCAGGCGGACATCGGCGTCGACCTCGCCGTGGCGCTGGACGCCGCCGGCAGCCTGCGCGGCGAATACGCGCTTGCCAACGCACAGCCGGGCGCGCTCGACGCCAAAAAGCTTCCCCTCGCCGCCGGACGCGGCGCCTTCAGCGGCCGCCTTGGCGAACTGCAGTTCGACGCGCTGGCGGCGGACCTGGCCGGCGGCGGAAAACTCTCCGGCACCGGCCGCATTCAGGCGGGGCGGATGGAACTCGCGCTGAAGGCGGCGCGCGTCGACCTGAGCGCGGTGTCCTCCGCGCTCCTGCAAACCCGGCTCGACGGCGACTTGTCCCTGAGCGTGGTGCCGGAAGCCGACGCGCCGGCCCTGCAGGCCACCTTCGATTTGCGCGACAGCCGCAACCATGCCAAACCCATCCACGGCAAGGGCAGCGTCGAGCTGCGCGGCCGCCGTCTCGCACAGGCTGACTTTACGCTGCGCCTCGCCGACAACACCCTGCAGGCGGCGGGTCGCCTCGGCGAGCCGGGCGACAGCCTGACGTGGCGCCTCGACGCGCCGCGCCTCGACGCGCTCGGCCCCGGCTTCGGCGGCCGCCTGCAAGCGTCGGGCACGCTCACCGGGCGCTACGACGACCCGGCGCTCGCGTTCGAGCTGAACGGGCGTCGCCTGGCATTCCCCGGCGGCCACGCCTTCGGCGCCGTCGAGGCCAGCGGCCGCCTCAAGGCCGGTGCCGACGACGCCCTGCGGCTCGACGCGCGCGCCGACGACATCGCCAGCGGCGGCCAGAAGCTGAAGGCCTTGCGCCTGCAGGCTTCCGGCACGCGGCGCCGCAACGACATCGACCTCACGCTCGACGTGGCCGGCTCGCGCATCGTGGCGGCCCTCTCCGGCAGCTATGCCGAGGGCGCCTGGAAGGGCCGCCTGAACAAGCTCGACGGCAGCGGCCGCCACGCCTTCGCGCTGCGCGCGCCGGCCGAACTGGCGGTGTCGGCGCAGCGCCAGAGCGCGCGCGGCCTGCAACTGGATTTCACCGGCGGCGCGTTCACGCTGGAAGTCGTCGAACACGAACAGGGCCGCCTGAAGAGCGCCGGCGCGGCGCAGGGTGTGCCGCTGGCGTGGCTGCTGCCCGACGCAACGGCGCAGGCCGTGGCGTCCACCGTCACGCTCGGCGCGCAATGGTCGCTCGCCGCCGGGCAGTCGGTCGACGGCAGCGCGCGGCTCTGGCGCGAGCAGGGCGATGTCCGCGTCTGGCCCGAGGCCGGCCCGGCGCTCGGCTTGCAGCAGGCCGAGGCGCAACTGCGCGCCGCCGATGGCCGCCTCAGCGGCACGCTGGTGCTGCGCGGCAGCGAGTTGGGCCGTCTCGATGTCGAAGCCGAGGCCGGCCTCGCGCAAAGCCAGGGGCGCTGGGGCATTGCGGCGGACGCGCCGCTGCAGATGCGCGCGCGGGGCGCCATGCCGGACCTGGCCTGGCTCGCCCGACTGGCGCCGCGGCTCGGGCTGGAGAGCGCGGGCAGCCTCGAACTCGATGCGCGCGCGTCAGGCACGCCGCGCCGGCCGCAGCTCTCCGGCGCGCTGCGCGGCGCGGCCCTGGCCCTGCGCATGCCGACCGAGGGCGTCGACCTCCACGAAGGCGTGCTCGAGGTGCAGTTCGATGCCGACCGCATCGCGCTGTCGCGCTTTACCCTGAAGGGCGGCGAAGGCAGCCTCACCGCGCAGGGCGAGATGACGCTGGGTGAAGCGGCGCGGCCGGCGCAGGCCACGCTGCGCCTCGACCGCCTGCAACTGGTGTCGCAGCCGGAGCGCCAGCTGATCCTCAGCGGGGAGACGAAACTGGACTGGTCCGAGGCCGGCGCCGTGCTGGCCGGAAAACTGCGCGCCGACCGCGGCCTGATCGTGTTGCCCGAAGCCGGCACGCCCGTGCTGGGCGAAGACGTCGTCGTCGCCGGTCGCGAAAAACCGCAGGAGGACGGCCGTCCACCGGTCAAGGCCAAGATCGACCTCGCGCTCGACCTCGGCGACGATTTCCGCGTGCGCGGCAGCGGCCTCGACGCGCGGCTCGCCGGCGAGCTGCGCCTGCGCGCCACGCACGACACCTCGCCGACGGCGCACGGCAGCATCCGCGTCGCCGCGGGCAGCTACAGCGCCTACGGCCAGAAGCTCGCCATCGAGCGCGGCGTGCTCAGCTTCGCCGGCCCCGTCGACAACCCCGGCCTCGACATCGTCGCCCTGCGCAAGAACCAGACGGTGGAAGCCGGCGTCGAGATCCGCGGCACGGCGCAGGCGCCCAGCGTGCGCCTCGTCTCCAACCCTTCCGTGCCGGACAGCGACAAACTCTCCTGGCTGGTGCTCGGCCGCGGCATCGACGACGCCGGCCAGGGCAACCTCGGCCTGCTCAACGCCGCCGCCGGCGCGCTGCTCGGCTCCAGCCAGGCCGCCTCGCTGCAGGCGCGCATGGCCTACTCGCTCGGCCTCGACGAGCTTTCATTGAGCGGGGAAGGGCTGGAAGGCACAGTGCTGACGCTGGGCAAGCGCATCTCCTCCGACGTGCGCCTCAGCGTCGAGCAGGCCGTCACCGGCACCGGCACCCTGGTCGGCCTGCACTACCAGCTCGGGCGCGGCTTCAGCGTGCGCACCCGGGCCGGCAGCGAGACGGCGGTGGACCTCTTCTACACCTGGTCCTTCGACTGACACCCGTCTTTCCCGCGAAAGCGTGATCAAATCGCCGTCGCCACGCCCCAGTAGTGGTAGGAGGCGATGCGCGGGCCGGGAATGTACATCGCCTCCACCTGCGGATCGAAGCCTGCTTCGCGCAGGATGGCCGGGATGTCGCGGCCGAGGTGGCAGCCACCCGAGAACACGCCCCACAACGGCTGGATGCGGTCCTGCCAGCGGCGCACGCTTTCGTCCGGCGCGCGGCCGTGCTCGGAGAACAGCAGCCGGCCGCCCGGCGCCAGCACGCGCCGCGCTTCGCGCAATGCCGCCACCGGATCGGGAATCGTGCATAGCGTGTAGGTACTGACCACCGTGTCGAAGGCCGCGTCCGCCAGCGGCAGCCGTTCCGCCGTGATGCCGACGATCTCCACCGGCAGCCGCGCCGCGCGGCTGCGCTTCAGCACCAGGCGATGCATACGCAGCGAAGGCTCCACGCCGACGAGCTCGCTCACGCGACCCGCGTCGTAGAAGGGCAGGTTCAGCCCCGTGCCGATGCCGATCTCCAGCACCCGCCCGTGCGCCTGCGGGATCACCTTCATGCGCTGCTTGCCCACCGACTTCATGCCGCAGGCGAAGTCGATCAGCCAGGGCAGGATGTGGCGTTCGTACCAGTTACTGTGCATGCGTGGATTCCGTTGTTGCCAGATTGGAGTATAGGGGTGATTGCCTTGCGGGCGGCGGGATGAAAGTCAGTCGCTGGAATACGGCGGGGGAATTCTTGGAGGGATGGTTTTGGCCTTGGGGGGAGCTCGCGGGTTGTTTTCGCTCTGCGGGAAAATGGAGCTGTTATACGGACCCTAGCCAACAATTCAAGTACCATGTCATTTCAACATCGTCGATAGGGGTATGGGCAATCATCAACCGCCTGTTGCGATGTAACCATTTTTCAGTTACATTTGTTTTCCAAACCGGCGGTGATACATGGCCAAGCATGACAAAGTCCTTGATAAGTTGTGTGCGAAGCCGCCCCCTGCCGATATCAAATGGGACGAATTGAAAGGTCTCTTGGAGCATCTGGGATATACGATGCAAAAAAACAGTGGGTCGCGCAGGAAGTTCTTCCATAAAGAGAAGGATGCCTTGATCTGCTGCCACCAACCGCACCCGTCGCCGGACGTGGATAAGGGTTGCATCGCTGATGTGGCCGAGCATCTGAGAACACATGGATTCACCAAATAGAGGACAGCGTGGACATTCTTAAGTACGGGGAATATGAGGGTACGGCCGAGTTGGATATGGACCGCCATGTTTGCCGCGGAAAGATCCTATTCATCGATGATCTCGTTACATACGAGGCTGAGTCGCCAGCGGATCTCCAGAAGGAATTTCAGGCGGCTGTTGATGACTACATTGAAACCTGTGCATCCTTGGGTCGGCAACCACAAAAACCCTTGAAGGGCTTATTTCAGGTTCGCGTTCCACCAGCGCTGCACAAAGCTGTAGTTCGAAGGGCGATGGCCGACAACGTTACACAAAACGATGTGACGGTGCGAGCTCTGGATGCCTTTGTTAACGCGAAGCTCGATGTGAATCACAATGTGCAAGTGACGCTCAATATTCCTACAGAATCACTGAAGACGCTTGCGTCTAGCGTGTCGGCACCGGAACAATGGGGTGTTGCGTTGGCGCAAACTCAAAGGATGCCTGCTCATGGCCACCACTAACAGCGCCGCTGCCATAGTCGCCCCAGTGGCGCCAATTCCTGTTAAAGCGCCAGTTTCGATGAATGAGTTGACGACAATCCTGATTAAACACTACGGTCTGCATAAGGGTCGATACGATCTGTTAGTCGAATACCAGATCGGGGTTGGGCCAGTCGGTCCCAACCCCGCGAGTCTTGTCCCGGGGGTGATGTTTGGATTTGGGAGAGTCGGGCTGCTAGAGGCGAAGGGCGATGGACCTACGTCCGTGGACGCAGCCGTAGTCAATCCGGCACCTGTAAAGCAGAAAAAGGTTGCAGTAGCAGCGACAAAGGCATCGCGGAAGAAGCCAGCCGGCTGATCGTTGTGCCTTTCTATGGTTGCCCGCTGAGAGCGGGCAATTTTCTTTGGTGCGCGAGGCCTAACAGGCTGTTGAAATTCGACCCCGTATCCGTGTAAGCGAAATGTCCAGGGTCGACGTTATGGATACGGTGTTCATAACTACCTCGGAGTGAGCGGGATGCGTGGGACGGACGGAATGCAGGAAAGCCTTTTCACGGTGGCGAAGCTCGAGGACTTCGTGCCGGGCGACCATCCCTTGCGCAATGTCCGCGTGCTCGTCAATGAAGCCCTTGTCCGTCTCAATGGCCTGTTCAACTCGATCTACGCCGACACCGGCCGCGAATCCATCGCCCCGGAGAAGCTGGTCCGGGCGTTGCTGCTGCAAGTGTTCTACTCGGTGCGCTCGGAACGGCAACTGATGGAGCAGATGCGCTACAACCTGTTGTTCCGCTGGTTCGTCGGCCTGGCCATCGACGATGAAGTCTGGGACCACTCGGTGTTCTCCAAGAACCGCGACCGGCTGCTGGCCCACGAGGTCGTCGAATCCTTCTTTGCCGAAGTGATGGCCTTGGCCGACCAGAAGGGGCTCCTCTCCAAGGAACACTTCTCCGTCGACGGCACCCTGATCCAGGCCTGGGCGGGCCAGAAGAGCTTTCGCCCCAAGGACGGCTCGGACGAGCAGACGCCGTCGGGGGGTGGGCGCAACGCCCTGGCGGACTGGAAAGGCCGGCCGCGCAGCAACGACACCCACGCCAGCACGACGGACCCCGATGCGCGGCTCTACCGCAAGAGCCACAACACTGCCTCGATCCTCTGCTACCAAGGCCACGTCCTGATGGAGAACCGCACCGGTCTGGTGGTCGGCGCGATCGTCTCCCATGCGGACGGCACCGGCGAGCGGGCGGCCGCACTGGCGATGCTCGACACGGTGCCGGGCACTCACCCCAAGACGGTGGGCGCCGACAAGGCTTACGACACCGCCGACTTCATCGCCGCCTGCCGCAGCCGCAACGTGACGCCGCACGTCGCCCAGAACGATGGCCGGCGCGGGGGCAGCGCCATCGACGGACGCACCACCCGGCACGACGGGTACCGGCTGAGCCAGATGATCCGCAAGCGCATCGAGGAACACTTCGGCTGGGGCAAGACGGTGGGCCGGATTCGGCAGACGGCGTTCCGGGGAATCCAGCGGGTCGACCAGCACTTCAAGCTGACCATGACCGCCAGCAACATCGTGCGCATGGCCCGAATACTGTTCGCGGTACCCCAAGGAGCGCTGCAATGAGGCGCGCAGGCGACCTCGGTGCCCTGAGTGGCACCGAGGCGAAGGTCGAAATGATGAAAATCTACCATCGCTTCGCATTCGATCAGCTCGTCGATGGGCTCGGGGTTTGCGAATTCGGGCGAATTTCAACAGCCTGCTAGGAATCTCTATCGGCAGTTCGCCAAACTCGCCCTTCAGCGTCTTACGGCTCTTGCCGTTGCGGGTGTTGCCTGCGGCGTTCTCGACGGGTTCGTTCTTGCCGTGGCCAAGGTGATCGGCCATCTCGGCTTCCAGCGCCTTCTCGACCAGCAACTTGGTGAGTTGCTTGAGCAACCCATTTTCGCCAATCAGGTCTTCCGGCTTTCGGTAATCAGCCAACAGGCTGTCCAGCAACTCCTGGGGTACGGCTTTCTTCGCTACGGTCATCATCGCTCCTGGCAATGCGGCAGTTTCCTGCTGTGTGACCGTGTACACAAACATTCTTACACCCCCGGTCCTCAGCCGCGAGGAAGTGGGGGCGATTGATCGCTGCTGCCGGAAACCTGAAGCACCAGATAGCACTCGCGGTTGCCTACGTTGCCGGACTGCGGGCCAGCGAAGTGGGCGCTGAAGGTTGGTGACATCGACAGCGAGAGAATGACGCTGCGCGTCGAACAGGGCAAAGGCCGCAAGGATCGTTACGCCATGCTCTCCCCTGTGTTGCTCGAGCGCCTGCGCATATGGTGGAAAATGGCGCGCGTTCGGCAGCCTGGCGCCGGACCGGCACCCGGCGTTGCTGCACGTCGCCACCATCGAAAGCATCGGCTCGTCCACCCGCATCGAGGACCGTCGGCTGTCGGACCGTGAAATCGAATGCCTGCTGTCCAGCCTTCTGATCAAGTCCTTCACGACCCGCGAAGAACAGGAGGTGGCGGGCTACGCCAAGGTCATGGAACCGGTCTTCTCGTCCTAGCCGGATATCGCGCTGACCGAGAACTCTGGAGCAGTCAGTCCGATTGGCACTTGAGGATATCAGCTTTTCGCCAGTGATCTTGAGGAAGAATGCTTGGAACGCCGATGGCATTCACTTCCAGTAGAGCAACCGCTTCTCGAGCTTAGCCATCAGCACGCCGATTGCCGAGCCGAGTAACGCCAGAAGCAGGAGAATAGCGAACACTCCATCGGTGTTGAACGTCCCGGCCAATAGGGCCAGATACTGGCCAAGACCCTGCTCGGCCGCGATGATTTCGGCGCCAATGACACCCAGTAGGGCATAAATCAATCCGAGCCGCAGTCCGGAAAATATGGTTGGCATCGCGGACACGAGCGCAACATGTCGGAAGATCCAGCCAGGACTGGCGCCGATCATCCGCGCTAGCGTAACGTGGTCGCTCTCAACACTGCGCATGCCGGCCACAGTAGCGTCGAGCACGATGAAGAAGGTCAGCGTAAATGCGAGCGCGATTTTTGAGGCTATACCCAGTCCAAACCAGAGTAGGAACAAAGGAGCCAAGGCGATGCGCGGCAAGGCATTTAGGCCAATCATGATGGGATGAAGAAACAATTCCGTACGCGGGCTGACGGCGAAGAGCATTCCGGTAGCTATGGCCAGGATCGAGCCGAGCAGGAAGGAGATGAGAACCGCGCTCATGCTCCAAAATCCATTCAGCCACAGCAGGCCGTCGTCGAAGAGCCCGTCCCAAAGAAACTTGACGATACCGGAGGGTTGGCCCACATAGAGCCGCAGTTCAGGTCTGCGCAGGGTCGCCCATTCCCACAGAAGGCAGAAAGCAGTAATGACGACCAGTCGCGCCAGCCATAGCGGTATGCCAAGTACCGTATGTGTTTGCTTGAAATTCATATCGAGTCTTCCACAAACTCCTCAGTGAGTGCCTGCTCAAGCAGGGTCCACAGCTGGGCGTAAATCTCATGAAACTGGGGATCCTTCTGCATCGCACGCACCGATCGCGGCCGCGGAAGCGGAATCTTGACGTTGGCGATAATACGTCCCGGGCGTCGGCTCATTACGATGACCCGGTCTGACAGTGCGATCGCTTCGGCAAGGTCGTGGGTGATGAACAACACCGTTCGCTGCTCGTGCTCCCACAAGCGATCGAGCAGTTCGCCCAGAACTAACTTGGTCTGGGCATCGAGGGCACCAAAAGGTTCGTCCATCAACAGCACGGGTGACAACATAGCGAAGGTGCGGGCGAGCGCGGCACGCTGACGCATACCGTGCGAGAGCTGCTTCGGATAGGAATCCTCGAAGCCCTTTAAGCCGACGGCATGCAGCAGCGCACGAGCGCGATGGCTGCACTCGGCGGGCTTCATTCGCCTCACCCGGTTGCCCATCTCGGCGTTCTGCTGCGCCGTCAGCCATGGGTAAAGACAATCCCTGGCCAGCATGTAGGCGACGTCGTGATGGCCGGCTGTGGGCGCCGCTCCGGCTACGATGATGGTGCCAGTCTGCACGGGTAGCAGGCCTGCCACTAGATTGAGGACCGTGGTCTTGCCGCAATCCGAGGGCCCGATGATGGAGACGAACTCTCGCGGGGCAATGCTCAGCGTGAAATCGGACAGTGCCAGCACGTCGGTGCTGAAGGCGTGCCGTACCTCCAGCAATTCGATGGATGCGCTAGCTACCTCTGCGCTTATCGAACCCATACTACAGTGCCTTTGCCCAGACGACGCGATTGAGATCGATGGGCTCGGTTATGAGCTTGTTTCGCAACGCGTAGTCATGGATGGCCTTCAGTGCCACACGGTTCAGGCGCACGCTGATCTGCAGCATATCCGACTTGAGCCAAGAGCGCAGGATCTGTTGAGCGTTGGCGATCCCGGTCAGCGGAATGTGCTTGCTGTAGATGGCAACCACTTCGTCGAAATTAGCTGGGTCTTTCATCCATTTCTCGGTATCCAGCATCGCCCGTTGTAGCGCATCCAGGACCTTGGGATTGGCCTCGATGTAATCGCGACGCATCCACATTGGCACTGAGGCCCCGATCATTTCGCGAATAGCAGGCGGGCCCTCACCGCGGGAGAGGTCGAGTACAGTAGTGCACGTCTTGCCAACGTTACACATGTCGGCAAGAGGCGGGAAATTGATCATGGCATCGATGGTCTTGCCGACCACGAGCGCCGGGTAGCCTGTATTGGGTGCACCCACAGCGACGATGGTCACGTCGGTCGGCTTGAGCCCGGCAAGGTTGAGCAGTTCGACAAGGTGCAGTTCGGCTCCGCTGCCTCTCGACGGCACGCCGATCTTGAGACCTTTGAGTCCCTTGAGCGCGGCCATCGAGTTACCTTCCCCCTTCGGCAGAGAGATATCGTTGCGTACCACCAGTGCGTACGGCTGGGATCCGTAGCCGCCCATCACAACCTGAATGTCGGCACCCTTGGCGATGCCGCCGAATGCGACTTCGGGAACGAACATCCCCACTTCCATAGACTTGCCGAGCAGCGTCTGAAGTGCCATCGGCCCAGAGGTCACGGTGACCAGTTGGCACTTTATGCCATAGGTATCACAAAAGCCTTTTTCGACTGCAATCTGGGCGTGCATGTTGCCAACCGTTCCGGGATATTGACCAAGGCGGATGACCGGCTTGCTGTCCTGCGCAACCGCCGAGAACGGCAGTAGTACGGATGCCATGATGACAGCGGCCATTGCGATGAATCTCTGATTGATTTTCATTTCCTCTTCTCCTCCAAGAGTGTTGCGATCAAGATTGCGTGAGATACCGCGCCTGGCCGTCGATCATCGGATGCGGCGCTTGCTGTTGCTCGGTTTGGTGCCAGCCCGGCGCAGGTGCTTTTCCTTCGCCAAGGCTTCCGCGGTGTCGCTGGAAATGGGCACGTCGATGGCCGCGCTGACCATGTCTATCAATTGCTCGACGGCGCGGTTGAGCGGAAATGGCTGCTCCGTAGCGCTTCGTTCTCCGACCAGTCGCTCCATCGACGCCAACGAGTAGATGACGAAGTCGACAACAATGGCATAGCGCTGGCGGAAGAGTGCTGGAGGCACGTGCTTGATCCGGGCCTGCAGGATTGCTTCAAACTTGATCAGCGCGGCGCCGAAGTGCTTGAGCCAGAGCTCGCGCAGCTCCGGGTTGCCGGACAGCGTTGCCTGCGCCAGGAAACGGTTGTAGTGATAACCAGAGCCTTCCGCCAGCAGAATCTCGAGTTGCGGACGGATAAGTGCAGCCACCAGCGACCTAATCGAAATAGGCCTGCTATCGGCTGTTAGCGCTTCCAGTAGTTGGCGACGCCGTGTGTCGAGGCGGGCGGCGCGCATTTCAAAGATGCCTTCGATGATGGCCTCACGCGAACCGAAGTGGTAATGGATCGCCGAAGCATTCTTCTGGTTGGCGTGCCGATTGATTTCTCGCAACGACACACCCTCGATGCCGTGGCGTGCGAAAAGTTGTTCCGCGGTACGCAGCAGCGCCTCTCTCGTCGATAGAGACTGGCCATCGACCTCGTCAGCGTTTGACGCGATGCGTTTGGATGAAAGCTTGGTTACCAAAAGATTACCCCCGGTTGACGATGCTAGGGAAACGATTAAAGCACACATTAATTCAGTTGACTTAGTAAGTCAACTGAATTAATGTGTTCGCTGATCGCAGCCCGCCAAACTTATGCGGACTCGACTGCGCACGGGCTGGAATCTAACTTTAGACATGGAGAACCGGACATGAAACCGAATCTGCTATCAACTGACAAAGTGATCATTACCGTCGCCATTACCGGCGGACTGCATGGCAAGGAGGCGAATCCCAATCTACCGACGAGCGCCGAGGAACAGGCGCAGGCGGCGTACGACGCCTACAACGCCGGCGCCTCGATCGTGCACATCCACGTCCGCGACGAGCAGGGGATCAATACTCCGTCGCTCGACTACTACAACA
The DNA here is from genome assembly GCA_002840845.1 of Betaproteobacteria bacterium HGW-Betaproteobacteria-14. Taxonomy (GTDB): domain Bacteria; phylum Pseudomonadota; class Gammaproteobacteria; order Burkholderiales; family Rhodocyclaceae; genus Desulfobacillus. Next base: position 34,671 of record PHCS01000020.1, read on the forward strand.
AGACGGTACGCCTGATTGGCGAGCGTTCCCCGCTGATCCGGCAGATCGGCAACGGCATTGGCATGCGGGCCAAAACGCCTGGCGCTAAGCCGACGTCGGCGAGCCTAGAAGAGCGCATGAACCTGCTCAATATCACGCCTCGGCCGGAAATGATGACGGTGAACGCCGGCAGCTTCGAGTTTCGCAGTCCGGTCGGCAACGACATTTTCGACAACAGCCTCGAGTTCAACAGGCAATTTATCGATGGCTGCCGTACCAAGGGATACGGGTTGGAACTAGAGGTCTACGACCCGAGCCACATCGCCAACATGGTGGAACTGCATGAGCGCGGGGTGCTCGAGTCTCCGATGCACTTCAGCATCGTACTCGGTATCAAGGGTGGAGCACCGGCCAGCGTCAGCAACCTGACGCACATGGTGAGTGAGTTGCCGGACGACTCGGGCTGGCAGGTGGTTACTGTCGGCCGCTACCACTTCCGCTCCAATGCCATGGCGCTGGCCATGGGCGGCAACGTGCGCACTGGCATGGAAGATACAGTATTCATCGACAAGGCCACTCCAGTGACAAGCAACGCGCAATTGGTCGAGCGCATGGTGGCACTGGCGCGCGCCATGGGCCGTGAGCCGGCTACCGTCGAAGAGGCGCGCGCGGCGGTCGGCATTCGTTAAGTCGCGATTATGGCATTCAGGGGGAACAGGTAATGGCGGAACATAGCAAAAGGCGGCTGGCGGACAAGGTTGCGGTGGTAACCGGTGCGGCCAGCGGCATCGGACGGCAGATCGCATTGGCCATGGCCGCCGAGGGAGCGATTGTTGGCATTGCCGATATCAACGCCGGTGGTGCTCAAGACGTAGAGGGGGAGATTCGCAAGGCCGGGGGTCGCGCCGAGGCCATCCACATGGATGTCCGGATAGAGCGTATGGTGGATGACGGGATCAACGGCTTCGCCGCTAAGCATGGACGCCTCGATGTAGCCGTTGCCAACGCCGGCATACAGCATCTGGACACGATAGCCGATGTCTCCTTTGAACATTGGAAGGACATGCTTGCCGTCCACTTGGATGGCAGCTTTCTCACGGCGTGCGCTGCCCTACGTTACATGGTTCCGGCGAAGCGAGGCAGCATCATCTTCATGGGCTCCATTCATTCCTACATGGCGTCGGAAAAGAAAGGTCCTTATGTGGCGGCCAAGCACGGCATTGTCGGCTTGTGTCGGGCGATCGCTAAGGAAAACGGCCGACACGGCATACGCGCCAATACCATCTGTCCTGGATTTGTCCGCACGCCGCTGATCGAATTTCAACTGCCACTGCTGGCCAAGGAGCGAGGTGTCAGCGAAGAGGAGGTGGTGCAGGGCTTCTTGCGTTACACGGTAGACGGCGAGTACACGACCATGGCGGAACTAGCCGAGCTGGCTGTGTTTCTAGCCGCATTCCCGACCAACCTTTTCAACGGACAGTCGATTGGCGCCAGCCATGGCATCCATATGCTTTAGGCCGCAGGCCAGAGAGACGACGAGTGCAAGAGGAACCAACCGGGAGAGTAGTGGTCGTCACCGGAGCGGCCCGCGGCATAGGTGCCTGTATCTCCCACCGTTTTGTGGATGAAGGCTGCTCCGTCTACGTCACCGATATCGACCTAGAAGGCTCGGGCGCCCAATGTTCGCTCCTGGGGCCGAAGGCGATCGCTCGTAAGATGGACGTGTGCGATCGAAGCGAAGTTAGGGCCATCATCGCAGGCATCCAGCGCGAAGCGGGTGGTATCGACGTGCTGGTGAACAACGCTGGGCTGATGACCACGGGACCGTCTATGGCGACGACCGATTCCGAGTGGGACGATCTGCTTTCCGTGAATGTCGGGGGCATCTACAACTGTATTCATGCCGCTGCACCCCACATGCTGAGGCGAAAGCAGGGCGTCGTTATCAACATCGCTTCGATCTCGGCGTACAAGGGCGGCGGCACATTTGGCAATGTCTGGTACGGCGCCACCAAAGCCGCTGTGATAGCCATTACCAAAGGGCTTGCCCGTGAGTTCGGTAAGCATGGGGTTCGCGTCAACGCCATCGCACCAAGCGTCGTCGAAACAGAGATGGTCAAGACGTTACTCAGCCTCGATATTCGAGCCCAGATACTGCCACGCTTTCCCCTAGGCAGGCTAGCGACCACCGACGACATCGCGAGCCTGGCAGTGTTTCTAGCGTCTGACCAGGCCTCGTTCATCACGGGCGAAACGGTTGCCGTCGACGGTGGACTGCTGAAAACATGACCCCAAGCTATGCTGCCGGTACGTGATCTCCTGCTAACTCTGGTTGTGGTGTTGACTTGGGGTGTCAGCTTCACGGTCATCAAGCTGGTACTGAACGATGTGCCGCCGATGTTAATGGGAGCATTGCGTTTCCTGCTGTCGGCGTTTCCTGCAATTTTCCTCGTGCCCAGACCACGAATCATGCTGCGCTGGTGGTGGGCATATGGAATGACAGTAGGGGTGGGCCAGTTGGCGTTGCTCTTTGTCGCTATTCGTTTGGGCATGCCTGCCGGCGCCGCCTCAGTGATCCTTCAGTCACAGTCTTTCTTCACCTTGATCTTTGCCGCGCTTCTGCTCGGTGAGCGCTGGCACTGGCCGCAATTCGCCGGCCTGACCGTAGCCGCTGTCGGTATCGCCATGCTGGCTGGGGCCGCCGAGACGGCCACCTCGACCATCACCCTGCGGACATTCGCGCTAACGCTCGGGGCGGCTGCATTCTGGGGTCTATCTAACGTCATCGTGCGCTTGGCCGCCGACAGTATGCCGCCGGGAGAACACCTCGACCCATTGGCCTTCCTTGTCTGGACCAGTCTGATTCCTCCGCTTCCCTTCACGGCTCTGTCACTGTGGTTCGACGGCCCGCATGCTATTGCCTATGCTTTGGGGCATTTCAGTTGGGGATCTCTGGCGGGCGTGGCGTACTTGGCGTTCGGTGGCACATTGCTCGGGTCTGGCATCTTCACGGCGCTACTAACGCGGCATCCGAGCGGGCGAGTCGCGCCTTTCACTCTCCTAGTTCCCCTAGTTGGATTGGCGACAGCGTCTCTGGTTCTTGGCGAGCGGTTGGTATTGGTGCAATGGGTGGGTTGCTCGCTGGTTTTGTTTGGACTTGTCGTTAACATGTTCGGTGCATCGGAAAGAAGCTACTGGCTTGAACCTAAGGGCTGTCAAAGTAGTCCTATTGCGCTTCCATCCTGCAATTTGGACAAAGGAAATGGATCAGCGAATATTGGGGTGTTTACAGTGCTCGCGGTGAATGATCGCTTATCAAATCTGACTATTTCCGCTTTGGGCACGAAACCGTCAAGCTCGCCACCGGAGAGCGGCCATTGAACCAATCTCCAGCCTGCGCCCAATCCTCAATCCGAGATGACTCTCGCCGATGCGGCTTGTGGAAGAGACAGGTTCACGGCCTTCCTCATTCAGAACTATGGCAAATCCATTGGATACAAGGCGGCGCTTACGAATCCGGCGTTACAGAAATTCCTCAACTATCCAAACCCAGTGCGAGGAACGCTGTTTGGGAAGATGCTCCATAATGGGGTGGTAGTACCCGCCAGTTTCGCGTCGCAGCCCCGCTTTGAAGCCGACATAGTCGTGGAAGTAGCGAACGATGCCATCAATCAAGCAACGACGACGCTCGAAGCCTTGCTACACATTTCGCGTATTTATCCATTTATCGAACTGCCGGACATGATCGTGGAGAATCCCCGAAATCTCACGGGTCCGAACTTGGTGTACTTGAACGCCGGTGCAAGGCTCGGTGTCCTCGGCAAGCCATTTGAGGTGAAGGCAACACCTGAATTGGTAGAGGCGCTCGCAAACATGACGGTGAGGCTTGCCGATCAGGATGGAAAGGAACTTGAAGCGAGTAAAGGTACTGCAATCCTTGGGCAACCGTTTAACGCCGTTCTATGGCTTGTCAAGGATTTGAAGGCAAGCGGCATTCGTCTCAAGAAGGGTGACCTGCTCAGCCTCGGCTCCTTTTCGGGACCGCAACCGCCAAAGCCCGGAACTGGAGTAAAGGTGACCTACGAAGGTCTGCCTGGAACTCCAACGGTAAGCGTTCGGTTCAAGTGATAGGCGGCAGAGCCTGCAATCTGTGCGCGGCGCGGATGGATTGAGAGCGTCGGCTTTTTGAATCAGGCTACTTCCGCTTCACGCCCTGAGGCAGCTCTTCCGTTGGCTTAACGCCTCAACGGCAGCAACCTGCCGGAAAAGGCCATTCACCTGACCCGAGGCCAACGGCGGCAATGGCCGATAACCCGCCTTGGCATACCCACCGCGCCGTATCCCAGCGACTGACTTTCCCCGGCGCCTTGCTATAGTTCCACAAAGCATCATCAAGGCCGCGCCATGACCACCCTCGACAATCTGCTCAAGCTCGTCGGCACGCCGCGCGACGGGGCGCTGCTGCGCTTTTCGCTGGGCAGCGAGTACCTGAAGGCGGGGGAGGCGGCGCAGGCGGCGGTGCAGTTCCGTGCGGCGGTGGAAAAAGACCCGAAGTACTCGGCGGCGTGGAAGCTGCTCGGCAAGTCGCTGGCCGAGGCGGGGCAGGCGGAGGCGGCGCTGGCGGCCTACCGCGAGGGCATCGCGGTGGCGGAGGCCAAGGGCGACCTCCAGGCGGCGAAGGAGATGAAGGTCTTTGCGCGGCGGCTGGAGCGCGACGCGGCGGGCGGCAAGGACTCCGGCGCCGTCTCGTAGGGACTGACTTTTGGCGGAAGCCGTCTCCGCTTCATTGCGACTGTACCGGTTGCCCCTCACCCCAACCCTCTCCCCGGCGGGGAGAG
>PHCS01000090.1 GCA_002840845.1 Betaproteobacteria bacterium HGW-Betaproteobacteria-14
GCGGCGACGCGGGCGATCTCCTCGGGTGAGGCCTGGTCCATGAGGCGGTCCATGTCGTGCGACTTGGAGATGTCCCAGTTCTGGCAGAACTTGCAGGCGAGGTTGCAGCCGGCGGTGCCGAAGGAAAAGACGCTGCTGCCAGGGTAGAAGTGGTTGAGCGGCTTCTTCTCGATGGGGTCGGCGCAGAAGCCGGAACTGCGCCCGTAGGTGGTAAGCACCATGCTGCTGCCTACGCGCTGGCGCACGAAGCAGGCGCCGCGCTGGCCGTCGCGCAGCCTGCAGTCGCGCGGGCACAAGTCGCACTGGATGCGGCCGTCGTCGATGACATGCCACCAGCGGCCGGGATAGGTGTCGCTCATGCTGCGTTCCTGATTTCGGCTTCCTTCCACTTCGACACCGTGTAGCGCGAAACCGTCACCTCGGCGGCCCAGAAGTTGGGCGGCAGGCCGGCCTTGCGCTTCAGTTGCTGCATGAACAGCAATGGATCGGGCAGGCTCTCCCATACCTGCGGCAGGAAGGTGCTGCGGTGGCGGCCGTACTGGAAGACGATGCCGTCCTCGCCGGGGCGCAACTGGGCCATGAAGTCGGCCTCGTCGCGGAAGGCCATGGGCGCGGGCGGCGTGAGCAGCGACACTTCGACCGAGGTGAACGCGAATTCTTCGAGCGACAGCGGCTGGAAGCGCGGGTCGCGGAAGGCGGCGGCGAGGGCGTTCTCGCGCACGTCCTGGGCGAGCGGGCGGTGCGCCTCGAGCGAGCCGATGCAGCCGCGCAACTGGCCGCGCTGCATCAGCGTGACGAAGGTGGCGCCGGGCTGGTGCAGCAAGTCGTGGCTCGCGGCGGCCTGCACGGGCTGGCCGAGCCGCTCGCCGATGGCGGCGCGCGCCAGGCGGAGGAGCGTGCTGCCCAGCTCAATGTCGCTCATGGGCGGGTTCCGACAGGGCGAAGGCGGCATAGCCGACGACGCGGGCGCGGTCCCCGGCGGTGTCGCCGGAGTTGCGCATGTCCAGCAACTCGATCTTCATGCCGCGCCGCTTCGCGCCGAGCAGGAGGCCATTGAGCGGCGTGGCGCCGCAGGCCTGTTCGTGGTCGAGGGTCGGTTCGAAGGCGAGGATCGCTTCGGCCGTGCCCTTGTCGATGCCCTGCGCCGTGGCGTACTGGTGGAAGTGCGAGAGGTCGGAACTGATGAGGATGAGCGTTTCCGGCCCGCCCCAGAGGAGATCGAGCACTTCGGCCACCTGGGCGGGCGTGGCCGCGCCGACGGCGAAGGGCAGCAGGGTGAAGTCGTCGAGCACGCTCTGCAGGAAAGGCACCTGCACTTCGAGCGAGTGTTCCAGGTTGTGCGCCACGTCGCTGGCGGAGACCTGCGGCAGCTTCAGCGCGGCGGCGGCGCCTTCGGCGTCGATGCGCACGGCGCCCAATGGCGTGGCGAAGGCCTCGGCGACAGGCAGGGCGAGGCCGCGGATCGGCACGCGGTGCGCCGGGCCGAGCAGCACCACGCGGCGGATCGTCGCACGTGCCGGCGCCAGCCGGGCGTAGGCGTGGGCGGCGACCGCGCCGGAATAGATGTAGCCGGCGTGCGGCACGATCAGCACCTTGGGCGCAGGGGCCTGCCTGGGCGGGACGGCGGCGAGGTAGCCGCGGATCTCCCGCGCGAGCACGGCCTCGTCGTCCGGGTAGAACATGCCGGCGACGGCAGGCGGGCGGATGTGCATGGATGCGTTCATATATTCATTAGTTTGGGTGAGCGCCAACGGAATCAAGCTTCATATTTAATTATAGGTAGGGTCTTCGAAAGCCGTAAGGCAATGCTGCGACGCAGAACCACTTGTCTTCCATTATGGGAAACAGTGTTTTGCGATACGAGATATCAGGCTAACCCTTGGTCATGTATAAGGAAAGCTTTGGGTTGTTATATATAAGACTTGCTTGTTGCATCGCGGTACAGTTCCTATACTTCTATCCGCACAAGCGCAAATGACGTAACAACGTTGCTTGCGTCTCACCCGGACTGGCACACCCGCCAGGCCGTCCCGTAAGCCGGATTCGATCTCCGGCTGCTCCGTGAATGGCTGTCGTCACCATGGCCCGCAAGGCTGTGGCTCGGCGCCATCAGTTTCCAGAGTTTTTTTTTACCCGGCTTGCGTCTGGAGCGTTCGCATGGCCTGCAGACCCTGGTAATGACATGGTTATTTTAACCTTGAAGGATTGAGATGGTCAGCTTCGGCTCGATGACGGAACTAGCTTACGCCGGGGTGTTCATGGCGCTGCTGGGCGTCGTCCTGACAGGCGTGATCGCCTTCGCCAACCGGCGCCTGTACGTCTTCGAGGACCCGCGCATCGAGCAGGTCGAGGAACTCCTGCCGAAATCGAACTGCGGCGCCTGCGGCATGGCCGGCTGCCGCAACTTCGCCGAGAAGGTCGTCGCCGGCGAGATCGTGCCCGCCCAATGCACCGTGAATGCACCGGCGCAAAACGGCGTGATTGCCGACCTGCTTGGCGTGGATGCCGGCTCGGTGGAAAAAAAGGTGGCGCGCCTGGCCTGTGCCGGCGGCAGGCATGTGGCCTTCATGCGTGCCCGCTATGCCGGCCTGTCCACCTGCCGTGCCGCGGCCGTCGTCAGCGGCGGCGGCAAGGATTGCGCCTGGGGCTGCCTCGGCCTGGCCGATTGCGCCACGGTGTGCGGCTCCGACGCCATCCACATGGATTCCCACGGCCTGCCGGTGGTGGATGCCGACAAGTGCACTGCCTGCAATGACTGCGTAGAGGTCTGCCCGAAGGCGCTTTTCACCCTGGAACCCGTCTCACGCAAGCTGTGGGTGGCCTGCAAGAACCTCGCCGACGGCGATACCGCCGAAGCGAGCTGCGAGGTGGCCTGCACCGCTTGCGGCAAGTGCGTCGTGGATGCCGCGCCCGGCGTGATGAAACTCGAGAACAACCTGGCCGTGATCGACTACGCGCAGAACGATCGCGCTGCCAGGAAAGCCATCGAACGCTGCCCGACCGGCGCGATCGTCTGGTTCGACAACCCGAATACCCCGGTTAAAGGCGTGGAGTCGAAGAGGATCCTGCGCCAGAACCCACTTCCCATGATAGGTGCATGAGGTGCTGACATGCTGAAAAAACTGAAGGAATACAAACTGTTCGAATCCGCCCCGGGTGCCGGGAAGGACAAGACCAAGGTCAAGTACCCCGGCGTGCGCGACGCGGTGGATGGCAATACCGCCGTCGTCCACGTCGAGCGCGAGGCTTCCGACGCTGCCGGCGCCTATCCCATCACGCCGTCGACGCAGATGGGGGAATACTGGGCCGAGGCCGTGGCGCAGGGGCACCTCAATATTTCCGAGCGGCCGCTGATCTTCATCGAGCCGGAATCGGAGCACGCCGCCGCAGGCGTCACCGCCGGCATGTCGATGGCGGGACTGCGCGCCACCAACTTTTCCTCGGCGCAGGGCGTGGCCTTCATGCACGAATCGCTCTATGCCGCCGTCGGCAAGCGCCTGCCGTATGTGCTCAACATGGGCTGCCGCGCCATCACCAAGGCCAGCCTCAACGTGCATTGCGGTCACGACGACTACCACTGCGTGGACGACACCGGCTTCATCCAGGTCATGGCGAAGGACGCCCAGGGCGCGGCCGACCTCAACCTGATCGGGCGCAAGGTGGCGGAACTCTCGCTGACGCCGGCCATCATCGGCCAGGACGGTTTCCTCACCACGCACCTGATCGAATCGGTACGCCTGCCCGAGCGCGAACTGGTGGCCGAGTACCTGGGCAAGCCGGACGACATCATCGACACGCCGACGCCGGCCCAGGCCATGCTCTACGGCCCGACGCGCCGCCGTGTGCCGGCGATCTGGGACGTCGATGTGCCGCTGCTCTCGGGATCGGTGCAGAACCAGGATGCCTACATGCAGGCGGTGGCCGGACAGCGGCCGTATTTCTTCGACCATATCGAGGAGATCACCGAACGCTGCATGGATGAATTCGCCGTGCTGACTGGCCGGCGCTACCAGCGCGTGGGGTGTTACCGCAGCGATGATGCCGACTACCTGATCCTCGGCATGGGCAGCATGATCGTGCAGGCGGAGGCCGTTGCCGACTACCTGCGCGAGACGCGCAAGCTCAAGGTCGGCGTGGTGGACCTGACCATGTTCCGCCCCTTCCCGGGCGATCTCATCGGCAAGATTCTCAAGGGCAAGAAGGGCGTGGCGGTGCTGGAACGCACCGACCAGCCGCTGGCCGAGGACCTGCCGCTGATGCGCGAGGTGCGTGCAACGGTATCGAAATGCCTGGAAAACGGCGCCGCCGAAGGAAAGCCGGCCTATGAGGGGTATGCCGCCTACGCCTCCGCGAAGGACATGCCGCGCCTGTATTCCGGCTGCTACGGCCTGGGCTCGCGCGACCTGCAGCCCGAAGCGCTGATCGGCGCCGTGGAAAACATGCTGTCGAACGCGCCACAGAAAAAGTTCTTCTATCTATCGGTCGACTTCGTGCGCGACACCCCAGCCAGCCCCAAGGACGAAATCCATGGCCAGAACGTGCTGGAAGCCTATCCGCACATCCGCAACCTGGCCGTGCGCGGCAGCGAGAACCCGAACCTGCTGCCGAAGGAATCCATCACCGTGCGCATGCACTCGGTGGGCGGCTGGGGCGCCATCACCACGGGCAAGAACCTGGCGATGACGCTGTACGAACTGCTCGGCTGGGACATCAAGGCCAACCCGAAGTACGGCTCGGAGAAGAAAGGCCAGCCGACCACCTATTACCTTTCGGCGTCGCCGGATCCGATCCGTGTGAACTGCGAGTATGTCTATGTCGACGTGGTGCTCTCGCCCGACCCCAACGTGCATGAGCACTCGAACCCCGTGGCCGGCCTGAAGAAGGGCGGCGTGCTCATCCTGCAGAGCAACCGCGAAGAAGCCGACCTGTGGGCCAGCTTCCCGCTGTGGATGCAGAAGCAGATCGTCGACAACGACATCCGCGTCTTCTATCTCGATGCCTTCCAGATCGCGCGCGAGGAAGCCGGCAGCGCCGACCTGCAGCTGCGCATGCAGGGCATCGCCTTCCAGGGCGCGTTCTTCGCCGCCTCGACGGTCATGAAGAACGCCGACTTGTCCGAGGAAAAGCTGTTCAAGGCCATCGAAGACCAGCTGCAGGCGAAATTCGGTGACAAGGGCAAGCGCGTGGTGGACGACAACCTGCGCGTGGTGCGCCGCGGTTACAGCGAGCTGAAGGAGATCCGGGAAAAGTCAGTCGGTGCGACACGGCGCAACCTGGCGGAAAAGACGGCCGGCATGCCGATCATGCTCAAGCAGCTGCCCGAAGGCGATGGCCGAGTTGCCGACATCCACCGCTTCTGGGAGCAGACCGGCAGCTTCTATGCGGGCGGCAAGGGTTCGGACAACCTGGTCGATCCGTTCATCGGCGCCTCCCTGGTGCCGGCGGCGACCGGCGTGTTCCGCGACATGACGCAGATCCGCTTCGAGTATCCGGAATGGATCGCCGAGAACTGCACGGCCTGCGGCAACTGCTACACGGAGTGCCCGGATAGCGCCATCCCTGGCCTGGTGAGCACGGTAGCCGACATCTTCAGCACCGCCGTGACGCGCGTCGAGCGCGGCGGCCGGCCGACGCGCTTCCTGCGCCGCGCCGTGCGCACGCTGGAGAAGAAGCTGCGCGGCATGATCGAGGGGGATGGCGTGAGCGTGCGTCCGCTCATCGATGACGCCATCAACGCCACGATCGCGGAGGCGCCCGAGGCCGAGCGCGAGAAGCTGGCCGAAGAATTCGGCCTGTTCCGCGAATCGATCGGCGACTTCCAGTTCGGCACCACCAAACCCTACTGGACGCAGAAGGAGAAGAAGGGCAAGGGTTCGGGCGGCCTGTTCTCCATCACCATCAACCCCTACACCTGCAAGGCCTGTGCGCTCTGCGTCAAGGTATGCGAGGACGATGCGCTGCGCATGGTGACGCAGACCGAGGAATCCATCGAGCGCCTGCGCAGCGACTGGAATTTCTGGCTCGACCTGCCGACCACGCCGCCGGAGTACAGCCGCATCGACAGCCTCGACGAGAAGATCGGCGCACTGGAGACGCTGCTGCTGGACAAGCGCAACTACGGCTCGATGCCCTGCGGCGACGGCGCCTGCCTGGGTTGCGGCGAGAAGACCGCCATCCACCTGTTCACCGGCACCGTGACCGCGCTGATGCAGCCGCGCGTGGAGCAGCACGTCGCGCACCTGGACGACCTGATAGCACGCCTGGAGAAGCACATCCGCATGAAGCTGACCGAATCGGTCGACCTCTCCGACACCGGGGCGGTGCTGCAGGCGGTGAATGCGGCAAAAGGCGAGGACCTGACGCTGGCCAGCCTGTCGGCGAAGATCATGGAGAACAAGCCCTCGCGTCCGCTCGACCCGGCCTGGGTGAAGTGGGCGACGCAGCTCATCGAGAAGCTGAAGGACCTCAAGTGGCGCTACGTCGAGGGGCCGACCAAGCGCGGCCGCGCCGAGATGGGCATCATCAACTCGACGGGCTGCACTTCGGTGTGGGGCTCGACCTATCCCTTCCACCCGTATCCTTTCCCCTGGACCAGCCACCTGTTCCAGGACAGCCCTTCCGTGGCGATGGGCATCTTCGAGGGCCACATGGCGAAGATGGCGGAGGGTTTCAAGGCGGTGCGCATGGCCGAGCTGGAGCTGGCCAACGAATACACCGCGGAAAAGCACGAGGACTTCTTCCGCCGCTTCACCTGGCAGCAGTTCTCCGAGGACGAGTGGCTGCTCTGCCCGCCGGTGGTCTCCATCGGCGGCGACGGCGCCATGTACGACATCGGCTTCCAGAACCTGTCGCGCGCGCTGATGTCCGGCATGCCGATCAAGGTGCTGGTGGTGGACACGCAGGTGTATTCCAACACCGGCGGCCAGGCCTGCACCTCGGGCTTCATCAGCCAGGTGTCCGACATGGCGCCGTTCGGCGCGGCCCAGCGCGGCAAACAGGAGACGCGCAAGGAAATCAGCCTGATCGGCATGGCGCACCGCACGTCCTACGTGATGTCGGGCACCATCGCCCATACCAACCACCTCATCGAGAGCTACATCGACGGCCTCAATTCGCGGCGGCCGGCGCTGTTCAACATCTATGCCGTCTGTCCGCCGGAGCACGGCATCGGCGACGACAAGAGCGTGGACCAGAGCAAGCTGGCGGTCGAGGGGCGCGCCTATCCGTTGTTCCGCTTCGATCCGGATGCGGGCGTGACCTTCTCCGAATGCGTCAGCCTGGAGGGCAATCCGGCGCTCGAGCAGGACTGGCCGGTCTACACCCTGAAGTACACCGACGAGGCCGGCGCCGAGCAGAAAATGGAACTGCCGATGACCTTCGCCGACTTCGCCGCGACGGAAGGGCGTTTCGCCAAGCAGTTCCGCAAGGCGCCGCCCGAGACCTGGAACGACGACATGGTGCCGATGGCCGACTTCCTGGCACTCGACAAGGGCGAGCGCGAAGGCAAGTTCCCCTTCATCTGGGCGGTTGACAAGAAGAATCGCCTCATGCGGTTGCTGGCGACCGACGACCTGGTGCGCGCCACTGAAGAGCGCCTGCATTTCTGGCAGCAGCTGAAGAACATCGCCGGGCTCGACAAGGCAGCCGTGGATACGGAGATGCTGGCCGACCAGGTGCGTGCGGAGTTGCTGGCGAAGATCACCGCCAGCCTGGGCGTGGCCGGTAGGGTCGCGTCGGCGGCCGGTGCGTCGCAACCGCAAGCCGCGCAGAGTGCGGCCCCGGCGGCGGATGGCTACGAGCCGGTCTGGGTCGAAACGCCGGAATGCACCGCCTGCGACGAATGCACCACCCTGGCGCCGAAGGTCTTCGTCTACAACGACCAGAAGCAGGCGATCGTGGTGAATCCGAAGGGCGGCAAGTACGCCGATATCGTCAAGGCAGCGGAGAAGTGCACCGCCGGCTGCCTGCATCCCGGCACGCCGTGGAACATGAACGAACCGGGCATCGAGAAGCTGATGGCGCGGGCGGCGAAGTACAACTAAAAACCATGAACCACAGAGGCACAGAGACACAGAGAGAACCAAAATTAAAATCTCTGTTTTTCCTCTGTGTCTCTGTGGTGAAAGGGTCTTTCTGAAGTGAAACTGCTGTCCTACTTCCGCGGCGAAGCCTTCCAGCGCGGCGTGCATCCGCCAGGCTTCAAGCACACTGCCGACATGCCGATACGCCGCATGCCTTTTGCGCCGCGCCTGGTCGTGCCGCTGTCGCAGCACATCGGCCGGCCCTCGCGGCCGATTGTGCGCGTGGGCGAGGAGGTGGTGCGCGGACAGCCGATCGCCGAGGCCGACGGCTGGCTGTCGGTGCCGCAGCACGCGCCGGCCACCGGCGTGGTGGAGGCCATCGAACTGCGCCCGAGCGCGCGCGGGCCGTGGACGGAATGCATCGTCATCCGCGTCTATGAGGCCTCGACCCAGGAAGTGCTGTGGGGCGCACCGCAGGACATGGACGCCTTTCCGCCCCAGGAGATCCTGCTGGCCGTGCAGCGCACCGGCATGGTCGGGCAAGGCGGCGCGGCCTTCCCGAGCCATGCCAAGCTGGCGCTGCCGGCGGGCGCCAGCGTGGAGACGCTGGT
>PHCS01000021.1 GCA_002840845.1 Betaproteobacteria bacterium HGW-Betaproteobacteria-14
CTGGAGGGGCGGGCCGACGCCGTGCTGGCCGCCAGCATCTTTCATTACGGCGAGCATACCGTGCGCGAAGCCAAGGAATACATGCGATCGCGCGGTATCGAGGTGAGACTGTGACGGCCTTTCCCCCGGCCCCTTTCCCGGGGAAAGGGGAGCGCAAGCGCTCCCCGATGGGGAATTTGACGGCCCACCCCCCTTCCCCCGCCCCATGGGCGGGGGTGACTAGTCACCTCCCCCGCTCGGCGGGGGAGGATGGGTGGGGGTGCCGATTCTTCTTCCGCGCTAGCGCGGGCGGCCCAGCGGAGGCAGCATGACGGCATTGGATGAAGTCAAATGGGACAAGGACGGCTTGGCGCCGGCCATCGCGCAGGACGCTGCCACGGGCGACATCCTCATGGTGGCGTGGATGAACCGCGAATCCCTTGAGCAGACGCTGAAGCGCGGCGAAGCGGTCTACTGGTCGCGTTCGCGCAAGAAGCTCTGGCACAAGGGCGAGGAGTCCGGCCACGCGCAGAAGGTGAGTGAAATCCGCACCGACTGCGACAATGACGTGCTGCTGCTGAAGATCGAGCAAGTGGGCGGCATTGCCTGCCATACCGGCCGGCGCAGCTGCTTCTACCAGAAGTTCGAGGACGGCCGCTGGGTGGCTGTCGATCCCGTCATCAAGGACCCGAAGGAGATCTACAAATGATCGATTGCCAGATCCTTTACCGCGTCGCCGACACGCTGAACGGCCGCAAAGGGGCAGCGCCGGAGACGTCCTACGTGGCGAGCCTCTATCACAAGGGCACAGACGCCATCTGCAAGAAGATTGCCGAGGAGGCGGCCGAAACGATCATGGCGGCTAAGGACAAGGATCGCCTGCACATCGTGCGTGAGACAGCCGATCTTTGGTTTCACAGCCTGATCCTGCTGTCCCAGTTCGGCCTTGGGCCGGACGACGTGCTGGCCGAGCTGCATCGGCGCGAGGGAATTTCCGGCATTGACGAGAAAAGGTCCCGAGGGGGTGCCTGAAATGCAAGACTGCCTTTTCTGCAAGATCGCAAGCGGGGAAATTCCCAGCAAGAAAGTCTACGAAGACGAGCATGTCTTCGCCTTTCACGACATCCACCCGATCGCGCCGGTGCACTTCCTCATCATCCCCAAGGCGCACGTGCCTTCGCTCTACGAATGCGAGCCGGAGCACGAAGCCGCGCTGGGACGGGTCCTTGCGCTGGCCGGCCGGCTGGCGCGCGAGCAGGGCGCCACGGACGGCTTTCGCAGCATCATCAACACCGGTCGGGTGGGGCGACAGGAGGTGTATCATGTCCATGTTCACATCATTGGCGGCCCGGACGTCCTGCCGGGCATGCTCAAGCGATAAAAATAGGAGAAGGCAATGGGTTCATTCAGCATCTGGCATTGGCTGATCGTTCTGCTGATCATCGTGCTGATCTTCGGCACCAAGAAACTGCGCAATATCGGCCAGGATCTGGGCGGGGCCGTCAAGGGCTTCAAGGACGGCATGAAGGAAGGCACTTCGGAGAAATCCACCGATGCCGCACCGCAGCAGAAGGTGACCGGCCAGACCATCGAAGGCGAAGTCAAAGAGAAGACAAAAAGCTAGTGAAGAGTGAGGAGGGAAGCGTGAGGGGTTATGCCCGCGCTGCGCTCACTCCTTACTCCTCCCTCCTCGTGCGCCACTTCCCATGTTCGACATCGCATTCAGCGAGCTGATCCTGATCGCCCTGGTGGCGCTCGTGGTCATCGGTCCCGAGCGGTTGCCGCGCCTGGCGCGCACGGCCGGCCACCTGCTGGGCCGGCTGCAGCGCTACGTCGGTGACGTCAAGGCGGACATCAACCGCGAGATCCAGCTTGAGGAACTGAAGAAGATGCAGCAGGAAGTGGAGGCGTCCGCGCGTTCGTTTGAGTCCAGCGTGACCCAGGACCTGTCCAGCATGGAGAGCGAACTGAACAAGGCGCTCGCAGAGCCGGAACCGGCCGAAGCGTCGCCTGAGCCGACATCATCCGAAGCGGCATCCGAAAGCGAGCCTGAGGAGGCGCGGACCCCGATCCCGCAGCTGGAGCTGGGCTTCGATTCCGAGCAGTCCGCCGAGAAGAAGAACGCCTGACCATGTCGGAACTGCAGGACACCTTCATTTCCCACCTGGTCGAGCTGCGGACTCGCCTGATCCGGGCATTTGTCGCCATCCTGCTTGTTTTCATCTGCCTGTTTCCCTGGGCCAAGGAGCTCTACGCCATCGTGGCGCAGCCCTTGCTAGCGGCGCTGCCGCAGGGGGGGCAGATGATCGCCACCGATGTCGTCGGCGTCTTCATCGTGCCGATGAAGGTGGCGCTTCTGGTGGCCTTCCTCGTGGCGCTGCCCTACGTCCTGTTCCAGATCTGGTCCTTCGTCGCGCCCGGTCTCTATGTTCACGAGAAGAAGCTGATCCTGCCCCTGACCGTGGTCAGCGTGCTGCTGTTCTTCTGCGGCATGGCGTTCGCCTACTTCCTCGTATTCCCGACGGTGTTCAAATTCATGTCAGCCATGGCCCCGGAGGGCGTGGCCTGGATGACGGATATCGAAAAGTATCTGTCGTTCGTCTTGACCACCTTCATCGCCTTCGGCGTGACCTTCGAAGTGCCCGTGGCGGTGATCGTGCTGGTAAGGATGGGCATGGTCAGCATCGCCAAACTGAAGGAAGTGCGTCCTTATGTCATCGTCGGCGCCTTCATCATCGCGGCTATCTTTACCCCACCGGACGTGGTGTCGCAGTTCATGCTGGCGGTGCCCCTGTGCCTGCTCTATGAGCTGGGCATTGTCATGGCGCGCTTTGTCGAGCGGAAGCCTGGCGTGTCCGATTACGTTCCGCCGAGCGATGCGGAGGCGGAGCAGGAACTCGACAAATCCGAGGCTGATTCGAGCAAGTCGAACTGAACGAGTGGCGGTCGTGCCCCGTCGCCGCTATGATGTGCCGATTCTCGTCTGGGAGAAACGCGCCCGATGACTCGCCCGAGTCGACCTGGCCTGACCAATGATGCCGACGTCCGCAGTCTGGCGTCCAATACCCTGCTGCGACTGTTCGACAGCCTGTACGAAGGCGCGCCACCGCACCGAAGACGGGCGGGTGACGCCGCACTACGATCCGAAGATCGTCATGATGTTCACGCACCACGAAGCGGAGCTGGAGCAGTGGGACTTCTGGGATGCGCTGGAATGCAAGGCGCTATGCTTGCGCGGCGCTGAATCGGATCTGTTGCTGCCCGAAACGGCCGAGGAAATGGCGCGGCGCGGACCGCGTTGCAAGGTGGCGACGTTTCCGGGCATCGGCCATGCGCCGGCCCTGAATGTGCCCGAGCAGATCGGCCTGGTCGAGGCGTTTTTCGCTGCCTGACGCAGTATCGCGCTGTTGCGTTATTCCCGACTGCGCTGCACCGGGGGCCGTTTGCCGATGTTGACCGCCACTTCCAGCTCCTTCGACTCCCGCCGCAGCTTGAATTGGGTCGCCGTGCCGGGCGCAAGGCCGGCGATCAGCTCGAGCATGGTCTGGGGGTCCTTGACCGGCTTGCCGGCTACGGCAACCAGCACGTCGCCGGGACGGATTCCGGCGCGATCGGCAGGACTGCCGCGCATGACGCCCGCGATGAGGGCGCCTTCGGTTGCAGGCAGCTTGAATGACTCCGCCAGCTCCGCCGTGATTTCCTGCGCCTCGACGCCGATCCAGCCGCGTGTCACCGAGCCGGATTTGATGATCTGTTCCATCACGCTGCGGGTGATGGAGATGGGGATGGCGAAGCCGATGCCGAGCGAGCCGCCGCTGCGCGAATAAATGGCCGTGTTGATGCCGACGAGGTTGCCGGTGCTGTCCACCAGCGCGCCGCCGGAGTTGCCGGGATTGATGGCGGCATCGGTCTGGATGAAATTCTCGAAGGTGTTGATGCCGAGCTGGCTTCGGCCAAGTGCGCTGACAATGCCGTGGGTCACGGTTTGACCCACACCGAAGGGGTTGCCGATGGCCAGGACGATGTCGCCGACACGCAAGGACTCCGTCGGCGCAAAGGTGATGGTGGGCAGCTTGCCGCCGTTCTGGATCTGCAGCACGGCGAGGTCGGTTTCGGGGTCGGTGCCGACGATGCGGGCGCGGAAGCGGCGGCCGTCGTTGGTCGCGACCTCGATCTCGTCCATGTTCTCGACGACATGGTTGTTGGTGAGGATGTAGCCGTCGGTGCTGACGATCACGCCGGAGCCGAGTCCCGACTGGCGCTGCGGTCCGCCGAAACGGTCGCCGAAGAAGTAGCGGAAGATCGGATCCTCGGCGAAGGGATGGCGCTGCGCCTTCACTTCCCTGACGGTGTAGATGTGCACTACCGAGGGCAGCGCTTTTTTTGCCGCATCGGCGTAGGAGGCAGTCGCGGCGCGCGTTCCTGTCGCGGCGGTGGGCGCGGCCTCCTGCAGTGACACCACCGACGGCCCCGGCCTTGCACCGAGCCAATCGGGCTTAAGGGTCTGTACGACGAAGAGGGCGGCCACGGCCACCGTGACGGCCTGGGCGAAAATGAGCCACAATCGATGCATTCTATTGAGCGATCCGAATGGAAGAGTTGGAAATATGGACAGGAATGAGTTGGCTACCTATCTCGATACGCTGCTCGAAGCCGGGCGTTTCCGGGATTATTGCCCAAACGGGCTGCAAGT
Source organism: Betaproteobacteria bacterium HGW-Betaproteobacteria-14 (assembly GCA_002840845.1). Taxonomy (GTDB): domain Bacteria; phylum Pseudomonadota; class Gammaproteobacteria; order Burkholderiales; family Rhodocyclaceae; genus Desulfobacillus. The sequence goes on from PHCS01000021.1 coordinate 4,673, forward strand.
GGAAGGTCGCGCGGAGGTGCGCCGGCTGGTCTGCGGCGTGACGGCGAGCCAGGCCCTGCTGGAGGCGGCGCTGGCCGCAGGTGCCGATGCCCTGCTGGTGCACCACGGCTATTTCTGGCGCGGCGAAGACGGGCGCATCACGGGGACCCGCCGTGCCCGCCTGAAAACCCTGCTGGAAAACGACATCAACCTGTTCGCCTACCACCTGCCGCTGGATGCGCACGCCGAGCTGGGCAACAACGCGCAACTGGCGCGTCGCATGGGCTGGACAGTCGAGGGGCGCTTTGCCGATCAGGACGTAGGCTTTCTCGGCTGCAAGAAAGGCACCGCTGCTGGGTTGGCCGACCAGCTGGCGCAGAAGCTGGGCCGCCAGCCGCTGCTGGTGGGCGATGCGGCGCGACCGATCAATCGCATCGCCTGGTGCAGCGGCGGTGCGCAGGGCTATTTCGAGCAGGCCATCGCCGCCGGCGCCGATGTCTACGTCAGCGGCGAGATCTCCGAGCAGACCACCCACCTCGCGCAGGAATCCGGCGTGCCTTACATCGCCGCCGGCCACCATGCCACCGAACGCTATGGCGTACAGGCTGTCGGCGCCCATCTGGCCGAGCGCTTCGGCATCGAGTCTCGCTACGTCGAAATCGAGAACCCGGTGTGAGCAACAGCGGAGGCATCGTTGAAAACCACTAACCACAGAGACACAGAGACACAGAGGCACGGAGAAATCCGAATTCAATCGCATCCGATTTTCTCTGTGTCTCTGTGTCTCTGTGGTGAATGGTTCTTTCGATGTTAAGCCCTTCCTTCGGCCTCGCGCTGCTGCTGACGACACTGGTGGCGCTGGGTCCGCTGTCGACCGACCTGTACCTGCCGGCATTGCCCGGCCTGACGCAGACTTTCGCCACCGACGTGGCGCAGGTGCAACTGACCCTGTCGATTTTTCTCGTCGGCTTTGCCGTGGCGCAGCCTTTCTACGGCCCCCTGTCGGATCGCTACGGGCGCCGTCCGCTCATGCTGTTCGGCATGGGGCTGTATCTGATCTCATCGCTGGCCTGCATGCTCGCGCAAAGCATCGAGACGCTGATCGTGGCGCGTTTCTTCCAGGCGCTGGGCGCCTGTGCCGGGCCGGTGCTGGGGCGCGCCATCGTGCGCGACGTATATGGGCCGCTGCAGGCCGCGCGCGTGCTCGCCTACATCAGCGGCGCCATGGCCATCGCGCCGATGATCGGCCCCTTTTTCGGCGGTTGGCTGACGGTATGGTTCGGCTGGCGCGCCAATTTCGCCGCGCTGGCACTCTTCTCCATCGTGCAGCTGGTGGTGGTGTTCGCCATGCTGGGCGAGAGCAATGCCCACCGCGATCCCGCAGCGACGCAGCCGCGCCGCATCCTGGGCAATTTCCGCGCCTTGCTGTCCGCGCGCGGCTACCTTGGCTACCTGCTCTGCGCCTCGTTCACCTATGCGTCCCTGTTCTCGTTCATCTCCGGCTCGTCCTTCGTCCTCATCCAGATCTACGGCTTGTCGCTGCAGTGGTTCGGCGCCAGTTTCGGGCTGGTGGTTACGGGCTATATCTGCGGCACCCTGATCACGGCCAGATTCACCCTCCGGCTCGGCCCGGCCCGCATGGTGATGATGGGCGCCATCCTCGGCGCCCTGGCCGGCACCCTGCTGGCGGCGCTGGCGTTGCTGGAGGTGCGCAGCGTATGGGCCATCCTGCTGCCTATGACTGCCGTTCTGGTGGCGGCGGGACTGATCATGCCGAATGCCTTCGGCGGCGCGCTGGCGCCGTACCCGAAGATGGCGGGCGCAGCTTCCTCACTGATGGGGTTCGTGCAGATGACGCTGGCGGCGGCAGTGGGCATCGTTGTGGGACATGCCTTCAACGGCACGGCCATTCCCATGACCGGGGCGATCGCGTTGTGCGGCTGGGCGGTGCTGGCGAGCTACTTCCTGCTGGTGCGACGCTCCGGATCGGAGCCTTCCCCCCGGCCCCCCTCTCCGGGAAGGGGGTGACGGTTGTTCGCTGCGCTCCGGGCTTACTTCGCAGTCCGCTTGGGGCGGCTCGGCGCGGACTGCAGCTTCGTGCGGATGCGGGTGAGGAGTTGGACCAGGGTGGCCGTTTCGGCCGGCGTCATGGCGGCGGCGATGCGCGCCTCATGTTTCTTGATGCGGCGCTTGAGCAGCTTGAGCAGGTTTTCGCCATCCGCGGTGAGCACCAGCGCGTTGGAGCGCCGGTCGGTGGGCGATGCGCGCCGCTCGACCAGGTTGCGCGCCTCGAGCTGGTCGATCACGGCGACCATGGTGGAACGGTCGAGTTGCGTGGCGGAGGCGAGCAGGCTTTGCGTCATGCCCGGATTGGCGGAGATGAGCACAAGCACGCCGAAGCGCCCGGGGGAGATGTCGAACGCCTTCAGTTCCGCGGCAAAATCGCCGAAGACGGCCAGCTGCGCAAGGCGCAGCTGGTAACCGATCAGGCCGGGCAACAGGTCGAGCTTGAGGTCGGATTCTTGTACGCTCTTGGCGACGGTTTTTTTCTTCGTGGGCATATCGAACTGTTTGGAGTGGGTCGCGGACTGTATTCTAACGGTTTAGAAACAAGCAATGGATAAGGCCAATGAATACCCCAGATGCAAAAACGGGCACTCGCAACGGCATGCCCCAGTGGTCGCCGCCTTCGCTGCCGATCATCGGCAGCGAGGCGCGCTTTCCCGTGCGGCGCATCTACTGCGTCGGACGCAATTACGCCGAGCATGCGCGCGAGATGGGCGGCAATCCGGATCGCGAGCCGCCGTTCTTCTTCATGAAGCCGGCGGATGCCGTCGTGACCGATGGCCGCATGGACTATCACACGGCACTCGATTGCGTGTTCGGCTACGCCGTCGGACTCGACATGACGCGCCGCGACATCCAGGGCGAACTGAAGGCCAAGGGTCGTTCGTGGGAGATGGGCAAGGCCTTCGACCAGTCGGCGCCGATCTCGCCGATCGTGCCGGCCAGCCGCATCGGCCATCCGCAGCGCGGCGCCATCACGCTCGCGGTCAATAGTCAGCCGCGGCAGCACGGCGACCTGGCCGACATGATCTGGCCGGTGGCCGACATCATCGCCAACCTGTCCGGCTACGTGACGCTGCTGCCCGGCGATCTCATCTTCACCGGCACCCCGGCGGGGGTGGGGAAGGTGGAGCGGGGGGATCGGCTGGAAGGCGCCGTGGAAGGCGTGGGTTCGTTGTCACTGTCGATCGTCGGATGAACGCAACCCGTAAAATCCTGGTCGACCGATGAACCCCGCGTGTGCAGATCGCGTCAAATCTCGGACACGAGTTCAAATCCCCTGTGCTTGAATCCGGGAGGGTCACCCTTGAGAATACCCACATCGATCTTCAGCATCTCAGGCTTGTTGCTGTTCGCCGCGTTGTCGTTTGCCGCAACCGGGAGCCAGGCCGCCCCAGACATGGGTGCAGCGGAAGCTTATGAGGCCTCTCAGGCCGGCAAGGTACGGTTGATCGACATCCGCACGCCGCAGGAATGGCGCCAGACCGGCGTGGCGCCGGGCGCCGGCCGTGTCGATTTTTACCGAGGGCCGGAAGTGCTCGTCCAATCCGTCCTGCAGATGGTCGGCGGCGACAAGAATGCGCCCATCGTGCTTATCTGCCGCACAGGCAACCGCACGGGCGTGGCACAGAAATACCTGCAGAGCATCGGCTTCACGCATGTCTACAATGTCAGCGAAGGCATGGCCGGGAGCGCCGCCGGCCCGGGCTGGCTTAAGCGCGGCCTGCCGGTGGAATCCTGCGCGCAGTGCTGATTCTCCGGCCGGAAGGCTGACGACGGCGCGTCCGCTGGACTATTTTCCCGCCAGCGGCGCCCGTAAGACCCTCACCAGATGCCGTGCAATATCGGCCGCGCCGCGCTTGCCTGGCCGGTACCAGGTGCGCGTCCAATTGAGAGCGCCGAGCAGCTGCAGGCGCAGCAGGCTGCGGTCGACCTCATGCGGCAAGGTCAGGTCGGCGATCAGGCGGCGATAGATGGCTTCGAAGCGGTTGCGCTCGGCGCGCAGTTGACGCTGCATGTCCGGCGAGTTGAATAGAAACAGGCTGGCGCCTGTCCACACTGTCAGGTCGTTGCCGGAAATGAGATGGCGGACGTGCACCGTGAAGGCGGCTTCAAGGCGGTCCCAGGGATCCCGGCATGTGGCCACTGCGGCTTCCACCGCGCGGGCCACCTCGCGCATGCCGGTTGAATGGGCAGCGATGAAAAGATCCTCCTTCGAGGCAAAGTGGTGGTACACCGAGCCGGGCTGGATGCCCGCAGCCTGGGCGATATCGCGAATGGAGGTGCGGGCAAAGCCCTTGCGGCTGAACTCGCGCACGGCGACTCCCAGCAGGTGTTCGCGCGCCATAAGGGGCGCATCCCCGCCCGGGCCTCCGCCGCGCCGCGCCGCGATGCGCGCCAGCGCCGCTTTTTGCGAGGCGGTGAGGCGCGGCGCCCCCGGTTTCCTCAATGCTGCCGCCCGCTTCGCGGTGGTCTCGAGGTGATGGCGTTGCCAGATCCAGCGCACGCCGGCGGCCGAGACCTTGATCCCTTTGTCCGTCATGGCCGCGGCCACGCGCGCCTGCCCCCATTCTGGGTGGTCGTGAGCGTGGCGCAGCGCGGCGCGTTCGACTTCCCGGCGGCGGGCGGCGGTTGGCAGGGGCTTCGACATGCAGGTACTCTAGCAAATTACTAACTAGCCGAACAGGCGTTTGACAAAGTCAGTAAACGCGGCGTATGGTTGAACACGCTGCGGCCGTCACGTCGCTGCCGACAATTACATCAAGGAGGAGAAAAATGCAGATCCGAAAACTTGCCCTGTTCCTGTCCAGCCTGTGCGTCGCCGGCGCGGCGCTGGCCGACATCACCGTTGGCGTCAGCGTTTCCGCCACAGGTCCGGCCGCTTCGCTGGGCATCCCCGAGAAAAACACCTTCGCGTTGCTGCCGCAGACCATCGCCGGCGAGAAGGTGAAATGGGTGGTGCTCGACGACGCCACGGACACGACGACTGCGGTGAAGAATGCACGCAAATTCGTTTCAGAGGACAAGGCGGATGTGCTGATCGCCGCCACCGCCACGCCGACCTCCATGGCCATTCTGGAAGTGGCCTTCGAGACGAAGACGCCGCAGATCGCCATGGCGCCCCTGCCTCCTGCCGGAGAAAAGGCCGGCTGGGTATTCACCACGCCGCAGAATTTCGGTTTGATGGCGGTCGCCATCGCCGAGCACATGGCTGCCAATGGCGTGAAGACGATCGGCTTCATCGGCTATGCCGACCCCTACGGAGAGCTCTGGCTCAAGGCCATCACCGGCGCGGCGGAGGGCAAGGGCATCAAGCTCACCGCCGTCGAGCGCTATCAGCGCAACGACACCAGCGTCACCGGCCAGGCGCTGAAGATCATGGCGGCCAATCCGGATGCGGTGCTGATCGCCGGGTCGGGCACGCCGGCCGTGCTGCCGCAGGCGACGCTGGTCGAGCGGGGCTACAAGGGCAGGTACTACCAGACGCACGGCATCGCCAACCGCGATTTCCTCCGTGTCGGCGGCAAGAACGTCGAGGGCACCATCTTCCCGGTAGGCCCCATGCTGCTGGCGGAGCAGTTGCCGGATTCCCACCCTTCCAAAAAGCCGGCGCTCGACTACATCAAGCTCTATGAGGGTGCCCACGGCCCGAACAGCCGCAGCACCTTCGGCGCGCATGCCTACGATGCCTACCTGCTGCTCACGCGCGCCGTGCCCGAAGCCATGAAGAAGGCCAAGCCTGGCACGCCTGAGTTCCGCATGGCGTTGCGCGACGCACTGGAAGGCGTCAAGGAGTTGCCGGCCACCCACGGCGTGTTCAGCATGTCGCCGACCAACCACAATGGCTTCGATGCGCGTGCCGCGGTGATGGCGACGGTAGCCAACGGCGACTGGAAACTGCTGAAGTGAGCGCCGTCCTCCGGGCTGCCCCACGGACGGCGCAGCCAGCACACGGAGCCGCAAAGCGGCGAACGACCGTCACCCCCTCCCGCGGGGAGGGGGGCGGGGGGAAGGCAGTCCAATGACCAAGCCGCCCTTCGCCAGCCTGCGCTTTGCGCCGGCCGCGGTGGAGGTCGAGCGGCGCGACGACGGGGTGCGGGTGCTGCGTTCGCCGCAGCCCCTCGAGCCCTACGCGCGCTGCCTCGGCGAACACCTCGAGCGCTGGGCGCGCGAAGCGCCCGACCGCTGTTTTCTCGCCGAACGCACCGGCGCCGCATGGCGGCGGCTGACTTACCGCGAGGCGCTGGCCAAGGCACGCTCCCTCGGCGCCGCGCTGCTGGCGCGCGGCCTGTCGGCGGAGCGCCCCGCACTGGTGCTCTCCGACAACGCCATCGATCACGCGCTTCTGATGCTCGGCGCCATGCATGTCGGCGTGCCGGTGGCGCCCGTCTCCCCGGCTTACTCCCTGATGTCGAAGGACTACGCCAAGGTGAAGGCGATCGCTGCGCTGCTCAAGCCGGGACTGGTGTATGCGGCCGATGGCGCCAGGTTCAGCGGCGTGCTCAATGATGTGGATTTCGGCGGCGCCGAGATCGTGGTCGGCGCCAATCCGCCCGCCGGCCTGAAAACCACGGCTTTCGACGATCTGCTCCATTACGAAGCTGGCGCGGAAGTGGACAAGGCCTTCGCTGCGGTCGGCCCCGATACCATCGCAAAGTTCCTGTTCACTTCGGGGTCCACCGGCGAGCCGAAAGGGGTCATCAACACCCAGCGCATGCTCTGCTCGAACCAGCAGGCCATCACCCAGCTCTGGCATTTCCTCGATGAGACGCCGCCGGTGATCCTGGACTGGCTGCCCTGGAACCATACCTTCGGCGCCAACCACAACTTCAACATCGTTCTTGCCAACGGCGGCACGCTTTTCATCGATGAAGGCAAGCCGGTGCCCGGCCTGATCGAGAAGACCGTGGCGAACTTGCGCGAGGTGTCGCCGACGATCTACTTCAACGTGCCGCGCGGTTTCGACGCACTGATTCCCTTCCTGGAGAAGGATGCGGCGCTGCGCGCGAATTTCTTTCGCGAGCTGAAGCTGATTTTCTACGCCGCCGCGGCCCTGCCGCAGAACCTGTGGGAGAAGCTGGAGAACCTCTCGATCCGGGAGCGCGGCAAGCGCACCGTGATGGTCTCATCCTGGGGCGCGACCGAAACCGCGCCGATGGTGACCTCGGTGCATTACGAGATCGAGCACGCCGGTGTCATCGGCCTGCCGGCGCCCGGCACCGAGCTGAAGCTGGTGCCCAACGAGAACAAGCTGGAGTTGCGCGTGCGCGGCCCCAATGTCACGCCGGGCTACTGGATGCGGCCGGACCTGACGCAGGCGGCCTTCGACAATGAGGGCTTCTACTGCATCGGCGATGCCGGCCGCTTCGCCGACCCGAACGATCCGGCCATGGGCATCGAGTTCGACGGCCGCATCGCCGAGGACTTCAAGCTGATGAGCGGCGTCTGGGTGCATGTCGGCGCGTTGCGCATCAAGGCGCTGGCCTTGCTGGCGCCGGCGGCGCAGGACATCGTCGTTGCAGGCCATGACCGCGAGGAGGTGGGCTTCCTGATCTTCGCCAATCCGGCCGGTTGCCGCAGCCTCTGCCCCGACCTGCCGGCGGATGCGCCGCTCGACGCGGTGCTGGCCGATCCCCGCGTGGTCGAATGCGTGCGTGAGGGGCTGGCGCAGCTGAAGCGGGAAAACGGCGGCAGTTCGACGCACGCCACGCGCGCCCTGCTGATGGCGGAACCGCCTTCGATCGACGCCAACGAGATCACCGACAAGGGCTACATCAATCAGCGCGCGGTGCTTTCGCGTCGTGCTGCGCTGGTCGAGCGCCTGTATGCGGAGCCCGCCGATCCTGCAGTGATTCGAATATAAAAGTCAGCCTCCGGAACACGGTGAGCGGCACGCCCTCGGACATCGGCCGAGCGGCGCGCCGAGGCTTTGTCGAAGATGCGCAAGGCACGGCCCGGGAGCCTTCCCCGGCCATTGTTGATCGAGGAACTGGCGACATGGGGTGTGGGTGTGGGACTATTTGCCGCTGCCGCGCCGCACTTGCTTAACTTGCATGGGAACTGGAGCCGATGTCGTCACTGGTGGTGAATTCCTGAAATGGACCTTCAAATCGCTTTGCTGCTCGGCCAGGACGGCATCGTCAATGGCGCGATCTATGCGCTGCTGGCGCTGGCGCTGGTGCTGGTGTTCGCCGTCACGCGCGTCATCTTCATCCCGCAGGGCGAGTTTGTCGCCTACGGGGCGTTGACACTGGCGGCCTTCCAGGCCGGCAAGACGCCGGGCACGCTCTGGCTCCTGCTCGGCGCCGGCCTGCTGGTGGCGCTCATCGATACCGTCAATGCCGTGCGCTCCGGCAGCCTGGGGCGCCTGAAGCGCATCGTGCTGTGGGATCTGGTCCTGCCGTGCGCGGTCGCCGGTCTCGTGCTCGGGCTGGAGCCGGGCAAGCTGCCTCTGGCGGCGCAGGTGGCGCTCGCGCTGGCCATTGTCGTGCCGCTCGGCCCGCTGATCTATCGCCTGGCTTTTCAGCCGCTGGCGGCCGCTCCTGTGCTGGTGTTGCTGATCGTGGCCGTGGCCGTGCATCTGACCCTGGTCGGCCTGGGCCTGCTGTTCTTCGGCGCCGAGGGTTCGCGCACCACGCCTTTCAGCGAGGCCCGCTTCGACCTTGGCATGGTGACGGTCAATGGGCAAAGCCTGTGGGTGCTCGGCGCCAGCGCCGTGCTGATCGTCGGCCTGTATCTGTTCTTTGGCCGCACGCTCTACGGCAAGGCGTTGCGCGCCACGGCCATCAACCGGGTCGGCGCGCGCCTGATGGGGATTTCCGCCACCATGGCGGGCAAGCTGTCGTTTACGCTCGCGGCCGGCATCGGCGCACTCTCCGGCATTCTCATCGCGCCCATCACCACGGTCTATTACGACACCGGCTTCCTCGTGGGCCTGAAGGGTTTCGTCGGCGCCATCATCGGCGGGCTGGTGAGCTATCCACTGGCCGCCGCCGGCGCGATCCTCGTCGGACTGCTCGAAGCCTTCTCCTCCTTCTGGGCCAGCGCCTTCAAGGAAGTCATCGTGTTCACCCTGATCATCCCGGTGCTCGTCTGGCGCTCGCTGACCACCCACCATGTGGAGGAGGAGGAATGAGCGGGGGAGCGAAGACGCGTCTTCCTCTGCTGGTATTTCTGGCCTTCCTTTTGCTCGGACCTCATCTGCTGTCCGAGTTTCATGTCACGCTGCTCAACTACATCGGCCTGTATGCCATTGTTGCGCTGGGCCTGGTGCTGCTCACCGGCGTGGGCGGGCTGACCTCGTTTGGCCAGGCGGCCTTTGTCGGCCTGGGCGCCTATACGACGGCGTACCTGACCACCGCGCACGCCGTGTCGCCGTGGCTGACTTTGCTGGCGGGACTGGCCGTGACAGCCGCGGTGGCGCTGGTGCTGGGCCTGCTTACCTTGCGCCTGTCCGGGCATTATCTGCCGCTGGGCACCATCGCCTGGGGCATCAGCCTGTATTTCCTGTTCGGCAACCTCGGCTTCCTCGGCGGTCACAACGGAGTGACCGGGATTCCCGTCGTTGCACTGTTCGGCTGGAAGCTGGATAGCGGCCGCGAGTTCTATTACCTCATCTGGACGGCGTTGCTGTGCGCCATGCTGGCGACGCAGAACCTGCTCGATTCGCGTGAGGGGCGCGCCATCCGCGCCCTCAAGGGCGGCGGCCTGATGGCCGAGAGCATGGGCGTCGATACCGCCCGCAGCAAGACCCTCATATTCCTCATCGCGGCATTGTTCGCCTGTGTTTCAGGCTGGCTCTACGCCCACCTGCAGCGTTTCGTGAACCCGACGCCTTTCGGCCTGCACATCGGCATCGAGTACCTCTTCATGGCGGTGGTGGGTGGCGCGGCGCATGTCTGGGGCGCGCTGGTCGGCGCCGGCCTCATCACGGTGATCAAGCAGTGGCTGCAGGATCTGCTGCCGAAGATCTTTGGTCAGAGCGGCAACTTCGAGATGATTTTTTTCGGGATCATGCTGGTCCTGGTATTGCAGCGCGTGCGCGAAGGCATCTGGCCCTGGCTGGTGCGCCTTGTTCCGGTCACGGCGCGCCAGCGCACGCTGGCGGACGCCGCGCCGCTGCCGTGCCGGCAGATGCCGGCCAACGGCACGGTGCTGCTGGAAGTGAAGGATGTCCGCAAGGAATTCGGCGGTCTGGTCGCCAGCAACGACATGAACCTCGACGTGAAGGCCGGCGAAGTGATGGCCCTGATCGGCCCCAACGGCGCAGGCAAGAGCACCCTCTTCAATTGCATCTCGGGGGTCGATCCGGCGACGTCGGGCGAGATCCGTTTTCTCGGCGAGCGCACCGACGCGCTGGAGTCGCGGCAGATCGTGCGGCGCGGCATGGGCCGCACCTTCCAGCACGTGCGCCTGCTGCCGACCATGAGCGTGCTGGAGAACGTCGCCATCGGCGCCCACCTGCGCGGCAGCAAGGGCGTGCTGTCGGCGGCCTTGCATCTGGAGCGAGACGAAGAGGCGCGCCTGCTGGCAGAGGCCAAACGTCAGATCGAACGCGTCGGCCTCGGGGAACATCTGTTCGACGAGGCCGGCAGCCTGCCGCTGGGACAGCAGCGCGTGCTCGAGATCGCGCGGGCGCTGTGCGCCGACCCCTGCCTGCTGCTGCTCGACGAGCCGGCCGCAGGCCTGCGCTACCTGGAGAAGCAGGCGCTGGCGGAGCTGTTGCGCAAGTTGCGCGCACAGGGCATGGGCATCCTGCTGGTCGAGCACGACATGGATTTCGTCATGGGTCTGGCCGACCGCGTCGTGGTGATGGAGTTCGGCGAAAAGATATCCGAGGGCCTGCCCGAGGAAGTGCAACAGGATCCGGTCGTGCTGGAAGCCTATCTCGGGGGGGTGGAGTGATGTGCGCTGCCCGCCGGGCCGCCCCAAGGGCGGCGCAGTCAATAACATGGAGCCGCTCAGCGGCGAACAACCGTCACCCCCGGCCGCGGGAAGGGGGAGGGGGGGCAGGCCGATGAGTTCCATCTTGGAAATCCGCGACTTGTGTGTCTCTTACGGCAAGGTAGAAGCGCTGCACCACATCAACCTGAAGGTGGCGGCCGGACAGATTGTCACCGTGATCGGACCCAACGGCGCCGGCAAGACCACCCTGCTTTCCGCCATCATGGGACTGCTGCCTGCGAAGGGGGAAGTCGAGTTCCAGGGCGAGGTGCAACGCGACATCGAAGTCGAACACCTGGTCGCCATGGGCATGACCCTCGTTCCGGAGAAACGTGAGCTGTTCGGCGAGATGAGCGTGGAAGACAACCTGCTGCTCGGCGCCTTCCAGCGCTATCGTCACGGCGACCGCGACGAGGGCAAGACCATGGATCAGGTCTTCGGCACCTTCCCGCGTCTGCGCGAGCGCCGCGCGCAACTGGCCGGCACGCTGTCCGGCGGCGAGCGGCAGATGCTGGCGGTGGGCCGCGCCCTGATGGCCAAACCGAAACTGCTCATGCTCGACGAACCGAGCCTGGGCCTGGCCCCGCTCATCGTGCGCGAGATCTTTCACATCATCGCGGACCTCAGGAAGACCGGGGTGGCCATCCTGCTCGTCGAGCAGAATGCCCGCGCCGCACTGCAGATCGCCGACTACGGTTACGTGCTGGAAACCGGCAGTCTTGCGCTCGAGGGTGACAGCCGACAACTGACGGACGACCCGCGCATCGTCGAAACCTATCTCGGACTGGGTGGCAAGAAGCCATCCGGCGCGGCATGACGCAGGTGCCGTCCAGCGGCCAAATCAAGCAGCACGAACCGCCGTTGCCGCGCCTCGTCCTGCTCTACAGAGCCGAAATCGAGGTCGCCTCGCCGCAATTGCTCGGACGGACGCCGGCGGGCGAGCGGCGCATCTATCCCATCCTCGGCGGGCGCTTCGACGGCGAACGGCTTCGCGGCCGCATCCTGCCCGGCGGCGCCGACTGGCAGATCGTGCGTGAAGTGGCGGCGGGGAGCGTCGAGATGCGCGTCGAGGCGCGCTTCACGATGGAAACCCACGATGGCGCGCTGATCTACGTGCAGAACCAGGGCATCCGCCGCGCCACGCCGGAGCAGGTTAGCCGCATGATGGGCGGCGAAGCGGTCGATCCTGCGACCTACTATTTCCGCATGACGCCGCGCTTCGAGACGGGCGATGCCCGCTACGACTGGCTCAACGGCTTGATGGCCGTCGCCTCCGGCATGAGAAGCCCGGAGTGCGTGGTGTATGACGTCTACGCCGTCGAGTGAGTGGGTGTGCCTACGCCATCACGAAATCGCGCTTCAGGCCCAGCGTTTCCATGAACGAATCGACGCGATTCTGTGCGCGGCCGATGTCAAATTCGCGTTCGTCGCCCATGTTGCCTTCGTAGGTCATCACCGGGATGCCCGCAGCGGCCAGGCCGAGGCGGTTTTCCATGATGCCCATCGAGAGTCCTTCGCAGCCGCGGTTCATGTGGATCATGACGCCGTCGACACCCCAGTGCTTGACGATGTACTTCATCATCTCGGTCTTCAGGTTGGGGTCGAAGAAGTGCTGCCATAGCGGCTTGGACAGGTTCCAGTCGGCGTAGAGGCGCAGCGCGGTGTCGCGGTCGTTGATCTCGATGCCCTTCTTCCAGGGCAGGGTGCGCGGCATCCAGCTGCCGTCCTCGCGCGTCTCCCAGGTGCCTTCCAGGCCGAAGGTATAGAGCGAGCCGATGGAGACGGCGCCGAATTCCTCCAGGTAGCGGAAGATCTTGAGGAAGGCCCAGGGCGGCTGTGTGTCGGACATGACGCGGCAGCGCTCGTTGGGCACGGCGGCGATGCCGCGGGCGACGCGGTCCTTCACCTCGTCGAGCAGCTCCTGGTAGAAGTCGGCGCACCACTGCGAGGACTTGTGCAGCACCGCGAGGACGTAGAGCGAGTACATCGTCTTTTCGTCAAGCGGGGCGGGGCGGGTCTGGTTGAGCAGGCACACTTCTGCCCACAGCGAGGTGGCGCGCATCTCGTTCTTCACGGCGCGGATCAGCAGCTCGTCGTCGCACTTGCGTCCGGTGACCTTCTCGACGAACTCGATCGATTCGTGCAGCTGGTTGGTGACATAGCTCAGGCGCGATTCGTCGAGATCCTTGTAGGCGCCGACGCTGACGTCGACATAGAAGTCCGGCACGCCCTCGTACTTCGAGGCATGCTGGTACCACTTGGCGTGCGAGCAGCAGATCTGCGTCTGGAAGTTGAAGTCGGGCTTGGGGAACTCGCCGCCGTACAGGTACTTGTTGAGGTGCATGCCGCCCCAGTAGAGGCGCATGTAGGCGCACAGGTCGCGGGCGAAGCCGGCGGCCTCGGCGGCGTCCAGGCATTCCTTGGCGAACTTGCGGTCGAAGGCGATGCTCGCCCCGTAGGGCTCGCCGGTGAGCGGATGCACGTCATTTCCGAAGGCGGTCGGAATGGCGTCGAAGGACCAGCCGGCGGCGCCCCAGCGGATGCCGCCGTTTTCCTTGGCGCGTGCGTAGTTGATGTAGTACTGCTCGCGCAGTTCCTTGGCCTTCTTCCAGCACTTGAGCTGTTCGGTCGGATAGGTTTTCATGTGCGTATTGCTCCTTTTGTCTTGTCAAAGGCGGAAGCGCTTCTCGTCCGGAGTCTGGATTGCTTGCATCTTAGGCAGGCTGCCGCTGCAACGGTTTGATGTGCGTCAAATATGAATGAACAATCATTCATATTTGACGGCGAGGAACGTGAGTCGGATGCGGACATGCCGGTTACGGGTTTGCCTGGGAGTAGGCGGCGAGCGTCTGGCGGGCGATGATGAGCTGCTGAACCTCGGTCGCGCCCTCGTAGATGCGCAGCGCGCGGATCTCGCGGTACAGCTTCTCGACGGGGTGCCCGCTGACGACGCCAAGGCCGCCCCAGATTTGCACCGCCGCGTCGATGACCTGCTGCGCCGTCTCGGTCGCTGTCATCTTCGCCATCGCCGCCTCGCGGGTGACGTTGCGCCCCTGATCGCGCAGCCAGGCGGCGCGGTAGGTGAGGAGGGCGGCGGCGTCGATGCCGGTCGCCATCTGCGCAAGCTTGGACTGGGTGATCTGGAAATCCGCCAGCGTCTGGCCGAACATCTTGCGCCTTGTCGCCCGGCTCAAGGCCTCGTCCAGTGCGCGCCGCGCGAAACCGAGGGCGGCCGCTGCCACGGAGGTGCGAAAGATGTCGAGGGTCTGCATGGCAACCTTGAAACCCTGGCCCGGTGCGCCTACGAGGCTGGCGCGGGGAACCCGGCAGCCGCTGAAGCGCAAGCGGGCCAGCGGATGCGGCGCGATGACCTCGATGCGCTCGGCGATCTCGAAGCCGGGCGTGTCGGCGTCGACGACGAATGCCGACAGCCCGCGCGACCCTGCAGCCTCACCGGTGCGTGCAAACACGATATAGAAATCGGCGATGCCGCCGTTGGAAATCCAGGTCTTCTCGCCGTCTAGCACGTAGGCGTCCCCATCGGCGCGCGCCGTGCATTCCATGGCCGCCACGTCGGAACCCGAACCCGGCTCGGACAGCGCAAAGGCGGCGATCGCTTCGCCGGCGGCGACCCGGGCCAGATAGCGCTGCTTCTGCTCCGGCGAACCGTGCAGGGTGAGGGCGCCCGAGCCCAGCCCCTGCATGGCGAAGGCGAAGTCGGCGAGGCCGGAGTGGCGCGCCAGCGTCTCGCGCAGCAGGCAGATGGCGCGCGTGTCGATGCTGTCGTACCGGCCGCCGCAGTCCTTGCCGCCGACGGCGTAGCGCAGCCAGCCGGCCTTGCCGAGCCGTGCGACCAGATCGCGGCAGGCCGAATCGGTGTCGCCATGGTGTGCAGAAGTGTTCTCCGATGCCCAGTCCTCCAGTTCCGCCCGGAGCTGACGGTGGCTGTCGTCGAAGAAAGGCCAATCCAGATAGCTCTTGTCGCTCATGGTTCTTCCCGATCCTTACATTGTTTCGCCGCCGCATACGGAGATCGCCTGCCCGGTGACGGCTTCCGATCCCGGCTGGCACAGCCAGAGCACGGCATTCGCGACCTCCAGCGGCTGGACGAGGCGGCCCTGCGGATTGTGCTTTACCAGTTCGGCCTCCGCCTCGGCAGCGGACCGCCCGGTTTTGGCCTGAATATTGGCCAAGGTATCCCGCACGATGTCGGTCTCAGTATAGCCGGGGCAGACGGCGTTGATCGTGACCGGCTTCCTCGCCAGTTCCAGGGCCAGCGCGCGGGTCAGGCCGAGCACCGCGTGCTTGGCCGCGCAATAGGCGGAGACGTAGGCGTAGCCCTTTAGCGAAGCGGTGCTGGCGATGTTCACGATGCGGCCCCAGCCCAGTTCGAGCATGCCCGGCAGGGCGGCGCGGATACCCAGATAGGTGCCGGTCAGATTCACGTCCAGCATCCGCTGCCAGAGCGCAAGATCGGTCCTGGCGAATGGCGCGCTGGAGGCCTGGCCGGCGTTATTGACCAGAATGGCAATCGGCCCCATTGCACTCGCGGCGGCGGCGAAGGCCGCGTCGACCGCTGCAGGATCGGCGATATCGACTGACTGGCAATGCACTTCGGTCAAGGCACGCAGCCCGGCTGCCTCGCGCTCTAGCGTTGGCAGCGTGCGGCCCATCAGCGTGATTCGTGCGCCCCGTTCGGCGAGACTCCGGGCGGCGGCCGCGCCGATGCCGCGGCCGCCGCCGGTGACGACGGCGTGTTTGTCCTGAAGCGAGTCGGCAGGTGCGCTCATTTCCGCAGGTTATGCGTCAGGTTGGCTGCTTGAGCATTTCGCGCAGGCGGTAGCGCTGCGTCTTGCCCGTCGCCGTCTGCGGCAGCTCGGTGACGAAACGGATGGTGCGCGGGCACTTGTAGATCGACAGCGTCGACTTGAAGGTCTGCAACAGCGCCTCCGTCAGCGCGGCCTGGTCCGCCTCCGCATCGCGCGGCACGGCGAAGAGCGCAATGCGCGTCAGGCCGTCCTCGTTGGGGAAGCCCACCACGGCGGCGTCCAGCACGCCCGGAACGGTCAGGGCGCAGGCTTCGATCTCGGCCGGACTGACCCATTGGCCGGAGATCTTGAGCATGTCGTCGGAGCGGCCCATGTGGCACCAGCGGCCTTCCGCGTCGAACTGGAACATGTCGCCGGGGAAATACCAGCCGTCGCGCAAGGCGCGCGCCGTCAGTTCCGGCTGCTGCCAGTAGCCGATGAACTGGCACGAGGTGCGGATGGCGATCTGTCCGGCCCGGCCCGGCTCGGTGATGTCCTTGCCTTCTTCGTCCACGAGACGCACTTCCGCCCATGAGACAGGCTTGCCCGAAGAGCCGCCCTTGGCATCGCCGGGCTGGTTGAACAGAAACAGGAACACCGTCTCGGAGGCACCGACGCCGTCGAGGATGGGTTTGCCGCACAGTTCGAGCCAGTCGTCGTAGAGCGATTCCGGCAGTTTTTCGCCGGCCGCCACGAAATGGCGGATGGCGCGAAACGCCGGATTCGCCGGCGCGCCCTCGCGCATCAGGTTGCGATACATGACCGGCGTGCTGAAGAGCACCGTCGGCTTGTGGCGCTCCACCGTCGAGATGATCAGCTTGGGATCCGGCCAGGCCGGCGAAAGAATGATCGTTGCGCCGCACTGCAGCCCGCCCATGAGCGAATGGCCCAGCGCGAAACCGAAGAAAATCTTCGACGTGGTGAACACGCGGTCTCCCGGCCGCACGCCGAGGTACTCGTGCTCGAGGCGGTCGGCGACCCGGGCGCTGCGATGAGGATGCATGACTGCCTTGGGCCTGCCGGTGGTGCCGGAGGAGTAGAGCCAGAAACCCACCTCCTCGGGATCCATGCGGGCGGATTCCAGTTGATCCGACTGGCCTTCGAGGAAATCCTGCAGCGACTTGAAGGGAGCTGCGGGGGCGTTGGCCCCGCCGTTGACGACGACCAGCGGCGGGTTCTCCAGATTCGCTGCGGCGCTTTCGTACAGATCGAGAAAATGCGCATCGACGAAGATGACCCGGCAGCCGCTGTCCTGGATGACGTAGAGCAGGTCGCGCGAGGCGAGCCGCACGCTGAGGGCGACGGCGACGGCGCCCATGCGCAAGGTGCCGAGATAGGCCGCCACCAGTTCGGACGAGTCGTCCATCAGGAACAGCACGCGGTCTCCACGCGCAACGCCCCGCGCGGCGAGTGCGTTGCCATAGCGGTTGGCCGCCGCATTCAGTTCCGCGAAGCTGACCGACCGGTTCTCGCACAATATGGCCGGCTGTTCGCCCAGGCCCTGCGCGAGCGGGCGGCCGATAATCTCGTCCGCTGCATTCATTGTCACCATTGCTGAACCGCCCTCATATGTGAGTGTTTTTCCGCACGCCGTCGATGCCCCTTGTTGAGCGCCGCAACGTATCGCATGGGTAGTGATTGAACACTCATTCATTTTGCTTGTCAAGTCATCAGGAAGACTGCGGGCACGGCGCGCGGCGCTTGACAAGAATAAATGAATGAGCAATCATTCACCTAAGTTTGGATCGAACTATTTGGGTGGAAAGAGCGGTGATTCCCTGCCTGGGCAGACATGGCGAGGGGTTCGTCGGCAACTACGGGAGGCAGCGAAACATGCAACTGAAAGACAAGACAGCGGTGGTCACGGGCGCCGCATCCGGAATCGGGCGGGCGACTGCCGAGACGCTCGCGGCTGCGGGCGCCTTCGTGCTGCTGGGCGACATCGATGAACAGCGGGGCGGGGAGGCGGCACAGGCGCTGCGCGAGCGCGGCCTGGGCGCGGAGTTCATCCGCCTCGACGTCACCGATCTGGATTCCATCGCCGCATTCAAACAGCGTGCCTACGAACTGCGCGGCCACGTGGACGTGGTCGCCAACGTGGCCGGCTGGGGCAAGATTCAGCCGTTCATGGAGAATACGCCCGAGTTCTGGCGCAAGGTGATAGATCTGAACCTGCTCGGACCGATTGCGGTCTCGCATGCCTTTCTCGATAAGATGATCGAGCGCGGTTCCGGCAAGATCGTTGTCGTGGCGAGCGATGCCGGCCGGGTCGGCAGCATGGGGGAAACCGTCTATTCCGGCGCCAAGGGCGGCGCCATCGCCTTCTGCAAGTCGCTGGCGCGGGAAGTCGCACGCTACAACATCAATGTGAATTGCGTCTGCCCGGGCCCGACCGATACGCCGCTGCTGCGGGCCGTGCCGGAGAAGCACCAGGAAGCCTTCGTCAAGGCGACGCCGATGCGCCGCCTGGCCAAGCCCTCGGAGCTCGCCGATGCCGTTCTGTTTTTCGCCAGCGACCAGGCAAGCTTCGTCACGGGGCAGGTGCTCAGCGTGAGCGGCGGCCTGACTCTGGCAGGCTGATACCAATATTATTCAACACGATGCGCCAGCGCGCATCCCAACAGACCAAGGAGAATCGAATGTACAAACTGAAAGCCGCAGAATGGCGGCCCGAGCACTTCAAGCTGGAGGTCGCCGACCGCGTCGCCACGATCACGTTGAACCGCCCGGAACGCAAGAACCCGCTGACGTTCGAGAGCTATGCGGAATTGCGCGACACTTTCCATCGCTTCCAGTATGCCGAGGATGTGCGCGCCGTCGTCATCACCGGTGCAGGCGGCAACTTCTGCTCGGGCGGCGATGTGCATGAGATCATCGGCCCGCTCACCAAGATGAACATGAACGATCTGCTGGCATTCACCCGCATGACCGGCAACCTGGTGAAGGAAATGCGCACCTGCCCGCAGCCGATCATCGCGGCGGTGGATGGGGTGTGCGCCGGCGCCGGCGCGATCATTTCGATGGCTTCCGACCTGCGCTATGCCACGCCGTCCGCGAAGACCGCGTTCCTCTTCGTCCGCGTCGGCCTGGCCGGTTGCGACATGGGCGCCTGCGCCATCCTGCCGCGCATCATCGGCCAGGGGCGGGCTTCCGAACTGCTCTATACCGGCAATGCCATGAGCGCCGAACAGGGCCTGGCCTGGGGGTACTTCAACGACGTCGTGCCGGCCGAACAGCTGATGGAGAAGGCGCGCGGCCTGGCGGTCTCGCTGGCGGATGGACCGGCCTTCGCCCATGCCATGACCAAGAAATGCCTGCACCAGGAATGGAACCAGACCATCGAGCAGGCGCTGGAGACCGAGGCCGAGGCACAGGCCATCTGCATGCAGACGCAGGACTTCACCCGCGCCTACAACGCCTTCGTCGCCAAGCAGAAGCCGAAGTTCGAGGGCGACTGACAAGGCATGCTGGCATGCTGACGGGCGACCGCCGGCATGCCGCTGCTGTCTGGGGAATTGTGGCAGACTGAGCACTCATTCATATGTTCCATGGGAGAGAAGCGATGAGTTCTGCCGGAGATGTTCAGGCGCTGGTGACGGATCCCAGGCTGGTGGAGGAGCGGCGCGGACAAATCGTGCGTGCTGCGGTCAAGCTGTTCTCGGAGCAAGGCTACTACACGACCACGATCCAGCAGATTGCGCGCGAGGCGGGTGTCAGCACCGGTCTCATCTACCAGTATTTCCGCGACAAGGACGACATCCTCTTCCTGACGCTGAAGCTGGTGCTGGACACCTACGAGCACGACATCCCGCCCCAGTTGGAAGGGGTCGAGAACCCCGTCGAGCGGCTCTGCATGGCGATATGGACCTACTGCCGCATTGTCGACGGCCTGCTCGATGCGACCGTGCTGGCCTACCGTTCGACGAAGTCCCTCCGGGCGGACCGGCGTGCGCTGGTCAAGGACGCGGAAATCCGCACCAACAGCCTGATCGAGGCGTGCCTGAGCGACAGCATCAAGGCCGGCCTGATGGCCAAGGTCAATACCTACCTGCTCGCCTACCAGATGGTCACCTTTGCCCATTCCTGGGCGCTGAAGAACTGGTCGCTGGGCGAACGCTATGCGCTTTCAAATTATGTCTCCGAAGGCATCAAGCTGCTGGTCGAGCCTTTCCTGACCGTGAAGGGGCAGCGCGTCCTGGAAGAAATGCGCAAACGCACCCATTCCTTCGGTGCGCTCGAGGCGAGGCGCCCCGCGTCGAAGAAGGCGCCGGCAAGAAAGTCCGAAACGAAAAGCCGTAAAAAACAATCCTGAACAAACCATGATCAATCTGAGCATCGAGGGCGCCATAGCCAAGGCGACGCTGAATCGCCCCCCGGTCAATGCCATCAACGAGGAATGGGTGGCGCGCCTGGACGAGGTGCTCGCTGAAGTCGAGCGAAACGAAGCGGTCGGCGTGCTGTGGCTGCGCAGCAGCGAAAGGGTCTTTTGCGCCGGCGCCGACCTGGCCCTGATGCGCAGCATCTTCGACAGTGCCGCGGGACGCGAGCGCATGATCGAACTGACACGGCGCATGCAGGAGGTTTTCGCGCGTATGGAGGCGCTGCCCAAAGTGACGTTGGCCGAAATCGGCGGCCCGGCGATGGGCGGCGGCTTCGAACTGGCCCTGGCCTGTGACCTGCGCATCGTATCCGAGTCGGCACGCGTCGGCCTGCCCGAGGCACGACTCGGCCTGCTGCCGGCCGCCGGCGGCACGCAGCGCATGACCCGCATCTGCGGTGAAGCCGTTGCGAGACGGCTCATCCTGGGCGCCGAACTGGTCGGCGGGACCGAGGCAGTCGCCCTGGGGCTGGCCCAGTGGTCCGTGCCTCAAGATGGGATCGAGAAAGCGGCCGACACGCTGGCTAAACGCCTATCGGAACTTCCGCCGGCCACCCTGGCTGCGAACAAGCGCTGCATCAATATCGCCGCGGCAGGCGGAGCCGACGGCTACGAAGCGGAGCTGGAAGGCAGTGCCATGCTGCTGGCAGCGCAAGAGACGAAGCGCCGGGTCGTCAAATTCCTGGAAAAAAGATAAGGCAGCTTTCTCCCTGCCGACCGGCTGCATCCCTAGTAGGTCCAGCCAAGAAAACCAAAAGCGATGATGTTCATTGCGATCGGAATCGAATAGATCACGGAGATCGCAATAAGCTTGCTCCGTATCGTTTTCAGACTCATGACCAGAATGGCAGACAGGAAGAAATCGAAGTAACCGAACAGGAATATCATTGGCACGCCGACAAGCGTTCCTTCCCAGAATGGATATTCCCAAACCAGGTGATTGCCGCGGTTGAGAAAGAAAACCTCGACGAAGACGCAGAACGCAGAATAGCCAATCGCCCAAAACCATTTTTCCGGAATGCCTAGAATGCGCTGTGTCGTGCTCTCGGACAGGGTGTTGTAATAGATGATCCCCAGGATGGCGAACATGAACATGATCTCGATGTTCCATCCGACCATGACGCGTAGCGCTGTATCGCCGGGCACGGTCCAAAGGGCTGATCGCTGGCTCAATACCATGATCCAGCCGTTCATGGTCTCGTTGAAAAAGTCGGACCCGAAAACCGAGACGCCGCAGAATACGGCGTTCCAGTTCCCGGTCTGCCGGGCGAGCCTGATCTCCTTGCTGTAGACGTAGAAGACGAAGGCCAGCAAAGGGATCACGTACCATTTGATCATGGTCAGATCCCGCATGTTTTCGAGGGCCTGAAGGGTCGCTTCGGTCATGTACGGATCCTGTGGTTTCTATGACTTGGTATATCCGAGAAGGATCAGGGGTGATCCTTCCTCGAAAATACGCATGCTTGAACGATCGCCATGTATCGTCTTTTCACTGGGGTGTCCTCCCGGCGCGCAGATGTAGTGGCCAGCGCAAGGTCTTTTTCTGCGTAGGATCCAGCCACAGTGTAGCCAGGCGGCGATCCAGTTCCGGCAACGGATCGGCGCCATTCTCCTTCATGTAGGCGCGCGTGGCCGACCAGGTGCCCAGATAGCCGAGCAGGTCCGCTCTCGTCCATTCGGTACTGATTGCGAAATTGGGCGTTGCGACGGGCTCGAAGGGGAAGGGCAGCGAGCGATAGCGGTCATCCACCATTTTCCGCTCGGGCGGCCAGTAGGGACCAACCACGTTTCGGTAGAAATCGGTGATCAGCGCGTCGACGCCGGCCTCGACATCCAGCAGCGTGTAGGTCCATACGGCGATGACGCCGCCCGGCTTCAGCACCCGTTTCGCTTCGGCATAGAAAAGCGCCAGATCGAACCAGTGGATGGCCTGTGCCACCGTGAGCAGGTCGATGGATGCGGCGTCGAGCCCGCTCGATTCCGCCGCCGTCCTGCGGAAGCTGACTTTCGGGTGCGGTTGCGCATTGGCGAGCTGGTCTGCGCTCGGATCCGCTGCGATCACGCTGTCGAAATGCGTCGCCAGCCCGATGGCTGCCTGGCCGTTACCGGTGCCGCAATCCCAGGCCGCGCCGCGTGCCGGCGCAATGCTGGCCAGCCAGGCGAACAGTTCTGCCGGGTAATTCGGACGGAAACGGGCATAGTCCGTTGCCTGTGCGGAGAAATGGTCCTTGAATGTTTCGTTCATCAGGACAGTGTGAAAAAGAACGTGGCGCCCTTGTCGATCTCGCCTTCCGCCCAAACCAGCCCGCCATGGCGCTGCACGATGCGATGCACGGTGGCCAGACCGATGCCGGTGCCGGCGAAGTCCTTGACGCCGTGCAGGCGCTGGAAGGCGCCAAAAAGCTTGTCCGCATAGCGCATGTCGAATCCGGCGCCGTCGTCACTGACGAAATAGGCAGTGCTGCTCCCTTTTTGCCGGACACCGAACTCGATATGCGCCACATTCTTGCGGGCAGTAAACTTCCACGCGTTCGAGAGGAGGTTGTGCAGCACAACGCGCAGGAGCCTTTCGTCGCCGCGCACCTGCACATCGGGCTCCGCGGTGAATTCCACCCTGCGTTCCGGTTCTGCGGCGTGCAGCTCCTTCGCAATCGATTCGGCAATGCGGGAGAGATTGATTTCCGCCAGGTGAATCGGTTCGCGCGTGAGCTGGGCCAGATCGATCATGCCGTCGATCAGCTCGCTCATGCGCAGCGTGGCGGAGCAGATGCGGCGCAAATATTCCCTGCCCTGTTCGTCGAGCCGCTCGCCGTAGTCCTGCAGGAGCAGGCTCGAGAAGCCGTTGATGCCGCGCAACGGCGAGCGCAAATCGTGTGACACGGAGTAGCTGAAACTTTCAAGCTCCCTGATCGAGGCCTGCAGTTCGGTGGTGCGCTGATTGACGTGGTCTTCCAGTTCCAGGTTGAGCCGGCGCAGCATGCTTTCGGCGTGCTGCCGGCGCTGACTATTGTGGTAGGCATCGATCAGCGCGGCACACGTGGTGGTGAATGGCTGCAATTGCTCGATCTGCGCCTCCTCATAACCGCCGGGACGATTGGCGACGGCGACCATGCCGACCAGTTCTCCGCCGCGGTAGAGCGGCAGACCCATGAAGGCATTCAGCGGTGGATGGCCCTGCGGCAGGCCGCCGCGGCGCGGATCGCTTGCCGGAGCATTGGAGAGCAGCGGCTTGCCGCTGGAGAGCACCTGGCCGAACAGCGAGTTGGGATTGCGGAATTCAAAGCCGCCTTTGACCACGCTCTGGTAAAGGCCGCGCGAAGCATCGTCCCACGACAAGTCCGAAATGGCGTATATGCGCAAATAAGGCACGCCTTCCGCATTTCGGGACGTCTCGCCAATGAAACCGTACTGGCTGTCCGTGATGTCGAGCAATTGGGTCAGGAGCCGATTGAACGTGGGATGCGGATCGGCGTCGGAGATGAAATCCGCCTGGGCCTCGCTGACCGCATGCAACATGCGGTTCTGTTCCAGAAACAGTTGCTCGATGCGTTTGCGGTCGCTGATGTCGCGCGTGATGGTCAGCATGCAAGGCTCGCCGCCAAGTTCGATCGTGCTGGCGGAAATCTGTGCATCGAGAATTTGGCCGGACTTGTGCCGAAATTGCGTTTCGTGGTTGATGAGTCTGCCCCGGGCCTGAAGGCTTGCGATAAATTTTTCGCGCTGGGAGAGGTCGGGCCAGATCTCCATTTCTACGGCCGTTCGGCCGATTGCCTCCTGCGGCGCATAGCCGAATACCCGCTCGAAGGCGGGGTTGGCGTCTATATATTTACCACTGGCAAGCGAGGAAATGGCGATGGCATCGGGACTGGCTGCAAAGATCCGCGAGAGCTTCTGCTCGGACAGCCGCAGCGCGGTTTCCGTTTGCTTGTGCTCCCGGCTGATCTGGCCGAGCAGCGTTTCATGTGCCCAGCTTAGTTCAGCCTCGTGCGATTCAAGTTCGGCAACGCGTTTCCTGAGCGCCGCCAGTTCCGCTTGCAAATCGATCGACTTGTCCCGGCCCTGTTTCATGGTCGGCCGACAGGCAAGCTGGGAAATATGCGTGATTGCGGGTTCATGGCAGGCGCATTCTCCGCCGAAACCGCATTTGCCTCAAGCACCCGGCGTGCAATGACAGAAAAGCCGGCGGTTTGGGCCGCCGGCGCGAGCAAGGTGCCGGTTACTTCGGTCGTTTGTCGATCACCCGCTTGGCCTTGCCGATCGAGCGCTCGATCGAGGTCTGCGCGACGATACGTACCTGTGTGGACACGCCGATGTAGGATTTGATGTGATGCTGCAGATCCTTGGCGGCCGCCTGCTGTTCGGCCGCCGGTGCCTGGGCGAATTCGGGCTTCAGCTCCACCAGCACATCCAGTTCGTCCATGTGATCCGGGCGCGAGACCTCCAGCACGTAGTGCGGCGCCAGCTTCGGCTGCTTGAGGATCATCTCCTCGATCTGCGAGGGGAAGACATTCACGCCGCGGATGATGAGCATGTCGTCCGAGCGGCCGGTGATCTTGTCCATGCGGCGGAAGCTGCGCGCAGTGGGCGGCAGCAGGCGCGTCAGGTCGCGCGTGCGGTAGCGGATGATCGGCAGCGCCTCCTTGGTCAGCGAGGTGAACACCAGCTCGCCGGATTCGCCGTCGGGCTTCACCTCGCCGGTGGCGGGGTCGATGATCTCCGGATAGAAGTAGTCCTCCCAGATGACCAGGCCATCCTTGGTCTCGATGCACTCGCAGGCCACGCCGGGACCCATGACTTCAGACAGGCCGTAGATGTCGATGGCGTCGAGGCCCATGCGGCGCTCGATCTCGGCGCGCATCTGGTTGGTCCACGGCTCGGCGCCGAAGATGCCGACGGACAGCGAGCTCTTGGCCGGATCGAGGCCCTGGCGCTCGAACTCGTCGGCGATGGCCAGGCTGTAGGAGGGCGTGACCATGATGATGTCCGGCTTGAAGTCCGCGATCAGCTGCACCTGCTTTTCGGTCTGTCCGCCCGACATCGGGATGACGGTGCAGCCCAGCCGTTCGGCGCCGTAGTGCGCGCCGAGGCCGCCGGTGAACAGGCCGTAGCCGTAGGCGACATGGACGATGTCGCCGGGGCGCCCGCCCGCGGCGCGGATGGAACGGGCCATCAGGTCGGACCAGATGTCGATGTCCTTCTGCGTGTAGCCGACCACGGTCGGCTTCCCCGTCGTGCCGCTGGAGGCGTGAATCCGCACCACCTTTTTGCGCGGCACGGCGAACATATTGAACGGGTAGTTGTCGCGCAGGTCCTGCTTGGTGGTGAACGGGAACTTCGCCAGGTCGGACAGCTGCTTCAGGTCCTCCGGCTTGACGCCGGCGTCGTCGAACTTCCTGCGGTAATGCGGCACGTTGTCGTAGGCGTGCTTGAGCGACCACTTCATGCGCTCCAGCTGCAGCGCGGCGACCTCGTCGCGGCTGGCCTTCTCGATCGGCTCCAGGTCGCCCGGTGCGGGTTTCTTCGATGTCATGGCTTTCTCCTCCTCAATGCCTTGTGGTTTGTTTCATTCAGACCCGTTCGATGACGAGCGCGATGCCCTGTCCGACGCCGATGCACATGGTGCACAGCGCATAGCGGCCGCCGCTGCGCTGCAGCTGGTACATCGCGGTGGTGACGAGGCGCGCGCCGCTCATGCCGAGCGGGTGGCCCAGCGCGATGGCGCCGCCGTTCGGGTTCACCTGCGGCGCGTCGTCGGCCAGGCCGAGGTCGCGCGTCACCGCCAGCGCTTGCGCGGCGAAGGCTTCGTTGAGCTCGATCACGTCCATCTGCGCCAGCTTCAGGCCGGTGCGCTCCAGCAGCTTACGCGTGGCCGGAGCCGGACCGATGCCCATAATGCGCGGCGGCACGCCGGCGGTGGCCATGCCGACAATGCGCGCGCGCGGCGTCAGGCCATGTTGTTTCGCCGCCTCCTCCGAGGTGAGCAGCAGGGCACAGGCGCCGTCATTCACGCCCGAGGCATTGCCTGCCGTCACCGTGCCGTCCTCGCGCACGATGGGCTTCAGCTTCGCCAGGCTCTCCAGGCTGGTGTCGCCGCGGGGGTGTTCGTCGGCGGAGACGATCTTCGCCTCCCCCTTCTTCTGTGCGATTTCGACCGGCACGATTTCGTCGTCGAAGCGGCCCGCGGCCTGGGCCGCGACGGCGCGCTGCTGGGAACGCAATGCGAAGTCATCCTGGTCGGTGCGGGCGATCTTCAGTTCCGTGGCGAGGTTTTCCGCCGTCTCCGGCATGGCGTCCGTGCCGTACAGTTTCTTCATCAGCGGGTTGACGAAGCGCCAGCCGATGGTGGTGTCGTAGATGCCCGTGTTGCGCGAGTAGGCCGCGTCGGCCTTGCCCATGACGAAGGGCGCGCGGGTCATGCTTTCGACGCCGCCGGCGATCATCAGATCGGTGTCGCCGGCGCGGATGGCGCGCGCCGCGCTGCCGACGGCATCCATGCCGGAGCCGCACAGGCGGTTGATCGTGGCGCCCGGCACCGCAAGGGGCAGGCCGGAGAGCAGCGCCGCCATGCGGGCGACGTTGCGGTTGTCCTCGCCGGCCTGGTTGGCGCAGCCATAGATGAGATCGTCGACGGCGCTCCAGTCGAGGTCTGGATGGCGCGCCATCAGCGCCTTGATGGGCAGGGCGGCGAGATCGTCGGCGCGAATCGGGGCGAGCGCGCCGCCGTAGCGGCCGATGGGAGTGCGCACGGCGTCGCAGATGAAGGCTTCCTTCAAATCAATCTCCTTGTGTGACCACTTCGCCCTGGATGCGGTGGGATTTGCCGCGGAACAGCGCGATGCGCTTGCCGTCCTGGTTGTTTACTTCGATGTCATAGATGCCGCTGCGGCCTGCGAGCGCGCGTTCTTCGCCGATGGCGGTCAGCACATCGCCGACCTGCGCCGGCGCGAGGTACTCGATCGTGCAACCGGAGGCGACGGCGTTGTGGTTGTGGCTGTTGCAGGAATAGGCGAAGGCGGAATCGGCAAGAGTGAAGATGAAGCCGCCGTGGCACATGCCATGGCCATTGACCATGTCCTCGGTGATGGTGAGCGACATGCGCGCGTAGCCGGGCCGGATTTCGTCCAGCGCGATGCGCAGGAACTGCGAGGTGCGGTCGAGCCGGTACATCTCGCGGCCGACGGCTTCGGCCAGGTCCTGATTTTTTTTCGATGGGCCCATACGCGGAGTTTACTTGCCCTTGAAGACGGCCGGGCGCTTCTCCATGAAGGCGACGACGCCTTCGCGGTAATCCTCACTGCGCCCAAGCTGGCCCTGGGTGTCGCGTTCCATGTCGAGTTGCTGCTCCAGCGTGTTGTGCGGCGAGGCGTATAGCGCGCGCTTGATGGCAGCATAGGCGAGGGGCGGGCCTTGTGCGAAGCGGACGGCAAGCGCCTCGGCCTCGGGCATCAGTTTGTCGTCGTCCAGGCATTGCCAGATCATGCCCCAGGCAGCGGCCTGCTCGGCTGGGAGCTTCCCGGCTGTCAACGCAAGGCCGAGGGCGCGCGCGGTACCGGCCAGCCGCGGCAGAAAGTAGCTGCCGCCACAATCCGGCGCCAGGCCAAGCCTGCTGAAGGCCTGGATGAAGAATGCCGAGCGTGCCGCCAGGACGATATCGCAGGCCAGCGCCAGATTGGCGCCGGCGCCGGCCGCAGCGCCGTTGACTGCGGCAATGACAGGAAGGGGCAGGGCGCGCAGGGCCAGCACCAGGGGCTTGTAATGGGTCTCGATGGAAAGCCCCAGGTCGGGCGGCGGCGCCCCGGGCGGGGTAACGCGCTCGGACAGGTCCTGACCGGTGCAGAAGGCGCGTCCGGCACCCGTCAGGATCAGGCTGCGGGCGCCGTCCGTCTTCACGCGCCCGATCGCCTGACGCAGCTCGCCATGCATCGCCTCATTCAGGCTGTTCAGCTTGTCCGGGCGGTTCAGCGTGATGCGGGCGACACCATCGCTGAACTGGTAGAGAATGGCACTCATATTGTCTGAGGCGGCTATTCAGATACAGAAGAAGCAGTTGTTTGGTATCCGGCAGTATCGTTTTACATCATTGGCGGCATGCTACATAATTCAGGTCTTTCGTACAACATGCATCATTATGCTTAAGGACAGGCCATGGTAAAAGTCTATTCGATAGAGGGGGTTACACCCGTGGTCGATCCCTCAGCCTATGTTCACCCTTCGGCATGCCTGATCGGCGACGTCATCATCGGGCCGGAATGCTATATCGGGCCCAATGCCTGCCTGCGGGGTGATTTTGGGCGCATTTTCATCGGCAAGGGCGCCAATATCCAGGATTGTTGCATCGTACATGGCTTTCCGGAGCGCGATACCGTGGTCGGGGAGAACGGACATATCGGCCATGGCG
Source organism: Betaproteobacteria bacterium HGW-Betaproteobacteria-14 (assembly GCA_002840845.1). Taxonomy (GTDB): domain Bacteria; phylum Pseudomonadota; class Gammaproteobacteria; order Burkholderiales; family Rhodocyclaceae; genus Desulfobacillus. Next base: position 33,246 of record PHCS01000021.1, read on the forward strand.
CGGTATTGCATTGCTGCCTGATCGGACGCAATGCGCTGGTCGGCATGAATGCAGTGGTGATGGACAAAGCCGAAGTGGGCGAATCGTCCATCGTCGCCGCCATGGCCTTTGTCAAGGCCGGCATGCTGGTTCCGCCAAAAACCCTGGTCGCCGGCATTCCGGCCAAGGTGGTGCGGGCGCTGACCGAGCAGGAAATGGCCTGGAAGGTCGAAGGAACGGTGTTGTACCAGCATCTGGCGCGGCGTTCGCTGGCAACAATGGTCGAAACGGAGGCGCTGACGGAAGTCGAGGCCGATCGCAAGCGCATCATTCTTCCGGAAATCAAACCCCTCATTGAAGCCAAGGCGGAGTGGGCGGAGGCGGCACTGGAAGACCTGCCCGAATAGTCGCCTGGACGCCTGTCTTCGCTCTGGAGAGGGGTCATAATATGATATTATGCCCTGCTCCATGAAACCTATCGCGTTTCTCTGAATGGCTCTGCGCTTTGATGCTCAGCCGCCTTTCCGGCATTCCTTCTTTAGATGTCAATCGGTAAGGACCAATATGTACCCCCACGCTCACATCCGTTCGCTACCCCCCAAGGGGGCGCACGCCTCCTTTGAGGCGGCTCTACAGGAGGCATGACATGAAAATCCATGAATACCAGGGCAAGGAGATCCTGAGGAAGTTTGGGGTCGCCACGCCGCGCGGCAAGGCCTGCTTTTCCGTCGACGAGGCCATCAAGGTGGCCGAGGAACTCGGCGGCAAGGTCTGGGTGATCAAGGCGCAGATCCATGCCGGCGGCCGCGGCAAGGGCGGCGGCGTCAAGGTGGCGAAATCGATGGATGAAGTCCGCCAGCACGCCGGCCAGATCCTCGGCATGCAGCTGAAGACGCACCAGACCGGGCCGGAAGGCCAGAAGGTGCGGCGCCTGCTGGTCGAGGAGGGTGCGGACATCAAGAAGGAACTCTACGTCGGCATGGTGGTGGATCGCGTCACGCAGCGGGTCTGCCTGATGGCCTCGAGCGAGGGCGGCATGGACATCGAAGAGGTTGCCGCGCATACGCCGGAAAAGATCCACAAGGTCTTCATCGACCCGGCCACCGGCCTGAAGGATGCCGAGGCGGACGACGTCGCGCGCAAGATCGGCGTGCCGGAGTCCTCCGTGTCGCAGGCGCGCGGCGTGCTGCAGGGGCTGTACAAGGCATTCTGGGACACCGACGCCAGCCTCGCCGAGATCAATCCGCTGATCCTCACCGGCGACGGCCGCGTCGTGGCGCTCGATGCCAAGATGAACTTCGATTCGAATGCGCTGTTCCGCCACGAGGATATCGTCGCCATGCGCGATCTCGATGAGGAGGACCCGGCCGAGATCGAGGCTTCCAAGTTCGACCTGTCCTACATTTCCCTCGACGGCAACATCGGTTGCCTGGTGAATGGCGCCGGCCTGGCCATGGCCACCATGGATACCATCAAGCTGTTCGGCGCGGAGCCGGCCAACTTCCTCGACGTCGGCGGCGGCGCCACCACCGAGAAGGTCACCGAGGCCTTCAAGCTGATGCTCGCCAACCCCAAGGTGAAGGGCATCCTGGTCAACATCTTCGGCGGCATCATGCGCTGCGACACCATCGCCACCGGCGTGGTGGCGGCGGCCAGGGAAGTACATCTTTCCGTGCCGCTGGTGGTGCGCATGCGCGGCACCAACGAAGACATCGGCAAGCAGATCCTCAAGGATTCCGGCCTGCCTATCATTTCCGCCAGCGACATGGCCGATGCGGCGCAGAAGATCGTCGCGGCCGTTTCCGGAAAGTAGGGGATACCAGCATGAGCATTCTGATCGACAAGAACACCCGCGTCGTCACGCAAGGCATTACCGGCAAGACGGGCCAATTCCATACCAGGATGTGCAAGGAGTACGCCAACGGCGCAAACTGCTTCGTCGCCGGCGTGAACCCGAAAAAGCCCGGTGAATCCTTCGAGGGCATACCCATCTTCGCTTCCGTCAAGGAGGCCAAGCGGCAGACCGGCGTCAATGCTTCCGTCGTCTACGTGCCGCCGCCCTTTGCGGCCGCGGCGATCTGGGAGGCGGTCGAGGCCGAACTCGATCTCGTCATCTGCATCACCGAGGGCATTCCGGCGCGCGACATGGTCGAGGTGAAGGAGAAGATGCGCAAGGCCGGCTCGAAAACCGTCCTGTGCGGCCCCAACTGCCCCGGCATCATCACGCCGGACGAAATCAAGATCGGCATCATGCCCGGCCACATTCACATGAAGGGACGCATCGGGGTCGTGTCGCGCTCCGGCACCCTGACCTATGAAGCGGTGGGGCAGCTTTCCGACCTGGGCCTGGGCCAGTCGACTGCCGTGGGCATCGGCGGCGATCCGGTGAACGGCCTCAAGCACAAGGATGTCCTGGAACTGTTCATGAACGACCCGGATACGGACGCCGTCATCATGATCGGCGAAATCGGCGGCTCTGACGAGGAGGCCGCGGCCGAGTGGTATGCCAAGGAGTGCAGGAACAAGAAGCCGGTCGTGGGCTTCATCGCCGGCGTCACCGCGCCAGCCGGCAAGCGCATGGGCCATGCAGGCGCCATCATTTCCGGCGGCAAGGGCACCGCGCAGGAGAAACTGGCGGTCATGGAAGCCTGCGGCATCAGAACAACCAAGAACCCGGCTGAAATGGGCAAACTGCTGAAGTCGGTCATCTAAGTATCGTTATAGCGCCTACGACAACGCCGCCTCTCTGGGCGGCGTTGTCGTCTTCGGGTATCGCGTGATGAACGAAAGATCAGGCGTGGTTGAAGCTTTTCCTTCTTATCGGGCCGAGAAATATTTGACTGTCTTCATGTTTGCCTGTAAGAATAACGATTAAATAGCTGTTTCTACGCAGGTTGGCGGGTTGAGAAGGGCAACCTAAACCTGTTGCTTAAATGATGATTGATGTCGTGCGCTAGGTGCTGAGCATGTGAAGAAGTGCCAGCATGCGTACGGCAGCTTCTCCAATAAAGACAATATTCAGCAGGAGAGGACAGCGCGGCGTGGCGAAGCGTTTCTGGAAAACCGACTGGTTTATAGGCGTTGTCGTGAGCCTGGTCATGCTCTTTGCGGGCGGCGGCGAACTGTTGCAGAGCCTGGAGCGCAAGGCCTACGATCTTGGCGTTGGAGCCATTTCGCGCGAACCAAGCGACAAGATCGCCATCATCGCCATCGATAAGCAGAGCATCGACAATCTTGGACGTTGGCCTTGGTCGCGCGACGTGCATGCCAAGATGATCGATGGGCTCGCTGCCGCCAAAGCCAAGGTCATCGCCTCCACAGTCTTTTTTGCCGAGGCCCAGGTCGATCCAGGGCTGACTTACATCAACAAGCTGATCGACCTCTACGGCCAGGCCGGCGGCGCGCCGCTCTCCGCAGGGTCCGAGGCGATCGCTGCCCAGGCGCCGCCGCTGGGGCAATTCGGCCCCGTGCTGGCTGAAGCCGAAGTGAAACTCAATTCCGACCGTCGACTGGGCGAGGCCATCGCCAAGGCGGGCAATGTCGTGTTGCCGATGCTCTTCCGCCTGGGAGAGCCGCGCGGACGGCCGGACCGGCCGCTGCCCGACTTCATCAAGAAGAACGCCATCACCCAGATCGAGAAGGGCGAGGACATTCCACCACTGCTTACCTCGGATGTCGAGGTGCCTCTGGTCGAGGAACTCGGCCGCGGCGCGGCCGCGATCGGCCACCTCAACGTCAACCCGGATGTGGATGGCGGCATTCGTACCGAACCTCTGGTGCTGGCGCACTTCAGCGAGGTCTATCCGGCGCTGTCTCTGATGATTGCGGCAAAGAGCCTGAATCTGGGCGTGGCCGACATCAAAGTCAGGCTGGGCGACACGGTGAGCCTGGGCAACCTCAAGATCGGTACCGATCCGGTCATGCAGATGAACACCTTCTTCTACAAGGATCGCGACGGCCGGCCGGCCTTCCAGGTCGACTCATTTTTCGACGTGGCGAGCGGCAAGATTCCGCTGGACAAGTACAGGGACAAGATCGTGCTGATCGGCCCGACGGCCGCAGGCGTTGGCAGCATTTTCGTCACGCCCGTGTCGCCGGCCATGCCGTCGGTGTTGATGCAGGCGCACACAGTGTCCAGCATCCTGCAGGAGCATTTCTTCGTCGTGCCGACCTGGGGATGGATGGTCGAACGGCTGGCTTTTCTCCTGGTCGCGGTTTATCTGATTGCTTTGCTGCCGCGCCTCAAGGCCGGCATGGGCGCGGGCGTCACGGCCGGCCTGTTTGTCGTCCTGATAGCGATGCACTTTGTGCTGATGACTTCGCAACTGATGTGGCTGCAGCTGATGGTGCCCGCCGCGTTGCTTTTGCTTGGCCACCTGCTACTCACGACGAAACGCTTCCTGGTTACGGAACGAGGCAAGGAAAAATCGGAGGCGGATTCAGCCGAGTCCAACCGCATGCTCGGCCTGGCCTTTCAGGGGCAGGGCCAGCTTGACATGGCCTTCGACAAGTTCCGCAAGTGTCCGCTTGATAATGCCGTGATGGAAAACCTCTACAACCTGGCCCTGGATTTCGAGCGCAAGCGCCAGTTCAACAAGGCGGAGTCGGTGTTCCGCTACATGGCCGACTTCAATCCGAAATTCCGCGACCTGGAGCAGAAGCTCAGTCGCGCCAAAGCCATGTCGGAGACGGTGATTCTCGGCGGCGGCGGACGTTCGACCGCGCAGGGCACCATGATTCTGGAAGGCGGGCAGGTGGAAAAGCCGATGCTCGGCCGCTACCAGGTCGAAAAGGAACTCGGCAAGGGCGCCATGGGCGTGGTGTACCTGGGCCGCGACCCAAAGATCAACCGTGTCGTGGCCATCAAGACTATGGCCTTGTCCCAGGAATTCGAGGAAGACGAGCTCCAGGACGTGAAAGAACGCTTTTTCCGCGAAGCCGAGACTGCCGGCCGCCTGAATCACCCGAACATCGTGACGATATTCGATGCTGGCGAGGAACATGACCTGGCCTATATCGCCATGGAGTTCCTCAAGGGCAAGGATCTGGTGCCCTACACCAAATCGGGCAACCTCATGCCGATTGCGAAGGTGATGGACATCGCGGCCCGTGTCGCCGACGCGCTCTCGTATGCGCACCAGAACAGCGTGGTGCATCGCGATATCAAGCCGGCCAACATCATGTACGAGCCGGAGTCCGATGCAGTGAAGGTGACCGATTTCGGCATTGCCCGCATCACCGACTCGTCGCGGACCAAGACCGGCATGGTGCTTGGAACGCCGAGTTACATGTCGCCGGAGCAACTGGCCGGCAAGAAGATCGACGGCCGCTCCGACCTGTTCTCCCTTGGCGTCATGCTGTTCCAGATGGTGTCCGGCAAGCTGCCCTTCGAGGGTGATTCGATGGCCCAGCTGATGTTCAAGATCGCCAACGAGCCGCATCCGCATGTCCGGGATTTCAATCCCCAGGTCCCGGAGTGCCTGGCGGCAATCATTGACAAGGCGCTGGCCAAGGACAACGTGCAGCGTTACCAGACCGGCGCCGAACTGGCGGCCGATCTGCGCGCCTGCATGGGGTTGAACATGGGTGGCGGGACTGTGCCGCCCCAGGTTGATTTCAATCTTTGAGAGGAATGATGGATCTCAGCCAGGCACTCCAAATCGTCGGTCGGTCCGATCCGGGCATGGTGCGTTCTCACAACGAGGATGCCGTTTTTTTCAACGCCGCGCTGGGACTGGCCGTTCTCGCAGATGGCATGGGCGGATACAACGCCGGCGAGGTGGCCAGCGGCATGGCCACCACCCTGCTGGGCAGCGAGTTGGAAAAGGCTTTCCAGAAAGCGGCTCCGCACCAGTTGGATGCCTCGGGGAAGCTGCTTGCGCATGGCGTTCTCGAAGCCGAGATTGCACGCGCCAATACCGCGATCTACCAGGCGGCGCAAAGCCAGCCCCAGTATGCCGGCATGGGCACAACTTTGGTGATGGCCTTGTTCTACGACAACATGATGACCGTGGCGCATATCGGCGATTCCCGCCTATACCGTCTTCGCGGCGAAGAGTTCCAGTCAATAACCCGCGATCATTCCCTGTTGCAGGAGCAGATCGACAGCGGCATGATTACGGTCGAGGAAGCGCGCCATTCGCAGAACAAGAATCTGGTGACGCGTGCCCTGGGCGTGGATCCGACGGTAGAGCCGGAAATCCGCGATTACGATACGATGCCGGGAGACGTCTACCTGTTATGCTCAGACGGGCTCAACGACATGGTCGAGGACGAGGAGATTGCGCTGACACTGCAGGCGCTTTCGGCCAATCTCGACTTGGCGGCTACGCAGTTGGTCCAGACCGCCAACGACAGCGGCGGGCGGGACAATGTTTCAGTGGTGCTGGTGCGCATTGCGCGCGAATATCCGGCGGCGCGCAGCTGGTGGGCGCGGTTGCTGCAATGGTTCAAGTGATTTGACGGGAAGGAAGCCACATGGCTGCTAAGTTGATCCTAAGCATGGATGGGCTGGTGCTCAAGGAAATTCCGCTCACCAAGGAGCGGACGACGATCGGGCGCAAGCCGCATAATGATATCCAGATCGACAATCTGGCCATCAGCGGCGAACATTCGGTGATCGTGACGATCCTCAACGATTCGTTTCTCGAGGACTTGAACAGCACCAACGGCACCTACGTGAACGGCCAGCCGATCAAGAAACATTTCCTGCAGAACAACGACGTCGTCGAACTGGGCAAATACAAGCTCAAGTACATCAACGAGACGCCCTCGCAGACGACTGCTGCAGATTTCGAGAAGACGATGGTGCTGCGCCCCGACCTGATGAAGAAGACGGCGGAGCAGGCGGCTGCCAAGTCGCCTTCCATGGTCGATACGCAGGTCGGCATGAAAGCCGCCGATACGCAGGCCGGCATGGCACCCCCGACCCAGGCGGCAACGCCGGCTCCAGCGGCTGCGCCCCCCCAGGCCATGCCGGTGGGCGTCATCCAGATCCTGACCGGCGCCAATGCGGGCAAGGAACTGGAGCTCACCAAGAACCTCACCACGCTGGGCAAACCCGGCATCCAGGTGGCTGTAATCACGCGCCGCCCGCATGGCTACTTCATTACCCACGTCGAGGGCGCCAACTTTCCGGTCGTCAACGGGACGGCGCTGGATACGCATCCGCGCGAGCTGAAGGACCATGACGTGATCGAGCTGGCTGGGGTGAAGATGGAATTTTTCCTCAAGGGCTGAATCTGGAACTGCGACCGCGCTTCCCAGGCCGGTTGCGTGATTTTTTTCATACCGTCACCATGCTGCGGGCGCTAAGCTCGCTCGTTACGGAATAGGTCGAGAGGGGGCGGTCTTGAAGCAGCACATCGTCAGGTACGCACTGGGCTTTGTGGTTCTGCTGGCTCTGCTTGGCCATGCCGCGAAGTTCTACCAGTTCGGTTTCATCAACCGCCTCGACGCCATCATCTACGACACCAAGGTTCGCCTCACCATGCCGCAGAGCGTGGACGAGCGCGTCGTCATCCTCGATATCGACGAAAAATCACTGGGTGAAATCGGCCGTTGGCCCTGGGGGCGGGATCGCGTTTCGCAACTCGTTACCAAGCTTTTCGACCAGCACGGCATCGCCTTGCTCGGGCTCGACGTTGTGTTCGCCGAACCCGATGAGAGCTCCGGCCTGAAAGTCCTGGAGAGGCTGGCGAAGGGTGAACTGAAGGACAGCACCCAGTTCCAGTTTGCCCTGAAGGAGCTTCGCCCCCAACTGGATCACGACGGATTATTTGCTGAAACGCTCAAGGGCCGGCCGGTGATCCTCGGGTATTACCTCTCGGGTCGCAGCGATGGCGTATCCAGCGGCGCCCTGCCTCCGCCTGTGCTGCCTGAAGGCAGTTTCACGGGACGCGACATCCCCTTCACCGTTTGGGCCAATCATGGAGGCAATCTGGCCGAGTTCCAGAAGGCGGCGCTATCAGGCGGGCACTTCAACCCTCTGGTCGACTTCGACGGCATTTCGCGCCGGGTGCCGCTCCTGGCCGAGTACAAGGGCGAATACTACGAAGCACTCTCACTGGCCATGGTGCGGGCCCTGATCGGCCAGCCGAAAGTGGTGCCCTGGTTTCCCGAGGACCGCTGGTTCTCGAGCAAGGGCTATCAGGGCATGGAAGCCATCGACTTGCCGACGACCAGCGGCACGCTGCGCATCCCGGTGGACGAAAACGTCGCCGCTCTGATTCCCTATCGCGGCTATCAGGGCAGCTTCAGATACATATCCATCGCAGACATCATGGCCGACCGCATCAAGCCGGGCGAACTGAAGGGCAAGATTGCGCTCATCGGCACGACCGCGCCAGGTCTGCTCGATTTGCGCGCCACGCCGGTCGGCGAGGCCTATCCGGGGGTGGAAATCCACGCCAACCTGATTACCGGGATGCTCGATGGCGCGATCAAGCTCAAGCCGCCCTACATTCTGGGCGCCGAAGTGGTACTGCTGCTTCTGACCGGGCTGGCCATGGTGCTGCTGCTGCCGCTGCTGTCGCCGCTCCGGGCCACGCTGGCCTCGCTGCTGGTGTTGCTGTTCATCCTTACGGTCAACCTGGTCTTCTGGCACTACGGCAACCTGGTGCTGCCGCTCGGGTCGAGCGTACTGATGGTGCTGGTTCTGTTCGCCCTCAACATGTCCTACGGCTATTTCGTCGAGTCACGCGCCAAACGCCAGTTCACCGAACTGTTCGGCCAGTATGTCCCGCCCGAACTGGTGGAGGAGATGAGCCGCAACCCCGAGTCTTACAGCATGGAGGGCCGCAAGGCCGAGCTGACGGTACTGTTCTCTGACGTGCGCGGCTTCACGACCATCTCCGAGGGCCTCAGCCCGGAGAACCTGGTGCGGCTGATGAACATCTACCTGACGGCGATGACCGAATTGCTGCGCAAGAACCGCGGCACCGTCGACAAATACATCGGCGATGCGGTCATGGCCTTCTGGGGCGCGCCGGTGGCCGATGCCGACCATGCCCGCCACGCGGTGATCACGGCCATGGAGATGCAGGCGGCGCTGCCGGCGGTGAACCGAACCCTGGCCCAGCATGGCTGGCCGGAATTGCACATCGGCGTCGGGGTCAATACCGGCGAGATGACGGTCGGCGACATGGGGTCGACCGTCCGCCAAGCGTATACTGTGATGGGCGACGCGGTGAACCTGGGGTCGCGGCTGGAAGGGATCACCAAGCAATACGGCGTCGGCATCCTGGTGGGCGAGACGACGCGCAAGGCCATCAAGGACATCGTTTTCCGCGAAGTCGATCGGGTCCAGGTCAAGGGCAAGGAGGAGCCGGTCGCCATTTACGAGCCGCTCGGCCTGGAGGGCGATGTCGGCAAGGCCGTGCTGGAGGAGGTCAAGCTGTGGAACCAGGCGCTGCGTTCCTACCGGGCGCAGGATTGGGATCAGGCTGAAGTGGCGCTGCTCAACCTATCGCGCATGGCCCCCGAGCGGGGTCTCTATGGCAAGTACATGGAACGTGTAGCCCACCTGCGCAAGGAACCGCCCGAAGCTGACTGGAAAGGCGTGTGGAAGTTCGAGACAAAATAATGAGATTCGGCGAATGAAGGTCAGAATTCTCGGTTGCAGCGGCGGCATCGGCGGGCGGCATCTGCGCACGACCTCGCTGCTGGTTGACCACGATATCCTGATCGATGCCGGGACCGGGGTGGGCGATCTGTCATTGGCTGAGCTGGCCTTGATCGACCATGTATTCATCACGCATTCGCATCTCGATCACGTCGCCTGCCTGCCTTTCATGGTCGACACCGTGGGCGACATGCGCAACAAGCCTCTGACCGTTCATGCCACGCAAGCGACGCTGGAAATCATTCAGGCGCATATCTTCAACTGGGCCATCTGGCCGGACTTCTCCGAGATACCCAACCGCGAGAAGCCCTTCATGCGCTATGCCGAAACCAGGGTGGGCAAGACTGTAAGGCTGGAAGGGCGCGAAATCACTCCCTTGCCGGCCAATCACACCGTGCCGGCGGTAGGCTATCGCATCGATTCCGGGATAGGCAGCCTGGTATTCAGCGGCGACACGACGGTGTGCGACGAGCTGTGGAAGGCCGTCAACAAGATCCGCAACCTGCGCTACCTCATCATCGAAACGGCTTTTTCCAACCGCGAGCGCCAACTGGCGGTCGCTTCAAAGCACCTGTGCCCCGACATGTTGAAGGAAGAGCTGCTCAAGCTGCAGCGCGAGGCCGAGATCTACATCACGCACCTCAAGCCTGGCCAGATCGAGCTGACCATGCAGGAGATCGAAGAATTCATCGGCGAGTACAAGCCGCGCATGCTGCAGAACAATCAGGTCTTCGACTTGTAGAGGCCCATTGATGAGCATGCCAGCCCCATCCATTGAGGTGTTGAAAAAACTTGAACCGCTCGGCGCCCTGTCGCCCGACAGCCTGCGCGAGATTTCCCGCATGTGCTATGTCGAAAGAGTCAGCCGCAACCTGGACCCCTTTCGACTGAAAGGCCTGCAAGGACAAGCCGTCTATCTCGTCAAGGGCGAGTTGAAGCTTGACTACCCGGATGCGAGTTCGGAAATCCTGGTCGGCGGCACGGAGGCTGCCGTGCGCTCGTTGGACAAGCGCAAGCCGGCCCTGACCGGCGCCAAGGCGATCACCGATGTCGAACTGATCCGGGTTGACGAGGAAGTGCTGGACATCATGCTGACGTGGGATCAGTTGGCTGCGCCGCCGTCTGCGGCACATGCGAAGAAACCCCAGGAGGCAATCGACCAGACGGATTGGCGCACGCTGTCCGGCATGTTCGCGGCCGAGAACCTGACGCACGGCATTTTTTCAAATCTTCCCCCAGCGAACATAGAGGCCCTGTTCATGCGCTTCGAGCGCATCAAGGTGCCGCGCGACAAGGTGATCATCCGCGAAGGGGAGGAAGGCGACTTCTATTACGTCATCGAGAGCGGCCGTTGCACCGTATCGCGCCAGATCGGCGGGAGCGAAATGGAGCTGGCCGAATTGAAGGGCGGCGATGCCTTCGGCGAAGAAGCCCTGGTGGCCAATGCCAGGCGTAACGCCAGCGTTGCCATGAAAACCGATGGCGTGCTGCTTCGGCTGGCAAAGGCGGACTTCATAGAATTGCTGAAAGAGCCCCTGATGCATCGCATTTCCCGCCAGGAGGCGGAGGCAAAGGCGACTGCAGGGGCGATATGGCTCGATGTCCGTTATGCCGCCGAATACAACGCGGACAAACTTCCTGGCGCAATCAATATCCCACTCAATGAGATACGCAACCTCTTCGGTTCGCTCGACAGCAAGAAGGAGTATATTGTTTGCTGTCAGAGCGGACGCAGGAGTTCGGCTGCGGCTTTTCTGCTCTCCCAACGCGGCTACAAGGCCTATCTGCTCGAAGGTGGCCTCCGCAGCAGTGCGGAAAAAAGCGCGGTCCCTATGGCTCAGAAGGGTAATCAGTAATGAGTGCAGTTCTTGGCACAGCACAGGATGCCGGTGGAGCGGGCGACGTTGCCAGCCGCCTGACCTTCTTCAAGAACCTGCAGACGGTTACCAACAAGATCCATGCGACGGCGAACATCGACGAAATCATGCTCGAGCTGTCGCAGGACATCTGCACGCTGTTCAATGCCGACCGGCTGACCATCTACTCGCTGAGCGAAGACAAGTCTTCGATCGTCTCCAAGGTCAAGACCGGCCTCAATTCGTTCAAGGACCTGCGGCTGCCCATCGCCGACCAGAGCATTGCCGGCTTCGTCGCCCTGTCGAAGAAGCTGGCCAACATCAGCGACGTCTACGACGAGGCGGAACTGAAATCCCACACGCCCAGCCTGCGCTTCCTGCAGGAGGTCGACAAGCGGACGGGCTACCGCACCAAGCAGATGCTCGTGGCGCCGATCACGGATGCCCGCAGCGGAGAACTGCTCGGCGTCGTCCAGCTCATCAACAACAAGGCCGGCTCGCCCTTCTCGCAGGTGGCCGAGGAGGGCGCCAAGGGTCTGTGCGAAACGCTCGCCATCGCTTTCGCACAGCGGCAGAAGCCGGCCCATATCGTCAAGTCCAAGTACGACCATCTGGTTGCCGATGCCGTGCTCTCGGCGGCGGAATTCGATCTCGCCACGCGCTCGGCGCGCCGCAAGGGGCAGGACATCGAGGAGGTGCTGCAGAACGAATTCCAGGTCAAGCTGGCCACCATCGGGCAGGCCCTCGGCAAGTTCTTCGGCGTGCCCTACGAACCCTTCAAGCCGGACCGCATCAAGCCGATGGACCTGCTGCGCAACCTCAAGCGGGAATACGTCGAGGAGAACCAGTGGCTGCCCATCGAGGAGACGAAGGAAGGCATCATCATCCTGACGATGGACCCCGAACAGGTGAAGAGTTCGCGCATCGTCAATAACGTCTTCCCCAAGAACAAGCTGGTCTTCCGCGTCACCACCATCCAGGAATTCAAGCAGTCCCTCGACCAGTTCTATGGCGCTACCGCCGACTACGAATCCGTCGGCGACCTGCTCTCCGGCCTCGACGAGGGCGAGGAGGGCGGCGGCGAACTGACCGGCGAGGACCTGACGGCGGCGGCCGACAACGAACTGGTCAAGCTGGTCAACAAGATCATCATCGATGCCTATCAGCAGGGCGCCTCGGACATCCACATCGAGCCGCGACCGGGCAAGGACAAGACCATGATCCGCTTCCGCAGGGACGGCTCCCTGGCGCCCTACATCGAAGTGCCGGCCAGCTACCGCAATGCCCTGGTGGCGCGCCTCAAGATCATGTGCGACCTCGACATTTCCGAAAGGCGCAAGCCGCAGGACGGCAAGATCAAGTTCAAGAAGTTCGGCCCGATCGACATAGAGCTGCGCGTGGCAACGATTCCCTCGGCCGGCGGCGTCGACACCACCATC
>PHCS01000091.1 GCA_002840845.1 Betaproteobacteria bacterium HGW-Betaproteobacteria-14
GGCGGAGCATGTGCGCGACCGCCTCAGGGCATTATATCCACGCTGTTCAGTGGAACTGCTCGGCATGACGACGCGCGGCGACCAGATCCTCGACCGGCCGCTGGCCAAGGTCGGCGGCAAGGGGCTCTTTGTCAAGGAACTGGAGACGGCGCTGCTGGATAGACGGGCGGACATTGCGGTTCATTCCATGAAGGACGTGCCGATGACGATGGAGCCGGAATTCGCGCTGGTGGCCATCTCGGCGCGCGAGAATCCGCTTGATGCCTTCGTCTCGAACAAATATGCGTCGCTCGCCGACATCCCGCCCGGCGGCGTGGTGGGCACGTCCAGCCTGCGCCGCGAGGCGCAGCTGCATGCGCGCTTTCCCGGGTTGTCGGTGACCAGCCTGCGCGGCAACCTCGACACGCGGCTGAGGAAGCTCGACGAGGGCCAGTACGACGCCATCATCCTGGCGGCCGCCGGCCTGACCCGCCTCGGCCTGGCTGCGCGCATCCGCGCGGTGCTGCCGTCCGAGCTGTCGCTGCCGGCAGCGGGGCAGGGTGCGCTGGGCATTGAGGCGCTGTCGTCGCGCCCGGAAGTCGCCGCCTGGATGGCGCCGCTGGCCGATGCCGCGACCGCCGCCTGCGTGCTGGCCGAGCGCGCCGTGTCGCGGGCGCTGGCAGGCAGCTGCGAAGTGCCGCTGGGCGCCTTCGCGGAAATCGAGGCGGGGCGGCTGCGCCTGCGCGGCTTCGTCGCCGCGCCCGACGGCAGCCGCATGGCCAGCGCGGAGTTGCGTGGCGAGCAGGCCGATGCGGAAGCGCTGGGCCTGAAGCTGGCCGAAGAATTGCGGGCACGCGGCGCGGAAGAAATCCTGGCGGCGCTGGGCGGGTGAGCACTTCATCGAGCCTCGCCGGAAGGCATGTTGTCGTAACGCGGCCGGCCGAGCAGGCCGGCAAGCTCTCCGGCGAGATCGAGGCGCGCGGCGGCATCGCGGTGCGCTTTCCGGTGCTGGCGGTTTTCGATACGGACCGGCCCGAAGCCCTGCAGGCTGCGGCCGCGGGCATCGATGCATACGACTACGCCGTCTTCGTCAGCCCGAACGCGGCGGAGAAGGCGCTCGGCACGATCTGCGCAAGTCGCGCCTGGCCGGAGAATGTGGTGGCCTGCGCCATGGGCGAGACGAGCGCGCGCGCCATTGCTGGCTTCGGCGTGGCGCATATCATCACGCCGCAGGGCGGGCGCTTCGATAGCGAGGCGCTGTTGGAGCGGCCGGAGTTTACGCCCGGCGCGATTCGCGGCAAGCGCGTGGCGATTTTCCGCGGCGATGGCGGCCGCGAGCTGCTGGGCGAGACGCTGGAAGCGCGCGGCGCGCAGGTGACGCGCATCCCCTGCTACCGGCGCGGCCGGCCCGACATCGATGCCGGGCCCTTGCTCGACCTGCTTGCCCGGGGTGCGGTGGATGCCGTGACGGTGACGAGCAGCGAGGGATTGCGTAATCTGCTGGCCATGGTCGGCGCGGCGGGCGAGTCCGCCCTGAAGGCGGCGCCGCTCTTCGTTGCGCATCAGCGCATTGCGGAGGAAGCTGCGGCCATGGGGTTCGCCGATGTGACGGCGACGGCGCCGGGGGATGCCGGCCTGCTGGCCGGGCTGGAAGCACGATTTATCGGGAAGGACAGGTAATGGAAAAGGATGCTTTGACTTCCGCGCCACAGAAGGACGACGCGTCTACGCAGGAGGCAGCGGCTCAGCCGAAGTCCGATGCGGATGAGACGCTCGCCCAGGCCGAGGCCGTGGCGGAGCGCGAAGCCCCGCGCGGGACAGCCCTGACCTGGTCGGCCGTGCTGGTCGCGGTTGCGACGCTCGGCCTGCTCGGCTGGCACTGGTTCGACACGCGGGAACGCTTTGCCGGCCTGCAGGCGGAGGTGGCGCAGCGGCTCGCCTCGAGCGATGCTGCGGGCGGTGAGGCGCGCATGCTGGCGAAGCAGGGCCAGGAGGCGACCGCAACCCTGCAGGCAAGGCTGATCGACCTGGAGGCGAAGCTGGCCGAATCGCAGAGCCAGCAGGCGGCGATCGATGCACTGCTGCAGGACATGACGCGCAACAGCGATGCACGGCTTCTTTCCGAGATCGAACAGGCGCTCGGCGCAGCGGTGCAGCAACTCCAGCTTGCCGGCAATGTCGAGGCGGCGCTGATTGCGCTGCAAGGGGCGGATGCGCGGCTGGCGTCTGCCGGGCGCCCCCAGTTCCTGCCCCTGCGCAAAGTCATCGCGCGCGACATGGAGCGCCTGAAGGCGCTACCGCTGGCGGACGTGCATGGCATCGGCCTGCGCATCGAGAGCGTTGCGGCAGCGGTCGACAGCCTGCCGCTGGCGTTTGAAGCCAAGCCTGTGGCGGCACCCGAACAAGCGGCGGCCGCGCCGACGGCACCCGACAGCACGTGGACCGGGTTCGCCCGCCAGCTCGCCGGCGAACTCTGGCGGGAAGTGAAAAGCCTGATCCGCATCGAGCGGCTCGACCGTCCCGATCCCGCCTTGCTGGCACCTTCGCACGCCTTCTTTCTGCGGGAGAACCTCAGGCTGCGCCTGCTGAGCGCGCGCCTCGCCCTGCTGCAGCGCGACGGCGCCGCATTCCGCCGCGAGGTGCAGCAATCGCAGGCCTGGATCGAGCGCTATTTCGACCTGCGCGCCGCGCCTGTCCAGACAGCCGTGGCGACGCTGAAGCAGATGGGCACCGCGCAGGTCGACCTGCAGCTGCCCACGCTCAGCGACAGCCTGACGGTGTTGCGCAACCTGAGGGTGGCGAAGGAAACTGTGGCGCCTGCGGCGCGCAACAAGGGGGATAACTGAGCCA
Source organism: Betaproteobacteria bacterium HGW-Betaproteobacteria-14 (assembly GCA_002840845.1). Lineage (GTDB taxonomy): Bacteria > Pseudomonadota > Gammaproteobacteria > Burkholderiales > Rhodocyclaceae > Desulfobacillus. The sequence continues at coordinate 2,830 of PHCS01000091.1, forward strand.
TGCGCACGCTGTTCTGGCTGCTGGCGCTGTTCGCCCTCGCTGTCGGCGTGTCGCTCGCCTTCGGCGACAACAACGGCTATGTCCTGATCGCACTGCCGCCCTGGCGCGCGGAACTGTCGCTGAATTTCTTCGTGGTGATCCTCGCGCTCGGCTTCGTGCTCAGCTATTTCCTGCTACGCTTTCTCTTCCATACCCTGCGCCTGCCCCAGGCCGTGCGCGCCTACCGTGCGCGCAAGCGGCGCGAGAAGGCCCTGAGCGCCCTGCAGGACGCCATGCTGCAGCTCTATGAGGGTCGCTATGGCCATGCCCTGAAAAGCGCCGCGCGCACCTACGCGGCCGGCGAGGCGCAGGCGCTCTCGGCGCTGCTGGCGGCGCGCGCGGCCCACTTTCTACGCGACGAGCAACGCGAACGGGAGTGGCTCGAGCGCGCGGCCGAGCACGATGCGGAAGCCCCCGCGGCACGCCAGATGACCGAAGCGGAACTGCATCTGGAGGCGCGCCGCTTCGAGGCGGCGTTGGCGTCGCTCAATGCGATGCAGGAGAAGGGCCGGCGCCAGATCGCGGCGCTGCGCCTGGCACTGCGCGCCCACCGCGAACTCGGCCACTGGGAAGATGTGCTGCGGGTGACGCGCCAACTGGAAAAGGCGCATGGCCTGACCCCGGAAGGTGCCGCGCCGCTCAAGCTGCGTGCGCACCAGGAGGCACTGCGTGCCCGCGCGGGCGATGCGCCCGCATTGGCCGCCTACTGGCAGGCGGTTCCCGCCAGGGAGCGCTATGTGCCCCAGCTTGCTGCCACGGCGGCCAGGGTTCTTATCGCGGCCGGAGACGGTCCGCTGGCGCAGCGAGTCATCGAATCGCAACTGGAAGAGGCATGGGATTCGGAACTGGCGGAACTGTATGCCGACTGCCAGGGCGGCGACATGGTGGCGCGCATCGCCCGTGCCGAGAAATGGCTGGTGAAACAGCCGCAGGATGCACGGCTGCTGCTGGCGCTCGGGCGGCTGTGCCGTACGCAGCAGTTGTGGGGCAAGGCGCAGAGCTATTTCGAGGCGTCGCTGGCGGTCAAGCAGAGCCAGGATGCCTACGCGGAACTGGCCTCGCTATTCACCCAGTTGGACCGCCACGAGGAGGCCAACCAGGCCTACCGCAGCGCCGCCGCACTTTGCATCAGGCCCAGTCTCTCGGCTTGAGGAAGTCCGTGTAGAGCTTGTCCTCGGCGCTACCCGCTTCGGGCTTCCAGTCGTAGCGCCACTTCACCACGGGGGGCAGCGACATGAGGATCGACTCGGTACGCCCGCCCGACTGCAGGCCGAACAGGGTGCCGCGGTCCCACACCAGGTTGAACTCGACATAGCGGCCGCGCCGGTAGGCCTGGAAGTCGCGCTCGCGTTCGCCGTAGGGCAGGTCGCGGCGGCGTTCGACGATGGGCAGGTAGGCGGGCAGGAAGGCTTCGCCGACCGCCTGCGTCAGGCCGAAACAACGTTCGAAACTACCCTCGTTCAAATCGTCGTAGAAAATGCCGCCCACGCCGCGCGGCTCATTGCGGTGCTTGAGGAAGAAATACTCGTCGCACCATTTCTTGTAGCGTACGTGGACGTCCGTGCCGAAGGGTGTCAGTGCCCGTTTGCAGGTGGCATGGAAATGGCGCGCGTCTTCCTCGAAGCCGTAATAGGGCGTCAGGTCCATGCCGCCGCCGAACCACCAGATGGGCGCCTCGCCGTCCTTGCGCGCGATGAAGCAGCGCACGTTCATGTGCGCCGTCGGGCAGTAGGGATTGCGCGGATGCAGCACCAGCGATACGCCCATCGCCTCCCAGGCGCGCCCGGCCAGCGCAGGACGGGCTGCGGTGGCTGAGGGCGGCAAGTTGCTTCCCGTGACATGGGAGAAATTGACGCCGCCGCGCTCGAAAAACTGACCGTCTTCGATCAGGCGGGTGAGGCCGCCGCCTCCTTCAGGGCGCGTCCAGGAATCGGTCAGGAAGGGCCTGCCGTCGAAGCCCGCCAGTTCGGCGACGATGCGGTCCTGAAGGCTGGTGAAATAGGCGAGGAGGGGGGCGGTGTCCATCGCGGGCGGCGGATGGTGCGGTGTCCGCTCAGCGCCGGATGGCGCGGTAGCCGATGTCGCGTCGCATCTGCATGCCGTCGAACTCGATCTGTTCGGCGATCTCGTAGGCGCGCCGCTGCGCTGCGCGCACGTTGTCGCCCAACGCGGTGACGCACAGCACGCGTCCGCCCGAGGTGACGACCCCCTTGCCGGAGAGCGCGGTGCCGGCATGGAAGACATGGTAGTCGTCGTCCCCATTGCCATTGTGGGCCGGCAGGCCGTGGATGGCGTCGCCCTTGCGCGGCGCTTCCGGGTAGCCGGCCGCCGCCATGACCACGCCGAGCGCGACGCGGCGGTCCCACTCCGCCTCGATGTCCTTCAGGCGGCAATGGATGGCGGCCTCGACGAGATCGACCAGGTCGCTCTTCAGGCGCAGCATGATCGGCTGCGTTTCCGGGTCGCCCATGCGGCAGTTGAATTCGAGCGCCTTGATGCTGCCGTCCGGCGCGATCATCAGGCCGGCGTAGAGGAAGCCGGTGTAGGGGATGCCGTCCTGCGCCATGCCGGCGAGCGTGGGCATGACGATCTCGCGCATGGCGCGGGCATGCACGGCCGGGGTGACCACCGGCGCCGGGGAGTAGGCGCCCATGCCGCCGGTGTTGGGGCCCGCGTCGCCGTCGCGCAGGCGCTTGTGGTCCTGGCTGGTGGCGAGCGGCAGGGCATGCGTGCCGTCGCACATGACGATGAAGCTGGCTTCCTCGCCGGTGAGAAACTCCTCGATCACGACCCGCGCGCCGCCTTGGTACGAAATGCCCATCTTGTTGTCGGTGAGCATCATGTCGATGGCGGCGTGCGCCTCGGCGGAGTCCATCGCCACCACCACGCCCTTGCCGGCGGCGAGGCCATCGGCCTTGATGACGATGGGGGCGCCCTGCGTGTCGACATAGGCGTGCGCCGCCTCGGCATCGCTGAAGGTTGCAAAGGCGGCGGTGGGAATCTTGTGGCGCTGCATGAAGCGCTTGGCGAAATCCTTGGAGGATTCCAGCTGGGCCGCTTCGCGCGTCGGCCCGAAGATGGGCAGGTTTTTCGCACGGAAGGCATTCACCACGCCGGCCGCGAGCGGCGCTTCCGGGCCGACCACGGTGAGGAAGATCTGTTCTTTCTCGGCGAAGGCGACGAGGTCGTCGACCGCGCTGAGCGGCACATTCTCCAGGCCATTCTCGCGCGCGGTGCCGGCGTTGCCGGGCGCGACGTAGATTTTCTGTATGCGCGGCGATTTCGCCAGCCGCCAGGCCAGGGCATGCTCGCGGCCGCCGGAACCGATAACAAGCAATTTCATCGAGTTTGCCTTAATGGCGGAAATGACGGAAGCCGGTGAACACCATCGCGATATTCTGCTCGTCGGCGGCGGCGATGACCTCCGCGTCGCGCACCGAGCCGCCGGGCTGGATCACCGCCGTGGCGCCCGCCTTGGCCAGCACGTCGAGACCGTCGCGGAAGGGGAAGAAGGCGTCCGAAGCGACGACGGATCCGGCGACCGTGAGGCCGTTGTTCTCGGCCTTGATGGCGGCGATGCGCGCCGAGTCGACGCGGCTCATCTGGCCGGCACCGACGCCCATGGTCATGCCGTCCTTGCAGTAGACGATGGCATTGGACTTGACGTACTTGGCGACGCGCCAGGCGAAGAGGAGATCGGTCATTTCCTGCGCCGACGGTGCACGCTTCGTCACCAGCCTGATGTCCGACGCATCAATGCGCGCCATGTCTGCCGTCTGCACCAGCAGGCCGCCGCCGACGCGCTTGTAATCGTAGGCGTTCTCTGCCCGCCCGAGGGGCACGACCAGCACGCGCAGGTTCTGCTTGGCGGCGAAGACGGCGCGCGCGTCGGGCGTGATCTCGGGGGCGATGATGACCTCGGCGAACTGGCCGGCCACCGCCTCGGCGGTGGCCTTGTCGATGGCGCAGTTGAAGGCGATGATGCCGCCGAAGGCCGAGGTCGGGTCGGTCTTGAAGGCCTTGCGGTAGGCTTCCTCGGCTGATGCCGCGACGGCGACGCCGCAGGGATTGGCGTGCTTGACGATGACGCACGCCGCCATGTTGTCAACCGAGTCAAAGGCCTTGACGCATTCCCAGGCCGCATCCGAATCGGCGATGTTGTTGTAGGAGAGCTCCTTGCCCTGCAACTGCGCGTAGTTGGAAATTGTGCCAGATGAGCTGCCCGGCACCGATGATGCCTCGCGGTAGAACGCCGCCTGCTGATGCGGATTCTCGCCGTAGCGCATGGTGTCGACCTTGTCGAAGGCGAGTTGCAGGCGTTCGGGGAAGACGGTCGGATGGTTGTCGGCGTCGAGGCTGGTCAGCCAGTTGGCGATGGCTGCGTCGTAGCGCGCCGTGTGCGTGAATGCCTTCTTGGCCAGCGTGAAGCGTGTTGCGTAGGAGAGCGTGCCGCCGCTGGCCTTCAGCTCCTCGATGACCGCCGCGTAGTCCTCGGGGTCGGTGACGACGCCGACGCCGCCCTTGTCGTTGGATGCGTTCCCATGATTCTTGGCCGCGGCCCTGACCATGGTCGGTCCGCCGATGTCGATGTTCTCGATGGCGTCAGCCAGCGTGCAGTCCTTTTTCGCCACGGTCTGCGAGAACGGGTAGAGGTTCACGATCACCAGGTCGATGGGCGGAATGCCATGCTCCTGCATGGTCGCCGCGTGCTCGTCGTTGCCGCGGATGCCGAGGATGCCGCCGTGCACCTTCGGGTGCAGGGTCTTGACGCGGCCGTCGAGCATTTCGGGGAATCCCGTGTAGTCGGACACTTCCGTCACGGGCACGCCGGCTTCGCGCAGCATTTTCGCGCTGCCGCCGGTGGAGAGGATCTTGACGCCGAGATCGTCCAACGCGCGGGCGAAGTCGACAACGCCACGCTTGTCGGAGACGCTGATGAGAGCCTGGGTGATTTTCATTTTTCAGTGGGAAGTGAAGAGTGAGGAGTGAAGAGTGGTTGATGCGCGGGATTTTTACGCCTCACTCCTCACTCCTGACACCTCACAGAAGCTTGTGTTCGACCAGTTTGCGCCGCAGGGTATTGCGGTTGATGCCGAGCATGTCCGCGGCGACCGTCTGATTGCCGTCGGCTTCGCGCATGACGACTTCCAGCATGGGACGCTCGATATGGGTCAGGACCATGTCGTAGATGGCACAGGGTTTCTCGCCGTCGAGATCCCTGAAATAGCGGTCCAGCGAGCGCCGGACGCATTCGGAGATTTCGCTGCGGCTGGCGGGAGCGGCTCGACTCATGCTGCGAGTTCCTCGATGTAGTAGAGACGGTCGTTCTGCGCGGCAAGATCGAAGAAGAATGCATCGACTGCAGCGAGTTGGGTGTCGATCGTCGGCAATTGGTTCATGGCATGGCGGAAGT
>PHCS01000092.1 GCA_002840845.1 Betaproteobacteria bacterium HGW-Betaproteobacteria-14
GCCAAGGCAACGACCGCCCGGGTGCGCATGCCGCTCAGCGTGCCGAGACCGCCGCCACGACGACGCACAAGCCGAGCGCCAGATTGAGCGCGACCATCTGCCGGATGCGGTTCAGTGCTGCGGCCGCCGCAGGCCAGGCCGACGCCGCACAGTGCGCGCGCAGCCGCGGGAAGAGCACCGCGTAGACGTAGGCGAACACCGCCGCCATGATCAACCCGAGGGTCATCATGATGTGCCAGCCGATGGGCGCGTAGCGAAAGCCCACGGCCAGCAGGAGGGCAAATCCGCTGGCCAGCAGGACGGTCACGGCGACGCCCATATACGGCAGGAAGCGGGCGAACGTGGCCGTCCAGAGCGGCAGGCGCTGCGGCGGCTCGAGCACCTCGACCGCGGCCGGCCTCAGGCAGTAGTAGGCGAAGAACATGCCGCCGAGCCAGGAGATTGCACCAAGCAGATGCAGGAAAATCAGAAGTTGTCGGAGCATCGGGTCCGTTCCTTGAAAAGGATGTGGCAGCCTGTGTTCGGCTCATGCGGCAGGCTCATGCTGAATCCTACCCTGCAAGCAGGCGCGCCGCCCAGTACACCCCGATGCCCATCTGCACGGAAAAGGCGATGAAACGCGCGGTGACGGCGGCGGGCGACACGGACGCCAGATGGATGAGCGACTGCACGACCCTGGCGGCCAGAAGCGCATAGGCCAGCGGATCCGTCACCGATGCCTTGCCCGCCGCCACCGCCACCAGCATCAGTCCACCGAAGATCGGCAGGCCTTCCAGGCAGTTGGCGTGCGCCCTGGCGAGGCGCTGCATGAAGGGCGACAGGTTGTTGTTGTCCGGATGGAACCCGTTCGCCGGCACTTCCCGCGTCAGGACGAGCTTGGAGCGGATGGCCTCCATGAGAACGAGCAGCAACAAGGTCCAGGCTATGAAGCCGGTGAGGGCGCTGAGGGTGGGGCTCATTGGTCTTGATCTCCTTTTGGGTAATTGGCGCGAACGGGTTCAAGGCTGTGCAAGATAGGCCGACCGGATCGCTTCGATACGTTTCCGGTTCGCTCCAAGGTCCTTGCGCCCCAGTCGGCTGGCGCTCCGCACATCGATCACCCCGAGCGCCGGGTTGGCCCAGAACTCCAGATCGTCCACGAATTTCAGCCAACGCGTTTGTGCCTCGGCATGAATATAGTCCGGTTTCCGCTCCACCACAGTCATGTTCGGCATTGCTTGCAGGACGGCGGCCAAGGCCGCCATTGAACTTGCGGCATCGCCGTTTTTCAGGGGCAGCGGCTTGATGTCCGCGTATTGGCGCTGTGGATGATCCGGGTACAGCGCGGCCTGGCTGGAAACGCTGTTGGGTGTCGGCGAAGGCGGCTTGAGGCGTGCGCCAGAGACGCCGAGGTCGGAAGGGCGAACCCCTCCAAGAAAGCCGAACTGGATCACGATGAATGCGGCAAGCAGCAGGCCGATGGAAAGATAGAGCGCAATTTTCATTTGATCATTTCCGGCTGCGAACCGACCGACTGGCTGGCAGCGCGCTAGACGGCCGGAGCATCATTCGGAATCGCGCGCGAGGCGCAGGCCCGAGAACTGCCAGCGCGCATCGGGCGGGAAGAAGTTTCGATAGCTTGCGCGGATGTGGCTGGATGGTGTCGCGCACGATCCGCCGCGAAGCACATACTGGCCGCTCATGAACTTGCCGTTGTACTCACCGACCGCACCGGCGGCGCAGCGGAAACCGGGGTACGGTCCGTAATCGCTGCGGGTCCATTCCCAGACGTCGCCGAATGCCTGCGCCAGGGTTCCGTCGGCCGGCGCTTCGCGCGGCGCGAGCGGGTGCAGCACGCCGCTCTCGAGAAAATTTCCCGCGGGCGCCGCGTATCGCGCGGCCACTTCCCACTCGGCCTCGGTCGGCAGCCGTTCGTTCGCCCAGCGCGCAAAGGCATCGGCCTCGTAGAAGCTCACATGGCACACGGGCGTATGCGGGTCCACCGGCACTTCCCCATGAAGCGCGAACGAGAACCAGCGCCCGTCTCGGTTCTCCCAATACTCGGGCGCCTGCCAGCCACGGGCTGTCACCGCGTCCCATCCGGCCGAGAGCCAAAGCTCCGGCCGCCGGTAGCCGCCGTCTTCGATGAAGTCCATGAAGTCGCCGTGGGTCACCGGGTGCGAAGCGATCTGGAACGCGTCGAGCCAGACGCGGTGGCGCGGCGTCTCGTTGTCGAAACAGAAATCCGGGCCGGAGTGCCCGACTTCGTACATGCCCGCCTCGAAAGGAATCCAGCTGCGCCTGCGTGTGCGAAGCGGGGCGGGCGGACATGGCTGATGGTATGCAGGCTTGAGAGGGTTGCGCGAGAGCAGGTGTTTTACATCGGTCAGGATGAGCTCCTGATGCTGCTGTTCATGGTGCAGCCCGAGTTCGATTAAAGCGTCGGCCTCGGGGAGCGAACGTTTTCCGGCAAGCAGTTCGAGCATGGCCTTGTCTACATGCTCGCGATACGCGAGCACTTGTTCCAATCCTGGGCGCGAGAGCATTCCCCGTTCCGGTCGAGGGTGTCGGTTCCCCACCGCGTGATAGTAGGAATTGAAAAGCACGCGATAAAACGGCTCGAGAGGCCGGTAGCCGGGTTGATGCGGCGCCAGCACAAAGGTCTCGAAAAACCACGTCGTGTGCGCCAGATGCCACTTGACCGGGCTTGCATCCGGCATCGATTGGATCGTGCAATCCTCAGCCGAAAGGGGCGCGGCAAGATCGCTCGTCACCTGGCGTATCGAACTGAATCGTTCAGCCCGATTTCCAGGCACCTTGGCGCCGCGTAGCGACGTATTCGAATCCGGATTCAAGTCCACGGACGCCTCCGGGCAGCCAATTCACGCCGCATTGCGTGAAAGTGAGGGACGCGCAGCCGATAGGCGGAGCGTCCCCTCGAACGCAATGTTATGCGGCACGGCCAAGCGGTACTTCCCAGCCGGGAAATACGAGCACAGCGGGATGGCAATTGAGCGCACGGGCAAGAACTTTTGCGCGCTCGACACCCAGGTTCACCCGACCGTTCTCGATGGCGGAGATAGTGGCTTGCGGAATACCAGTGAGTTCGGACAGTTGGCTTTGGCTCAACTCCTGGAGTTCGCGGAGGATGCGGACAGACTCACCCACCGAGACCTCAACTCGCTTTTTCGCAGGACGAAACTCTTTCATTTCATGGCCTCCTGTAATCGTGGGCAGTGACGTGAACAACTTGAATCTGCAATACGTGGGCGACAACTCGGTAGATCACCCGCCACTGAAGCCCGAGCCGAGAAGACCTATGGCCTTTCCATTCACCGGACAAAGTTTCATCGTGAAACCCCTTGATGGCTCGCAAACCTTGCGGTCCGGAAAGCCTGGCGATGTCTTTCCATTTCTCGTAACGCTTCAAAACCTCGATAGGGACTGAGCCAGAAAGCTGTTTGTCAACGCGACGGTGCTCCTCGATTTGCCACATGCCATATTATGTATATACTACAAATAGTATGTCAAGCGCAGCGATTCGATAGTTCCGCATCGTTTGAAGTCACCGGCGCTGCGCGGCTTTATCGCGCAGCGCCCGTGTGGACTGCCGGGTTGGGGCTTGGGCATCAACATATGCATCGATAAGACGACGAATCATGCGTTGATACTGTGTGTGATGCTTTGTAGCCTCCGACTTGAAGAACTCAATACTTTTCTTGCTCAGAGCCAAGGTGACTTTCACCCCTTCTTCACGAAATGCCAGTTCGGCCGGCGAAGGGAGGAAGTCGGGAACCACCCGAAGCTTGCCAAGGGGTTCATCTGTGTATTTGATTTTTGCGCTCATAGATCGCCTTTCCTTTGCGCCAATAACCGGCGCCGATGATTCGAATAACCGAAGCGCGGTAAGTGAACCGCACTGTGAGCACACCACCATCAACTGCGCCAAAGCAATAGAACCGCTCTTCGGTCCGGCTGTGTGTCACGTCCTTGGCAATCACGCGCTGCGGGTCCGCAAAGGCGTGTTGGGCGCGGGAGAAAGAGACTCCGTGCTTTCCCTGATTCTCGGCGTCCTTGTCGGGGTCCCAATCAAAGCGAGTTCTTGCCATGGACGCAGAATAGCACTAGCCCATACAAAAAGCCATACGGCGATATGGAGAGCCCCACGTTCAAGGTGACCGGCGCTGCGCGGCGTTATCGCGTAGCGTCCGAGTTGATGGATGGGTTGGGCAGCATGGAGGCAGACAATTTCAGTTACCTATTGAAACGGTAACGCCAGCCGCAGTAAGAAATTTGACCGCTGCCGCTGTCGCTGGGTCTGCCGTCCGAAAGTAGTTACAGAGTGTAACGGGGGCGAGTCTCCACGGACGCATGAGATCACTCCATGACAACCCCGGGACTACAGGTTCAATACCAAGTTTCGCCATTGCTATTGCCCTGAACGCCGCCTGGGTATCCCAAGTAGCGTCTCGATAATGCGCGGCACGGGAAACCCCGCCACGTTCAAGCAGTTTGTCGACCTCCATTTCCACCGAGCCACTTTGTTCAGCGTTCATATGCTTGAACATGTACGCACCCAACAAAACGACGACCGCCGCGTTGTATCTGCGCTGCCAAGTTCGTTTTCGCCAGAAGTCAAAGGGCCACATATACCGGTGCTGCCCAACGTCGAAGTTCAGGGGCTGGATGCAAGCGCAGCTTGCAGACAGTCCCCTGGAACGTAGTGTTATGCATGGAGGTAAATGAATTGGTGAAGGGTGGAAACGGGAGTACCCCCAACGGCACACACGACGCAGGGTTTTTCTCATTGCTGAGGCCCATTGCTGTGCGCGGCTTAACCTGCACTCCCCGCAGTATCTTGAGAAACAGACCGTCGCAAGCTGGAACCCGCGATGGCAGACTGCTTTGCCGTCCTGTAAGGATAGGCTCGGCTTGGTCTTTCTGCGTTGTTTCCGGTGTTTCTCCCATTTGGTTAAGCGTTCACCTGTTCCAGCAGGTGCGCGAGGATGGGAAATTCAAAAATTTGGCTAACAAAACGGCCTCCTTTCTGTTTTTCCCTAGTGGGAACCTTTGCCAATACTTCGGATTGAGAGAAATGCATAACGTGAAGGTGAGGGGCGCGAGCCGCATCGCGGCGAAGCGTCCCAGCGGCGAAGCCGCGACTCGACCGCAGGGTTAGGCACCGAACCCAAAGAAAAGTCGGCGTTGGTGGCACGGCGCCTACTCACCGGGAGCACTCTGACTCTGCTCTTTGGAGCGGTAATAGACAAGAGCCGCGATAACACCAGCGGACCCCGCGACTGAAAAAAGAATGACATCGCCAGATGGCCCAAACAGGTCAAAGAATGCGTTGTGGAGCCAGGCCCACCGTCCAGTGGCCGGTGCGGACGGCGGCGAAAAATGAGACACCAAAGCGAGCAGAAAGAATACGCCGGAAAAACCGAGCCAAAGGTTGCCCTTCTCGCGCGACGACATTGGCGATGGTTTGAAGTTCTCCGGTTGTCCGCGCCAAAGCTTCATAGGTGCCTAGACACAATGGCTTGAGTTGAGGCGGCCCGCCTCCTTGGATATCGTGGTTTGCGCGGGATGAGCCGCGTAGAGCCACATGATTGGCTGGAGAGCGCAATCAGCTAAGGAAAGGAGACGGGCCATGGGTAAAAAGTCTAGCACTTTGTACGTCGGATTGGACGTTCACAAGGATTCCATTGACATTGCTGTGGCGGAGGCCGGGCGGGAAGGCGAGGTACGCCACATTGGAACCATCGGCGGGGAGCTGGCCGCGCTCGACCGGGCGCTGCGACGGCTTCAGTCGGCGGGTGCGCGCCTGCACGTCGTCTATGAAGCTGGCCCCTGCGGCTTTGTCATTTACCGGCACCTGGCCGCCCGGGGGATCGCAGTCGAAGTGGTCTCTCCCTCGTCGATCGCGCGCCGGCCGGCGGATCGCATCAAGACCGACCGGCGCGACAGCCTGATGCTGGCGCGCCAGTCGCGCGCCGGCGAACTCACGGCGGTGGCCGTGCCGCAGGCCGAGGACGAGGCCATGCGCGATCTCATCCGCTCGCGCGAAGACGCCGTGCGCGCCCAGCGGAACGCCCGCCACCGGCTGAAAGCCCTGCTCCTGAGGAACAACATCCGCTACGTCGGCAAGAGCGCCTGGACGGGTGCGCACCTGAGGTGGCTGGCCGAGCTGAAGTTCGAGGACGCCGCGCGCCAGTTCGCCTTCCAGGAATACGTACATGCGGTCACCGAGGCGACCGAGCGCATCGGGCGGCTCGAAGCGGCGATGCGCGAGACGGTGGCCGGCTGGCGCATGGCGCCGGTGGTCGAGGCGTTGCAGGCGCTGCGCGGGATTGCCTTCATCGCCGCGGCCACCCTGGTGGCCGAGATCGGCGCCATCGAGCGCTTCGCCCATCCGAGGTGCCTGATGGCCTACCTGGGCTTGGTGCCCGGTGAGTCGAGCTCGGGGGAGCGCCGGCGCCAGGGCGCGATCACCAAGGCCGGCAACAGCCACGCCCGGCGCATGTTGATCGAATGCGCCTGGCTCTACCGCTATCCGGCGCGCGTGGCGCCCATCCTGCAAAAGCGCGTCGAGCGCGTCACCCCTGCCGTGCGCGAGATCGCCTGGGCGGCGCAGGTGCGCCTGTGCGCGCGCTTCCGCCGCCTGGCCGCGCGGCGCCTGCCGCACAACAAGATCGTGGTGGCCACGGCGCGCGAGCTCACCGGTTTTGTGTGGGCCATCATGATGGAAATGCAGGCCGGCGCCCGTTGAGCGGCAAAACGACCTTCGTCTTCAGGAAAGGCGCCTATCGGGAAAATACATTCATGCCGGATCGGCAACGCGGCGCGGCCGCGGACACCCGCAGAACCCTCGACGAACGTTACGGAAGCGGACACCCGTCCTGATCTTCGACCCTAGAGCGAGGCAGCTGCGCGACGAACCCGTGAAATGGTGGTAGCCAATCCCCGAATATCAGCGTGATCAACCGTCGCTTCACTTCGGCCCCGTCGCGTTGCCCATCCGGCTTGTGCAGCATCAACTCTCGGAAAAAACGAGGCGGGCGACTTTTACCCTATTGACTGAAACAAGCCATATCAACGTTTAAGGTAAGGGGCTGGCCGAAAGCGGACGAAGGCCGCTGTAGGCCAGTCCCGCTTGACCGCAATGTTAGAGGTGCGGCTACCCATGAGACACCAACCACCAGATAGCGCCTGCGACGGCCAAGAGAGCAATAAAGATGTTGCCGTAACGTTTGTTTTGGGTTGCCTGCGCCTCTGAGATGCCCACCAACGGCGCGCTCCAGACAACAAACGACAATGCAGCAACCCACAAGCCCGCCCAGAGATAGAAGGGAACGAGGGAATTGGTGACGACAACGGCCACGAAGACGACAAAGCAGCCTGGATAAACAATGGCGTTGAGCATGACGGTTTCATGCGCAGGCAGATAAGCCAAGCTGCCGCACGCCGAGCAACGCACTGGACACGCTGCATCGGACCAGAGCTTTGCTACTGGGCCAATTGTGTTTCGTTGGCAATGCGGGCATGCAGACATGCGACCTCTAACGTTCGACGTAACCGGCCGGCGGAGGCCGAAGGCCGGAGCGAACCTGCAAGCGCAGCTTGCAGGCGGTCCGGTTGACGGAGGGGTTGGGCCTCACTGGGCAGCGCATTTGACGCCAATAACCTCGTTGAACACGCCCGGTTGCCATGATGTTGCACGCCACCTGTATGTCCCCGGGCCAATAAACCTTAACTCCCATTCTCGAAACTCCTCCGGTATGTCAGGAAGGTCGCTGCCATAGCGAATGATAAGAACGTTTGGCGATGAGCGAAGTATTGATGCGGCATACTGCTCAACCGTTTGGCCAGACCCGACTTTCCACTTTCGGTCGTTCTTAAAGGTAAGAGTTTTCTTGTCTCCGCTTACGGTGAGCCACTGGTGGAGATTCTCAGGCCGACAACCAAACAGATGATCGGTGCTTTCAGCCCATTTGCCTTGGAGGAGCGACCAGTCGAAACCAGAGGTAGGCTCCGGTGAGGAAGTTGCACCCGCACAAAGCGGAAAGGCGACCAGCAACGAAGAAAACAGGTTTCTAATCATAGTGTGCTCAAGGGCAAAGGGTTTGTGAGGCCCAACGTTCAAGGTGACCGGCGCTGCGCGGCTTTATCGCGCAGCGTCCAGAGAGCGAAGCGAACGGGGTCGACCGCCGGGTTGGGCCTCGCCGATTCATCA
>PHCS01000093.1 GCA_002840845.1 Betaproteobacteria bacterium HGW-Betaproteobacteria-14
CGGCTCGCCCGCCATGACCGTCTTGATGCGCATCACCCCATCTCGCAGGCCGCCATAAAAATCGCCCGACCTGAAGCGCGGCAACATGATTTCCTCGATGATGCGCTTCGCCACGGCATCGGGCACCGCTCCTTCCAGGCCGCGGCCTACTTCGATGCGCAGGGCGCGGTCGTTCTTCGCCACAAGAATGATGATGCCGTCGTCGATGCCCTGGCGGCCGATCTTCCAGGCTTCGGCAACACGGATGCCGTAAGCTTCTATGGTTTCCGGTTGTGTGGTGGGGATCAGAAGGACCGCAATCTGGCTGCCGTGCTGCTGCTCGAACTGCGCCAACTCGACGTCCAAAGCCGCAGCCGACTGCTTGTCCAGTGTGCCGGTCAGGTCGGTGACCCGCGACTTGAGGGGCGGGATGGCGGCAAGGTCGTCCGCCGCGAGGCCAAAGGGCCCAGCGGCCAGCAGCCAGAGCGCAAGGAACAACCTCGCGACAAGGCCCATGCGCAAGTTCAGTAGCCGGTCGCGGGGGCACTGTCGGCCGGCTTGCCCGCAGCCGTGCCCGACTTGACACCGCTGTCGAACTTGATGGCCGGCGGCGCCGCCATTGCCTTCTCGTCCTCGACCGTGAAATTGGCCTTGGTCTTGTAGCCGAACAGCATGGCCGTCAGATTGCTCGGGAAGACGCGCACTGTGGTGTTGTATTCCTGTACCGCCTTGATGTAGCGGTTGCGCGCCACTGTGATGCGGTTCTCCGTGCCTTCGACTTGAGCCTGCAGGTCGCGGAAGCTGGCGTCGGCCTTGAGGTTGGGATAGTTCTCCACCACCAGCAAGAGGCGCGACAGGGCGCCGGAGAGTTGTGCCTGCGCAGCCTGGAACCGGGCGAAGGCCTGGGGATCGTTCACCAGTTCAGGCGTCGCCTTGATGCCGGCAACCTGCGAGCGCGCCTCGGTCACCTTGGTCAGGACTTCCTTTTCATGCGCGGCATAGCCTTGCACGATCTGCACCAGGTTGGGGATCAGGTCGGCGCGGCGCTTGTACTGGTTGAGCACCTCGGACCAGGCGGCGTTCACCTGCTCGTCGTTCGTCTGGATCTGGTTGTAGCCGCAACCGGACAGCAGGCTTGCGGCAAGGGCCATCAGGGCTAGCAGCTTGAAGCGCATCGCGTTCTCCTTGGGTTGGTTGTGATGCGAATACCTATTTTAGGGCGCCGGCCCCGAACTCAAGGCACTCAGCGGACGTCCGGTTCGAAAAATACCCATTTCGCCCGGGGGAAGGCCGTTTGCATGCGCGCTTCGACGGCATTGATGCGCTCGACCAACTGCGCGCCGCTGATGCGTTCCACTTCCGCCATGCGCGCCTTGACGGCGATCACCACCTTGTCGCCCCAGGCCAGCGTGATGACGTTGAGCACCTCGGCCACCTCGGGCTGATCGGCGACGAAGCGCTGGATTTCCTCGCGCAATTCGGGCGAGGCGGACTCGCCGACGATGAGGCCCTTCACCTCGATCATGACGAGCACCGCAATCACCATCAGCACGATGCCGACGCAGAGCGTGCCCAGCGCATCCCACAGCGGGTTGCCCGTCGCCAGCGCGAAGGCGACCGCGCAAAACGCGAAAGTCAGCCCCGCCAGGGCGGCGATGTCCTCGCCGGCCACCACCATCAGCTCGGATTCGCGCGTCTCGCGGAACCAGCGCAGGAAGGGCTTGCCGTGTGCGACCTTGCGGATTTCGCGCATCGCACCGGCCAGGGAGAATGCTTCCAATACCACGGCCAGGCCGAGGACGATCAAGGCCACCAGGCCGTTCTCCAGCGGATGCGGATGGCGCAGGCGCTCGATGCCCTCGTAGACCGAAAACGCGCCGCCCATGAAGAACAGAAGGAGCGCCACGATCATCGACCAGAAATAGGTGACGCGGTGGTAGCCGAGCGGATGGTCGGCGCTTTCCGGCCGCTTCGCCTCGCGCATGCCGAGCAGCAGCAGGAGCTGGTTCACGCAGTCGGCCGTCGAATGGATCGCCTCGGCCAGCATGGAGCCGGAATTCGTCCACCACGCCGCGCCAAACTTGGACACGGCGATGCCGAAATTGGCGCCTAGCGCGTAGAGGATGGCCCGCGTCGAGCCTTCGTTGTGGGCAGACATATCAGTTGCCGTCGGCCTGATTGGCCATCGTCTTGCGTGCGAAGCACAGGTCTTCCCAGGATTTCGCCTTGTCCGTCAGGTTGCGCAGCAGGTAAGCTGGATGATAGGTGACGATGAGCGGGATGCCGCGGTAGTCGAAGAGCCGGCCGCGCGCGGCGCCAACCTTGACCTCGGTGCCAAGCAGCGTCTCCGCCGCAGGCTTGCCGAGGGCGACGATGAGCTTCGGCCGGATCAGTTCGATCTGCCGCTGCAGGTAGGGAAAGCAGGCCGACGTCTCCTCGGCTTGCGGCGTGCGGTTGCCGGGGGGGCGGCATTTCACGACATTGCCTATGTACACCTTCCTGCCGCGCTTGAGGTCGATGGCCGCCAGCATGGCATCGAGCAGCTTGCCGGCCTGGCCGACGAAGGGTTCGCCACGCTCGTCTTCCTCGGCACCTGGCCCCTCCCCCACGAAGAGCCAGTCGGCTTCGGGATCACCGACGCCGAGCACGGCCTGCTTGCGCTGCTCGCAGAGGCGGCAGTCGCGGCACGACGCCACCGCCGCCGCCAGGTCGTCCCAGCCCATGCCTGCGATGCGCTGCGCGCGCGCGTCCTGCGCAGGCGTTGCCGCATGGTCGGGCGACGGCGCGGCAGGAGCCATTTCGCTCTTCTCTTCCCGCACGGCGCGCCCCCGCTGCCGCCACAGCGGCGCGAGGCCCATCTCGCGCAGAATGCTTTCCCGCCTGCTCATAGATCCACCGCCATCACGACTGCGTCCTCGCGCGCTTCTCCGGCCGGATAGTAGCCGCGCCGACGGCCGATCGTCTCGAAGCCGAGCCGCCGGTAGAGTTCCTGCCCCGACGCGTTTGATGGGCGCACCTCGAGGAACATGCGCTTGGCGCCATGCGTGCGCGCCATGGCGAAAAGGTGCTGCATGGTGAGCTGTCCATGTCCCCGCCGCTGCCATTCTCGCGCGATGGTGACATTGAGCAGGTGTGCCTCGTCCAGCACCAGCATCATCACGGCATGGCCGACCAGCACATTCCCGATGCGACAGCACCAGGCGCTGTATCCCGATGCCAGCGAATCGGCGAAGTTGGCCCGCGTCCAGGGAAAAGGATAGGCGCCCTGCTCGATGGCCAGCACGGCATCGATGTCCTCAGGCTGCATCGGCACGAAGGTCGGCGCGCATTTCAGGACGGCGCTCATGCTTTTCCTCCTGCAGCCAGGCGCTCCGCGGTGGTTTGCGCCACCTTGTCGCGCACATAGCGCGGCACTGCCAGCGCGGCATCGATACCCTCGCCCCGCGCGAAAAGCGGCGCTGCCAGGCGCAGCACCATCGAAGCCCGTGCGCGAGCGCCGCCATCCATCCCGCGCAAGGTCGTTCCCAGCCGCTCGGTCAGCGCATCGCCATAGGCCGCGAAGCCGCTGCCGCAACCGAGCCAGCCCTGGCCCGGCGGAATCGGCACCTTATCCAGCGCGGACACGACAGGCGCGATGACCGTCTCGACGGAATTCCCGCTGACCTTGTAAGCGGCGCAATACGCTTCGTTCATGCGCGCATCGGTGCAGGCATACACCAGCCCATCTCCCGCCCCAAGCGCCAGCGCCTCGAGACTGCCGATGCCGATGACCGGTAGGCCGATGCCGACAGCGAGCCCCTGCGCCACACTGCAGGCCAGCCGCAGCCCGGTAAACGCGCCCGGCCCGGCGCCGAAAGCGATGCCTTCCAGGCCAGACAGCGTGACGCCCGCTTCTTCGAGCAAGGCGGTTGCCAGCGGCAAAGCGAGCTCGGAATGCGAAGCACCACGCGCGCCTTCCCGCTCGAGGATACGGCCGTCGAGCGAAATCGCGACGGTCAACAGGTCTGAGGAGGATTCGAAGGCAAGGAGTTTCACGAGCGGGATTTTACCCGACGCGTCCCGCTCCGTTGTACGGCTTTACTTGATGCGCCTCGCCGTGTACTCGTCCTCGATGGTGTCGCGGAAGTAGCTCCACATCGATCCAGAAGTGCTCAGACGCCGCCAGCATTCCTGCGGCACACCTGCGTATTCCATGAGCCGGCGGTCGTCGAACTCGACGCGCAGGATGCGTGCGCCGGCATCGTAGCCGATGGCCCGCAGCTTGCCTGCATTGACCTGCTTCATCTCCATAGTTCCCCCCTTGGCACGATAGGGATTCTATTTGGCCGCGGGGGCTGGCGCAGGCCCCTTGCGCTCAGGCCGCTGGACCTTGCGTTCCTGGATATCCGCGCGCGACTGTTTCTTCAGGTCTTTCGTCTGTTTTCTTTCCTGCTCGTGACAAACGGCCATGGCCTTCATGTCCGCAGCCGCGCTTACGCAAGTCTTGGCCGTCTGCAATATGCGGATCTTGGCATCGATATGCTCGATCAGTCGCGCTTTCAGAGCCGGTTGTGATTCCTGGCCCTTGGCTCCGTCAGCAGCATATGTGAAACCGGATAGAGCCGTTGCGGCAGCCAGTGTCAGGATGAACATGCAGGGGGTACGATTCATGGGCCTCTCCTGGCGGGTGTGGCGAAGCGGAAGATCAAAAGCGGCGCGGTCGGTCGCGATAGACGTCGCGGCCGTGTTCCCGGATATCCCGGCGCAGTTGCTGACGCTCCTCGGGGGTGAGACGGCCAGGGCGCTCCTCGCCCTCATCCCGGCGACGCTGCGTTTCCTCGTCACGACGGAACTCGCGCTGGCGCTGGAATTCACGCTGCTTCTGAACGTTGCGTTCTTGCTGCGGACGCTCGAAACGCCGCGGATGGTCGCGCCCTGACGGCTGGGCATGCGCCGTCAGGCTTGCGGTCACCGCCATGAATACACCCGCGAGCAACGCCAGAATCTTCACCTGTCCATCCTCTCATCGCGCGGGTGCTTGCCTGTATGCCTAGTTGCGCTCAGGACGCTGCTCCGCGTCATGCTTCTCCTGATAAATGTGCCGGCTCGCGACGCGCTGGTCCTGCCGCAAATCCAGGCGCTCGTCGCGCGTCAGCACGCCATCGGACTTGTATTGGCGTTCCTCAGCGCGGATTGCCTTCTGCTCGCCGCGCAGATCCCGCGCTTCCTGCCGTGTCAGGCTGCCATCACGCATGCCATCGCGTATGCGGTCACGCTGATTGTGCTGGCGCGCATTCACGCCCGGATCGCGCCTGGCGCTATTCTGCCAGCCTCGGCGCTGTTGTCCATCGTGTTTTTGATTGTATATATGGCGGCTTGCCCGGTTCTGGTCGCGACGCAGGTCGGCACGCTCCGCACGGGACAGGTGTCCGTCCGAACGATAGCGGCGCTCTTCCTGGCGGATGTGACGCTGCTCGCGTTGCAGGCGGTGCGCCTCGGTCCGGTTCAGTTCGCCCGAGCGCACACCCTGGCCGATACGCTGCTGCTGGTGGTGCTGGCGGGCATTGACGCCCCGCTCATTGGGGCGCGCTTGTGCGGGCGCGGACAGCCAAAGGGTGGTCATGCCGGCAAGAAGCATGCTGACAAACAAGGGTCTCATTTCACTCTCCTTTATGATAGTGGTTCATTCGATCCGCAACACCTGCTCGATCAGGCGTTGGAGGCATCGTAGGCGCGGTTTGTAAGCGGTCTGTGATGGAACCGGGGGAGTTTGTAAATCTTTGTTGCGACCAGTACGGCAGGCAACATCCGCTTACCAACCGGGCCGGACCGACTGGAAAGCCGTGTGCGCTCCCGGTAGGATTCGCCCCATGGCTGAAAACAGACAGAAAATACTTGTCGTAGACGACGACCAGCGGCTGCGTGACTTGCTCAATCGCTACCTCGGCGAGCAGGGCTTTACGGTCAAGGCCGTGGATGGTGCAGCCGCCATGGACAAGGCGCTGAACCGGGAAGGCTTCGATTTGATCGTGCTCGACCTGATGATGCCGGGCGAGGACGGCCTGTCCGTCTGCCGCAGGCTGCGCGGCAGCAAGGACAGCGTTCCGATCATCATGCTCACCGCGAAAGGGGACGACGTCGACCGCATCGTCGGCCTCGAGATGGGTGCTGACGACTACCTCCCCAAGCCGTTCAACCCGCGCGAACTGGTGGCGCGCATCCATGCCGTGCTGCGCCGGCGCGCCGCGCCGCCGCCCGCCGGCGCGCCCGCCGCAGAGGAAGGTGAAGTCGGCTTCGGCTCGGTCCGCGTCAATCTCGCCACCCGCAACCTGGCGCGCAAGGGGGAAACGCATGCCCTGACGACCGGCGAATTTGCCGTCCTCAAGGTGCTGCTGCAGCACCCGCGCCAGCCGCTCTCGCGCGACAAGCTGATGGAATTGGCGCGCGGCCGCGAATATGAAGTCTTCGACCGCGCCATCGACGTGCAGGTTTCGCGCCTGCGCAAGCTGGTCGAGGATGACCCGTCCAAGCCGCGCTACATCCAGACCGTCTGGGGTTTCGGCTATGTCTTCGTTCCCGACGGCAAGCAGGAATGAGGCTGTTGCCGCAAAGCCTGCTCTGGCGCACCTTCCTCCTCCTCGCCCTGCTGATGGTGCTGGCCGTCGTCGCCTGGGCGGCGATCTTTGCGAACCTGCAGCGTGAGCCGCGAGCCCGGCAGCTGGCGCAGATGGTGGTCAGCATCGTCAATCTCAGCCGCAGCGCCCTCGTCACCGCCCAGCCCGACAAGCGGCGCGAATTGCTGCTCGAACTGTCGGACACGGAAGGCATCCGCATCTATCCCGTCGACGACGATGAATCCGTCCTGCCGCTGCCCGAGGGTTCGCCGCTGCTGCAGCTCGTCGCCGAGGAGGTGAGGCGCAAGCTCGGCGCCGAAACCCGTTTCAGCCTGGCGCGTGACGAGGAAGAAGGCTTCTGGGTCAGTTTCCGCATCCAGGACGACGAATACTGGCTGATGCTGCCGCGCGAACGCGTCGAGCGGAAATTCCCGCTGCAATGGCTCGGGTGGGGATCGGCCGCGCTGCTGCTGGCGTTGGCCGGCGCCTACCTCATCATGTTCCGCGTGACACGCCCGCTCAAGACGCTGGCCGACGCAGCGCATGACATCGGACGCGGACGCCAGCCCAGGCCCTTGACGGAGACCGGCCCGGACGAAATCCGCAGTGTGACGCACGCCTTCAACCAGATGTCGAGCGACCTGGCCCGTCTCGACGACGACCGCGCCCTGATTCTTGCCGGCATCTCGCACGACCTGCGCACGCCGCTCACCCGCCTGCGCCTTGCCGCCGAAATGAGCGCAGACGCGGCCTTGCGGGAGGACATCAGCGCAGACATCGACGAGATGGACAAGATCATCGGCCAGTTCCTCGACTTCGCCCGCGACACTGCTGGCGAGCCGCCGGAGACGACCGACCTCAACAGCGTCATCGCGCACATCGCCACACCCCTGCAGCGGCGCGGCGCGCGCATTGATCTGCGGCTGGCCGAACTGCCCCCGCTCATGCTGCGGCCGCTCGCCATGCTCCGTCTCGTTGCAAATCTCATCAACAATGCCCTGCGCCATGGCGGGGAGGCCGCTCCGATCGAGGTGGTGTCGCACCTCGAGGGCGACCATGTCGTGCTGGAAGTGCTCGACCGCGGCCCGGGCATTCCCGAGGAGGAAGCCGAGCGCCTCAAGCAGCCCTTCACGAGGCTGGAGGCTGCGCGTACAGGCGCTTCCGGCGCCGGACTCGGCCTGGCCATTGTCAACAGGGTGGCGCTGGGACACGGCGGCCGCTTCGAACTCCTGCCGCGCGCGGGCGGCGGCCTGGTTGCCCGGGTGACGCTGCCGGCTGCTCAGTGCCCGCCCGGCCGCCCAAAGGGCACTGAGCCCCCCCTCGGGGGGCAGCGAGCGAAGTGAGCGGTGGGGGTGGTTCTCAGGCCTGAAGATCGGTCGCTGCCTGCTGCGCCCTGAGGCGTCGGGCATGGGCATAGCGCGCCTGCAGGCGCGGGTCGGTGACGATCAGCCCGACCGTCTCTCCCACCACCATGGCGACGCCCAGCAGCGGCAGCACCAGCATCAGCCCGGCCACCCCCGCCACCG
>PHCS01000022.1 GCA_002840845.1 Betaproteobacteria bacterium HGW-Betaproteobacteria-14
TTCTTCCAGGCTGCCGGTCAAGGCCGTCACTTTGCCGTCGACATCGTCGACGCGCGTGTTGACAAACCCCTTGGTCGCGCAGGCCGCGCCTGCCGTGGTGGTTCCGCCGGCCGCTGCCGAACCGCCTGTCGCCGAAAAAGTGACCTCATTGCCACCCCGGCCCGTTTCCAAGGCGCAGAACAAGCCGGTGCAGGAAGCATCGCCGCCCCCTGTCCGCAAGGAAAGTGCGGCAGCGCGCAAGGCGGCTGAAGCCCGCAGTGCCGAGCTCAAGGTGGCGACCGCCCTGAGCCAGGTCCCGCCCTCAGATGCGCCCGCCGCCGACGATGGCGCCCGGATCGAGAAGAAAATGCGCATGTCGACGCCCCGCGAGCGGGCCGAGAACGAATATCGGCGGGCATTGGGACTGGTCAATCAGGGGCGCATCCAGGAGGGTGTTGCCGTGCTGCGTAGTGCGCTGAGCGAGGACACGGGGCATGCCGGCGCCCGCCTGGCCTTGTTCGGCCTTCTCGTCGAACAACAGCGGTATGAGGAGGCCCAGACGCTGCTCGAAGTTACGCTCGCCCGTGACCCTGCGCAGCCCCAGATGGCATCGCGGCTGGCCCGCCTCAAGCTGGAACGCGGCGATGCGCGCGGCGCCGAGGAGACGCTCGCTCGTGCTGCGGCGGCGGCGACGGACAATGCCGAGTATCGTGCCCTGCATGCCGCCGTGCTGCAGCGGCTGACTTTGCACAAGCGGGCCGTGGCGGAGTACCAGGCCGCCCTGCAGCTCGCCCCCCAGGCCGGCGTGTGGTGGATGGGGCTGGGCATCTCGCTGGAAGCGGACGGCAGGTTGCCCGAGGCAAAAGAGGCCTTCCAGCGCGCCAGGGCGACGGGCGCGCTGTCTCCAGAACTGGCCGCGTTCGTCGATCAGAAATTGAAGCGTCTGCCGTAAGGTTCAACCCGGCAGCGTTCGCGCCGCCACCCAGTTTTCCACCCTCTGCGCACCGTGCAGCTTCAGGGTTCGCGCGATTTCGTTCAGCGTTGCGCCGGTGGTCATGACGTCGTCGACCACCGCGACGGTTTTCCCCGTCAGGTCGATCCTGCATTCGAAGGCGTGGCGCACGTTGGCTTGGCGCGCTTTCCACGGCAGACTGGCCTGTGGTGCGCCGTCGAGGACGCGGATGCAGGCAGCAGGCATGAGCGGTAGCTCGAATCGTTGCGCCAGGGGCCTGGCGATTTCCTGCGCCTGATTGAAGCCGCGCTCTTGCATGCGCTGTGCGGAAAGCGGGAGGGGCAGGATGCAGTCGACCTTGGGCGAAGCGATGCGCAGGGCGATCTCGTTGGCGAGCCAGCCGGCCAGCGGGAGACGGTGACGGTACTTCAGCCTTTGTATCAGGTGCGCCGCCGGAAATGCATAGGAGAAAGGAGCCAAGGTCGCATCGTAATGCGGCGGCGACTTCTGGCAGGCGCCGCAGGTCGCGCCTTCCGCAGCGGGCAGGGCGCAGACCGGGCAGAGCGGGCCGGCCAGGCGGGGCATGCCGGACTCGCAGGCCGCGCAGATCAGGCGATCCCCGCTGTCCTGGCCGCAGACATGGCAGTCCTGTGGCAGCAGGCGGGCAAACGCTTGAATTGTCGTCCGGTAAATTGACAAGCCCCCACCCATGAACGATCATTCCTGCTCCGATTCTATCCGAAGCATTCCCCCCCCCGACATGCATACAGCCGCAACCGAGCGCGTGAGCAAGGACTCACACAAGCAGAAGAAATGGACAACCGCTGAGATCCAGGCGCTGTTCGAGTTGCCTTTCAATGATTTGCTCTACCGGGCCCAGCAGGTGCATCGCGCGCATTTCGACGCCAACAGCGTGCAGCGCTCCACCCTGCTGTCGGTGAAGACCGGTGGTTGCTCAGAGGACTGCGGCTATTGTTCGCAATCCGCCCGCAACCAGACTGGTCTGGAGCGTGAATCCCTGCTGGGCATCGATGAGGTCGTGGCCGCGGCCCGGGCGGCCAAGGAGAAGGGCGCCAGCCGCTTCTGCATGGGCGCCGCCTGGCGCGGGCCGAAGGACAAGGATCTCGAGCAGGTGGCCGGGATGATCCGCGCCGTGAAGGCACTCGGCCTGGAAACCTGCGTCACGCTGGGCATGCTCAAGGAGGGCCAGGCCGAGCAGCTGAAGGCGGCGGGCCTCGACTATTACAACCACAACCTCGACACTGCGCCGGAGTTCTACGGCAGCATCGTCACCACCCACAGCCAAGCCGACCGCTTCGACACCCTGCACAAGGTGCGCGAGGCAGGCATCAATGTCTGCTGCGGCGGCATTGTCGGCATGGGCGAGACGCGCGCGGGCCGTGCGGGATTGATTGCCGAACTGGCCAACATGAATCCACCGCCGGAATCCGTGCCGATCAACAACCTCGTGCCGGTGCCGGGCACGCCGCTCGCCAATGCCGAGTCGATCGATCCTTTCGAGTTCGTGCGCACTATCGCCGCGGCGCGCATCACCATGCCGACGAGCCTGGTGCGGCTGTCCGCCGGACGCCAAGAGATGTCGGACGAACTGCAGGCGCTGTGCTTCCTCGCTGGCGCCAATTCCATCTTCTACGGCGACAAGCTGTTGACCACGGGCAACCCGGAAGCCGGCCGCGACGAACGGCTCTTCGAGCGGCTGGGATTGCGATCGGCCTGATGCGGCACCACTTCGACAGGGCGGCGGCCTCTTACGACGAGGCCGCTGTTCTGGCGCGCGAAGTCGGTCAGCGCATGGCGGCGCGGCTCGACTTCATTAAACTCTCGCCAGCCCGCATTGCCGATATCGGCTGCGCCACGGGCGACGGCATCCGTACCCTGCAGGATCGATACCCGCAATCTCTTCCCTTGGCGATCGACTATGCTCCGGCGATGCTGGCGGAAGTCGCCCGCCGCGCGTCCTGGCTGGATCGCGTGCGTCGCCGTGCTCCGCGCTGCATTGCAGCCGATGTGCGGGCACTACCGCTGCGTGGCGGCACCCTGAGTCTGGCATGGTCGAACCTCATGCTGCACTGGCTGGACGACCCCCTGCCGTCATTCCGCGAGTTGAACCGCGTGCTTGAAGTCGGCGGCCTGCTGATGTTCAGCGCACTAGGGCCGGATACCCTGAAGGAACTTCGCGCAGCCGGCGCGACGACGCTGCGGCGCTTCCACGACATGCACGACCTGGGCGACATGCTGATGGCGGCCGGGTTTGCCGATCCGGTGATGGACATGGAAACGATCACGCTTGCCTACGCCGGCCCGCGCGGCCTGTTGCGCGACCAGCGGCTGCTCGGCGTGCGCGACGGCCTGCTCGGGCCGATGGGGTTTCGCGAGGGGCGGCGTATTTTCCGCGCCTGGCAAACTCAGCTGAGGGACAGTCGCCTGCCCGCCACCTTCGAGATCGTCTACGGCCATGCCTGGAAGGCTGAGCCAAAGAATGTGCCGGACGGCCGCGCGATCGTTCGGATTCACAAATAGGCGTTCATTTGCCTTTGTCGCTCGCGGGCTAGCCGCAAGGCGCGGAAGCCCAGCAGCGCGCCGAGCAGCACGGCGTAGAGCAGCGGCAGCGTGATGTCCTTTTTCACCAGCCACCAGTAGTGGATGACGCCGATGATGGCTATGGCGTAGACGCTGCGGTGCAGCTGCGTCCAGCGCCGCCCGCCGAGGCGTTTGACCATTGCCGTGTTTGAAGTCGCCGCCAGCGGGATCAGCAGCAGGAAAGCAGTGAAGCCGGCAGTGATGAAAGGGCGCTTGGCGATGTCCTTGACGATGGACGCCCAGTCGAAGAACTGATCGAGCCAAATGTAGGTGAGGAAGTGCAGGGTAGCGTAGAAGAAGGCGTAGAGCCCAAGCATGCGGCGCAGCCGGATCAGCCAATGCCAGCCAGAAATATGGCGCAGCGGCGTCACCGCCAGCGTGACGAGCAGGAAGTTGAGCGTCCAGGTGCCCAGATGCCGCGTGATGTACTCGATGGGATTGGCGCCGAGGCCGTCGGCGAAGCCGAGCCAGGCGAGTTGCGCCAGCGGCCCGAGGCACGCGATAAAGCAAACGGCCTTGATCGCAGCGAGCTGGCGCAGGCTCGGCGACATCAATAGTATTTCCTCAGATCCATGCCGGCGTAGAGTGACGCCACCTGCTCGGCATAACCGTTGAAGGGCAGGGTCCGGCGCTTGAAGAACTCGCCGATGCGCCGCTCCTTCTCTTGGCTCCAGCGCGGGTGGCTGACGTCCGGATTGACGTTGGCGTAGAAGCCGTACTCATCCGGCTGGGCGATGTGCCAGCTGGTTTGCGGCTGCTGGTCGGTGAAGCGGATCCTGACGATCGATTTGCCGCTCTTGAAGCCGTATTTCCACGGCACGACGAGACGCAGCGGCGCACCGTTCTGGTTCGGCAATACGTCGCCGTAGAGACCGACGGCCATGAGCGTCAGGGGATGCAGGGCTTCGTCCAGCCGCAGGCCTTCGGTGTAGGGCCAGTCCAGGTACGGCAGACTGAGGCCGGGCATGGCGGCCGGTTCCATCTGGGTGATGAATTCGACGAACTTCGCACTGCCCAGCGGTTCGACCTGCTTGATCAGGGCGGCCAACGGGAATCCCACCCAGGGAATGACCATCGACCAGCCCTCGACGCAGCGCAATCGGTAGATGCGCTCCTCCAGGGGCGCGATTCTCAGGATGTCCTCGATGGCAAGGGTGCGCGGCTTCTGCACCAGACCCTCGATGCGCACCGTCCAGGGGCGCGTCTTCATGGCGCCGGCGCGTTCTGCAGGCTGACTTTTGCCGCCGAAGCCGAACTCGACGAAATTGTTGTAGGTGGTGATTTCGCGCAGGCTGTTCGGCGTTTCGAGGATGCTGTAGGGACTTTTCTGCAGGTCGGCGAACTTGCTGTCGGCCCAAGCGCGGCGCGGCAGGCCGGCATACAAGGCGGCGCCTGCCAGCACGGTGGCGCTGGCGGCCTTGATGAACTCGCGGCGACCCTCGAATAGAGTGCGCGGCGTGATTTCCGACGGGGCGATATCGTTCCGCCGCTTGATCAGCATGGCATTCCTTCTTTCGGGCATATACCTACTAGACCGGCACGACACCTGAAAACTTACGGATTCAGTTGCCGATGGACTACGGTGGCAATGCGCAGCAGTTCGGATTTCTGCATTTCGGCGGAAAGGGCATAGCCGAAACGGCCGTCAAGCCAGTAGAACACGCCTATGCCGCTCTCGTTGGCATAACGGAAAGCGGTCTCGCTGCTGTCCTGTGCGTCGCGCTGGACGTAGAGCGTCAGGCGCTGGCCGCGTGCATCCTGGTACATGAACTGTGCCACCGGGCCGGCCTCGCCGGGCAACAAACGGCCGCCGACCAGTTCGAAACCCTGGCCGGAGAGGTGCGGTGGTTTCAGTTCCGCGCCCAGTCTTTTTGACAGCCAGGCGACGAGATGGGCTTCCTCGGCGGCGGCGACTTCGACGGGATGTCGCACCTCGGGGCTGAAAACAGCGTGCGCCAGTGCCGCCTGGCGAGCCAGGGATGCGGTCGGCGGCAATCCTTGTGACGGTATCGCGCCACGCAATTGATATCCGATCGCTCCGCCCATCGCCAGCCAGGCGATGGCCGCAGCCAAGCCCAGCGAGAATCGCGATGCCGGTATTGCTGCTTCCGCAAGGCGTGTCGGTACGGGTTCGTCGAGTACGGGATCGAAGCAGCGGTGCAACTGCTCATTATGGATACGCCATTCAGCTACCGTCTGGCGCATATCCGGGTGATTCGCCAGCCAGGCTTCCACTTTTTCGCGGCGCGCAGCATCCAGACGGTCGTCGGCATAGGCATGCAATTCCTGCTCGCTGATTGGCGGGATGTTCATTTGACGACTCTCAAGTGGGTTTCCGCCGGTTCGCAGCCGGCCAGCAGAACGCGCAGGCGCTCGCGCCCGCGAGACAGTCGCGACATCACCGTACCGATGGGCACGCCAAGTATCCTTGCAGTGTCTTCGTAGGAAAGCGCTTCCAGGCCGACAAGAAGAAGCACTTCGCGTTGATCTACGTTGAGCAGTGACAGGCTACGCGCAAGATCATGCAGTTCCAGGACATCGGTTTGCGTTGCCCTCGTCGACATTTCCGGAATCGCCCCGTCACCCGGGTAGTCCACGACCCGGGGACTGCGCATCTGATTGACGAAAAGATTGTGCATGATGGCAAACAGCCAGGCACGCAGATTTCCCGGTCGCCACAGAGGCCATTTGCCGAGCGCGCGCTCCAGCGTGTCCTGCACCAGATCGTCGGCGCGTGTGGCGTCCCCCGTCAGTGCGCGTGCATAGCGGCGCAGACGGGGGATTTCGGCGACGATATCTGCGTGACGACTCATCGCCGAAGAGTCTACTCCTTGGCGATGCGCCAGGCGTTATTCACGCCGTCACCCGTCTTGTCGCCGGGCTTCTGGTCCTTGATCCAGAAATAGAGTGGTTTGCCGCGGTGGCTCCATTGCTTCCTGCCGTCATCCCGCGTGATGATCGACCAGTCTCCCGCGGCATGGTCGGCATCGCTTGCGAACAGTGGCGGCCAATTGGTTGCACAGGGCCCGTTGCAGACGCTCTTGCCGCTGCCGGCAGCGTCCTTGTCGAAGGTATATAGCGTCATGCCGTTGGCGCCAACGTATATGCCATTCTCGACGCGTGCGGGCGCGGCAGCGGATTTCATTTCCGAGGTGGCGCAGCCGGCGATTAGGCCGAGCGCCAGGAAGCCGGAGGCAAGGCCGGCGCGTAGGGATGAATTATTCATGGTTTCTCCTGTTGAGGTTGGGCGTTGCGCCCGGTAAACAGACGGGGCGATCCGTTTATTCCTCAGTGGAAGAAAAAAGGGGTGGCAACAGCCACCCCTTATGAATGCGGCGAATTCGGCCGGATTAGCGCAGGCCGGCGATGTAGTCGGAAACGGCCTTGATTTCGGCGTCAGACATTTTGTCGGCAACGGCGCGCATCATCTTGTTCGGATCGTTGGCGCGTTCCCCGGTTCTGAATGCTTTCAACTGCATTTCCGTGTAGTCGGCGAACTGGCCACCGATACGCGGGTATTGCGCGGGAATCCCGGCGCCTGACGGGCCGTGGCAGGCGGCGCAGGCGGGCAAGCCCTTGCCGGCATTGCCGGCACGATACAGCTTCTGGCCCACTTCAATGGCCGGATTCTTGGCTAGTTCGCTCTTTTGGGTCTGGCTGGCATACCAGGCTGCGACATTCTTCATGTCCTGGTCTGACAGCGCAGCGACCATGCCGCCCATGATCGGGTTGTTGCGCTCAGCGGGTTTGCTGCCGTCGGCCTTGAAGTTCTTCAGCTGCTTGTAGATGTAATCGGCATGCTGTCCGGCAAGCTTGGGATTGGCTGCGATGGCACTGTTGCCATCGGGGTTGTGACAGGCGGCGCAGACTTGCGCGGCGATCTGCTGGCCTTTGGCGGCATCAACGTTGGGTGCTGCTGCAGGCTTGTCTGTTGCCTGGGCCGCCACGGTAAAGACTATCCCCAGCGACAGGACGATGAAACGATGAACCATGAGTACGACTCCCCGAACCTGAATGTCAAAAACGATGTTTCAGCGTGCGCGAACATCCGCGGAGCGAATGCCAGATAGCGATGGCCGAAGCTAAAAAGCTGTTATTCTATACCAACTTACCTTGGTTGCGCGATGTGCGGCGGGCCCCATCCCGTCGACCCAGTCCTATGTCCCTGTTCGCCAATGCGGTTTTTACGCT
Source organism: Betaproteobacteria bacterium HGW-Betaproteobacteria-14 (assembly GCA_002840845.1). GTDB lineage: Bacteria > Pseudomonadota > Gammaproteobacteria > Burkholderiales > Rhodocyclaceae > Desulfobacillus. Next base: position 7,724 of record PHCS01000022.1, read on the forward strand.
CTCAGCAGCGAAGCTGACCGATCTGCCACCCCCGTCGGGTGCTGAAATCGCTTTCGCAGGCCGATCCAACTCCGGCAAGTCGAGTGCGATCAATACATTGGCAGGCCGCACTCGGCTGGCCTTCGTCAGCAAGACGCCTGGGCGCACACAACTGATCAATTTCTTTCGCCTCCAATGCGGCGACTTTCTCGTTGATCTGCCCGGCTACGGCTATGCCGATGTCCCGGAGGAGATTCGACGTCAATGGCAGGGCGTGCTGTCAGACTACCTAACCCGACGTAAGAACATCTGCGGCCTGGTCCTGATCATGGATGCGCGCCGGCCCCTCACCGAGCTCGATCGCCAGATGCTCGAGTGGTTTGGCCCGACAGGCAAGCCCATTCATATCCTGCTGACCAAGGCGGACAAGCTGACTCGCACCGAGGCCTTGAAAGTATTGCAGGCCACAAGGAAAGAACTGGCTCCTTGGGCCGACCAGGTGAGCGTGCAGCTGTTTTCGAGCCTGAAGAAAACCGGCGGGGAAGAGGCGGAAAAGGTCATCGGACGCTGGCTCGAACTTGCTGAAGATACGGAAGAAAAAAGAAATGCCCCCGGCTAAAGGGGAGAAAAACCGGGGGCAGAAACGCCTTAACTTGATTAAGGCACCCGCTCAGGGAGGTGAAGCGGGAGACGGTTCAACACCATCTGTCGTTTCTGAGCGAAAATCATCCTCGCAAGTTCCAATAAGTGCGAATTAAATATTTTTCTTATGAAGAAACCATGAGCTTATCAGGCGTTTTCCCTTCGTCCCGCATGCGGCGCATGCGCCATGATGATTTCTCACGCCGGCTGATGCGGGAATTCCGCCTGACAGCCGATGATCTGATCTACCCGGTATTCGTGTTGGAAGGTCAGGGCCTGTCCGAGCCGGTTGCCTCCATGCCGGGTGTTTGTCGCCATTCGCTCGATCGCTTGCTGGGGGTGGCAGACCAGGCGGTGCAGTTGGGCGTGCCGGCCCTGGCGCTCTTTCCGGTGGTTGCACAGTCTCTGAAAACTCAGGGGGCTGAGGAGGCTTACAATCCTGACGGTCTTGTGCCGCGCGTGGTGCAGGCACTGAAGAAGGAATTTCCCGATCTCGGAGTGATAACCGATATCGCGCTCGATCCCTATACCAGCCACGGCCAGGATGGCCTCATCGACGATAACGGTTATGTGCTCAATGATGAGACGCTGGAAGTACTGGCCAAGCAGGCACTGAGCCATGCGCTGGCCGGCGCCGATGTGGTGGCGCCATCCGACATGATGGATGGCCGCATCGGCCGAATCCGCGCCGAGTTGGATGGCCACCGGCAGATCCACACCCGCATCCTGGCTTATTCGGCCAAGTATGCTTCGAGTTTTTATGGACCGTTCCGTGATGCCGTGGGTTCAGCGGGCAACCTGGGCAAGGGCAACAAGTACACTTACCAGATGGATCCCGCCAACAGCGATGAGGCGATGCGCGAAGTGGCGATGGACATAGCCGAAGGCGCGGACATGGTGATGGTGAAGCCGGGAATGCCATACCTGGACATCGTGCGGCGCGTGAAGGACACATTCAAGGTGCCGACCTGCGTTTATCAGGTGAGCGGCGAATACGCCATGCTGAAGGCGGCGGGTCAAAACGGCTGGATAGACGAAAAGGCGTGCGTGTTGGAGGCCTTGCTTTCCATGAGGCGCGCCGGCGCCGACGCGATCCTGAGCTACTTCGCCCTCGATGCGGCAAAGTGGCTCAAGGAGAAGGACTCTTAGGTTCAGGCGGGCTGGGAGAGGCAGCCGGCCAACAGCATAGGCCACTGCTGCGGCCATTGCGCCATCGGTTCGCGCGCAAAGCCGCTCTTGACAAAAAGCTGCCAGCGGCCCATGACATAGCACAGGCAAAGATTGGCGGCGGCAGCGGCATCCTCGCCAAGAGGAAGTTCATGGTTGGTCGCGGCAATGCGCAAAGCCTGCTTGAGTGCCGCCTCGACGCGATCGAGCAACTGGTTGATGCGGGCCTGCAGGCGGTCATCCTCGTTGATTAATGCATCTCCGGTCAGCACCCGCGTCAGCCCGCGGTTTTTCTGGGCGAATCCCAGCAGCATGGCAACGATCATTTCCGCCTGCTTTACGCCGGACTGTTCCTCGGCGCAAATTTTGTTGATGACGGAGAAGAAGCCGGTTTCGATGAATTCGATCAGGCCTTCGTACATCTGCGCCTTGCTGGCGAAATGGCGGTAGAGGGCGGCCTCCGATACATCCAGTTTCTTCGCCAGCAGAGCCGTGGTGATCCTCTCCCCCTTTGGATCCTGCAGCAGCTCGGCAATGGTCTGCAGGATCTGCAGCTTGCGTTCCCCCGGTTTGGCGCCCATGGTTATCCCTTGTTATCCCACTGCGCCGAGCCGGCGCGGCAACTCAAGCACGGATTCTAGCCTGAGGTCGACCCAGGCGGGGCAGCGCTTCTCAGAACTGATCCAGATAGTGCGCATGCCGAGTCGCTTGGCGGTCTTCAGGTTTTCCGCGCTGTCCTCGACAAGTATGCAGCGTGCCGGCTTGAGGCGGTGCTCGCGGATCAGACGCAGGTACCCCTGAACACCGGGCTTGGGCTGATAGCGCATATGTTCGATGGCGCAGACGTCCGTGAAGGCATGACGCACGCCCATGATGTCGAGCACAGCCTCGGCATAATGCAGCGGGGCATTGGAGAAGACGATCTTGACGCCGGGTAGCCGGCGCAAGACCTGGCGAATCGCCCTATGGTAAACCACCATCTTTGGTAGATCGTCAAACTGGTGCGTGTACTGGAGAAAGTGAAGTGGATCCGTATCGTGATGTCGCATCAGGCCCAGTAGCGTGGCGCCGTAGCGCCGCCAGTATGTTTCGCGCAGGGCGGAGGCCGCAGCCTCCTCGAGCCCGGCCTGTTGCGCCACATAGGCAGTCATGGCGCGGTTGATGTGTGGAAATATGTGTGGATCGGCGTTGTGCAGGGTGTTGTCGAGATCGAACAACCAGACTCTGCGGCCAGGGACGCTCACTTGCTGTTGATCATGGTGCCCACCCCGTGGTCGGTGAGAATTTCCAGCAGCAGCGCATGCTCGACACGACCATCGATGATGTGCACGTTCTTCACTCCACTGCGGGCCGCATCCAGCGCGGAACCGATCTTCGGCAGCATGCCGCCCGAGAGGGTGCCCTCAGCGACGAGGTCGTCGATCTGCTTCGGCGTGAGGCCGGTGAGTAGTTTTCCATCCTTGTCGAGTACCCCGGGTGTGTTGGTGAGCAACACCAGCTTTTCGGCTCTGAGTATTTCGGCCAGTTTTCCGGCGACCACGTCCGCATTGATATTGTAGGACTCGCCTTCGCTGCCCACGCCGATCGGAGCGATAACGGGGATGAAGTCGCCCGAGTCGAGGAATGCGATCAAACTCGGGTCAATTGCAGTAATTTCGCCGACGTAGCCGAGGTCCAGGAGCGTCTGGGGGTTGCCATGTTTCGGCATGAGGAGCTTTCTGGCGCGAATGAATGCACCATCCTTGCCCGACAGGCCGACGGCCTTGCCGCCATGCTGATTGATGAGATTGACGATCTCCTTGTTGACCAAACCGCCCAACACCATCTCGACCACATCCATGGTGTCGCGATCCGTGACGCGCATGCCCTGGATGAATTCGCCCTGCTTGCCGACGCGCTTGAGGAGCGTCTCGATCTGCGGACCACCGCCATGCACCACTACGGGGTTCATGCCAACCAGTTTGAGCAGAACCACGTCGCGGGCGAAGCAATGCTTGAGATTGTCGTCCGTCATCGCGTTGCCGCCGTACTTGATGACGATAGTCTTGTCCTGGAAGCGGCGGATATAGGGCAGGGCTGCCGCGAGGACGCTGGCTTCGATTGTGGGGGAGATATTTATGTCGGTCATGATTGCAAGGGAAGGCACGAAGCGACAATTCTAACCGCCTGCCCCGCAAAGCAAAAGCGGGAAGCCAAGGCTTCCCGCTGAGGAGTTGCAAGTCGCCGGAGCGGGGGTTAGTCAATAGCCAGGCGCTTGGCGGCGGCGGCCGTCTTTTTCGGCAGCGTCAGGTCGAGCACGCCATCGGTGAACTTGGCAGACGATTTCGATTCGTCGATATCCTGACCGAGTTGGAAGCTGCGAGACACCTTGCCGAAATAGCGCTCGGTACGCAGGACGCGCTCGCCTTCCTTGATCTCCTTTTCCTGCTTGCGTTCGGCGCTGATCGATACAATGGAGCCGTCGATATTGACATGGATGTCTTCCTTGCGGATGCCTGGTAATTCGGCGTGAACCCTATAGGCGTCGCCTTGCTCTTTGACGTCTATCTTGATGGAGGGCACGTCTGCATGATTGCCGAAATCGACTGGGCGCACGAAGAAGCCGCGGAAGATATCGTCAAAGGGGTCCGAACCGGAACGCACGATATTGGCCATGATGCCTCCTTTAGCATGTAAGAACTAAACACATGGTTTCTATATAGGGTGGCTTGGTAGAGTTTCAAGGGACCTATGCAATGACTAAAATCGCAGAGATATCATATAGTTGCGAACAAGTGAGTACTTGCCCGGGCTGCGGCCGGGTATTTGCTTGCGGGTTCAAGGGCGGTTCGGCACGCTGCTGGTGTGCAGAGTTGCCACCCTTGCCGACAGTGCCGGAAACGGGCAGGGGGTGTTATTGCCCGGATTGCTTGAGACAAAGCCTGTCCGAGGAGCGGGTCAAGTTGGCTTGACGTGTCGCGGCAGCATGAGAATGGCGTCCCGGTTGCTCCAAGAGAAAGCCGTCCGTGCCGCCTCGTGCCAGGGCAGCCATCGATGGCCGATGTGCTCGCCGGGGGCAACCAGGATTGGCTGAGGGAATGGGAGCACCAGACTGAACACATGTTCGATGTTTTCGGTCACGCCAGGCGGGTAGCGATGCTGCCATTCCGGGAAGATCTCAAAACGGTTTTCGAGGTGCCAGTCGACCAGATGGTCGGGTCTGGCGATGATGCCGGTTTCTTCCGTAACTTCGCGAACAGCCGTGCCATCAAGTGGTTCTTCGCCCTCCTGGCTGCCCGTAACCGACTGCCAGAAACCCGGATTCGCAGCCCGCTCGAGCAACAGCACTTCAAGGACAGGCGTATGTATAAGTACCAGGACGGAAACCGGCTTCTTCACGTGAGCGCTTGCAAATAGGGGATGTCAGCGGAGCTTGTATCCACCAGAATCCAAAAAGGGATGTTCTCGTTCCGCCAGGCCTCGGCGGCATCCGCGAAGACTTGCAGCGCACTGGCGAAGTCCTCGGCATGACTGTCTCGGAAGCCATCGCAATGTTCCAGCAGGATGACGTGGCCTTTTGCCGGTAGCCAGGACAAGTCACTCAGGCAGTCGGCAAGAGCATCCCAGTTGTGGCCGAACCAGTCGGGAAATTTCAGGGTGGTTGCCAGGCACTCAAAAAGAGTGGTTCTGTCGCGCACTTTGGAAAGATCGATCCGGTGCGTGGCCAAGCCGGATGCTTCGGCTGCGGCGAGCAGGTCAGCCATGCCCTCTTGCAGGGTACGATAGACACCAGCGCATGCAGGGTCGTGCAGGAGGTTGTCGTATTGCCCCTGTCTCATTCACGTATCTTCCGGAAGCTGCGGTAATGATCGTCCGTGTAATAGTACTCGCCCGAAGCGCTGACATCGCCAGTGCCGCCCCGTCCTGCAACGATGCGTCGTGCGCCACGGTCTCGAGCACCGCGAGTGGGGACGGTATATTCGCGGTAGTAGCCACGCGATCGCACTGGCAGCCGCTGCTCGTAATTGCCGAAGACCGAACCGTCCTGGCGGTAGGGGAAGGGGCCGCTCCGCTTGATGAGGGCAAGCGTTTCGCGTGCTTCGCCAGGCAGGGCCGCCGCCTGAATGGCCTGGATGCCGTCATCCGGACGCGAATGACCTGCCGCTACAAGACACGCGGCGAGAATCGATAGCAGCAGCAGACAGAGGCGCAACATCACGCCGCCATCGCTCAGTTTGCGGAAGGCTTGGCTGTTTCGGCCTGGCGCAGACGAATATGCAGTTCCCGCAACTGTTTTTCGTCGACTTCCCCGGGCGCGTTGGTGAGAAGGCACTGTGCGCGCTGGGTCTTGGGAAAGGCGATCACGTCGCGAATCGACTCGGCCCCTGTCATCATGGTGACGATACGGTCCAAGCCAAAAGCGAGTCCGCCGTGAGGTGGCGCGCCATACCTGAGGGCTTCGAGCAGGAAGCCGAATTTCTGTTCGGCTTCCTCTGCTCCGATGGCAAGTGCGCGGAACACCTTGGTCTGGACATCTTCGCGGTGAATACGCACGGAGCCGCCGCCTATTTCCCAGCCGTTCAGGGCGAGATCGTAGGCCTTAGCCATGCACTGGCCTGGATTGCTCTCGATGAGCGCCTCGTGGCCGTCCTTGGGTGAGGTGAAGGGATGGTGCAATGCCACCCAGCGCCTGTCCTCCTCGTCGTATTCGAACATCGGGAAATCGACAACCCAGACAGGACGCCATCCGGTCTCCAAATAGCCCGCCTCTAAGCCTCTCTCGTGGCCGATCTTGACCCTCAAGGCGCCCAATGCGTCGTTTACGATGCGGGCGCGGTCAGCGCCGAAGAACACCAAGTCGCCATCCTTAGCGCCGCAGCGCTCGATCGTCTGCGTGACAACCTCGACAGGAAGGAACTTGAGAATTGGGGACTGCAGGCCTTCGATCCCTTTGGTTATATCGTTCACCTTGATGTAGGCAAGTCCCTTGGCACCGTATATGGCGACGAAGGCGGTGTAGTCGTCTATTTCCTTCCGCGTGATGCTTGCGCCACCGGGAATGCGCAATGCGGCGACGCGACCATCGGCGAGTTCTGCGGCGGCACGGAAGACCTTGAAATCCACTGTCTTCATCAGATCGGTAAGTTCGGTGAACTCCAGTTTGACGCGCAGATCAGGCTTGTCTGAGCCATAGCGGGCCATGGCTTCTGCATGGCTGAGCCGCGGGAATGGATTGGGCAAGTCTGCATCCAGGGTTTCCTTGAACACTGTGCGAATCATGTCTTCCATGATCGCAGTGATCTCGGTTTCGCCGAGAAAGGACGTTTCGATATCGACCTGGGTGAATTCGGGCTGGCGGTCGGCACGCAGATCCTCATCCCGGAAGCACTTGGTGATCTGGTAATAACGGTCAAACCCGGCAACCATCAGCATTTGCTTGAACAACTGTGGCGACTGCGGCAGCGCAAAGAACTGCCCTGCATGAACGCGCGAAGGTACGAGGTAGTCGCGCGCGCCTTCAGGGGTGGATTTCGTCAACATCGGCGTTTCGATGTCGATGAACCCCTGACCGTCAAGGAAACGGCGGAAAGCCATTGCCACCTTGTAGCGCAGCTTCATGTTCTTCTGCATCTGTGGACGGCGCAAATCGAGGACACGGTGCGTTAGGCGCACGGTTTCCGAAAGACTTTCTTCATCCAGTTGGAATGGTGGCGTGGCGGCGGGGTTGAGAATCTCGATGCTTTGCGCAAGCACTTCGATTTCGCCGCTGGTCAGATTGGGATTGACGGTACCCTCCGGGCGGCGGCGCACCTGACCGGTGATCTTGAGCACGAATTCGTTGCGAATGCGTTCTGCGGTGGCGAAGGTCTCCTTGCGGTCAGGGTCGCACACCACCTGCACGAGACCTTCGCGATCGCGAAGATCGATGAAAATGACGCCGCCATGATCACGACGGCGGTGTGCCCAGCCGCAAAGGGTGACACCTTGGTCAAGATGGGCGGCATTGACGAGGCCGCAATAGTGAGTACGCATTGGATTGCCCGGAAAAAACCGCAAAGGCGGCGTGTTATTGATTCTGCGCCCGTCCGGCTGGATTGCGCATGGGAGGTGCCACGACCCCCATCGAAATGATGTACTTCAGCGCCTCATCGACACTCATGTCGAGTTCGATGACGTCCTTGCGCGGCAGCATGAGAAAGAAGCCTGAAGTGGGATTGGGGGTTGTCGGCACATAGACGCTGACGTAATCGCCCTGCAGGCGACTTGCAACATCGCCGCCTGGCACACCGGTCTGAAAGGCAATGATCCATGCCCCCTCTCGCGGGTATTGCACCAACAGGGCTTTGCGAAAGGCCTCGCCGCTTGAGGAGAATAGCGTGTCGGACACCTGCTTGACGCTGTAATAGACTGACTTGACGACAGGAATGCGCGATAGCACTCCCTCCCAGAAGCGCACCAGCCGTTGGCCGATGATATTGGCGGTGACCAGACCGGTGAGGAAAACGATCAGCAGGGTGGTTATGACACCAATCCCCGGAATATAGATGCCGAGCAGATGCTCGGGACGAATCGCCTCGGGCAGCAATAGGAGCGTCTGATCCATGGTTCGGACGATGAGCGCGAGCACCCAGGCGGTGATCACCAGCGGGACCCAGATCAGCAATCCGGTGATGAAGTATTTTTTCATGTTGCCGCAAAGTTGCCCCAAGTTGGCGCGCGCCTCCCGCGGGAGCTACGAAGCCGATGGCTTGGCGCCGATCTCATGTTAGCTGTTGCCGGCACAGGCGCAGCCGTTGCAGCCTTGCGCAGGCGCGGGCTCTGCCTTTGCCTCGGGCTTCGCGGGACATCCTTTGAAGTCACTTGCGTACCAGCCGCTGCCTTTGAGTTGGAAACCCGCGGCAGTCAGCATCTTGCTGAACGATTCCTTGCCGCAATCGGGGCAGGTCGTCAGTTTGGCGTCGTTGTGCTTTTGCAGGAACTCCTTTTGGAATCCGCATTCGCTGCAGCGATACTCGTAGATCGGCATGGCAACCTCCAAAAATAAGCATGAAATTATAACCTAAGCCGTTGCCCAAAAAGCACTAACTTGGACGGCATGGCCTCGTGTAGATGGTGACGGGGCGACCAGAACTCAAGATGCCGACCGTACAGTCAAAACAGGCCGAGGTAGTGCTGTGTCAAAGGTTTGCCCCAGAACAGGGCGATGATGCCAGCGGCCGCAAGATAGGGGCCAAAGGGTATGGGAACGTTTCGTCCGTGTTTAATGGCGATTATGAGAGTAATGCCCACCACCGCCCCGACCATGGACGAGGCGAGAATGGTCAGCGGCAGCATCTGCCAGCCTAGCCAGGCGCCAATTGCGGCAAGTAACTTGAAGTCGCCATAGCCCATGCCCTCCTTGCCGGTGGCCAGCTTGAACACCCAATACACTGCCCAGAGCGACAGGTAGCCTGCCACTGCCCCGATGACGGCGCTTTTCAGGTCAGCATAGGTGCCCCCAAGATTGAGCAGCAGGCCTGCCCAGAGCAAAGGCAGGGTGATGCTGTCTGGCAAGAGCTGAGTGTCGAAATCAATGAAAGCCAGGGCGATCATGCCCCATATGAAGAGCAGCGCACCCACGCCGGCCCAGGTTGCGCCGAAACGCCAGGCGGCATAGCCGCAGAGCAGCCCCGAGAGTGCCTCGACCAGCGGATAGCGCAGGCTGATGCGCGCACCACAGCCACTGCAGCGCCCACGCAGAATGAGGTAGCTGAATACCGGGATATTTTCCAGGGCCGTGATGGCGTGCCCGCAATGCGGACAGTGCGAGCGTGGTTTGGCGAGGGTCAGGATTTCGCTAGGTGGTGGGGCTGGCTCGCCACGTAACTCTGCGCATTCCTTCAGCCAGCCGCGCTCCATCATTTTCGGCAGGCGATGGATGACCACATTGATGAAGCTGCCCACGACCAAGCCGAGAAATGCGGCGGCGGCCGTTAACAAGGCTGGATCAGGCAGCATCGTGCTGGGCAAGGAGGCGTATTACGGGGGCTGACTCTTGGATTCCAAGCATCAGACAACCGCACCCAGCTTGAAGATCGGCAGGTACATGGCGACCACCATTCCGCCTATCAATGTGCCCAGCACCACCATGATCATCGGCTCCATCAAACTGGACATGGCCTCGACAGCATCATCCACCTCGGCTTCGAAGAAGTCGGCCACCTTGCTCAACATGGCGTCGAGTTGGCCGGACTCCTCACCGATGGATACCATCTGGATCACCATATTGGGGAAAACATTGGCGTTCTGTATGGCCACCGTCAAACTGGTACCCGTACTCACCTCCGCCTGTATCTGCTTGGTTGCAGTGAGATAAACGTAGTTGCCCGAGGCGCCGCCGACCGAATCCAAGGCTTCGACCAGCGGCACGCCGGCCGCGAACATGGTGGACAGGGTGCGCGCCCAGCGTGCCATGGTGGCCTTGCGGATGATGTCTCCAAATATCGGCAAGCGCAGGAGAAGGCGATCCATGACGATCTGCACCTTTTCCGAACGCTTCCACATATAAAAAAAGCCGTACAAGCCCCCGCCCAAGATGCCGAAGACGATATACCAGTTGGCGACCATAAAATCAGACATCGCAATGACCATCAAGGTGGGTGCCGGCAGATCGGCGCCGAAGTTCTTGAAAACTGCCTTGAATGACGGGATCACGAAAATCATGATCACTGCAGTAATGACAATAGCTACTACGATGACAGCGATGGGATAGAAGAGGGCCGACTTGATCTTGCTCTTGATGGCGAGAATCTTTTCCTTGTAGGTCGCAAGACGATCAAGCAGAGAGTCCAGGATGCCTGCGGACTCGCCGGCGGAAACGAGGTTGCAGAACAAGGCGTCGAAGTAGAGAGGATATTTCCGGAAGGCTTGATTGAGCGCGGAGCCAGTTTCCACATCTGACTTGACGTCCATCAGCAGCTTGGCAACAGCCTGATTCGAGGCACCTTTACCGACGATGTCAAATGCCTGCAATAGAGGTACGCCTGCCTTCATCATGGTTGCCAATTGACGGGTGAACAGCGTGATGTCCTTTTCGGTGATCTTGCCACCGCGCTTGAATGCCTGCTTCTTGATTTTGCTTACCAGAATCCCCTGCCGCCTCAACGTCGCATTGACGAGTGCTTCTCCGCCAGCGCGCATCTCGCCTCGCATCAGTTTCCCGGTCTTGTCCTTGCCCTCCCATGCGAAGGTATATTCCTTGACGCCGCCGTCTCTCTTGGCAGTTCTAGTTCTGGTTGCAGTTGCCATCTGGTTCTCCCTATTCGTTCGTTGTCGCAAGGACTTCTTCGAGCGAAGTCAGGCCCTGCTTGACCTTGAGCAGCCCCGACTGTCTGAGATCCTTTATGCCTTCCTGTTGGGCCTGTTCGGCAATGTCGATCGAGTTTCCGTTGGTCATGATAATGCGCTGGATCTCTTCTGAGACCGGCATGACCTGATAGATGCCGACGCGGCCCTTGTAGCCGCTGCCCTTGCATTTATCGCAGCCGTTCGGACCATACAATTGCCAACCGCCGTCGATTTCATGTTCGTGGAAACCAGCCTGCAACAGGGCCTCCATGGGGATGGAGATGGGTTTCTTGCAGGAACACAGGCGTCTTGCCAGCCGCTGCGCAGTAATCATGATTACGCTGGAGGCGATATTGAACGGAGCGATGCCCATGTTCTTCATGCGCTCAAGTGTGGTCGGCGCATCGTTGGTATGAAGGGTTGATAAAACCAGGTGGCCTGTTTGTGCCGCCTTGATGGCGATTTCCGCGGTTTCCAGGTCACGGATTTCACCAACCATGATGATGTCCGGGTCCTGCCTCAGGAACGCCTTGAGAGCGACTGCGAAATTAAGCCCAGCCTTGTCATTGACATTGACCTGATTGATGCCTGGCAGATTGATCTCGCAAGGATCCTCCGCCGTGGAGATATTGATGCCTGGCTTATTGAGCAGGTTGAGGCATGTGTAAAGCGAGACCGTCTTGCCGCTGCCCGTCGGGCCTGTAACAAGAATCATGCCGTATGGCCGCTCGATTGCGGCCATCAGGACCTCGCGCTGCTCCGGCTCGTATCCCAGGGCATCGATGCCGAGCATTGCGCTTGAAGGATCAAGGATACGCATGACGATTTTCTCGCCATGCAGCGTCGGAAGTGTGCTGACGCGAAAGTCGATGGCGCGGGTTTTCGAAAGCACCAGTTTCATGCGGCCGTCTTGTGGGACGCGCTTTTCGGAAATGTCCAGGCGGGATATGACCTTGATGCGGGATGCGATCTTCTCCTTGATAACCAAGGGAGGCTGGGCAATTTCGCGCAGAACACCATCTGTGCGGAAGCGAATACGGTAATATTTTTCGTAAGGCTCGAAGTGGATATCCGAAGCGCCCTCGTTGATCGCATCTAGCAGAATTTTCTGAATAAAACGAACAACCGGCGCGTCATCGACTTCAACGGAGCCCGCCTCGGCACTTGTAATCTCTTCTGTTTCGTCGGCCAGTTCGAGATCTAGGTCGTCACCAGCCAGTTCATTGAGTTTGGTTTCTGCCGTTTCCGACAAGCGCTGAACGATGGGCGCCAGTTTGCTAGCCTCGACCACAACGGGGTCGACTGCCAGCCCGGTCTGGAAGCGAATTTCATCCAGAGCACGCAGATTGGTCGGGTCGGCCAGGGCTACTGCGATGCGGTTGCCACGCTTGGTCAGAGGAATGACCTGATGGGTTTGCATCAGCTTGCGATCGATCGCGGCAGGTGGAAAATTGCTTTCCTCGAATGCGTTTAGGTCAAGCAATGGATAGCCGAACGTTTCGGCTGCAAAGGCGGCAATGTCTTTGGCGTTCAATCGCCCACTGGAGATGACTTGATTGACAAACCCCCCTCCGGTACCAGTGCCCTGAGCGGCAAAAGCATCAGCTTCGGCCTCCTTGAGGCGGCCTTGCTGAACCAGCGCGCGTGCCAAGCCGCTGAGGGTTGTCTGGAGAGATGCCGCCATCGGTTCCTGTGATTGATCCGAAATTACAACCGAGTATCTCGGGCGATGATGCCCTTCTACCCCGGTTTTGTAAAGACTATCAGTTGGTTGGAACGGATTCTTGAGCGATTTGTTGTGTCGGGTTGGGGCGACGCTAGGCAGTTGGCTTGAACATCCTGACCATCTTTACCATTCGGTCCTGCGTCTGAATGATTTCGATTGGCACACCAGCGATCTTGAGTGACACTCCGGTTTCGGGGATATCCTGAAAATGCTCAAGAATCAGACCATTCAATGTCTTCGCGCCTTCCAGCGGAAACGCCAGATGTAACTTGCGGTTCAGTTCTCGAAGGTTGCGTCCACCGTCCACCAGAGTGCTGTCATCGTGGCCCCAGGCAATTTCGTCGCTGCTACCCGGAATCGTGGTGGTGAACTTGCCAATCAACTCCTCGATGATGTCCTCAAGTGTCACCAAACCCTGAATTTCTCCGTATTCATCCACCACCAAGCCGATGCGCTCTCGATTTTCCTGAAAGAACTGTAACTGGGCATATACGGCAGTTGCTGCAGGAATGAAATACGGCTCGGTGAGCTGTTCGCGCAGGCCTTCCTTGCCCATGCTTCCTCCCAGAAGCGTTGCCAGCAAGCGACGCTGATGAAGGATGCCGACTACGCAATTCAGGTCGTTCTCGAAGACCGGCATTCGAGTGTGGTAGCTGGTTGCCAGTTGCTGACGGATGTCCTCGATGGGAGCGGCAAGGTCAATTGCCTCAATCGCTCCCCGCGGAATCATGATGTCCTCAACGGTGATGCTTTCCAGATCGAACAGATTCAGAAGAATGGACTGGTGTTGTTGTGGAATGAAATGACCTGCCTCCAGAACTAGGGTACGCAATTCCTCCGGAGAGAGTTGGGGCACTTCCCCGCCGCTTTTGGGTTTCTGCCGCGTCAGGATGAGCAGAGTCTCGACGAAGAGATTCACGAACCACACCACAGGCTGGAAAAGCCGCAGCAAAGGTGTGAGCAGGAAGCTGACTGCCGGCGCGAGCCGATCGGCATTACCCGCACCGACGACTTTCGGCGTGATTTCGGCAAACACCAGGATCAGGAAAGTAACCAGCAGCGTTCCAGCGACGAGCGCCCAGTCTTCTTCGCCGAAAAGCTGGATGGCGATGACGCTGACTAGCGTGGCAGCGGCAGTATTGATCAGGTTATTGAACAGCAGGATGACACCAAGCAATCTGTCGGTGCGGGCAAGCAGATCAAGCGCCAATCGTGCGCCACGATGCCCTTCCTGCGCCAAGTGTCTCAAACGATATCGATTGGCTGCCATCATGGCAGTCTCGGCCAGAGAGAAAAAGCCGGAAATAACGAGAAGAACTGCCAGAGCTACGAATTGCGCGGAGAGGGGGACGTCTATCAAGCGATAATTTCAAGGTATGTGGAGTGGCCAGTATCGTGGCGAGGATGAGGCCTGTCAACCTATGCGCCCGAGCACCACCTCGAGGACGAAGCGGCTGCCGATGTAAGCAAAAAGCAATGCGACAAAGCCGGCCAGAGTCCAGTGCAATGCTTTCCGTCCGCGCCAGCCCCATGCGTAACGTCCGACCAGCAGGGCAGCGAATATTAGCCAGGAGACAATGGAGAAAAGGGTTTTGTGGTTGAAGGAAAGGGCTTGGCCGAACATTGTTTCCGAGAAGGCGATCCCCGAAGCCAGGGTCAGGGTAAGGAGGGCAAAGGCTATGGTTATGAGCCTGAACAGCAGTGATTCCATCGTTAATAGGGGGGGCAGACTGGCGAGCGGTCGCGTTAATTCACCCCGGTGCAGTCGCCGCTCGGCGACGGCCATGATAATGGCGTGAAGCGCGGCCAGGGTAAACAGGCTATAAGCGACCATGGCAATGAAAAAGTGAACCCGAAACATGGCAGAGGCAACATTGGCCAGCACGTGCTGACCGGGAAACAGGCCAGGCAAGAGCGCACATACGGCAGCAAGCGGCAAAACCAGGGGTTGCAGGCCTTCCAGCCTGGAATGGAAGCTCTCAACCCAGTAGATCAACACGGCCAGCCAGAGCATGAGAGACAGCGCAGTCGAGAAACCGAAGCGCATGTTGCCCCCATCGAACAGTTCTCCATAGAGCACGCTCCCATGCAGCAACACTGCCGCAGCAAGCGCCAGTCTTTCCCAGACCAGAATCCCTTGCCGCGTACCGGAAGCCGCAAGGCTCCAGCGTGTTCGCCAGAAATGAAAGCCGAGAAAGGCGTAAAGAGTGGCGGGTAGCAGATGCGGTAAAATCGCTTTCATTATCTAAGTTTACATCCTTCCTGGAGCATTCGGAACAACATGCTGGACAATCTGACGCAGCGCCTTTCCCGAGTCGTCAAGACGCTTCGAGGCCAGGCACGCCTGACAGAAGACAACATCGCTGAAGCGTTACGTGAAGTGAGAATGGCCTTGCTGGAAGCCGATGTTGCCTTGCCGGTGGTCAGGGATATCGTCGCACGCATCAAGGAGAAGGCCGTTGGTCAGGACGTGATCGGCAGTCTCACCCCGGGCCAGGCGCTGGTGGGGGTTGTGCACCGCGAACTGGCCGAACTGATGGGAGGCGCTCATAGCGGCCTGAATCTTGCGGTGCAGCCGCCAGCGGTCATTCTGATGGCCGGGTTGCAGGGGGCCGGCAAGACCACGACGACCGGCAAGTTGGGCAAGTTCCTCAAGGAACGCATGCGAAAGAAGGTGATTGCTGCCAGCGCGGACGTATATCGACCCGCAGCGATTCAGCAACTGAAGCTTGTTACCGAACAGGCAGGCATTGATTTCTTTCCCACTCAAACAAATGACAAGCCTGCCGCTATTGCGTCGGCAGTGCTCGATTTCGCCAGAAAGCACTATTACGACATCGTTCTGTTCGATACCGCAGGACGCCTAGCCATCGACGCGGCAATGATGAGGGAGGTCACGGAATTGCATGAGGCGTTGCAGCCTGTGGAAACTTTGTTCGTTGTCGATGCCATGCTGGGGCAGGATGCGGTAAATACGGCGCGAGCCTTCAATGAAGCACTGCCGTTGACCGGCATCATTCTTACGAAACTTGATGGCGACGCAAGGGGTGGCGCAGCGCTGTCTGTACGCCATGTCACCGGGAAGCCGCTCAAGTTTGCCGGCGTCGGAGAGAAACTCAGTGGGTTTGAAGAGTTCCACCCAGAGCGCATGGCATCGCGTATTCTCGGCATGGGCGACGTGCTCGGTTTGATTGAGGAAGCGCAGCGCGGCGTAGATCAGGACAAGGCGAAGGCGTTCGCTCAAAAACTGAAGACTGGCAAAGGCTTCGACTTGAATGACTTCAAGGAACAGATAGGCCAGATGCGCAAAATGGGCGGTCTGTCAGGCTTGATCGACAAGTTGCCGGCCCAGTTTGCCCAGGCTGCGCAGCAGGCTGGCACTAAAGTCGAGGACAAGGCCATCCGGCGTCTAGAGGGGATCATCAATTCCATGACGCGGCAAGAACGGGAGAAACCGGAACTCATCAAAGCCTCCCGCAAGCGGCGCATTGCCACGGGAGCTGGCGTTCAGGTGCAGGAGGTCAATCGATTGCTCAACCAGTTCGAGCAGACGCAGAAGATGATGAAGCAGTTCTCCAAGGGTGGATTGCAGAAAATGATGCGCGGCATGAAAGGGATGCTGCCGGGGATGCACTGAGGATCATGCATCCTCCCACGCAGTTCTTCTAAGGAAGCGGTTTCGCGGAGCGCGGGGAATCAGGTAAGGCTAGGCGGGGCGGGAAGCACTACTTAAAGTGCCATTGGCTATCTGCCGGCTGTCTTCGGCGAGTAATGCCAATATTTTTCCCAGGCGGCACGCACGGCTTCTGGATATTCAGCCCGCCCCAGGCTGCCGTTATAGCGGCCTAACGCCCTGAACAGGTCGCCTTTTTCGATATCCAGGTAGTGCTTGAGTATGGTGCAGCCATAGCGCAGATTCATGCGCAGGTGGAATAGATTGTCTTTTCTGCCGCCGATCAGCTTCACCCAAAAGGGCATGACCTGCATGTAGCCACGGGCCCCCGCAGAAGATACGGCGTATTTCTTGAATCCGCTTTCGACCTGGATCAACCCGAGTACCAGTTGGGGATCCAGACCCGCGCGCGTTGCTTCGTAATGCACCGAGCGCAAGAACTCCAAGCGGCTTTCCCGGTTGGGCATACGCTTGGCAAGCCGCGCTGACATCTCTTCAAGCCAAAATACTGCCTCAATCGGGCTCCGAAACGAACTGGTCGGGGGCTTGCGATCGGAGACAGCCGAGTGAAGTGCTGCCTGGACACTGGCAGCCAGCGGTTCGTACTTCTGCGCACCAGCGGCTGCTGGTCCGGAGGCCAGCAGAAGGACAAGGAGAATGTGTGTCTGCCTCACGCGCCCAAGAGTTCCCGCACGTAGGCGCCGATATGAGCAAGCGGTATCTTGACCGAAGCAGTATTGCAGCGTTCCTGGTATTCGACCATCCCTTCCTTGAGGCCACGCTCGCCAATTGTTATGCGGTGCGGTATGCCAACCAGTTCCAGATCGGCGAACATGACCCCGGGGCGTTCGTCCCGGTCATCCAGAAGCACATCGACGCCAGAGGCCTTGAGTTCGGAATAAAGCGTATTTGCGGCGTTCTGCACGGGCTGACTTTTCCCATACCCGATCGGAGCAATGGCGACCTCGAATGGAGCGATGGCGCGAGGAAAAATGATGCCGCGATCGTCATGATTTTGCTCAATGGCGGCGCCAACGATGCGGGTGACGCCAATACCGTAGCAGCCCATTTCCATCGCACGCGGCTGCCCGGACTCATCTAGAAAGGACGCCCTCATCGCTTCCGAATATTTTGTTCGCAATTGGAAGATATGCCCAACCTCGATTCCGCGGCAGATCGAAAGGGGGCCCATGCCATCCGGGCTGGGATCGCCCTCGACGACATTGCGGATATCAATAACATAGTTAGGTTCGCGCAAGTCACGGTCCCAATTTACCCCAGTCAGGTGAAAGCCAGCCTCATTGGCGCCGCAGACGAAGTCGCTCATCTGCGCGACCGTACGGTCGGCGATGATCTGAACATCATGGGCAATGCCCACCGGGCCGATATAGCCGGGACGGCAACCCAGAAAGCGTTCGACTTCATCGTCGCTGGCAAAGCGAAAGGGATTGAGGAAGGGCAGTTTGCTTGTCTTGATCTCATTTAGGGTGTGATCACCGCGAACGAGCAATAGAAAAAACTGCTCGTTGTGCATGACGGCAATCGCCTTGACTGTTTTCGTCAAGGGAAGTCCGAGAAACTCCGCCACATCCTCGCAGCGGGTCTTGTCTGGCGTTGCGACCCTTTTCATCTGTTCGCTATGATCTTTGCGCGGCAGTGCGGGTGCCACGCCTTCCGCGAGTTCCACGTTGGCGGCGTAATTTGAGCTCGGGCAAAAGGCAATGGCATCTTCCCCGGAATCCGCCAGGACATGAAACTCATGCGAACCCGTGCCACCTATGGAGCCCGTGTCGGCAGCAACTGCGCGAAAGCTTAGGCCAAGGCGGGTGAATATGCGCGTGTAGGTATCGTGCATGTTCTGGTATTCGCGCTGCAAGTCTTCATAACTGGCATGGAAGGAATAGCCGTCCTTCATGAGAAATTCACGTCCGCGCATGACCCCGAACCGGGGCCGGATTTCGTCGCGAAACTTGGTCTGGATCTGATAAAGATGCAGTGGCAGTTGCCGGTAACTTTTTATCTCCCGCCGGGCGACGTCAGTGATCACCTCCTCGTGGGTCGGGCCAATGACGAAGTCACGCTGGTGACGATCCTTGAAACGAAGCAGTTCGGGCCCATACATCTCCCAGCGGCTGGTCTCCTGCCACAGCTCCGCCGGGACGACTGCCGGCATGAGCAATTCGATGGCGCCGGCGCGGTCCATTTCTTCCCGGATGATATTTTCCACTTTACGCAGGATGCGCAGGCCGAGCGGCATCCAGGTGTAGATGCCGCCCGCCACCCTTTTGATCAGGCCGGCACGCAACATGAGCTTATGGCTGACGATTTCCGCGTCGGCGGGTGCTTCCTTGAGTGTCGCGAGGAAAAATTGGGTTGCGCGCATGGTCGTATGAGCGAATAAAAGGCAAATTTTACCGTAGTACGCCGAGCTCTCGCATTGCTGCGGCTAAGCTGCTTTCAATCATTGGAAATTTGTGGAAAAATGAAGCCAGTTTAATTCTTAGTGGGTAGTAATCATGCTCGACCGTGAAGGCTTTAGGCCTAACGTCGGCATCATCTTGGTCAATAGCAGGAACGAGGTTTTCTGGGGCAAGCGAATTCGAGAACATTCTTGGCAGTTCCCGCAGGGCGGGATCAAGCACGGCGAGTCACCCGAACATGCGATGTACCGTGAACTGCACGAGGAAATCGGCCTGAGGCAGGAACATGTCAGGATTCTCGGGCGCACGCGTGATTGGCTGCGTTATGAAGTGCCGAAGCAATGGATTCGGCGTGAATGGCGCAACACGTATCGCGGCCAGAAGCAGATCTGGTTTATCTTGCGTTTGACCGGGAGGGATACCGACGTCTCCTTGCGTGCGAGTGATCATCCGGAGTTTGACGCTTGGCGCTGGAGCGACTACTGGGTGCCCCTTGAGGCCGTGATTGAGTTCAAGCGTGGCGTTTACAGACAGGCATTGACAGAGCTGTCCCGATTTGTCTTCCGTCACCCGGCAGATCGGCAGCCCAAATGGGCTGCTCCTTTCGACGCTCTGCATTATTAGGTTGAGTGGCGGCCGATTCAGTCGGCTAATGTCGTAATCTGCAGTTTCCATTTTCACTTCCTCCAATTTGTGCCGACAATGAAATGCAGCGCCCGTAGAGGCGCGCATTCTTCAATGCCCTGCCACGCAAACAGAAAGGAGGGGAAGCATGATTCGCGAACAATATAAAACGCTGCGCCAAGTCAGACTAGAACGTTGCGCTAGTTACTATCAAGCCGAGGTACAACCCGGGAATAAGGTTACCCTTGACTCGCCTGCCACTGATGTGATGACCGATCTTAAGCATGTTCAGGTCGTTACCATTGGTCCGGACGCTACACTCGTTTCGGCAGACAAAGCCATGGCACGAAATACTGTCAGGTCGTTGCTGGTGGCCGACGAGAAACGATGCATTCTGGGGATAATCACTTCGACTGACATTCTTGGCGAGAAGCCGATGCAGGTTGTGCAAGATCGTGGCGTTCTTCACGAGGAAGTAAAAGTGCGGGACATCATGACACCGCGTGATCGATTGGAGGTGCTCGACATGAAGGACGTCCGTGCAGCCGAAGTGGGGCATGTGGTGGCCACATTGCAATGGGCAGGCCGACAGCATGCCCTTGTCGCCGAAGAGGACATGTCGGGCCGACAGATGGTGAGAGGAATTTTCTCCACGACACAAATTTCCCAGCAGTTGGGCGTAACGATCAGTTCCACTTTGATCGCATCCACCTTTGCTGAGATAGAGGCTGTCATCGCCCACTGAAAGGCTCGACAGTGCGGAGTATCATTGCTTTCCGAATTGGATGGAGTGATGCGGAATGCCCGTTTGGAAGGCGATCAAGCTTGTTACCGTCGTCGTTTTGATCCTTGTGCCCAAAGTGGTGTGGGCGGAATTCTACGGAGACAAAAAGTACGGCGAGTATTACGAAGAGGAAAAAGTCTGGGTTGAGACCAAGGCAGTGCTGCCAGAGATTCCCAAGACGGAGAGTCTTGTCGAATACTATGTCAGTGCCGCCTCCTCGAACAAATACTATATTGCGCCCCAGACCATCAGCGTGGCCGCTGACGGGGTCGTCCGCTATGCAGCTGCAGTGAAAACACCAAATGGCGTCCTCAACCTCAGCTATGAGGGGCTTCGCTGTGCCACCAAAGAATTCAGGCTCTATGCTTTTGGACATTCAGACGGAACTTGGGGAAAGTCCAGAAATGAACACTGGAGGGCAGTCCGCCGCGGTTCGTATCAGGCAACCTTGTTTAATGAGTATTTTTGCCCGAGGGGCGTAGTGATATTTTCTCCTGGCGAGGGGGCGGATGCCCTGAGGCAAGGAGGACACCCGCTGACGAAGTAATCGCAACTTGCAAACGTACATGGGTTTTGTATTTCTGTCGCACAAGCGGATATGGTGAGAGATGGATAGACTGATTCTCGAATTCGACAAGGCCTTGCGTGCCGTGTTCGCACCCGGGCGCAGTATACGATCCATGCCTGGCAGTGACCTTCCCGAGGTTGAGCTTACTGAGAACGATAAGCGCCATGTTGCAGCTTTGATGCGTGTGAATCATTGTGGTGAGATTTGTGCGCAGGCGCTCTATCAAGGGCAGGCATTAGCATCACAGGACCCAGATGTGTGTGCCGTTCTGCGCCAAGCAGCCGAGGAGGAAAGTGAGCACTTGGCCTGGACTGAGCGCCGGCTGAGCGAGCTAGGCGGGAGGAAGAGCCTGCTGAATCCGGTTTGGTATGCCGGATCGCTATTCATCGGAATGATGGCAGGTAGGGCAGGTGAAACCTGGAGTCTGGGTTTCCTGGCAGAAACCGAACGTCAGGTCGAGGCGCACCTTTGGGATCATTTGCAGCGACTGCCAAGGCATGACCGTAAATCCTGGGTTCTACTGGAGCAAATGAAAACCGACGAAATTGGTCACGCCACCAGTGCAATGCAACTGGGTGCGCGAGAATTGCCAGAGCCTGTCGGGCTGGCCATGAGATTTGCTTCGAGTGTCATGACCCGAACAGCTTATTGGGTATGATCATTCTTCTTCGATTACCCAGCTGTGTGAAATTTCGGCTGTTTTCCCCAGCATGATCGAAGCAGAACAGTATTTTTCCGCGGACAAACGGATGGCGCGCTCAACCACATCGGATTTCAGATTCCTGCCCCGCACCGTGAAATGGAAATGAATCTTCGTGAATACCTTTGGGTCGTTGTCAGCACGATCAGCCTTTAAACTGACTTCGCAGCCTGAAACGTCCTGGCGGCCTCGCTTTAGGATGAGCACCACATCGTATGCCGTACATCCTCCCGTGCCAGCCAGAACAAGTTCCATGGGGCGCGGGGCCAAATTGTTGCCACCCCCTTCTAGCGCCCCATCCATGACTGTGATGTGGCCACTGCCCGTGCGCGCAGAGAAGGCCATTCCGTCTCTTCCTAACCACTGTATGCGGCACTCCATGAATATTTCCTTGTAACGTCATGACAATTCGGCGGCATTCTAGCGGAATCGTCATTGGCAATAGCCATGAGCGACTTAATGACACCCCTAGTGCGACGCAGCATTAATAATCAATATTGCTTTCGTATATCGAGCGCAATAATCAATTAATAAAGAACAATCAGCAACTATAAATAAAAAAACTATTATTAATCATATGGTAATTGAACTATTTGGATTCATTATCCAATAATAAGAAAAACAATCATGCACCGCACAAAAATACCTTGCTATGCACAAGATCATTTGCCATACTTCAATCAGTTTGAACGCGGTTGAATTTGTGGCGTTCCAGGTTTGTCTCCTCCACCCTCCTCCTTTGGTGTGGATTTAGCGCGACCCCCAGTGGGTCGCGTTTTTTTCGGGGATTGCATGGTTGGCATGTGCCGACAATCCCCCCCAAGTTGGATATTCTGAATCACTTGCCTGTTTGACAGACGCGGGCTAACTGCAATACAATTCGCGGCTTTCCGTATTCCGCAGTTAGCCTCAGAGGAATAATCATGAGAACGTTTTCCGCCAAGCCGCATGAAGTCAAGCGAGACTGGTTCGTTGTAGATGCAACGGACAAGGTGCTCGGTCGGCTGGCCACAGAGATTGCCCGCCGTCTACGTGGCAAGCACAAACCCGAGTTTACTCCGCATGTCGACACTGGCGACTTCATTGTCGTTGTCAACGTAGAGAAGTTGCGGGTGACAGGTGATAAGGCAGAAAAGAAAGTGTATTATCGCCACTCGGGTTATCCTGGTGGCATATACGAAGATACATTCGCCAAGTTGCAAAAGCGCGCACCCGTGCGTGTGCTTGAGAAGGCTGTCAAGGGCATGCTGCCGAAGGGCCCACTTGGGTACGCAATGATCAAGAAACTGAAAGTTTATGCTGGCGGTAGTCATCCGCATGTCGCGCAGCAACCCAAGTCGCTGGAGGTTTAAGGAATGGCTGCGAATTTTTATTATGGTACCGGCCGGCGAAAGACTGCAATTGCTCGCGTTTTCCTTAAAACAGGAAGCGGCAAGTTTGTCGTGAATGACAAACCTGTAGATGAATTTTTCTCTCGAGAGACAGGCCGCATGGTAGTGCGTCAGCCACTTGAACTCACGCAACACATCGGAACCTTCGATATCCTGGTGAACGTTTGTGGCGGGGGAGAATCCGGCCAGGCAGGCGCTGTCCGTCACGGCATAACACGTGCCCTGATCGAATACGATGCTACCTTGAAGCCGGTACTTTCTAAGGCGGGCTTTGTTACTCGCGACGCACGTGAAGTTGAGCGAAAAAAGGTCGGCTTCCACAAGGCACGTCGTCGTAAGCAGTTCTCCAAGCGCTAATACACGCATGGATCAATGAAGAAGCCGCCGCCAGGCGGCTTCTTCCTTTTTAGCCCTTCCGTTGCGTTATCAGGAAATTGTGCATTACCATTATCCTTTCCACTGGAGGGACGGATGATCAAGGTTGGCATAGTCGGCGGAACTGGCTATACGGGTGTAGAGCTACTGCGTTTGCTGGCTCAACATCCACATGTTGAGCTGAGTGCTATTACCTCGCGTAGCGAAGCGGGGGCCCCAGTCGCTACCATGTTCCCAAGCTTACGTGGGCGTGTTGGTTTGAAGTTCGACGACCCTCGGGAAGTGGAACTGAGGACTTGCGACATCGTTTTTTTTGCCACGCCGAACGGCATCGCCATGGAACAGGCAGGAACACTTCTCGACGCTGGTGTCCGTGTTATCGATTTGGCGGCCGATTTCCGGATCAAGGACCCCGGCGTATGGGAGCAGTGGTACGGCATGAGGCATGCGTCACCGGAACTGATCGCAGGCGCGGTGTACGGTCTACCTGAAGTGAATCGCGAACAAATCAAGTCGGCGCGATTGGTGGCCAACCCGGGTTGTTACCCGACAGCAGTGCAACTGGGCTTTTTACCTCTGGTCGAGTCAGGATTGGTGGATACGAGCAACCTGATAGCGGATGCGAAATCTGGCGTATCTGGAGCCGGCCGCAAGGCTGAGGTGCATACGCTTTTCGCGGAAGCATCCGATAACTTCAAGGCCTATGGAGTGCCCGGTCATCGTCACCTGCCTGAAATTCGCCAAGGTTTATCCATCGCCGCAGGGAAATCGGTTTGCTTGACATTTGTGCCGCATCTGACACCCATGGTACGGGGGATACATGCAACCTTGTATGCAAGGGTTTCGCGTGAAACGGATTTCCAGGCGCTCTACGAAGAGCGTTACAGCCGCGAACCTTTCGTGGACATATTGCCGTTTGCCAGTCATCCAGATACACGCTCGGTGAGGGCAGGTAACATGTGCAGGATTGCATTACACAGACCGCAAGCGGGTGATACGCTGGTGATCCTGTCGGTGATTGACAACTTGGTCAAGGGCGCGGCGGGACAAGCAGTACAGAACATGAACATCATGTTCGGATTAGACGAGTGCGCTGGTCTTACACAAATACCCGTCTTACCGTGATGCTTCGTCGCCTGCGCAGTCGCTTCGGCATTTCCGCCCCCAAAGTGGCAGTACGTACTCACATCCAATGGTACTGGCGCGCACTGGCTACCATCGCTGTCCTGACAATATCAATTGCCCTTGCAGGATGGGTCTATGATGCCGGCCGAAAAATAGCCGGTTTCGACAGACATGAGACGGAACTTGAGTTGAATGCCCTGCGTGACCGTGTAATTGAGTTGGAGCAGGAAAACTCAAAACTCAGTGCATTAGTCAATGCGGGCGAAAGCACCGTGCAGATTGAGCGAACTGCACAGCAGCAATTGGTTCGTCAAGTCAAAATCCTGGAACAAGAAAACGGTCGATTGAAGGAAGAACTGGCTTTCTTTGAAAATCTGGCCGCAGCTGAAGGAAAGGAAACAGGCTTTACCATCAACCGACTTCGAATCGAACAAAACGGTAGTCCGGGCCAATACCATTACAGACTGCTTGCGGCGGCGCATGGGGGGAAAAAAGATCGCGAATTCAAAGGATCCATACAGCTAGTCATCAGTCTGCAACAGGGAGGTATTAGTGCTATGATGACTTTGCCTAAGCCAAGTGATCCCACAAGGAATAGATTCAACTTAAACTTCAAACACTTCCAGCGTATTGATGGGTCTTTCCAGGTTCCTGCGGAGGCGCGAGTCACGAGTGTCGAAGTCCGTTTGGTTCAGGACGGGGTAACGCGGGCTTCACAAACCGTCACGCTATAAAGCGAGGAGTGAACATGTTTCTCAAAAAAGATAAATCCACTAAACCGCAAAGCCGGATAGACAGTCTGATTGGAGCGGGCACCAAGGTAGAAGGTGACGTCATGTTTGCCGGAGGCCTTCGGGTTGATGGAGAGGTTAAGGGCAATGTTCATTCAACGGGCGAGGGCGGGGGAACATTGGTGCTCAGTGAGCATGCACGCATAGAAGGGGAAATCCATGTTTCCCATCTGGTTATTAATGGCACGGTCATCGGCCCTGTCTTCTCAAGCGAATTTCTTGAACTTCAGCCCAAAGCCCGCGTCACAGGGGATGTCCAGTACAACAGCCTGGAGATGCATTTGGGGTCCATCGTTCAAGGGCGACTTGTGCATCAGGGTGGTACGGGGAAGACCACTGAATTGAAACTGGCCTCAAGTAATTGACGGGGCTCAAGTAAGCTTATATCTTGTTCAAGTATTAATCAGTTTAGGAGTTATCTATGAACGCCGTTACCGAAATGTCGCCCCTCAACTTCACCGACAATGCCGCCAATAAGGTACGCGAACTGATTGAAGAAGAGGGTAATGCCGAACTGAAGTTGCGCGTATTTGTAACAGGTGGCGGCTGTTCGGGTTTCCAGTACGGATTTACCTTCGATGAAGTGCAAAACGAAGACGATACCGTAATGCAAAAAAATGGCGTTATGTTGCTGATCGACCCTATGAGCTACCAATATCTTGTGGGTGCGGAAATTGATTATACGGAGGGCCTGGAAGGCGCCCAGTTCGTAATCAAGAATCCCAACGCTACATCGACCTGTGGTTGCGGTTCATCGTTCAACGTATAGGCCAGCGCCTTAGTAATTTCAAACAAAAGGGGAGCCGTGGCTCCCTTTTATCTTAAACGGGGTAGATTGCCCCTAAGATGCGAGCGCCCTTGGCTCCGGTGACTTCGGGAAGGCTGCCTGGAAGGCCAAGTAGCGCTTGTCTTGCAAGCCAGGCAAATGCCATGGCTTCTACCCAATCTGTGCCGTAGCCTAGCGTATCGCTTGTCAGGACCCGCGTTGTTGGCAGGAATGAGGATAATCGTCCAATAAGGGTTGCATTTCGAGCGCCACCGCCACAGATAATAAGTTCTTCCGGCGTACCGCACCAACGTTCTATGGCGGAGACGATCGAGGTTGCACTAAGATCTAGCACGGTCGCCTGAACATCCTGTTCCGACTCACCACCACTTAGGTTTGCCATCAGCCAGTCGATGTTGAATTGCTCCCGGCCGCAACTCTTTGGTGGCGCCAGAGCAAAAAAAGGATGGGCGAGCAGAGAGTCAAGCAATCTTGGAATCAGATGACCGCTCGCCGCCCAGCGCCCCCCGTCATCAAAGGCCTGGCCCGTATGCCGCTGTACCCATGCATCGAGCAACATGTTGCCCGGCCCGGTATCAAAACCAAACGTACTGCAACCGGGTTTGAGGCTGGTAACGTTTGCGATACCGCCAACATTAAGAATAATGCGGTGAATCGTGGGGGAGCGAAACACGGCGTTATGGAAAGCGGGTACCAGTGGAGCTCCCTGACCGCCGGCAGCCACATCCCGACTGCGGAAATCGGCTACGACGCTGATTCCACTCAACTCGGCCAGCAGCGCTGGATTGCACAATTGCAGGGTGTATCCATCCTGAGGGTTGTGGCGGATCGTTTGACCATGGCAGCCGATTGCGCGAACTGAAATCGAATGGACGCCAGCCTTCTCCAGAAGGTCTGCAATTGCTTGAGTATAAAGATGGGTGAGTACATTGCCGACAATGGCAGCATTATGCATCTCATTTGTTCCCGCATTCTGCAAAGCTAGAAGCTGTGCCCTAAGTTCTTGCGGATAAGGGAGATACTGATTGGCTATAAGCTTGGGCGGGTATGTACCGAAATCGGCCAGCACCGCATCGACGCCATCCAGACTGGTGCCGGACATAAGGCCGATATACAGCTCGGTCACGGCATCACGACTGGGAACATCAATCTTCATCCCACTGGGGGGCCGCAAGACGTCTGCTAGTCGAGCTGGGCTAGATCTACGCCACGCATCCGATTAAGACGATAGATGAACGGATCAGCATTGGTTTTAAACATGGCCATTTGCTGTGGAGCGAGGGGTGGCGCACTAGGAAGCGCGATGGCCAGCGGGTTTTGATGCACGTTATTGATGCGAAATTCATAATGCAGATGCGGACCAGTCGCCCAGCCGGTTTTACCGACATAACCGATGATATCCCCCTGGCTTACACGCATACCTTTTCGCAACCCTGAGGCAAAGCCGTTGAGATGCCCGTAATGGGTAGTGTAGCGCCCCTGATGGCGCAGGATTACCAAGTTGCCATATCCGCCCTGCCTACCAACGAATTCCACGATACCGTCACCTGTCGCCTTGATCCGAGTGCCGATCCGCGCGCCGTAGTCAACCCCCTTATGCGCTCGCCAAGTCTTGTGGATCGGATGAAAACGCGAGTATGAAAACCCTGATGTAATGCGGGAGAACTCCAGCGGGGAGCGGAGAAATGCCTTGCGGATGTTTTTGCCTTCTGCTGTGTAGTAGCCTTGGCCGTCCTTGCTCTCAAACCAGATCGCGCTGAAAGACTTGCCATTGTTGACGAACTCAGTCGCCAGAACACGGCCTGTGCGTAAAGGTTGGCCTTGATCTAATAACATCTCATAGACAACGCTAAAGCGATCGCCTCGGCGCAAATCACGATGGAAATCAATATCGCCGCCAAAGATATCCGCTATCTGAATGGCAATACTGTCAGGGAGATCAACGGCGTCAGTGGCGGCAAAAAGCGAACTGCGGATTTCGCCTGACTTCATCATCACTTGAGTTGTGAGTTGCGGCTCCTGTTCGCCCGCTTTGAATTCTCCTTTTTGCTTCTCGATTACGAGAAGATTGTCCTTGGATCCATTGAGTGGAAATGTCAAGGTGAGGAGTTCGCCTGACTCATTGGTGCGGGCAGTCACAACCTTACCGGGGCGTAACTGGCGGAATAGTGGCTGTGTGTTGGGCTGACGGCGCAAATACGCAAAGGCCTGCTCATCCTGCACGCCCAAGCGAGACAGCAGGGATGCTACGGTATCGCCGCGCCGTATGCGCTCCTCGCGTACGAAAGCCTGACTTTCGGTAACATTGCTGGTATCCGGGGCAAGAGGAAGGTGCTCGACTACCGTGCGTTGATACCCCCGGATCTCCATACTATCCGGGGCGGTACCAAAAGCCGCAACCATGCTGAACAGGGAAACAGCGGCCACCATCGTTCCAACCCAGAAATGGTGGGGCCGGTTATCACGGATGGCTTGCAGATGCGCTAAAATTCGCGTCTTTTCGCTGTTCATGCAGGCGCTTGGATAATCATTTGGGCGAGTGTATCAAAAAACCAGCCTAAGCCCAAACTGGGAATTTCTTATCATGACTGACATGCAGAAAGACCTTGCCCTCGTAAAGCGAGGAGCCGACGAACTGCTGATCGAAAACGAACTGATCGACAAACTCAAGTCGGGCCGACCTTTGCGCGTAAAGGCAGGATTCGATCCGACTGCGCCCGATTTGCACTTGGGACACACGGTCCTTATTAACAAACTGCGGCATTTTCAGGAAATTGGCCATCATGTGATGTTTCTGATAGGAGATTTCACCGGCATGATCGGCGATCCTACCGGACGAAATGCAACACGCCCGCCGCTCTCGCGGGAACAGATCCTTGAAAATGCCAAGACGTACAGGGAGCAGGTATTCAAGATACTCGATCCCGAGAAGACCGAAGTCTGCTTCAATTCCACCTGGTTTGAGCCGATCGGCGCGGCAGGCATGATCAAGTTGGCGGCCCTGCACACTGTGGCCCGCATGCTGGAGCGAGATGACTTTTCCAAACGATATGCCAATAACCAGCCCATTGCCATCCATGAATTTCTCTATCCGCTCTGCCAAGGGTACGATTCCGTTGCAATGCGGGCTGACGTCGAACTAGGGGGCACCGACCAGAAGTTCAATCTTCTTGTCGGTCGTGAATTGCAGAAGCACTATGGCCAGCCTCCGCAGTGCATTCTCACCATGCCGCTCCTTGAGGGTCTGGATGGCGTCAATAAAATGTCCAAGTCTTATGGCAACTATGTGGGCATCAACGAACCACCGAAGGAGATCTTCGGCAAGCTGATGTCCGTGTCCGATGAACTTATGTGGCGGTATTATGAGTTGCTCTCGTTCCGCTCGAGCGAGGAGATAACGCGCTTTAAGCAAGAGGTCGCCGGTGGCCGAAATCCGCGCGACGTTAAAGTTCTCCTGGCCCAGGAGATTGTTCAGCGTTTCCACTCACGCCAGGAAGCCGAGAATGCACTGACGGATTTTGAGGCACGTTTCAGGCAAGGCGCTATTCCAGACGACATAGATGAGGTCCGCATTGCCTGCGGAACCGAGAATATGCCGATTGCTCAGGTGCTGAAGCAGGCCGGATTGACAGGCAGCACGTCCGAAGCCCTGCGCATGATCGAACAGGGCGGGGTCCGTCTAGACGGAGTGAAAGTGAGTGATCGCGCATTAAGCCTGAAACCGGGTACAACTGTTGTTCTTCAGGTCGGCAAGCGAAAATTCGCGCGTATTTCCCTCTCCTGAATCGGGAATTCTTTCACAGGATTATCGTTTCGGAATTTAATCTTCAAAAGCCTTGACCCGCAATTTTCGATCTGTATAATGCGCGGCTCTCGTTGCTCCGCAACATCGTTCTTTAACAACTTAAACAGCCGATAGGTGTGGGTACTTGGTTGGTTGGGCGCTTGGATTTTTGTCTGGGCGGATCGATTTGATTGAGTGCTCATACTAGCAAGTTGGGACTCTGTGATTCTTTATGAGTTGAGAAGTATTTGTAGCAGAGATTGAACTGAAGAGTTTGATCCTGGCTCAGATTGAACGCTGGCGGAATGCTTTACACATGCAAGTCGAACGGCAGCACGGACTTCGGTCTGGTGGCGAGTGGCGAACGGGTGAGTAATACATCGGAACGCGTCCTGTAATGGGGGATAACCTGGCGAAAGCCAGGCTAATACCGCATACGTCCTGAGGGAGAAAGCGGGGGATCGCAAGACCTCGCGTTATAGGAGCGGCCGATGTCGGATTAGCTAGTTGGTGGGGTAAAGGCCTACCAAGGCGACGATCTGTAGCGGGTCTGAGAGGACGGCCCGCCACACTGGGACTGAGACACGGCCCAGACTCCTACGGGAGGCAGCAGTGGGGAATTTTGGACAATGGGGGCAACCCTGATCCAGCCATTCCGCGTGAGTGAAGAAGGCCTTCGGGTTGTAAAGCTCTTTCGGCCGGGAAGAAATCGTGCGGGCCAATACCCTGTATGGATGACGGTACCGGAAGAAGAAGCACCGGCTAACTACGTGCCAGCAGCCGCGGTAATACGTAGGGTGCGAGCGTTAATCGGAATTACTGGGCGTAAAGGGTGCGCAGGCGGTTTTGTAAGACAGGTGTGAAATCCCCGGGCTTAACCTGGGAACTGCGCTTGTGACTGCAAGACTTGAGTGCGGCAGAGGGGGGTGGAATTCCACGTGTAGCAGTGAAATGCGTAGAGATGTGGAGGAACACCGATGGCGAAGGCAGCCCCCTGGGTCGACACTGACGCTCATGCACGAAAGCGTGGGGAGCAAACAGGATTAGATACCCTGGTAGTCCACGCCCTAAACGATGCGAACTAGGTGTTGGGGAAGGAGACTTCTTTAGTACCGTAGCTAACGCGTGAAGTTCGCCGCCTGGGGAGTACGGTCGCAAGATTAAAACTCAAAGGAATTGACGGGGACCCGCACAAGCGGTGGATGATGTGGATTAATTCGATGCAACGCGAAAAACCTTACCTACCCTTGACATGTCCG
>PHCS01000023.1 GCA_002840845.1 Betaproteobacteria bacterium HGW-Betaproteobacteria-14
GATCCGCGTGTGTAGTATGAGCATCGTGCAAGTCGTCGATATTGGGTACACAGCTAGCATGCCGATTGCGCTAGGCCCGGCCCAGTGGCTCAGTCCGAGCACTGTCCCCATTAGGGCGCACACAAGTACCGTACGCAATGGCAATTCATACCATTGTCGTGCAGCGCGTAGCACCTCCACATCGCGAAAGTTTCGGCTAAGCCAAAGACACACCGGATAGGCGAGAAGATTGAGCAGACCTGCACCGGCAGCACTCCAGGTGGTTGAAAGGAGAAGCCATGCGAGACTTATCCAGAAAGAAACAGCCACTAATAGACTGAAGACAAGCCCGCGTGTTTGCGCCATCACTAGATAAATGAGCATAAATATCGCGCTTGCAGCGTTTACCGCAAGGCCGCTCCGTGCGCTGGCAACGATATAAACGGCGTCGTGATCAAGGGAAAGGAAGACATATGCTGGCCATACTGTGACAGGCAGGGTTACGACAAGCGCCCCTAAAAGCGGCCCAGAGCGCTCAACTACTACTGAGGCTGATACGACGATACCAGCGGTCAGGATCAGCTTGACCCCAAGCGACAACCAGAATACGAGATCGTGAGAGATTGCGCTATATTCCTAAAGTGGCAATGAACGCAGCATGCACGGCACAGAATTATTACTTTGCATAGCTCATCATTACCGTTTTCTTGAAAGGCTCAATGCATTGCATTGGATGACATAATTTGCTTTATCACCAATCTACTCGATATGGTACAAGCGCGTGGCCGCGCAGAACTTGCTCATGCTGCGGAAGAATGGCGCAGCTCGGCCAAAGACCTGTCTGTAGTGCCAATGCGTAGCGCTCCGATAGCCCCGCCTGACGCATCTTCCTTGAGGTGATTTGATAATCATAGTCGAGGGGGTGTAGTTCAATGCACAACTTACCGTGGCGTGGTGTGATGGTGCTATACCATGTTCGCGGCGTGCCGTCGTTAGCGGGAATACCTATGGCGCCAGAGTTGTGCCACAAGCGGCCATCTACGATCTCAGTGAAGGGTAGCCCGCAGTGGCCACTTAGTACGCCTTCGCAACCAGTGGCTTCAATATCTTTGCGCTTAATGTCTGTCGGCGTCGATGAAAATATATACTCGTTTATGCGCTGCACACCACCGTGGATCACAGCCAAACGACGTCCGTCGATATCTAAATCTAATCGACGTGGTAAGCAGCGCATCCAGGAACGAGCGTCGTCG
The DNA here is from genome assembly GCA_002840845.1 of Betaproteobacteria bacterium HGW-Betaproteobacteria-14. GTDB lineage: Bacteria > Pseudomonadota > Gammaproteobacteria > Burkholderiales > Rhodocyclaceae > Desulfobacillus. Next base: position 1,233 of record PHCS01000023.1, read on the forward strand.
TCCAACATTCTGTTAGCAAAATCGTACCATTCGATGGCGAGCAAATCGCATGTGCTGCCAGGCTCGAAACCGCAGCCACATTGGTTTAATCTCTGGCCCAGCGATTCCTCGCAATTCCCCATAACCACCTGCACACCGCTGCCCCGCATGATCTCCACCGTTGCAAGAGGATCAGCACAGTAGGCGATAACATCTCCCGTACACACGACACTCTCCGCGCGTATTCCCAAGCGTTTGGCCTCTGACAGCACAGCTCGGGTGGCCTCGAGATTACTGTAGTTGCCACCGAAGATAAGCGCGGGGCCGTTGATGGTGACTGCTAATGAGTCGTTCATGATGTTTCTATCGGCACACGCTTCTAGCTACAGGGCTTCATCGCTTCAGACTGGGGTACCCGAGGAGATAACTTGAGGTACAGTGCTAGACAGAGCAGTAACGCTCCTGAATCGCCTTGTCGGCCAGCAGATTCTTAGCGAAATCTTGATGTACTATCTCCCCGTTGTCCATAATATAGGCGCGATCAGAAATCGATAGTGCTAGTTCGACGTTCTGCTCGACCAGAAGGATAGTTGTTCCCTGCTCTTTCATAATTCTGAATAGCGCAAACATTTCCTCGACAAGTACTGGCATTATTCCCTCAGAAGGCTCGTCTAACAGAATCATCTTCGGATTCGAAACCATTGCACGCGCGATAGCGAGCATCTGTTGCTCGCCACCAGAGAGTGAGGAGCCTTCTTGATCGAGGCGCTCTTTAAGGCGAGGAAATGTTCTCGCTACGCCTTCGATAATAGCGCGCTCGTCACCGAGTTCTGATAGTCCCAGGAGTCCGAGTCTTAAGTTCTCCCTCACTGTTAGTCCGGGTACGATGCGTCGCTCCTCCGGAACATAACCTAGGCCAATGCGGTATCGAATATGTGCGGGCTGTGCCAACACCTCCTGTCCGTCGAACTTGACGCCTCCTTGCCGTTTCCTGACCATGCCCATAATCGTGCGTAGCGTTGTTGTTTTGCCAGCACCGTTTCGGCCCATAAGGGTAACAATCTCGCCCTTCTCTACATCCAGCGAGATGCCCTGAACGACATGGCTATGGTCATACCATGCATGTAGATTCTCGACTTTGAGCATAATCAGATCGATTGCCCCAGGTAAACACGCTTCACCTCATCATTCGCGCGGACGTCATCTGGTGTTCCTTCAGCGAGAAACTCACCGTGGTGCAGAACAATGATCCGCTTGCAGATGCCCATGACAAGCTTCATCTTGTGCTCAACTAGAATAACCGTGCGCTGATCGGCAAGGCGCACGATCAAATCCATCATGACCAGCGTCTCCTCCGGGGACATCCCGGCGGTTGGCTCGTCTAGTAAGAGTAACTTAGGGTCACACGCAAGAGCCATCGCAATTTCAAGACAGCGTTGCTGGCCGTGAGCAAGATCCCTTGCTGTTTGAGACGAATAACTGCTTAGGCCGACAAGATTGAGCAACCCCTCGGCTTGATCTATGAGGCCCTTCATGGATTGACGCGGCGTGAGTAGTTGGAAGCGCGAGTGCCGCATCTGAACGGCCACGCGCACATTCTCGAGTACAGATAGCTGCGGAAAAAGATTTGTGATTTGAAATGACTTGGCTATTCCCATCCGAGCAAACTCATGCTGCTTCTTTCCCGTAATATCGTGTCCATCGTAATTGACATTTCCTGATGTAGGGGCAAAAGCACCAGTTAGCACATTGAAGAATGTACTCTTGCCCGCGCCGTTCGGTCCGATAATCGCTGTAAGCCTCCCGGCCTCGAAGGCGACCGAGACGTTCTTCAGTGCGACAAAGGCACCGAATCGTTTAGTAATGTTTTCTGCTACGAGGATAGGATGGTTCATCGCCGCCCTAGCCAGTGCAGGAATGAACCCCATATCCCACGCGGGAAGAAGAGTACAAAAATAATAAAAATTACGCCGACTACTAGTTGCCAGGACTTCGTGAGGATGGTTGCGACATCCTCAACCCATAATATTGTGGCAGCGCCCACGAATGGGCCGAAGAACGTCCCCATGCCGCCCAACAGGCTCATCATTACCACCTGGCCAGATGTAAGGTAATGCAGCGAGTCTATTGGAACGATAGAGAGATGCAGCGCGCGCAGGGCGCCAGCGAGACCGCAGATCGCAGCGGAGATCACGAAGGCTAGTAGTTTGGTTCTAGCCACATCATAACCGCAAGCAGCGGCGCGTTTTTCATTCTCACGGACCGATTCCAGTACAGCACCAAATGGTGAAGCCAGCAAACGTGAAACGAACCACAGTGCCGCTGCTACAAAAACCAACATGACGAAGTATTTGGTTATCGGATCCTGAAAATCTAGTTTCCATCCGAGCAGATCTATGGTCTCGACATTGACGCCTCGTAAGCCGTTTTCTCCACCAGTGATAGCCTCGGCTTTGTAGAATGCGAAATAGACACACTGGCCTAGTGCTAGGGTCACCATCGCAAAGTAGATGCCGCGGGAACGGATAACAAGATATCCCATGCACAGCCCTATCAGAGCCGCTAAAGTGATGCCGGCGGGAATGGCAAGCCACCACGGCCAACCATAATGGACCATGACGACTCCAGTTGCATAGCTTCCCGAGCCAAGGAAGGCTGCATGACCGAATGACAACAGCCCGGTGTAGCCGAACAACAGGTTAAAGCCTACGGCGTATAGGCCGAAGATTAGGATGTTGGCAGCAAGCGCATGGGAAGGCGTGAGCCAAGGCAGCACAACAAGGAACGCAATAACTGCTGCGACGCGGTGTCTCGACACCTGCGTGGCAATCAACCGATACGGAGTTCGGCTTGGTGCACCTTCCATGGTGTGACCGAGTGTTTTCATTCTCAAATGCTTCATATCATTCCATCAGCCCCTCACGCCCAAATAACCCCTGTGGGCGAACAACCAGAACCAGCGCCATAAGAGCAAAAATAGACAATTCGGCCAGAGCAGGTGCATACAGCGCTGTCAGGCTATAGACCACGCCGACCAGAAGACCTGCTATGACAGCACCGCCTATGGAGCCCATTCCACCGACAACTGTAACGACAAAGGACTCTACAAGCACCGGTATTCCCATTTCCGGCGTAACAGTACGAATAGGCGCGGCGAGGACGCCAGACAAACCTGCGATTGCCGTGCCGAGACCAAATACAAGCAACCAGACTTTTGCAACATCAATGCCTAGAATCCGTACGATTTCGGGATCTCTTGCTCCCGCTCGAATAATGAGGCCATAACGCGATTTTTCGATGAACAGCCACAATGCAGTAATGATCACCGCAGCCGCTGCGATGAGAAAGAGACGGTAAATTGGAAAGTATCCGATCCCGATATTCACTGACCCCTGCAGTGCCGCAGGTGTTGAACTCTGCAAACCTTCAACTCCGAAAATAATACGGATGACGTCGATAATTACATATGACAAGCCAAAGGTAAGCAGCAATGGATAGTCAGGTCCTCGGCCATATAGCGGTCGCACTAGGACACGCTCTGTCAGCAGACCAAAGAGGCCGGTACTGAAAAACACTGCCAGCAGACTAGCAAAAAAACTGCCTGTAGCACTCAATACATAAACGCCAATATATGCTCCTACCATAAAGTATGCGCCGTGTGCAAAATTGACCACGGTCAGCATGCCGAAAATAAGCGATAGGCCTATCGCCAACAATGCGTAAACTGACCCGAGGGCAATACCCGTAACTGTCTGCAGCAATAGCAGGTTGAGATCAGTCATGTTTTGGCACGCCCCCGGAATCGATTACGCAGTCAAGCTTTATGGCCTAGTTCCTGACAACTGCGCAGGTGGCTCTCATCTGGCTTCTCAATAGCAACAATATCGAAGACATCGTTCTTGTCCTTCATATTCTTCGATTTTGACTCTATGACCAGAACCGATTGCACAGCTTGGTGATCACAGTTGCGATAGTACTCAGGGCCTTTGGTGAAGTCGTACTTCAATTGCCGCAAGGCTGTAGAGACTTTATCGGAGTCCGTGCTGCCGGCGTTGCGCGCGGCGGTCAGGATAGCGCGGACGGAGGAATAGCCGAGCGCACTGAAATCCGAAGGTACGGCACCAGCATAGGCCTTGCGGTACTTATCATTGAACGCTTTGGCTGACGGCACCGTGTCCTCGAGCCGCCAGTAATACGTAGCACCGCCAATTACGCCATCAAATACATCGGATCCGCCTGCGAGGCGCGCCGTGAGGGTCAGTTGCGGAGTGACGAAACGAGTATTGTTCTTCAGGCCGAAGTCACCTGCCTGCTTGATCGAACTGATCAAGTCACGCCCGAAGTTGCAGAAAAACAGTATGTCAGGCTTCAACGACATGATTCGCGGCAAAAAGGTAGAGTAGTCGGACGCACCTATCGGATGGCGGATGTCGATAAGCGTCTCGACGCCGAACGGTTTGCCAGCGCGCTGGAAACCCTTTACCATTTCGTGGCCATAGGCATAGTCGGCAGTCAGGAACGCGATGCGCTTGCCGTATTTTGGAAACACGTAGCGTCCAACGGCACCAGCTGTCATCGTAGGATTCATTGCCTCGTGGAAGGTGTAAGGGCTCCAATCCTTGACCTCGTTGATAGTATCTGATTGGCTGATTGAGCTATAGATAATTCTGCGTTCCTTGGCGACGTTATTAACGGCGAGCTGTACTGAAGATGAAAGCGAACCGACAATAAAGTTTGCCTTGTCCTTCTCGATTAACTCGAGCGTACGCGTAGCGGCCTCGCCCGGGCTCAACTTTGTGTCGCGAACTAGCAACTCACATTTGCGGCCATTCAGCCCGCCCGACTCATTGAACTCCATAATCGCAAGCTCCGCACCCTGTACCTGATCCTTCGCCTCAGCAGCGTAAGGACCGGTAAGCGGCACTGGATAGCCGATCCTGATCGGCCCCTCCTGGGCGCGGACAGAATTAATCCAAAAAGGTGTAGTTGCAGCTGCAGCCGCGCTAAGCAACAGCTTGCGGCGACGGATGTTTGTTTCGCTCATGGAAAACCTCCTTAGTATAGCTACGATTAAAAGGGCGCACTGCTTCTAATGGCAGAGTCGCTTGACGGTACGCACCAACACAGCAACAGGGTTTCTTCGGTACTCTGATGCATTCTTTAAGATATTGAACAATGTCATCCAATAGGCCGGCCACCATCAATCGGAATAATTGCTCCCGTAACAAAAACTAGATTCGTCGCTAACGCTACAACGGCTCGCGCAATCTCCTGCGGCGATGCGAGTCGTTTCAACGGCGTACGCGCAACTTGCTCGTCGCGCCACGCCTGATCCATCTTCTTGACGAATTCTGTCTCGACCAGCCCGGGAGACACGGAAACCACCCTAATTTCTGGCGCCAATGCGCGGGCAAGCGATTTAGTCATGTTATCTATTGCGGCCTTCGATGCGCAGTACATGACATTGCTACCCATCGCAGTTACAGCTGCGATCGAGGAGATATTGACTACCAATGCATCTCCAGTACGTCGCATAAGTGTATGTAGAGCGCGCACTGTGGCAAATGAGCCACGCACATTCGTCGCGAGGATCTCATCGATAAGGGCGTCGTCTAACTCGTTGAGCTGTGCATGCGGCACGTAGCGCGTAGTACCTGCGCAATTCACCAAAATATCGCAGCGACCGTATCGGCGGCCTACTTCCGCAGCAAGTGCGCTCAGTGCGATGCTATCCGTCACTGGCGTGTGAAATGCAGCATGTGGCAACGATGTTTGCGGCAGTTGCGCGGCCAGTGATTCAGCGCGCTCGATAGAATTCATATATCCGACAAGCACAGTGGCCCCAGCCGCGGCTAATTCCTCGCAAATAGCGGAGCCGATACCTCCTGCCCCCCCCGTCACGAGCGCCACTTTGCTCTCCATGGAATTTAAACGGCTAAATTGCGCCATCAGCTTTCTTAAGCCTACGTACGCGAATATCTGCCTGCTCTTTGTGACCAGAAAAATGTTCAAGGGCACACAACCGCGAGCAATATTCACCGATAAGCACTGATGCTTCGTCGTTAAGAATGCGCTGATAAGTGTGGGTCTTTATGAACTTTCCGACCCAAAGTCCGCCTGTATAGCGACCAGCACCTTTGGTTGGCAAAGTGTGGTTGGTGCCAATGACTTTGTCGCCGTAAGAGACACAGGTTCGCGAGCCGAGGAATAGCGCGCCATAGTTAGTTAGGCGGTCGAGAAACCAATTAGGGTTCTTGGTCATCACTTGGATATGTTCTGAACAAATTCGGTCAGATTCTTGCGCCATCTCTTCGTCGTTGTCGCAAAGAATGATCTCGCCGTAGTCGCGCCATGCGATGCTGGCGATTGGCGCAGTGTCAAGACGCGAGAGTACTTTCTCAATGGCTGCTGGAAGTTCAGCTGCAATCTTTCTGCTAGTGGTTACGCACACTGCTGGAGAATCTAGGCCATGCTCAGCCTGACCTAATAAGTCAACGGCGACCAGTTCAGCGTCGACCGTGTCGTCGCAGATCACCATCGTTTCTGTTGGTCCGGCAAAAAGATCGATGCCCACACGGCCGTACAACTGACGCTTCGCCTCTGCCACATAGGCATTGCCTGGACCTACCAGCATGTCGACCGGTTTGATTGAATCGGTGCCGATTGCCATCGCGGCTACCGCTTGCACCCCCCCCATCGTATAAATTTCATCGGCACCAGCTAGGGACATGGCAGCAATAATTGCTGCGGACGGATTTCCTTCAAAGGGCGGCGCGCAGGCAATAACACGCTTTACGCCAGCGACCTTAGCGGTAAGCACGCTCATATGGGCAGACGCAAGTAGCGGATATTTTCCGCCGGGGATGTAGCAGCCAACAGAGTTAACTGGAATGTTCTTGTGGCCGAGAACGACCCCAGGCACAGTTTCAATTTCAACATCGCGCAGAGACATCATCTGGATTTGCGCAAAGCGTTTGATTTGCGCCTGCGCGAATTTGATGTCTTCAATCGCTTGACGACCAATCGACTCGATACAATCCTGGATTTGACCTTCCGTCAGGCGAAGTGAAGGGGGATTCCATTTGTCGAATTTCTCTGAGTACATGCGAACTGCCACATCACCACGCTGCTCAACGTCCGCAATGATGTCCTCGACTGTGCGGCTCACCTGACTTTGGATCTCTACCTTGGCCCCTGCAGATTTGCCTTTCTTTTGATAACTGATCATCTACGTACCCTCATGCCTCATGCAGTCGTGGTGTCCTGCATCCTTTTCACTTAATCGCCTGCGGATTAATCGGTGAGCCAACTGCGCCTGTGATAGGTAGTGGTGGTGCGCAGAAAAAGAACTCATAGACGTGATCTTGTGCACAGTCATCAGCGAGTTCCTTTAAATAAAAGATCTCACCCATAGTGATGCCTATCATCGGGATCACTACCCAATGCCAAGGTTGTGACGCTTCATCCGTCTCATTGGGGCGTACTTCACATCCCCAAGTATCAGTGCAGATTGCAGCGATCTCCTTGCGGTGGATCCACTCCGCAGTCTCGAACGAAAGTCCCGGAGCATCGCCGCCCGCGTAGCCGCCCCATTCGCCGCAGGCAAGTCGCTGCTCCATTTGACCGGTACGAACAATGACGAAATCGCCTCGATGGACCTCGATCCCTTGTGCTTTAGCAGTCTCATCGAGATCTGAGCAGGTGATTGCTATGCCGTCCTCTAAACAATCGACACCATAATGTCGAGCCACATCGAGAAGGACGCCACGTCCGACCATTCGGTCCCTTGTTTTTTCAATACCGTTCTTTTTCGCACCGTTGCAATCGACCAAGCGCGCATCAAAGCCATTCCACATCTTTTCTCCGTAAAAGATGTGGCCCAGCCCATCCCACTGCGTGCCACACTGCAGTGGCATACTCACTGCGTCGTCGGCGTAACGCAGCCCCCCCGCGTCTTGGTTGCCCGATACAGCATCAGTCCCTGTTGCAAGCATTGTGTGTATCGGATTGTAGCGATTGCCCCAGAGACCGCGTTGTGGTCCATTACGGTCGAAGTTCAGACCAAGCGAGAAGACCTTTCCACTACGAATGAGCCGCGCGGCCGCCGTGATAGTTTCTGGCGTAATAAAATTAAGTGTTCCGATCTCGTCGTACCCCCCCCAGCGACCCCAGTTTTTGCACTTCTCCGCTGTTGCCTTCAGATGCTCTAGGTCGAACTTAAGTGCATCGGACCGTCTTGGCATATCTTCGCTCCTCAATCAGTATCGCAGTGCAATATCAAGCAATCTCTTATCCATGCTTTATAACAACGCATTCCAAGTCTTCATCTGCACTATGTGAAAACGATTGCTTCCCATAGTGGAAAAACCTGATTACGTATCACAATCTGACAACAAGTACGTTGCCACACTAACGCACTTTTAAATCGATAGCGTTCTCTTTTTGCTATGGAAGCCATAACAATATGATTCTGTTCGCGCGAAACGGACTTTGTTAGTGTTGCCAGCGTCTGCCGGACACAGTCCAGCATTTTTAAGGAGGATATCGATATGACAGATCTGTATGGCAAGTCGTACCCTTTCCAGCCGCAAGATTGGATCGAGGGCGTGAACATGACAAGCCTGCGCGAAGGGCGTCTTGCCCGCACCAAGGCAGAACTTTTCGATAAACATCAGTTTGGAGCACTGCTGTCGCTTAATGAGTGGAACACACGATATATAACGGCGACCTACACTCCGCCGTGGACCACCCCGAGTTCAGGGTTACGCTATTCGCTGCTGTTGAGGGGCGACTCCCATCCGATCATCTACGAACAAGGTGATATTAGTTACCACACGCAACGCAATTCACCTTGGCTGCCAGAGAATAACGTTCGATATGCAATCACCGGCATGGGCTGGATCGCGCGCTGCATGGGAGATTCCGCCCATAAGGCGGCAGTGGTGCGATTCGTAGACCAGATATTTACTGAGCTCAAACGAGCTGGGGTGCATAAAGAAGTGCTGGCTATGGACTTCGCGGACCCTTTCATCACTGAAGCATTTGCTGCGAAAGGCGTAAAAACTAGCAGTGATGGCTTCATGGCGATGCTTGCTGCACGTAAAAACAAATTACCTGAGGAGATTGAGTGTTTGCGCAACACCTGTACCGTCGGCGACGCCATGTTCCAGGCGTTGGTTGATACTGCGAAACCAGGCGTTAGCGAAAATGAGATTCTCGGTGAGGCGTTCAAGGCCTGCTACACCAACGGCGGCGAGGTTCATTCAGGCGTGTTTTGCACTTCTGGGCCTTACACTTGGCCCAACCTGCGCCATTCGACTGGTCGTCGACTTGCCCATGGTGACTCGCTTTACATGGACGTCTATAACACGTCGTGGAATGGCTACAAAACATGCTACTACCGTACGTTCAGCATGGGCGAGCCTTCTCAGGCGACGAAGGCCGCCTACCAGCGGGCCTATGACTGGCTGTACGACGCTATCAGTGTTATCCGTCCGGGTATCACCACTGCGGACATCGCCGCACGTTGGCCAGCAGGTCCTGACGTTTGGGGTGATATTGGCGTTGTTCACGAGGACCAGACAGCTGGTAACAACTGGGCCCACGGTATCGGGTTGACCTTGTACGAGCCGCCGCTCGTCTGGCGAGGCTGCTCTCTTGAGCACCCAATGGAGATCGAAGAGGGGATGACCTTCGCAATCGAGACGCAGGAGGGCGATGGCGAAGGGCAAGGGGTACGCATTGAGGAGGTGATCCACGTCACGAAGACTGGAGTGGAAATCCTCTCGAGATGGCCTATCAAAGAAATCACAGTTATCAACTGCTGAAATGGAGAAAGCACTGTGACCAACGGTCACAGTGCATAAATATGACTTTAGGAATATTTGATTTCTTGTGTGCAGATTGCGGTAACTCTTTCGAAGCAATGGTCGTACGCTCAGACAGCGGAAGTGTGCACTGCCCCAGATGCATGTCATCAAGCGTGGGGCGACTACCTGTTTTGCAGATGTCCGTACGTACTAGCAAAACGCGTCACGGCAGTCTCATCGACATGAGTTCTAATTCTTGCCCATGCGGCTGCGCCTCGGGCAAACATGCTCATAAACGCGCGTAACTTGATAGAAAAAATATAGTCATGCTCGTTGAAGGGCAATATTCATGGAATTCACGCTTGACCCTGTAGTACGCGACTACCAGCAGCGCATCCGCGAGTTTGTGCGAAAGCACTTGCTTCCGCTCGAGACCGATGCGCTGTCGTATGATCAGCACGAAAACATTCGCAGCGACTTACTCGAGGCTATGCGCAACAAAGCCAGGGCAGCTGGCTTGTGGGCAATGCAGATGCCTAACTCACGCGGTGGTTGTGGGATGCCAGTGGTGGGAATGGCTGCTTGCTATGAGGAAATGAACTGGTCGATCTTCGGGCCGACGGTGTTTAACTGTGCTGCGCCAGACGATGGCAATATGATTGTGCTGAACAAGATCGCCACGGAGGCACAGAAGGACCGCTGGCTACAGCCAATCATCGATGGTCGCATTCGTTCCGCCTTTGCGATGACAGAGCCCATGCCCGGTGGTGGTTCAGACCCATCGATGATGCTCACTACTGCCCAAAGGCGTGGCGACCGCTGGCTCGTTCGTGGCCGCAAGTGGTTTATCACAGGCGCAGACGAGGCGAAACACTTTATCCTAATCGCCCGCACATCAGACGATAAACGTAAGGGATTGACTGCGTTTCTCTTTGATCGCGAACAGCCTGGCTGGAAGATTGAGCGGCGCATTCCGATTATGGGTCCTGAAGAGCATGGCGGGCACTGTGAGATGGTGTTCGATAATCTTGAGATACCGGACGAGAACCGCCTAATGGAGGTCGGAGACGGCCTCAAGGTCACACAGATTCGGTTAGGTACGGCACGCCTTACCCATTGCATGCGTTGGTTAGGGCTTGCAAAACGCTCGCTCGATATAGCTGCAGAATATGTATCTGAACGTCAAAGCTTTGGTGTCAAGCTTGCAGAGCGCGAGGGTGTGCAGACTATGCTAGGTGATGCCGCAATGCAGATCGAAGTAGGGCGAATGCTCACCATGCGTGCCGCATGGAAACTAGACCAAGGAGATTTCGCGCGTAAGGAAGTATCGATGGCCAAGGTTGTAGTTGCTGACACCCTGCATAAGGCTGCCGACACAGCGATTCAGCTTTGTGGTGCGCGTGGATACTCGAAGGATACGCCTCTAGAATGGATATACCGCTATGCGCGCCAAGCGCGTCTGGTGGACGGTGCCTCAGAGGTACATAAGATGGTCATGGCTCGCTTGTTCCTTGAACAGCGGTCTGGGTTCTGGTCGTGGGATTGAGCTCTTCGACAGTGCCCATCCTGGTGTAATTGGTCACTACAGAATACTGAGGTGCTCGCACGATGCTTAGTGATCAGGAGCCGGACAACACATGACCGCGGAGATAAGCTTCGAGCAACTAACGCCCACTGCATTCCTACAAAGATCTGGAGCGGTCTATGCAGATCGCGTCGCTGTAATCGATGGCGCAACGCGCATTACATATGCTAGCTTGCTCGATCGGACGCAGCGGCTCGCCGGTGCATTAGCAACGTTGGGCGTTGAACCGGGCGATTGCGTCGCTGTTCTCGCGCCTAATACACGCGCCTTGCTCGAGGCACATTTCGGTGTACCTTTCGCTGGGGCCGTCTTGGTGGCGCTCAACATTCGGCTAACCGCAGCCGAACTTGCTTATATCCTCGACCACAGCGGCGCCAAGATCCTCATCTATGATCACGAATTCGAGGTGTTAGCAAAAGATGCGGCTGAGCTGGCTCGAATTGAGGTGAAGACAGTGAGCTCAGGCACAAACGCCAATGACGATGAGTACGAAAGCCTTATTAGTAATGCGTCTCAGCTCTGCAAGCGGGTAAATGATGAGCGAGGGCTGCTCGCAATTAACTACACCAGCGGCACAACTGGCAAGCCGAAAGGCGTGATGTACCACCACCGCGGCGCGTATCTACAGGCGCTAGCGATGGCGTTCCAGACGGGCCTTGATTGCGACAGTGTTTTTTTATGGACGCTACCGATGTTTCACTGCAACGGCTGGTGCTTTCCATGGGCGGTGACCGCAGCCGGTGCCACCCATCTTTGCCTGCGACGGGTCGAACCAGCGGCAATCTGGCAGCACCTGAGACATTCCAGCGTGACGCATCTTAACGCCGCACCTACAGTACTTACAATGCTTGCCTGGCACGACGGCGCGGCGGCAGGCAAGCTACCTCAGCAAGTGCGCATTGCTACAGGCGGCTCGCCGCCTACCCCCGCCCTGCTCGCCCGAATGGGGGAGCTGGGTATAGACATGACCCACCTTTACGGCCTTACAGAAACGTATGGCCCATCGGTAATCTGTGACTGGCGCAGCGAGTGGAGTTTGCTGCCGATCGAAGAGCAAGCACGACTCAAGGCTCGGCAAGGCGTAGGAAACGTTATCTCGCAACCCGTGCGTGTAGTTGCGGAGAACGGTACAGATGTTCCTGCTGATGGTCAGGTATTAGGCGAGATTGCCCTGCGTGGAAACAATGTGATGCTTGGTTACTATCGCGACGAAGAGACTACCAAGAAGGCCTGTCCAGACGGCTGGTTCCGCACTGGGGACCTCGGTGTTATGCACCCTGACGGCTACATCGAACTGAAGGATCGTTCCAAGGACATCATTATCTCGGGCGGAGAGAATATTGCATCTGTCGAGATCGAACAGGCACTTGCCTCTCACCCCGCGGTCCTCGAGTCTGCCGTGGTCGCGGCACCGGACGAGAAGTGGGGCGAGATTCCGGTCGCCTTCGTCACACTAAAGGACGGTGAAAAGGTCGAGGCCGAAGAACTCATCAAGCACCTACGTAGCGTACTCGCACACTACAAGGTGCCGAAAATAGTAAATTTTTGCGAACTGCCGAAAACTGCGACCGGTAAAATTCAAAAGTACGTACTCCGCGAGCGCGCTAGCCACGCTTGACAGCGGACCTAAATGACTACTACTTATCCCGGACCTGTTGTCTCAGCCCACTGGCTGGCCAAACATCTTGGAGATCCGGCGATCACGATTGTTGACGCTACGGTACATCTTCCCGATACGGGACGCATCGCGCGCGCCGAATACACGCAGAGTCACATCCCCGGTGCGATCTTTCTAGACTTCGATCGTGTTGCCGACCCTGACAATCTATTGCCGAGAAAGTGCCCCGACAGCAAGCACTTCGCCACCGAGATCGGAGCCATGGGTATCGACAACGACACACATGTCATCGCCTACGATACGCCCGGCCTCTACAGTGCCGCGCGCGTCTGGTGGCTATTCCGACATTACGGCTGCGACAAGGTGTCTATCCTTGACGGTGGGCTTGAAGCTTGGCGCCGAGCCGGTCTACCGATAGAAACAGGGGATGTGCCGACTACGAAAGTGAAATTCCACCCCTCTCGTGAGCGCGGACTTCTTGCCCGCTGGCCCGATGTTCTCGCTGCCGCTCGAGCCGATTTCCCGCAGATACTGGACGCAAGAACTCCTGGGCGTTTTTCCGGTGCGGAGCAGGACCGCTACCCGGGTACACGGTCTGGTCATATTCCACACAGTCGCAACCTATACTGGGCGCACGTGCTTGATCCAATAACGCGCTGCCTGCTACCGCAGACTGATTTACGCGCGCACTTCGAGGCAGCAGGCATTGACTACGATCGCCCCGTCATCCTTACCTGTGGATCGGGATTAACGGCTTGCATACTGGCACTGGCACTGCATTTAACAGGCAAGGACGACTGGCAGGTTTATGACGGCTCATGGGATGAGTGGGGTCGCCGTGCAGATCTGCCGATCCAAAACGGAGAACCAGTATGAAACTACCATCCCGCATCGTCGACATCTCAGTCACGCTGGACAACGAAACCATCCTCGATCCGCCCAGCATGCGTCCAAGAATCGAATACAGGACGAACAGCGAGAACGCCTGGATGCTGCTTGAGGGGTTCCCAGGCTTGCGCCAGGAAGACCTGCCGAACGGCGAGGGTTGGGCGTTCGAGGTCGTCAATCTAAGCACGCACAACGGTTCGCACATGGATGCGCCGATTCACTATCAGTCGAAGACGATAGACGGCGGGCACATGATGAGCATCGACGAAATACCACTCGACTGGTGCTTCCGTCCGGGTGTCAAGCTTGATTTTCGACACTTCGAAGACGGTTACGTCGTTCAGCCTGTAGATATTGAGGCCGAATTGAAACGTATCGGGCACTCCCTGCAGCCACTCGATATTGTGCTTGTCAATACCCGCGCTGGTAGTCTGATCGGTAGCGACGAATATCTTGCCGCCGGATGCGGCATCGGCCGGCAGGCAACGCTATACCTCACCAAGCGCGGCGTACGTGTCACCGGCATCGACGCCTGGGGATGGGACGCACCCTTCACCCACACACGGCGCCGCTGGGAAAAAACCCGCGATAACAGTCTCATCTGGGAGGGCCATTACGCCGGTCGCGAGATACCCTATTGCCATATGGAGAAACTGGCCAATCTCGAGCAACTTCCCGCAACGGGTTTCATCGTCTCGTGTTTCCCGCATAAGATAAAGAACGGATCCGCAGGATGGGTCCGTGCAGTCGCACTTTTCGACTAGGCGGACACGGAGTGTTTGGGTGACCTACTCGGATTAACATCGCTTATTACTCGCCCGCGCAACTCGCACTCATGCGGATTGGGGCGAAGAGGTAGTAGCATTCGTCGTCACTAAGCCGGGAATTGGTGTGCAAGTAAATGAGCTCGAGACTCTTTGTCTGCAGAATATCACGCACGTCTAGCGGCAAAAGCGATACCGTTACAACGCCGCATTGCTGAGGAACGACTTCGACAAAGCGCTTGAGACAACGCTGCGGAAAGGCTTATAAGATGCAGCCCACAGTACGTCGCGTTACTTGCTGCTGACGCCGACCAACCTCGATCCTCCAAACAGCCAAGCGTATCAAATAAAAATATCGGAAAATTGGCGGTGAAATTCGAAGTATATTATTGCATGTCTACCTTGCTAATCGATTCCAACTCACGCTGTATAGCTTGCACGAAAATCTGGGCAGTGGCTCGCAGCGGACGTTGCATTAAGTTGATTAAATAGACATCAGCTTCCAAATACGGCTCGACGATCGGGTTAATACACAGGCCATCAGATTTGATGTCATGCGCTACCGACATTAACGGCAGGATGGTGGCCCATTTCGAATTCGCGACAAAATCGATCATGCCATGTACCGAGTCCATCTCCAGAACTCGGCTAACGTGGATCTCCTTGGTCCAGATACGTCGCTCAATATTCCTGCGCAATGTGTGGTTGGGCGACGGAACCACTAAGTTGATTGGAGCCAAGTCTGGTAGCCTGACAGGATCGCCACACTTTAATCCGAGACCGGAACTGCTAATCAAAACCATACTGCCTTCTGCAAGTTTGGTGATCTCGATTCCCTCGTGCTTGGGTGGTTCCAAAACGAAGGCGAAATCGACTGTCTCGTTGATCACCGATTCAGCAAGCATGTCACTAAACCCCTGAACTATCCTGATGTCAATCATCGGATAAGTTTCGACGAACGTCGGCAGGAAAATTGGCATGAGGCCACGCATCACAGAGGGAATCAGCCCAGCCTTCACTTGGCCTGCTACCTGCCCGCTTACTTCGTCCATCTCAAGCCTGGCCGTGTTTACAGACCGCAGGATCGCTACGGAATGTCGGTAAAAGCGCTGCCCTGAAGCTGTAGGTGTCGCACCACTTACCGAGCGATCAAATAGTGATCGCGCCAATATGGTTTCTAAATTGCGAATCTGGGAACTTAATGCTGGTTGCGAACAATGCTCACGTTCGGCCGCCTTTGAGAAACTCGCCTCCTCGTAAACAGCAACGAAATACTGTAATTGACGGATGGTTATCGGGATCATTGTTGCGGGCCGTATGGCTCTGCTTGAAAGAGATCAGTACTGTAGGTAACGATATCACCTCCAAGCACGGGGTTCAATTGATACGGGAAGAATGCAAACTTTTTGCCTCATCAGTTTTCGGGGTAATCATAGGAAATTAATCGCTCCTGCAAACCCGGAGGTCTCAAGCGGTGGCTAGGCCTCGCGCATCTCCTTGCCGAGTTTCCTCACCATCAGCCGCGCATAGGTCCTCGGCGCCAGGCGCGACACCCACCAGGACAGGCGCGAGACGCGGTCGGGCAGCAGCAGGCGCTGCTCGCGGCACGCCGCCCGGAAAATCCGTTCCGCCATCGCCTCGGCCGTGGCGCGCGTGCCGACGATGGCTTGCGGGTGGCTCACGGGGCTGCCGTCGCCGGCCAGGGCATGCTTCTCGATGCCCGTCTGGATGAACGACGGGCAGACCAGCAGCACCTTCACCCCCAGCGGCTCCACCTCCGTGCGCAGGCTGTCGAAGAAGCCGTGCAGCGCATGCTTGCTCGCCGCATAGCCGGTGCGCGCGATCAGCGGCGCGAAGCCGGCGACGCTGGAGATCGCGATCACCATGCCGCGCCGCGCGACCAGGTCGTCGAACGCGGCATGCGTGCAGTGCAGCGCGCCGAAGAAATTCACTTCCATGACGCGGCGGATCACCGCAGGATCGGTTTGCGAGAAGGCGCTGCGATGCGTGATGCCGGCGTTGTTCACCACCACGTCCACGCCGCCGAAGGCCTCGCGCGCCTGCGCCATGGCGCGCAGGCAATCCGCCTCGTTCGACACGTCGCAGGCCATGCGCACCGCAGCGACGCCCTCGGCGAAAGTCAGTCCCTGCAGCACGGCGGCATCGCGGTCCAGCGCGACGATGCGCGCGCCGGCCGCGGCGAAGCGCAGCGCCAGCGCACGCCCCAGCCCGCCGCCGGCGCCGGTGACGACCACCGTCTTCCCGGAGAAGTCACGCGCCATGACGATGCGCGCGCAGGTACAGGTCGAAGACTTGCGCCGAGGTGAGCTGCGGCACGTAGCCGAACTCGTTTTTCAGCCGCATGTTGTCCAGCACCGGGCGGTAGCGCAGGAAGTCCAGCTGCTCCGGGCCGTATTGCGTCAACCCGAGCGCCTTGAGCACGCGCAGGGCGAATCGCAGCAGCCCCGGCGGCAGCACAAGGCAGCGCTTGCCCAGCTTGGCGGCGATCTCGTGGATCGTGAGCACGCCGTCGCCGGCGACGTTGAAGATGCCGGTCCTGTCGCTCACGATGGCCTGGAACAGGCAGCCGACCACATCCTTGTCCCAGATGAAGACGAAGGGGCTGTCCGAACCGCGGATGGCGATCAGGCGCGGCTTCTCGAAGAGCGCGGTGATCTGGTTCCGCACCGTCTCGCCGAGGATGGTGCCGATGCGGAAGATGACCTGCTGCAGTTCGGGATGCTCGACGCGCCAGCGCGCCAGCATCTCCTCCACCAGCCGCTTGTGGTGCGAGTAGGCAAAGGCCTCGTTGCCGCGCAGCGGGCAGTCTTCGGTGAGCCACGCCGGGTTGTCGGCGTGGTAGCCATAGGCCGCGCCGCTCGAGCTGACGATGATCTTCTTCACGCCGGTGGTGGTGCAGGCGATGAGCACGTTCTCCGTGCCCTTCACGTCCACCGAAAACTCGAACTCGCGGTTGCTCTCCCTGCCCGGCGTGACAATGGAGGCGAGGTGCACCACGGTGTCGACCTTGAAGCGGTCGAACAGCTGGATCAGCCCCGGCGAACGCACGTCGGCCTGCACGTACTCGATGCCGGGCAGGCGCTTTTCCACAGGCGTCTCGCGCACGTCCGCCGCGACGACGCGACTGACTTTTCCGCGCTCCGCCGCCAGGGCGGCGACGAGCTGCGAACCGAGATAGCCGCCCGCGCCGGTTACAAGGACCGAATGTGCGCTCACGACGGCCGGGGCTCGCGAGGCGGATGGCGCGACCAGTAGGTGCCCACGGTCAGGCCGGCAATGATGTGCCAGATGCCCCACCACGCCGTGACGATGGCCATGCCGCCCAGCCCGTCGAAGAAGTTGAAGATGAGGATGAGGCCGAGGGCGGAATTCTGGATGCCCACCTCGATGGACACCGCGCGGCGGTCGCGCTCGGGCAGGCCGGCAAACTTCGCGGCGAAATAGCCGGTGCACAGCGCCAGCGCATTGTGCAGGAACACGGCGAACACCACGAAGCCGACGAAGTCGATGAAGTAGCGCCAGTTCGCCGCCAGCGCCCCGATCACGAACAGGCCGAACACGCCGAGCGAAAAGAACTTCATCGGCTTCAGGGCGCGTGCCGCGAAGCGCGGATAACGGTGGTGGACTGTCATGCCCAGTACCATCGGCAGGCCGAGCAGGAGGAACACCGTCAGCAGCATTTCCAGCGGGTCGAGCGCCACCTGCCGCAGAATTCCGCTCGCCTCGGGATGCAGCCCGCCCCACAGCGACAGGTTGAACGGCGTCATCACGATCGCCACGGCGGTCGACACCGCCGTCATGGAAATCGACAGCGCCGCGTTGCCCTTGGCGTAGTAGGCAAGGAAGTTGGAGATGTTGCCGCCCGGGCAGGCCGCCACCAGCATCATGCCCAGCGCGATGCTCGGCGCGGGCTTGATCGCCAGCACCAGCAGGAAGGTGAAGGCCGGCAGCAGCAGGAACTGGCCCACCAGGCCGATCAGCCCCGGCTTCGGCGTCGTCAGCACCGCCTTGAAGTCCGACACCTTGAGGTCCAGCGCAACGCCGAACATCACCAGGCCGATGATGAAGTTCAGCGCCCACAGCGATTGCGGATTGAAGTTCAGCCGGACCAGATCGATTTCGTTCATGCTTGCTCCCCCGTCATTCCCGCGAAGGCGGGAATCTACTGGGTTCCCGCCTTCGCGGGAACGACGATACTACTAGCCCTTCGGTTCCTCGTGCATCTTCTTGAAATGGATCAGTCCCGGCGCCCACATGTGCTTGACGGGGTCGACGTCCACATGCACCACGGCGCACTTGCCCGACTGGATCGCCCGCTGCAGGGCCAGCTTCAACTCCTTCGGGTCGGAGACGCGCTCGCCGTGGGCGCCCATCGCCTGCCCCAGCTTGTCGAACTCGATCTCGCCGAGGTCGGCCTTGATGGTCTCGTCCGGGTCGAGGTGCTTGAAGAGCATGGTCTTGAACGGCCGCAGCATGAACTGCTGGTTCATCTTCACCATGCCCCACTGCTTGTCGCACAGCACGATGTAGACCACCTGCGCCTTGTTGCGGATCGCCGTCTCGACTTCCTGCGAATGGAAGCCCATGGCGCCGTCGCCGATGATGCAGCACACCGGCTTGCCCGGCCGCGCCAGCGCCGCCGCCACCGCCTGCGAGGTGCCGGCGCCGAGCATGCCGAACTTGAAGGTCGAGACCACCGTGTTGGGCACCGTCACGTGATGGTAGAACATGGCCCAGATGGTGGCGTTGCCGCCGTCGGCGACCAGCACCGAATCCGCCGGGAACACCTCGCGGCAGGCCGCGCCGATGTGCGCCGGGTGCATCGGCACCGCCATGTCGGCGAGCGCCTTGTCCCAGCCCGCGCGCTCCTCCTTCATCGTCTTGCCGTAGCCGGCGACGCGGGCCTTGCGGCCCTCCAGCCGGATTTCCGCCTTGCGCCGCTCCAGCTCGTCGCCGAGCAGTTCGAGGAACCGCTTCGCGTCGGCGAGGATGGCGACATCGGCCGGCTTGTTCAGGCCGAGCATGTCGCCGTCGATGTCCACCTGGATGGTCTTCTGCTCCGACGGATTGCGCCAGTACGGCGGCTTGCCCCACCAGTCGGTCTCGCCGACGCGCGTGCCGATGAGCAGCACCACGTCGGCCTCGTTGCGCACCGTGTGGTTGAGCTTGACGTGCGGCATGGTGATGGCCAGCGGCGAGTCTTCCGTCATCAGGCCGCGCGCCGCCCAGCTCGTCGTCAGCGGCGCATGCAGCAGTTCGGCCACGCGGCGCAGCGCGTCGAAGGCATTCGCATGGATGATGCCGCTGCCGGCGTGGATCATCGGCGCCTCGGCGGCGACCAGCAGATCGGCCGCGCGCGCGACCTGCTCCGCCGTCGGCGTCACCGGATCCATGTGGCGGTACTGGTGCGGCGCCCAGAAGGCCACGTCGGCCTTCACCTTGCCGTTCATGATGGTCTCCGGCACGTCGACATGCACCACGCCGGGCCGCCCTTCGTAGCTCTTGCGCAGGGCCTTCCGCACCAGCTCCGGCACGCGGTCGAACGACGACACGGCCGAACTCCACTTGGCGATCTTGCCGATGACGCCGCTCTGGTCGAAGCACTGGTAGCTGCCGCCGCGATCCGGATACATGATGCTCGGCCGGCGCGCGCTGGTGATCGCCAGCACGCGGTTGCCGTCGGCCTGCTCCACCACCAGCCCGGGCAGGAGGTTGGCCACGCCCGGCCCGTTGCTGGCCATGCACACGCCGAGCTTGCCGGTCAGGCGCGCATAGGTGCCGGCCATGTGCGCGGCGCAGGATTCGTGGCGCGGCGTGACGATCTCGATGCCGAGCCGGTGCAGCGCCTCATAGAAACCGAAATAGGTGCCGTCGATGATGCCGAAGACCTTCTCGACGCCCTCTTTCTGCAACATGCGGGCGATGACTTCGCCGCCGCTGATTTCTGCCATGGATCTGTCTCCTTTTAATCCTTGTTGAAATCCCCCCTGCCCCCCTTTTTCAAAGGGGGAGTGAGGCGTTGCGACTATTCCCCCCTTTGCAAAAGGGGGGTCGGGGGGGATTTGCAGCCTTCAATCAAACGAAATCCCTGTATTTCTCCAACAACCGCACCGGCTTCCTCAGCGCGTCGCGGCGGAACGGGTCGCCCAGCTCGCGCGTCACCATCATTTCCAGCACAGTGGTCTTGCCTGCCCTCTGCGCCGCGCAGGCGGCGGCCAGCGCCGGGCCGACATCGGCGAGCTTCTCCACCACCACGCCTTCGGCGCCCATGGCGCGGGCGATGGCGGCGAAGCTCGGATTCTCCAGGTTGGAGCCGACGAAGCGGTTGCCGTAGAAGTCGACCTGGTTCTTCTTTTCCGCGCCCCACTGCCGGTTGTGGAACACCACCGCCGTGACGGGAATCTTTTCGCGCACGCAGGTGAGGATCTCGCCGAAGCTCATGCCCCAGGCGCCGTCGCCGACGTAGGCCACGGCCGGACGCTCCGGTGCGGCCACCTTGGCGCCGATGACGGCGGGAAAGGCATAGCCGCAGTTGCCGAAGCTCATCGCCGCGAAGAAGCTGCGCGGCTGGGCGAAGCGCAGGTAGCTGTTGGCCACCGAACAGATGTTGCCGATGTCGGTGGACACCATGGCGTCCGCCGGCAGCGCCTTTTCCAGTTCGCGCAGCATCTGGCGCGGGTGCATGGCAGGACTGTCTTTGGCGACTTCCAGGCTCCACGGGTCGCGCTCCTGCGGCCAGGCGTCCAGCTCGGCTTCCCAGGCGGCCTTCTCCTGCGCGATCTCCGCGCGGCGCGGCTTGCGGTTGGCAGCGCACGCCAGTTCGCGCGACTCGAGCCGGTGCAGCAGCGCCTCGGCGGCGGCCTTCGCATCCGCGCACAGGCCGACGGAGATCTTCTTCACCAGCCCGAGCATCTTCGCGTCGGCGTCGACCTGGATGATCTTCGCCTGCTTCGGCCAGTAGTCGAGGCCGTGCTGCGGCAGCGTGCCGAAGGGGCCGAGGCGCGTGCCCAGCGCCAGCACCACGTCGGCCCTGGCGATCAGCTTCATGCCGGCCTTCGAGCCCTGGTAGCCGAGCGGGCCGCACCACAGCGGATGCGCCGCCGGAAAGGCGTCGTTGTGCAGGTAGCTCGTCACCACCGGCGCATCGAGCAGCTCGGCCAGCTTGGCGCAGGCGGCCACGCCGTCGGCCAGCACCACGCCGCCGCCGGAAACGATCACGGGAAATTTCGCCGCGGCGAGCAGGTCGGCCGCCTCGTTCAGGCTCTTCTCGCCGCCGGCGCCGCGCTCGATGCGAATCGGCGCGGCGATGTCGTAGTCGGCCTCGCCGTAGAAATGGTCGCGCGGGATGTTGAGCTGCGTCGGCCCCATCTCCAATTGGGCGCGGTCGAAGCAGCGCGCGGCGATCTCCGCCATGCGCTGCGGGCTGCTCACATGGCCCTGGTATTTGGTGATCTTCGAGAAGATCGGCAGCTGGTCGGTCTCCTGGAAGCCGCCCAGGCCCATCGACAGGCTGCCCGTCTCCGGCGTGACGACCACCACCGGGCTGTGCGCCCAGTAGGCGGCGGCCACGGCGGTGACGAAGTTCGTCACGCCCGGCCCGTTCTGCGCGATGCACACGCCGTGGCGGCCTGAGACGCGCGCATAGCCGTCGGCCATGTGGGCGGCGCCCTGCTCGTGCACCGTGGGGATGAAGCGGATGCCGGCCGCCGGGAAAATATCCAGCGCATCCATGTAGGCCGAACCGACGATGCCGAAGATGTCCCGCACGCCCTGCGCCGCCAGGGTTTCCACCAGCGCCTCGCTCGGCGTCATGCGCCGGCCCGTCGAAGCATTTTGGCTGCCTGCCATGCCCCCTCCTTGAACTTGTTGTTGAAGGAATCATTGCACAACGCCATTTTTATGGCAATAATGAGACCTGACATTTCATTTTTTGCCGATTATGTTAGAAAAAGACGATCTGCACGGCTCGGCCACCCTGCGCGCCATCGCCATCCTCGAAACCATTGCCGGCGCCGACGGCCCGCTCGGTCTGGTCGAACTCATGGCGGCGACGAACCTGCCCAAGCCGACCGTGCACCGCATCACCGCCATGCTGATGGATGCCTCGCTGCTGGTGCGCGAGAGCGAGGGCAAGCGCTTCGGCCCCGGCCCGCGCCTGGCCGCGCTGGGCATGGCCGCGCTCACCCATGCCGTCTGGCGCACGCCGCGCCATGCCATTCTCAAGGCCCTCGTCGCCGAGATCGGCGAGACCTGCAACCTCACGCTCCTCGACAACATCGACGTGGTCTATCTCGACCGCGTCGAGGCCGCCTGGCCCCTGCGCCTGCATTTCCAGACCGGTTCGCGCGTGCCCGTGCATTGCAGCGCCAGCGGCAAGCTCCTGCTGGCGCTGCTGCCCACGCGCGAGCGGAATCGCATCCTCGACGCGCTGCCCTACTCCTACCACACCGCCAACACCATCACCCGGCGCAAGGACCTGGAGCTGGCGCTCAAGCGCATCCGCAAGGAAAAGGTCGCCACCGACAACGAGGAATACCTCGACGGCACGGTGTGCGTCGCGGTGCCCGTGGAAAACGGAAAGCGCAAGGTGGCGGCGGCGCTGGCAGTGCATGCCCCCACCACGCGCATGACGCTGGCCCAGGCGCTCGAGTGCGTGCCGGCCCTGCGCCTGGCCGCCGCAAGGCTCGCCGATGCCTTCCCGAATTAGCGCCGGCACCATTCCTTGCGCGCGATCAAGCCCGCGGCATTTCCCCCGGGCATAGAATGGCCAAGGAAACCAACATCAAGGGGAACGGAATGGCACGCGTACAAGACAAGGTGGCCCTCGTCACGGGCGCCGCACAAGGCATCGGCCGCGCCACCGCACTGCTGCTGGGGCGCGAAGGTGCCGCGGTGGCGGTGGCCGACACCAACGCCCGCGACGGCGAGGCAGTGGCCGAACAGATCCGCGCAGCGGGCGGCAAGAGCCGCTTCTGGGCGCTCGACGTATCCAAGGAGGCCGAAGTGGCCGCCGTCATTGCGGAAGTCGGCAAGGAATTCGGCCGCCTCGACATCCTGGTGAACAACGCCGGCATCTCCGGCGCCAACGGCACGTCCGAGGAAATCTCCGAAGCGGAATGGGACCGGGTGATGAACACCAACGCCAAGAGCGTGTTCCTGTGCACCAAGCACGCCGTGCCGCTCATGCGCCGCAGCGGCGGCGGCAGCATCGTCAACCTCTCCTCCGTCTACGGCATCGTCGGCTCGCACAACGTCGCCGCCTACCACGCCTCGAAGGGCGCCATCCGCATCATGAGCAAGACCGACGCGCTGGCCTACGCCGAGGACGGCATCCGCGTCAATTCCGTGCACCCCGGCTTCATCTGGACGCCCATGCTGGAAGCCGGCGCCCAGGTGCCCGGCGTCGCGCCCGAAGCGGTGCACAGCGCCATGGCCAAGCTGCACCCGCTCGGCACGCTGGGCGAGCCCGGCGACGTCGCCTACGGCATCCTCTACCTCGCCTCGGACGAGGCCAAGTTCGTCACCGGCTGCGAACTGGTGATCGACGGCGGATACACGGCGCGGTAACCTGCTCCGTAATATTGAAAAACCCGGCGCACGCCGGGTTTTTTATTGTCTGAAGCGGCTCGATGCATGTGCTGCTTGAACCGGAAGGTCGGCAGGCGCGAATTTCCTGCTTCCGATTCTCGGCCTCAACCGTCATTCCCGCGAAGGCGGGAATCCAGAAGCCGCGCAGATCCCGCTGTCGCAATGGGCCGGGGAAAGTCAGTCGCTGGGATACGGTGATTGAGTGCTAATCGGCCTGAGCAGACGAAAGAAGATACGAGTGGAGAAGTCCGCTTATGACCAGAAGCAGAGGTAGTTCGTGCTGGAAGCGGACGTTTAACGGTCAGCATCAGCGGTGTCGCAAACTCCGTCCGCAGCATATTATTGTTAGGCGCCTGTTCGTGGTGTCTAGTGCCACCACCCTGATCTCCGACAGCATTCCCGCCTGCTCCATCATAGGCTGCATTGCCTTCTCCTGCTTGTCAGGTGGATACGGAAATGGTTGGTGACCGACGATTCACGCACCCCAACCGTTATCACCTCAGCACATCCTCGATCAGCCTGATGATCTTCGCGGAGTCGATGCTTCCATTCACCTCGTCGCGTGTGATGATCAGTGTGCCGTGCTCGCCGTTACCTTCCTCCCTTTGCAGTATGCCGTTGGCTCGATACCACGCGAGTTTCTCTTCCCACCGCCGGCGATAAATTGGCACATGCAGCATTCCGCAGTGCTCCCAGTAGAGTGTCTGACCTGATTCCATGTCCTCGATCGTGAAGTCCGGGTATTTCGAGACTCCTTCGATCGTCAGCGGACGTTCGTACGCGTAGTCGACATCCTTGGCAGCGAGCGCATTCGCGATAATCACCTCGGATTTCGAGCGCACCATCTCGCCGCGCGCGGTGCGATGGATGAGGTGCTCTTCGAAGAAACGGCCGTCGACTTCGATGGGCGACGGAGCAAAAAAGAGATTTGTCAGTCGGCGCGCCGTCTCGGATCGGTCGTCCGAGGAGTACGTGCGCAACTCCGTGCGTGGCCCCTGGTGAAGGATGACTACGCGGTTTTTCTGGCGTGTGAGTGCGGTGTAGAGCAGCTCGCGCGAAAGCAGCCGGCAGGGATTGGGGAGCACGAGGATGACCGTCCCGAACTCGCTGCCCTGTGACTTGTGCACCGTCAGCGCGTAGGCGAGCTCGAGGACCGCGTTGCCTTCCTCGGCAAAGTCCTTGCTCGTGAAGTCGTACTTGAACCCGGGCTGTGAGGAGAACTCGACCTCGAGCTTCCAGCGGAGGTCGGGCAGGCCCTTTTTCCGGAAGAACCCGACCGCCATGCCGATCTCTCCGTTGGCGATGTAGGCATCGTCCTTCTTGGGGTAGACCTTGCGGTGTCGGTTCCAGGGCAGTGCCGGATTCGTGTTGACGAGGTTGAGCACCTTGTCGCCGTAGACGATCTCCTCGCTGCCCATCGGCTTGGGGAACTTCCGCTGCCAGCCCTCCTTGCGCGAAGCGTCGAGCATCGGCTGCCGGAACTGCTTGTGAATGAGCCGATTCAGGTCGGGAACGCCGTGGGCCGCAGAACGCACCGGCGAGAGGATTTGCCAGCCCTCGGCCGTCTCCGCGGCGCCCGCCTTGTCGCCCCTTCGCGGGTTGAAGAACCGCATGTCGTTCCACGGTTCCCCTCCGAGCGTGGCGTCGAAACCCGCGACGTCGTCGGGCCCGGTGAGCGCCCGACTGCCATCGGGTCGCCGCAACTCTTCGACGAGCACATCGATGATCCTGGCACGCACCTCGTCCGCGGTATCCCACTGCACGAAGCGGACATGCGGGCTCTGGCCGGTTCGAAGCACCTTGTCGAAGACGTCGTCCTCACCCGGTGCGATGGGCGAGCCGCTGAACCACT
The DNA here is from genome assembly GCA_002840845.1 of Betaproteobacteria bacterium HGW-Betaproteobacteria-14. Taxonomy (GTDB): domain Bacteria; phylum Pseudomonadota; class Gammaproteobacteria; order Burkholderiales; family Rhodocyclaceae; genus Desulfobacillus. The sequence continues at coordinate 27,337 of PHCS01000023.1, forward strand.
CGGCAAGCTGCAGATCCTCGCGATCCTCACCCGCTTGCCGGCGACGGATCGTAAGCTCGGCATAGCCTGCGCCGACTCGCGGGAAGCGCTCGGTCACCCCTTCCGGCGCCAGCCGCTTCACGATGTCGACGAAGGGCCTCCCGGCGCCGATCGGCGGGAGCTGTCGCGGATCGCCGATGAGGAGCAGTCGATGCACGCCCTTGAGCGCCTGGATCAGGGCGGCGAGCATTTCCTCGGTGAGCATCGAGGCCTCGTCGATGATAACCGTGTGCGCGCCGGCCTCGGTGGGCTGCTCTGAGAGATGATAGCGCCCAGTCGGGCCGTCGTAGCGGTGCGGGCTCAGGAACTGCGCGATGGTGTATCCCTTGAGCTTGAGGTCCCTGGTTGATTGCTCCATCCGCACGCGGGCCTTGCCGGTGGGCGCAAGCAACAGAATGCCGCCCGCCTCGATCTTCGGGTGCGAGCACAGCACCGAGAGCAGGGTGGTCTTGCCCGTGCCTGCCGGCCCGATCAGGACCGACAGCCGTGCCTCGGCCAGCTCCTTGAGTGCCGCGGTCTTCTCGGCGCGAGCGCTCTCCTCGAGTTCATCGGCCTGCTCGATCGCCTGCCCGTCAAGGTGCGCATCGAGCAGCTTCCGCCAGTCCGCCTCGACGACGAGCCGCTTGCCGCTGATGCGCTTCTCGACCGCAGAACGGATGACGGCCCCCATCTCATCAAGCCGACCGAGCTGCAAGGCTGGCGCCCCGTTGGCCATGGCAATCTCGGCGACCGCATCCCCGAAGCCGTCCTTGGCGACGTTCATGAGATCGGCGTCTGCCTCGCAGGGTGGCTGCAGCGTCAGTCCCCGGATTCCGAGCACTACCTGGCCCTGCGGCAGCAGCGTGCTCCCGGCTGAGGCCGCGTCTTCGAGCACCTTCACCGACAGCGCGCGCACGCGCCGCGCATCCGTTCCCGCGTCGAGCGCGCTCGGCTCGGGCAGCGGATGCTTGTCGCGAATGACGGCAGCCGGAAAGAGCCCGCGATCCACCGTCCAGACGCTGGCCGGGTCGCTCGTGAGGCGCGTCAGCTCGTAGAGCAGGTATGGGTTGGCGAGGATGGCCTTGTCGGTGGCGTCGATACCGGCCTTGGCGCGTTCCTCCTGGACATAGAGCGTGGTTGCCTGCTCCCGCGTCAGCTCGAAGCGGCTGACGAGCTTGAGCAGCGCGCGGCGCTCGTCGGGCAGCCGCGACCACTTGGCGGTGAGCGTCTTGCCGATGCCCTTCGCCAGTGCCGCAGGGAGAACCTTTGCCGGCTCCGCGAACATCCTGTCGACCAGCGGCCACGGATCGGTGTTGTCACTGGCCTTCTCGGCCAGCGTGCGGGCAACGAAAGTCGCCGACTCCACCCCGAACGCCGACAGCGCCGCGCCCAACCCGGGGCACGGCCCGCGCGCCGTCCACAACTCGCCGAGCCGCGCATCGATCCACTGCAGGCACTGCTCCCAGGGCCCCGGCAGGACGCCTGTCGCCTTGCGCAGCGACTCGGCACACGCGAGCAGCGACGCGATGGCGCCGTCGTGGCTGACCAGTTGTGAGGCGTGGGAGAACTCGATCAGCCGGTCGGCAGGCGACAGGGCTGCGAGATCAGCTGGGTCGAACTCCGGCTCTTCGGCCGCCCTGGTGATCGCCGCGTGATATGGAAGCAGGAACCCGTCCTTGAAGTCGGGGCGGATCGAGTGCTGGACCATCCGCTCCCACAGCATCGAACGCAGCTTCCCCTTGAGGTCCTTCGTCGTGTAGGCGTACTCCTGCGCTGCGCCGACGTGCAGCACGCGCCCGACTCCGATTAGGATCCGGCCGCCGGCCGCATCCTCCACGAACGGAACCTGCTTGCCGTAGAAGAAGCAGAGCGATTGCTCGGGCTTGAGATGGCCGGCGAAGCAGTCGAGCAGCGCGGTCTGGTTGAGGCGTTCCTGGACCCACTGCGTTGTGAAGCCGAGGTCCGGTTCGCGCTCGGCCTGCACGTCCAACGCGTGCTCTTCGCCCAGCGTCTCCATGGCTTCGCGCAGCATCCACGCGAACGGCACCACCGCCGCAGAGTACGGCGGGTGACGCAGCGGCGTCGGCTTGAAATGACCGTGGCTGGTTTCTGTACCGCGGTTGTAGGGGTGGTCGGCCATCCGCACGACCTCGAACGGCGCCATGAAGCCCATGCGCTCGGCCGCGCACGCCGGCCACTGCGCCTGGGGCAGCTCATCGAGGCGCTTGCCTGCGACCGCTTCTTCGGCCGTGTCGTCGCGATCCTCCGCGATGCGCTTGAGCTTGAGGCACGACCCATTCAGCCGGGGCGCTGCACAGACTCGGCCGTCCCAGCCTGTGTCATGCCACGGCACGCGGATGGAGATGTGGCGCAGGGGGTAGTTCATAGCTCGCCCGCACTCATTTTCCGCTCATACCTGCAGGAGGGTACTTCCAACCCGGCGAAGTCGACTTGGCGTGATCGTGGCGCGCGAGAAACTCCGAGATGTCATCGATCTCCAGAAAAGCGATTGACGCCTGCGGCTGGCCATGTAAATGGAAAATCTGCCGGCGGAGTGCATCCTGACTTGGCCAGTAGGCATTGCTGCCGCCGTACTGGCCATTGTTGGCAACAATGACCAGCTGGAACATATGGTAGTGCAGAGCCAGCGCCATCTGATCGAACGTCTTTACGTCCCGGTTCAGCGCGGGAATCGCAAACACGTCTGACTCATTTCGGAGGTCTGCCGCCAAGCGCAGGTCGGTTGCATCGTAGCAGACGGATGCGGTGAGCCAGAGTGGTGAAGCGTCGCCATCGGAGGACCATGGGAATCCAATCAACCACTGGCATGGCCTGAAACCCTGGAGACGCACCGCTGGGCTATTGAACGCCTGCTCACTCGGTGCGAGATGGAGTTTTCCCTGTCGTCTCGTGAAGATCTGAAGGCCGTGTGCATCCGACCATTCAGGAATGATCCAGAGGGCTGAATTGACCAATGGCCTGCCACTGAAAAGCTCCTCGTACGTCAATCCCGCCAGGATGATTGTCTTATGGGCTCGCGCGAACGGGATGAGATGCGACATTACGTCGCGCGGGTGAACAGCAAGTTCCGGGAGGATCAGCCAATCCAGCCTACCGTCGCTTCCCTTGTGGGTCTCTCGCAAGTCGAGCATGCGCTCAACAGCAGCAAGTGCTGCCGAAAGATGGTTGCGATGCTTTCGTCGAATTGCACGATCCGAGAGCGTAAGGTCTGTAACACTGAAGTCAACGTCAGCCGGAACGGCGGTTTGCACCACACATGCGCGCAGGGGCCGGGGGGACGCTACTGGAGTGGGTCTACGCGCGGTCATCGGCAGCATCAATGTCACTGTTGCGTTCCCGAACTTGCCTTCCAGTGCCGTAATTCGCGACCGAATCCTGGCGATGGCAACGTCAATACCTTCCTGAACCCAAACAAAGTCCGCAGCGATGCGGGAGCCCGGCCAGTGGAGCAATGCTGATAGAAAATGCTCCATCCAATCCGTAATCGGTAGCCAATCGTCGCCGAAAGCCTGCTGACCGTTGAAGAAGCCGTAGAGCCGCTGATACCAGTGACTTTCGGCGGGGCGGTACGCCGAGGCCGACTCCTTCCAATGCGCTTGCCGAACCCTTCTCGTGAAGTCGGGCGACCGGGATAGGATGAATCTAAGAAGAAACCCGAGATGGAACCGCCACCGATCTGTGTTCTCGCACCAGCGCGGTGGAGAGTAGAGGGAGTCGCTGGCCGACGCTCGGCTCGGGCGGATCTCCACCGCATCGATCCTGGCGACACCCGCGCTCTTGTCGAGGATTGAACGAACCTGTCCGGGCGCGATTACCTCTATCCATGGGGCCACTCGCTTGAGTTCTTCCAGAAACGCGGCCGCAAATCGCAAGATGGCCAGCTCGTTACGCAGTACGGGCTCAGGCCCGTCGTCGCTCAGCACTACTTCTGCCAGGGTGTGCGATACTCCGGCATCCTCGCCAGTATCCAGGCAGAGATCCTCACGCAGTCGCGCGCTCAGGTCGTCAACTGACAGAGGATCCACTTCACTCTGAAACAATTCGCGGGCCAATGAGGGATCTCTGTGTGCGATTTCTCTAATCCGTGCCGGTGACACGCTCTGCCGAACCAGCTCTGCCGATTTCGCTGCGGTTGAGAACGAGCGCCGCGCCAGCACGGCGAGCGTCGCAAACTCCGAGCTGTTGACCTCAACTCCATCACCGCGCAAGTAGCGGATCAGCTCCCGATAATGCCGGGTCTCCGCGCTTCGTCCGGTACGAATGACCGGAGCTGCGCCTGGCGACGCCGCAGCGAGGAAGAGCAATGCTTGCTGGCGCAGATACCATGGAATCTGCGCGGCGGGTAGTTTGACTAGTCTTCCGGCTTCCTGGCCAAGTACCTTGCGGTACGCCGCGAGGTCGACGGCCACTGGAAGACATTCCTGGTCGTCAACCAAACCAGTTTCCGTAGCGCCAGCCCTCAAGAGCTCAGACAAGCAATACCAGGCGACGCGTCGCGGCGCCTTGCGACGGCCACCCTTGTCGGTGAACGGCCGAAGCAGTTTCAATACTCCCTCGAGCACTGCAGCATCCGGCCACAAGTCGAGACCGATACGCAGCAGGCGCACGTTGGAAGGATCGAAGACCCAGCGTTCAATCAGACCCAGTGAAAAAGCCCGTGCATCTTCGTCGAGTTGGCGCTGGGACCGGATGCAGCGGGCGCGACCAGTGACGGCGAAGTGAGCTGTACCTAGACTAGCGTCATCGATCTCATCCAGGTCTTCGAGTAACGGTCGGATAGAGCGATAGGTCGTTCGGAATCTCGCTGCAGCGAACCTAGCGACCGTTTCGTCCCGAACGTCCGGCAGAGGCGAGAGAGCCCAGCCGTCATCGCTGGAGCGCAGCGACAGGGCTTCCTGCGAGCGCATCAACCCCTGGATGGCGTCGAGAACCTCTTCCCCGCCAATCGCGTCGAAACCGCCGGACACCGCAGACTGGATCCGATTCATCTTTGCGCTCTGCCGGACGAGGGGGCGTTCGGCGCCGCCAAATTCCGCTGCCTTCGTCTTCTCGCCGGACACCAGGAGACCAGGTGCCTTGGCTGTCAGCAGACCCTGCAACCACCCTGAGACGCACTCTTCAATCAGGCTGAGACAATCAGCGTTCTCGAACTCGTTGCCTCCACCCGTCACGACAATGCGAAGGTCATCCACATATCGGCAGCCATCCTCCAGGCGGACGCCGGGCGCGATGTCCTTGCCAATGGCGCTCCGAATCATCTCGTCAAAGCCGAGAAGCGCGACGTTGGCAAAGAAGCCGGCGGATACGAGGCCCTGAGGAAGGGCAACGCGAGAGAAATCGTCAAGTTCAGTTTGCCTAGCGTAGATCGCGACTTCGCTTCGGTCCCGCGGATCCCACATCCAATCGAACACCCTCACCGCGAAGTCGAAGAAGTCCGGGTCGTCGTCATCGCGCTGAATAGCCCGAAGTGCCGTCGCCAGTCGGTCCGGTCTTACACGGTCGTAGAACTGACGAAGGTCAGAGTGAACGATGAAGGAGCGCCGTCCGTTAGCGAGTTGAATGGACTCGGCGACGATTTCCGGGCGGGCCAGAAACGTTTGGTAGTCCTGATAGTAGGCGCGATACAGTTTCGCGGAGCCCCATCGATGTAGTAAAGCCACTCTATCGGAGTCGCAGAAGAGGCGATTCCCGTAGGAGATGACTTGCCGTCGAACTGCTCCGTCGCGAACCGATTTCCGCGGATCGCCTTGCAATGTCTCGACCCGGTTCGCGAGGCACAACATGATTGCTGTAGCAACGACCTGGTCGCGTAGCTCGACATGTGCCAACGGGCGCAATCGCGCTGCACCGATGCCTTTCTCTTCCGGTTTCCACTCACCATATTTCGAAAAACTCCAACGCTGGCTCTTCGGCGCAGGCACCATGCGGAGTAAGCCACTTCTCCACTCCTTAGGAGAAGCCAAGGCTTCGGCCATGGCAGCGATGAACGCGGGTAAGTTTATCGCGGCGCGATCGAGTTCGAGAGTGTCAGAAAACCAGTTGTGGTAGCGGATATAGGACGCAGTCTTCTTCCATGCCTGAACCAGGACGTACTCCTGCTGGAGCAGATCGAGGCGCGGTTCGAGTACTTCTGTGTTCACGCCTTGCTCCCGATTACGTCGATAAGCTCGCGGCCTTTGGCTTCAACGGTCATATGGATCCTCGCATCGTGGCGAAGGGGCCTCCAACCGCCGGCGTTGTATAGCACTGCGGGCTGGTGCGAGGCAGCGGCATCAACTGTTGGCTAGATATTGATGTGCGAATATTACCTCAGCAGGAGGTCTGCTAATGCATACCGACACCAACTTGCCGGAACCGGCCGGAAAGCCGCCTTTGGATCAGCGGCGCAGACTACGCCAACACTACGTGGCTAGCATCATCTTTGTCGATTTCTGCCGGGACTTGCGAGTGTCTGCTATGGATGAAATACTCGAATGTCCCTTGATGGCCGTGACCAGCCGTTGTAGCTCAACAATGCGAGCTGCCGCTCCGGCCGAATTGTGTGAATTGCCCATCCGGCAGGCATATAGACCATCTTCCTGCCCATCACGCCGCTCCACCATGTTGCAGCGGTTGCCATGACCGATATTCGGACAGCCGCAGCCGGTAACGGGTGACATTGCCATCGTGCAGGTTACGCAGGTCTTCCAGGGCAAGTGCAACGACCCGATCCAAGTCTTCCGCCGGGACCAGGGACTCTGCCAGCTTGCGCAAAGCCGCTTTGCTGGGCGCCTGTTGGCTGCGCACAATTTCGGCCACGATGGCGATGAGCGCCTCACGGTGGCGCAGGCGAATGGGGTCGGGGTCAGCAACAGTTTCGCGAATGGCCATGTAGCGCTGGCAGGAGCGCTCATAGGCCCAGACGAACACATCGCGCAACAGTTCCACCCGCTTCACCTCGTACACGCCCAGCGTGCCTTCAACATAGGCCCGTTCGGGCACGTCGATGAAGGACAGAGGGCATAGGTTGTGCCGGATAAGCGGGATGTTGGCGCCCAGCCGAGATACCCGCTTGTTCACATCCACGAAGGGTTGCAGGTACGGGATGTGGACCATGATGAAAAAAGCCTGCTCGAAGGGGTCTTCGATGGCTTCGGCCTTGTCCAGGATCATGCGGAAATAGGCGTCGATCTGCTGCGGGATGCCCAGCGGGTGAAACACCGTGCCGCTAACCTCGACGATACGGCTGCGCAGCCGCCCGCTCTCGCCGGGATCGGCGAGCAGGTTTTCGGAGAGCAGCGCGTGCAGATTGAAGAAGGTAAAGGTGTTGAAGCCGATGTCCTCGGCCTGCTCCACCAGCAACTCGATGGCGGCCTTGTGGTTGAGGATCATCTGCGCTTCGCGGCGATCCTTGCCTGCGGCCGCTTGGCCGAGCTCGATCAGGTTTTGCGTGTCGAGCCGGGTGTAGGTATTGCCTTCGAGCCGGCTCGAAGCCCAGGACAGGTCGATCAGCAGGCGCCCCATGATATCGCGCGCATAAGTGCCCGCCGGGCGCTCGCCATCGGGGGAACGGCCGATGTTGTGCAGGTGCTCGCGGATTTCCCGCGACAGATAGGTCGTTTCGTTCGGGCGATATGACTCCAGAAATTCGCGGTCGTAGCCCACCGGTTTGCGTTGCTGGATGGGCTGACGTACGTAATCGAGGACTTCCCGCCCCGCTGGTGAAACAGGTACGTAGATCTCTGCGCTTGCCGCAGCCGACACATGGACATGATCAGAGATATCCATTTCGATGATCCTGGGCTTACGGTAACGCAGGCCGCGCCCCTTGCCTGAAAAGGCAATCTTTTTGTCTTCGATCAACTCACCCAAGCGACGCTGCAAAGTGCGGCGGCTGACGATGCCAACCAGAACGGCATGCAGTCCATCGATGCCTATGCCATCCGGATGCCGGGCGATCTCGGCTTCAATTTGTGCAGTCAAACCCTCAGGAAGTTTTTTTGGCATGCCTCACCCTTTATTGGCGCGAAAAACCTGATGCGCGCCATATAACTAACTCAATTGGCGCGTATTGTCAATTTTAGCGCCTTTTATTGTCGCGATTTGTTCTATTTGCGCCAGAAAACTGAGGATGCGAAAGGCTATCTAGCGTATCCAATTTTTTGATGCGATCGGCATTGACGGACAGAGCAGGTGCGAATGGGCACTTCCGCTTGGGGCGAAGGACGCTTGACTTAGCAGTAGTTGAATGCAGCTTTTTAGTCAGAGAGCCGTGCCAGTGTCAGCAACCTGCGCAACAGCAGTTATTCAACTGACCAACTCCACCGGCAGCAATGGCCGAAGAGCGGTAGTTTGTTTGGCGGAGCAATCGACCACCTAGGGTTGATAGCACTCAATCGCCGTATCCCGGCGACTGACTTTCCCCGGCCCGTTGCGATGGCGGGGTCTGCGCGGCTTCTGGATTCCCGCTTCTGCGGGAATGACGGTTGAGGCCGAGGACCAGCCTGCCAACCACTCCAACGCGCCGTACCGCAGCGACTGACTTTCCCCGGCGGCACCCGCGTGCTCGTCAATCTGTTTGCTTCGGGTCGGCTTGCGCCCGCTCGGCGGCGGCGCTGTCGCGCGCGCGCAGCTTGGCGGCCAGGTTGGCGCTGTCGGGGATATGCAGCAATGCGGCGATCTTGCGCAGGAGGTGGCGTTCGTGCGGATCGATCGCCGCGTCGGCGTAGGCGATGCGCCACATCAGTTCGAGCACGCGCTCCTTTTGCGCTTGCGTGAAGCGCTGGTTGATCATCGAGGTGAACTGATAGTAATCCGTCGCCTGCCGCACCTCTTCCTCGGCCAGTTCGATCAGCTGGCGGGCCTCGGGCTCGGTCAGGTTGAATTTCGTGCGGATGGCGTGCTGGACGGCGGCGTATTCCGCCGGCGTCGTTTGGTCGTCGATGCGCATGACCTCAACCAGCAGCGCGGCGGTGGCGAGTTCGATCGCATGCCGGTCATCGCCCTGCGCCGACGGGGCGGCGGAGAGATGGCGGTCGAAAAAATCGCGTACTCTGGATAGCATGGGTTCTCCCGGGATTGAGGCTGAGACTTCACATGGCGTGTGAAGTTTCCCGCGGAGCAGAACGGAGTGTTGCGATGCCTGCGCTCAGCGCCGGCGCTGCGGCGTGAAGGCGGGACGGCCCTCGATGTGGCGGAAGCAGATGCGCCCCTTGCTCAGGTCGTAGGGCGAGATTTCCAGCGACACCTTGTCGCCTGCGATGATGCGGATGTGGTGCTTGCGCATCTTGCCGGCCGTGTACGCCACGAGGTCGTGGCCGTTGTCGAGCGTGACGCGAAAGCGCGAGTCGGGCAGCACTTCCATCACCACGCCATTCATTTCGATGAGTTCTTCCTTGGCCATTGCCTCTTCTCCGGGAAAGCTAAAGGGGGAAAGCCGGCGGCATGGCCGATGGGCCATGCCGCCTTCGTCGCCGGCTTAGTCAGCCGCGCGAATGTTCGACGCCTGCTGGCCTTTGGGGCCAGTGGTGATTTCGAAACTGACTTTTTGGCCTTCCTTGAGGGTCTTGAAGCCCTGTCCCTGAATCGCGGAGAAATGGGCGAACAAATCCTCGCCACCCGCTTCGGGCGTAATAAAGCCAAAGCCCTTCGAATCGTTAAACCACTTCACAGTACCTGTTGCCATAACTTGAATTTCCTTAATAAACCAAAAAAGGGGTTGCCCCCGGGGAGGGCGAAGGTCAAGCCGGCAGGGTGATGAAGGGAGAAATACCGCGGAACCGCGGGTACTGAACCGAACAACAACAGCGCTACTTGAAGATCGCTGGTGCGCACTATGCACGGATTCGCCCGCTATGGCAAATAAATTTCGCGGCCTTGTCGGTCACTTGCGTCCGGAAGAGCGCTCCATCGGGGCCGATTCTGCATTACTGCGCCGGCTTCCCGCCGCCGGGAAGGCGCTCGCGGGCAATCCGTTCCGCGCGGTCCCCGCTGCCGTTCAACAGCCGCAGCAGCACCGGTTCGCTGGCGCGGCGATGCTCCGCCACGAGCAGGCGGATTTGCGCCGAGCTGTTCGCGGCCAGCACTTCCAGCGCGGTGGGCGGCGCGTTGCGGTTGCGCGCCACGGCCAGTCGCACGCTTTCTTCGCGATCGAAAGCGAGCCGGTTGAGCGCTTCGTCGCTGAGCCGCAGTGCGCCCGCGACCGCTTCGCGCACCGCCGGGTGCCGGTCCCCGGCCATGCGTTCCAGCAGTTCGTCGGGCAGGTCGGCACGCCGCGCCAGCGTCGCGCGCACGGCGGGGTCGGGATCGCGCATCAAGCGCGCAAATCCTTCCGCGGTGAGCAGGCCGCGCGCGGCGACGTCGCGGCGCGTGGCGGCG
>PHCS01000094.1 GCA_002840845.1 Betaproteobacteria bacterium HGW-Betaproteobacteria-14
CGCAGGCGGGCGAGCAGTTCGCCATTGGCGCCGGTGATGAAATTGTCCAGGGTCGGATATGGCTCGGGGCGGATGTCGAGCGTCAGCTGCTGGGGCATGGTCGTCGCAATGGCGGCGCAATGGTGTCCAATGTTGTCCATTAGGTGTCGATTGGGCGGGACATACGATAAAATCCGGCCTGGACTTGCGCGAAGCGCAACTTTATCACGAAGCGGATATTCCCTTGACCTCACTCACCTACCGTGACGCCGGCGTCGATATCGATGCCGGCGATTCCCTCGTCGAGCGCATCAAGCCTTTCGCCAAGCGGACGATGCGTCCCGAGGTGATGGCCGGCATCGGCGGCTTCGGCGCCCTGTTCGAGTTATCGAGGAAGTATCGGGAACCCGTTCTTGTTTCCGGCACCGACGGCGTCGGCACCAAGCTGAAGCTGGCTTTCCAGCTGAACCGTCATGACACTGTCGGCATCGACCTCGTCGCCATGAGCGTAAACGACATCCTCGTGCAGGGCGCCGAACCGCTCTTCTTTCTCGACTACTTCGCCTGCGGCCGGCTCGACGTGGACACCGCCGCGACGGTGATACAGGGCATCGCGCGAGGCTGCGAGATGGCCGGTTGCGCGCTGATCGGCGGCGAGACGGCGGAAATGCCGAGCATGTATCCGGACGGCGAGTACGATCTCGCCGGCTTCGCCGTCGGCGCGGTGGAGAAATCGAAACTCATCGATGGCGCCGCCATCGAGCCGGGCGACGCGGTCATCGGACTGGCCTCGAGCGGCGCGCACTCAAACGGTTATTCCCTGGTGCGCAAGATCCTCGAGCGCGCCAGGCCCGACATGAACGCCGATTTCGACGGACGCTCCCTGGCAGAGGCGGTGATGGCGCCGACGCGCATCTACGTCAAGCCGCTGCTGGCTCTCATGGATGCGGTGCCGGTCAAGGGCATGGCGCATATCACCGGCGGCGGCCTGCTCGACAATGTGCCGCGCATATTGAAGGACTCGCTGGTGGCGACGCTGGACAGCACGGCCTGGACGCGGCCGAAGCTGTTCGACTGGCTGCAGCGCGAAGGTCAGGTGGCGGATGCCGAGATGCACCGCGTCTTCAATTGCGGCATCGGCATGGTGGTGGTGGTTGCCCAGTCGCAGGAAGAGAAAGCCCTGAAACTGCTGCGCGAGGCCGGCGAGACCGCCTGGAGCATCGGCATGATCTGCCGGCGCGGTGCAGACCAGCCGCAGACCATCGTGGCATGAAGGATGCAGGCCGGGCTTCAGCCCCACCTGCGGATAATAACTAAGAGGCGTCATCCCCAATGGCAGCGGAAAAAAAGTATTTCGTCGCGATCGTCGCCGTCATCGGATTGCTGGCGCTCGGCGGCTATGCGTATTACGCCAACCAGAGCGTATCGCCTGCGCCTCAGCCGCCAGGCAAGGCTGCTGCACCGGGCAAGCCCGGCGGCCCGCCGGGCGGCTTTGCCGTCGGCGTGGAAACCGCAACGGTCGCGGCGACCGCTTTCCATGACGATGTCGCTGCGGTCGGCTCGCTGAAATCCAACGAGTCCGTGGTGCTGCGGCCGGAAATCGCCGGACGCATCGCCGCGATCCATCTGCGCGAGGGCATGCCGGCCCGCAAGGGTGCCGTGCTGGTGGCGCTGGATGCCGCGACGCAGACGGCGGAACTGCGCCAGGCCGAAGCCAATCTGGCTCTTGCCCAGGCCAATTTCAAGCGCACAGAGGATCTTTACCAGAAGAAATTCGTCAGCGAGCGGGCAAGGGACGAGTCGGCAGCCAACCTCAAGGTGCTCGAGGCGGCCGTGGCGCTGGCGCGGGCCAAGCTGCAGAAGACGCAAATTCGCGCGCCCTTCTCGGGCATTGTCGGCATCCGCAATGTCAGCGTCGGCGATTACGTCAAGGAAGGCCAGGAACTCATCAACATCGAGGACATCGGTTCCCTCAAGGTCGATTTCCGCCTGCCGGAAAGCCACCTTGCGCGACTGCGCAAGGGGCTGGCCATCGAGATCGCGACCGACGCCATGCCGGGAGAGACGTTCAAGGGCGTGCTCGATGCCATCGACCCCTTGCTCGATGCTTCCGGGCGCGCCATCTCGCTGCGCGCCCGCCTCGACAATCCGGATCTCAAGCTGCGCCCCGGCATGTTTGTCCGCGTGCGCCTGGCCTTTGGCGGAGAGCGCCAAGGCCTGACGGTTCCCGAGGAGGCGCTGGTGCCTGCCGGCAACGACAATTTCGTCTTCAAGGTGGTCGAGGGCAAGGCGCAGCGCGTCAAGGTGACGATCGGCCAGCGCCGCGGCGCGGCGGTGGAGATCGAGGAAGGCCTCAAGGCAGGGGACGAAGTGGTCACGGCCGGGCAGCTCAAGCTGCGCGACGGCGTGCCGGTGCGGTCCGCGGCGGCCGGCGCGGCACCCCCCGAGACGAAGCCCGGCGCCAAATGAAACTGCCCGAGATCTGCATCCGCCGTCCGGTCTTTGCGACGGTGATGAGCCTGGTGGTGATGCTGCTCGGCATCGTCTCCTATTCGCGCCTGCCGGTGCGCGAATACCCGAAGATCGACGAGCCGGTGGTGACGGTGGACACCACCTACAAGGGCGCTTCGGCGGAAATCATCGAGTCGCAGATCACCAAGCCGCTGGAGGATTCGCTGGCCGGCATCGAGGGCGTCGATGTGCTCTCGTCCATCTCGCGCGCCGAGAACAGCCAGATCAGCGTGCGCTTCAAGCTGGAGCGCCATCCCGACTCCGCCGCCGCCGACGTGCGCGACCGCGTGGCGCGGGTGCGCAACAAGCTGCCGCAGGGGATCGACGAGCCGGTCATCGCCAAGGTCGAGGCCGACGCCAACCCCATCATCTGGCTCGCCTTCAACAGCGACCGCCATTCCCCCCTGGAAGTCACCGACTTCGCCAGCCGCATCGTCAAGCCGCGCCTGCAGACCTTGCCTGGCGCGGCCGATGTGCGCATTTTCGGCGAGCGCAAGTTCGCCATGCGCATCTGGCTCGACCCGGGACGCCTTGCCGCCTATGGCCTGACGCCGCCGGACGTGGAGGACGCCCTGCGGCGGCAGAACGTCGAGGTGCCGGCCGGGCGCATCGAGGGCCGCGAGCGCGAGTTCTCGGTGGTGTCGCGCACCGACCTGAACAAGCCGGAGGAGTTCGCCGACGTCGTCGTGCGCCAGGTCAAGGGCTATCCGGTGCGCATCCGCGATCTCGGCAAGGTCGAGATCGGCGCGGCGCAGGAGCGCTCCGCGGTGCGCTTCAATGGCAGGAATGCCGTCGCCCTGGGCGTCATCAAGCAGGCCACCGCCAACCCGCTCGACCTTTCCAAGGCGCTGCGCGCCGAACTGCCGCGCGTCACCGCCGAACTGCCGGAAGGCATGACGGTGAACATCGCCTACGACTCCTCGGTTTTCATCGACCGCTCCATCGAGGCGGTGTTTACGACCATCGGCGAGGCCATCCTGCTGGTGGCCATGATCATCTTCGTCTTCCTGCGTTCGCCGCGGGCCACGCTCATCCCGCTGGTCACCATCCCGGTGTCGCTGATCGGCGCCTTCGCCCTCATGCTGGCGATGGGCTTCAGCATCAACACGCTCACGCTGCTCGCGCTGGTGCTCGCCATCGGCCTGGTGGTGGATGACTCGATCGTCGTGCTGGAAAGGCGGCGCTGCTGGGCTCGAAGGAGATCGCCTTCGCCGTGGTGGCGATGACGCTGACCCTCGCCGCCGTCTATGCGCCGGTGGCCTTCATGACCGGCCGCACCGGCAAGCTCTTCATCGAGTTCGCCCTGACCCTGGCCGGCGCGGTGCTGGTTTCCGGCTTCGTCGCCCTGACGCTCTCGCCCATGATGTGCTCCCTCCTGCTGAAGCACGAGACGCGCCACGGCAAGGCCTATCTCTGGTTCGAGAATTTCTTCACTGCCATGACAACGGGCTACAGCCGGCTGCTGGCGGCGACGCTGCGCCACCGCTGGGTCGTCATGCTGGCCTTCGCGCTGGTGGCCGGCGCGAGCGTGCTGCTGCTGAAAACGCTCAAATCGGAACTTGCGCCGGTGGAGGACCGCGGCGTCATTCTTGGTGTCTTTATCGGCCCGGAGGGCGCCACGCTCGACTACATGAGCAAGTACGCGCGGCAGCTCGAAGGGATTTACGCCAAGACCGACAACGTCGAGCGCTACTTCGTGGTGGCGGGCAACCCGGTGGTGTCGCAGGGCATTTCCTTTGTCGGCCTGACCGACTGGAAGGCACGCCCGAAGCATTCGACCGCCATCGCCAAGGAACTGCAGCCGAAGTTCTTTTCGATTCCCGGCGTGCTGGCCTTCCCCGTCACGCCGCCCTCGCTTGGTCAGAGCCCGCGCGAGCGCCCGGTGAATTTCGTTATTGTCACGTCTGCCTCCTATCCCGACCTGCAGGGCGTCACCGAGCAGATCCTCGGCGAGATGGCGAAGAACCCCGGCTTCGTGAACGCCGACACCGACCTCAAGCTCAACAAGCCCGAGCTGACGGTGCAGGTGGACCGGGAAAAGGCCTCCGACACCGGCGTGCAGATCGAGACCATCGGCCGCACGCTGGAGACCATGCTCGGCGGCCGCCAGGTGACGCGCTTCAAGCGCGACGCCGAGCAGTACGACGTGATCGTGCAGACGGCCGACAGCGATCGCGCCACGCCGCGCGACATCAGCCAGATCTACGTGCGCGGGCGCGACGACCGCATGATCCCGCTGGCCAACCTGGTGACAGTGGACGAGACGGTGCGGCCGCGCGAACTGAACCACTTCGCCCAGCGCCGCGCCGCGACCATCTCGGCGAACCTCGCGCCCGGCTACACCTTGGGCGAGGCGCTGGCCTTCCTCGACGACGCCTCGCGCCGCATCCTGCCGCCCGGCTACGCCACCGACACGGCCGGTCAGTCGCGCGAGTTCCGCACCTCGACGGCCAGCCTGGCGCTGACCTTCCTGCTGGCGCTGGCCTTCATCTACCTCGTGCTGGCGGCGCAGTTCGAGAGCTTCCGCGACCCCTTCGTCATCATGCTCACCGTGCCGCTGTCGATGACCGGGGCGCTGCTGGCGCTGTGGCTGTCCGGCGGCACGCTCAATGTCTACAGCCAGATCGGCCTCGTGACCCTGGTGGGCCTCATCACCAAGCACGGCATCCTCATCGTCGAATTCACCAACCAGCTGCGCGAGCAGGGCAGGGCGGTGGGCGAGGCGCTGGTCGAGGCGACCAGCCTGCGCCTGCGGCCCATCCTCATGACCACCGGCGCGATGGTGCTGGGCGCCATTCCGCTGGCCTTCGCCGGCGGCGCCGGCGCCGAATCGCGCCAGCAGATCGGCTGGGTCATCGTCGGCGGCCTGCTGCTCGGCACGCTCCTGACGTTGTTCGTCGTGCCGACGGTCTACAGCCTGCTCGCCCGCGATGTGCGCAGCGTCGAGCCCGCACCCGGGACGGCAGCGGCCTGATGACGTCGCGCTCCCGTCCGATCGGCGTCTTCGATTCGGGCGTCGGCGGCCTGTCCGTGCTGCGCCACATCCGCGCGGCGTTGCCGGGCGAAGACCTCCTCTACGTCGCCGATTCCGCCCATGCCCCCTACGGTGTGAAGTCCGCCGCGTTCATCGAGGAACGTGCGCTGGCCATAGCCGAATTCCTTGTGGGGCAAGGCGCCAAGGCGCTGGTCGTCGCCTGCAACACAGCCACCTCGGCGGCCATCGTCGGCCTGCGCCGGCGCTTCGAGCTGCCCATCGTCGGCATGGAGCCGGCGGTGAAACCGGCTGTCGAAGCGACGCGTTCCGGCGTGATCGGCGTGCTCGCCACCGGCGGCACGCTGGAAAGTACCCGCTTCGCCGAACTGGTGGGGCGCTTCGGATCGAAGGCCCGGGTCGTGGTGCAGCCCTGTCCGGGGCTGGTGGAGCGGGTGGAGTCGGGCGATCTGTCCGGCCCTGCCACGCGCGCGCTGCTGTCGGCTTTCGTCTCGCCCCTGCTGGCGCAGGGTGCCGACACGCTGGTGCTCGGCTGCACCCACTATCCGTTCCTGCAACCGCTGCTGCGCGAGCTGGCCGGCGAGGACGTGGCCCTTGTCGAGACCGGCGCGGCCGTCGCGCGGCAACTGGCTCGCCGTCTTGCGGAGGCTGACTTTCTCCCGGCGCACTCGGCAGGAAGGGAAGTCTTCTTCAGCAGCGGCGAACCGGGGCGGATGGAAGCGCTGCTGCCGCAGCTGTGGGGCCGCGCCGCGCCTGTCGAGCGGCTTACTTGCGGTTGAATTCTTTCAGGCAGGCCTTCAGGGTGCCGCTGATGCTGCCTGCGCGCAGCGTGCAGTCCAGGCCCTTGCCCGGAACGGCGTGGCCGGTCGCATCCGTGCCGTGGTCGTCCTCGGGTGGCGTTCTGCGCGTCAGATCGGATTGCGCGATGGCCAGCCGGTTGCCCAGTTCTGCGCGCTTGCCCTTTTCCGCCTCCAGTTTGCGGTGGTTCTCAAGCATCAACCTGTCGTAGCCTGCCAGCACGCCCTTCAGTCGCGCGATCTCATCATCTTGCTCCGTCAGTGCCGCCGCCTGATGGGAAATGATCTGCGCCGAGAGCCAGTAGATACCGCCACCGCCGGCAACGGTGCCCGCCAGCAGCACCAGTCCGTAGGGCAGGAGGCGGCGCCACCACGACGGTGCCGCGGGCGCCGCTTCCGCTTCATCCGCTTCACTGCGCCTGGCGTTGCGGGGGTCCGGCGGCACGGCTTCCGCTTCTTCGTCCGTTTCCGATGCCTTGCTCTGGCGCAGTCGCCCGAGCAGAAGCAGGGGGACGATCAGCAGGCGCTTGGCGCGCAGGGCGAGGCCGGGTGGCGGGGCGGCCTCTTCGGCCGGTTCATCGACGGTTTTGCTGGCTGCGGACAAGCGTGGTCTCCGCTCTTTCCCATAACAAGGGAATTAACGGCGGCAGGACAAGGAACTTAAGCCAGGGCCGCTTCCACGGATTTCGCGACCTGTGCGACAAGATCCGTTGCCAGGCAGTCGAAAGCCGTGACCTCCGACCAGCTGCGCAGCCACGTCAGTTGCCGCTTCGCCAGCTGGCGCGTGGCGGCGATGCCCTTCTCGCGCAGCGCTCCCCGGTCGCAGCCGCCTTCGAGGAATTCCCATGCTTGCCGGTAGCCGACGCAGCGCATGGAGGGCAGGGCGGCATCGAGGCGATACTTGCGGCGCAGCGCGCGCACTTCATCGACCAGCCCGGCATGCAGCATGGCGTCGAAGCGCTGCGCGATGCGCGCGTGCAGCACGGCACGATCGGAAGGGATCAGCGCTAGCTGGATGAAGCGGTAGGGCGCGGCGGCATCCGTCCTGCGCGCCAGGCTTTCCGCCAGCGGCGCGCCGGTGAGGCGCACGACTTCCAGCGCGCGCTGGATGCGCTGCGCGTCCGTCGGCTTCAGGCGCGCCGCACCTTCCGGGTCGAGCGCAGCCAGCTCGGCATGCAGGGCCGGCCAGCCGCGCTGTTGCGCTTCCGCGTCGATGGCGAGGCGCAGCCCGGCATCGGCTTGCGGCAGGTCGGAAAGGCCCTCGCGCAGCGCCTTGAAATAGAGCATGGTGCCGCCGGCCAGCAACGGAATCCTGCCGCGCGCCGTGATGTCCGCCATGACGCGCAGCGCGTCGGCGCGGAAGCGGGCGGCGGAATAGCTTTCTTCGGGCGTGACGAGATCGATCAGATGGTGCGGAAATCTTTCCAGCGTGGCGCGGTCCGGCTTGGCGGTGCCGATGTCCATGTCGCGGAACACCTGCGCCGAGTCGACGCTGACGATTTCCAGCGGCAGGCGCAAAGTCAGTCCCAGCGACACGGCGGTCTTGCCGCTGGCCGTCGGCCCCATGAGGCAGATGGCCGGCGGAAGCTGGTTGCGTGTGCTCATCGGCCGCGCAGGAACAGCCGGTCGAGTTCGTCCATCGACAACTGCGTCCATGTCGGGCGGCCGTGGTTGCACTGGTCGGCGCGTTCGGTGGCCTCCATCTGCCGCAGCAGGGCGTTCATCTCGGGCAGGCTGAGCGTGCGGTGGGCGCGCACCGCGCCGTGGCAGGCCATCGTCGCGAGCAGCTCGTTGCGATGCTCGGCGGCGGCGCGGCTGGCGCCGAACTTCTCCAGGTCGGCGAGCAGCGCGCGCACCAGGTCGGGGATCCGCGCCAAAGTCAGTGCCTGCGGCACGGCGCGCACGACGAGTTCGCGCGGCCCGGCCGCGGCGATCTCGAAGCCGAGGCGGTCCAGCGTGCCGGCGTGCGCCTCCGCGGCGGCGATTTCCTCGCCGCTCGCCGCCATGACCACCGGCACCAGCAACGGCTGCACCGCCGGGCGCGCGTCGAGCGCCGACTTCAGCTTTTCATAGAGGATGCGCTCATGCGCCGCGTGCATGTCCACGAGCACGAGTCCCGCGGCGTTCTGCGCGAGGATGTAGACGCCATGCAGCTGGGCCAGGGCGAAGCCGAGCGGCGGCGGGGCGCCGTCCTGCACGGCCGGCATGGGCGCGGACGCCGCGGTGTGCACGAAATCGAAATAGGCGGCGGCCGGTTGCTCGACGGCCAGCGCCTGCTGGCGCGGCGGCGCGAACGGCACCGGCGGCGCCCCGGGCGGGGGCGAGGCAACGACGGCGGCCTGCGACAGCGGTTCCGCCAGCGCGCGCTGCAGGGCATGGAAGACGAACTGGTGCACGGCCTGGCCTTCGCGGAAGCGCACCTCGGTCTTGGCCGGGTGCACGTTGACGTCGACGCCATGCGGGTCGAGCTCGAGGAACAGCACGTAGGCCGGATGCCGCTGGCCGTGCAGGATATCCGAGTAGGCCTCGCGCACGGCATGCGCCAGCACCTTGTCGCGCACGAAGCGGCCGTTGACGAAGAAATACTGGGCGTCGCCGCGGGCGCGCGAATAGGCCGGCAGCGCCGCATAGCCGGAAAGGCGCAGGTTGCCGGCGGCGGCCTCGATCGGTCTGGCCTGGGCGGCGAATTCCTCGCCGAAGAGGTCCGTGACGCGCCGCGCGGCGTCTCCCGCGGCGAGGTGCAGGACGCTGCGGCCGTTGTGCTGCACCTGGAAGGCGACGGCGGGATGCGCCAGGGCGACGCGGCGGCAGGCTTCCTCGCAATGGGCGAACTCGGTGTGCTCGCGCTTGAGGAACTTGCGCCGCGCCGGGGTGTTGAAATAGAGGTCGGCGACCTCGATCACCGTGCCGCCGCCGAGGGCGGCGGGGGCGATGGCCCCGCTGGACGCGTCGATGCGCCAGGCGTGCGGCGCGCCGCGCAGGCGGCTGGTGATGCTGACGCGGGCGACGGAAGCGATCGAAGCGAGCGCCTCGCCGCGAAAGCCGAGGGAGGCCACGTTCTCCAGGTCCTCGAGCGAGGCGATCTTGCTGGTGGCGTGGCGCGCCAGCGCCAGCGGCAGCTCGTCGCGCGGGATGCCGCCGCCGTCGTCGGCGATGCGGATCTGCCGCACGCCGCCCTCGGCCAGCTGCACCGAAATGTCGTGTGCGCCGGCATCGAGGCTGTTTTCCAGCAGTTCCTTCACCACCGATGCCGGGCGCTCGACCACCTCGCCGGCGGCGATCTGGCTGACGAGGAGGTCGGGAAGCGGCTGGATGGCGGGCATGGCGGGCGTGGAGCAGGCAGTGCGGCGATTATAGCCGCCCGGTCGCGACGTTGACGCGCACAGGCCCACAGCCTAAGGTGCTGCCTATGCGGGACAATGACGATTCAATGTGATTTTGCCGGAAAGCCTGGAAGGAATGTCCTCAGCCACGCCTCACGGAAAGCCGGGTGGAGCCGAAGCGATCGGCTTCATCGAGGAAGTGCATGGGCCGGTCGTCGATATCGTCTGCGAGCGCCTGCCGCCATTGCATCAGGCGCTGACGGCGACGGTCGGCCAGGAGCGCTATACCTTCGAAGTGTATCGCGACCTCGACGAGCGCCGCGTACGGGCGATCGCCCTGCACCGCACGGCCGGCCTGCGGCGCGGCCTGCCGGTCTTCGACAGCGGTGGCCCGTTGCGCGTGCCGGTGGCGCGCGATTGCCTGGGGCGCCTGCTCGACGTCTTCGGCGCGCCGCTGGACGGCGGCCCCGCCCTGGCGGGCGCCGAGCTGCGCAACGTGATCGCGCGTCCCGCCCCCCTCTCCGAGAGCGTTCCGGTGTCCGACATCCTGCCCACCGGCATCAAGGTGATCGACCTGCTGTGCCCTTTCGTGCGGGGCGGCAAGACCGGCCTGTTCGGCGGCGCCGGCGTCGGCAAGACCGTGCTGATCATGGAATTCATGCATGCCATCGTGCACCTGCACCAGGGCGTGTCCGTGTTCGCCGGCGTCGGCGAGCGCATCCGCGAAGGGCACGAGCTTTGGCACGAGATGCAGGACGCCGGCGTCATGCCGCAGACCCTGATGGTCTTCGGGCAGATGGACGAATCGCCCGGCGTGCGCTTCCGCGTTGGCCTCACCGGCCTCACCTACGCGGAGTACCTGCGCGACAGCCTGGGCAAGGAAGTGCTGCTGCTGATGGACAACGCCTTCCGCTTCGTCCAGGCCGGCAGCGAGATTTCCGGCCTGCTCGGGCGCATGCCGGCCACCGTGGGCTACCAGCCGACCCTGATCTCCGAGGTGGCGGAACTGCAGGAACGCATCACCTCGACGCGCGCCGGCAGCATCACCGCCGTGCAGGCGGTTTATGTCCCCGCCGACGACATGACCGACCCGGCCGTGAGCACCATCCTGTCGCACCTCGACACGACGGTCATCCTCTCGCGCACCCAGGCCGGCAAGGGCATCTATCCGGCCGTGGACCCGCTGCAATCGACCAACAAGATGATGGACCGCAGCCTCGTCGGCGAACGCCACCACCGCGTCGCCGAGGCGGTGCGCGAGCACCTGGCGCGCTACCATGAACTCGAGGACATCATCGCCATGCTCGGCATCGAGGCATTGTCTGAGGCGGACCGGCGCATCGTGCAGCGCGCGCGGCGCCTGCAGCGCTACCTGACGCAGCCCTTCCACGTGGTGACCGAGCACACGGGCATTGCCGGCGCCTCGGTGCCGCTGGAGCAGACGCTGACCGATTGCGAGGCTTTCGTGCGCGGCG
This sequence comes from Betaproteobacteria bacterium HGW-Betaproteobacteria-14, assembly GCA_002840845.1. Classification (GTDB taxonomy): domain Bacteria; phylum Pseudomonadota; class Gammaproteobacteria; order Burkholderiales; family Rhodocyclaceae; genus Desulfobacillus. The sequence goes on from PHCS01000094.1 coordinate 11,078, forward strand.
ACTACGACGACCTGCCGGAAGAGCGCTGCTACATGCGCGGGGCGATGCAGGAGGGCAGCACATGACCGCCTTCGACATGCACTTATACGGCGCGACGCAGCACGAGCATGTCGAGCACGTGACCAGTTTCGTCGGCGAGGATGCCAGCGGCACCTTCGGCATCCAGGCCCGCCACGGCCGCATGATGACCGTGCTCGCCTACGGCCTGGCGCGCTACCGAATCGGCGAAGCCGACTGGCGCTACCTCGCCTTCCCCGGCGGCGTGCTGTATTTTGTCGGCAATACGCTGCATGTCAGCACGCGTCGCTACCTGCATGAAACCGACTACGCGCGCATCAGCGGCGAGTTGCTGCGACAATTGCTCGACGAGGAGAAACAGTTGCGCGGCGTCAAGGAGAACCTCTACCGCCTCGAACAGGAGATGTTCAGGCGCCTCTGGCAGATGGGACGCGACGTGAGGGCCATTTGATGAGCACGCCCGACCAGGACGGCGAATTGCACGACAAGGTGGAACGGCAGGTGCGGCGCATGGAACAGGCGCAGCG
>PHCS01000004.1 GCA_002840845.1 Betaproteobacteria bacterium HGW-Betaproteobacteria-14
GCGCAGCGCGACCGCCCGAGCCTGCTCGCCCAGTCGGTGTTCATGGGCACCCTGGCGGTGCTGTTTGTCCTGCCGGTGGTGGTCGGCGCCTATGTCGGCAACTGGCTCGACGGCATGGCGACGGGCTATTCGTTCCGCTGGACGATCGGCCTGATCTTCGCCGGATTGGTGGTGGGCGTCATCAACGTCTACATGTATGTGCGGGAGCGGGACTGATGGAGCGCGCCGCCATAGTCTTCCATCTCGGCCCGCTGGCCATCACGGCGACGGTGCTCACCACCTGGGGCATCATGCTCCTGCTCGGATTCGCCGCCTGGCTGTCCACCCGCCGGCTGTCGCTCGACCCCGGCCCGCTGCAGACCCTGCTGGAGGGCATCGTCTCCGCCATGGACGATGCCATCCGCGCCATGCTGCCGCAGCGCTCGCAGATGCTGCTGCCGTTCATCGGCACCTTGTGGGTCTATGTGCTGGTCGCCAATCTGACCGGCCTGATCCCAGGACTGTCCTCGCCGACCGCCAGCCTGTCGGTCACGGCCGGGCTGGCGCTGCTGGTGTTCCTCTCGGTGCACTGGTATGGCATCCGCAGCGAAGGGTTCATCGGCTACATCAAGCACTACCTGAGGCCGAGCCCGATCCTGCTGCCGTTCCACCTCATCAGCGAGGTGTCGCGCACGGTGGCGCTGGCGGTGCGCCTTTTCGGCAACGTCATGAGCCTGGAAATGGCGGCGTTGCTGGTGCTGCTGGTGGCGGGCCTGCTGGTGCCGGTGCCGCTGCTCATGCTGCATGTGATCGAGGCGGTGGTGCAGGCGTACATTTTCGGCGTGCTCGCGCTGGTATACATTTCCGGCGCGATGCAGTCGCAACAGACGGTTTCCGATTCGGATCAGGAGGGCAGTTCATGAGCGACATGACGTGGTTTACGGTGCTTTCGACCCTGGGCGCCGCCCTGGCGATCGCCATCGGGGTGATGTTCCCGGCACTGGCGATGGGGCGGGCGATCAGCCAGGCGCTGGATGCGCTGGCGCGCCAGCCGGAGTCGGAAAAATCCATCCTGCGCACGCTGTTCATCGGCCTGGCGATGATCGAATCGCTGGCCATCTACGTGCTGGTGATCGTGCTGATCATCCTGTTCCGCAATCCGCTGCTCGAATACCTCGTCAAATAGCGCGGGGGCACGCCGTGGAAGTCGACTGGACCACCTTTGCGCTCGAGATCATCAATTTCCTGATCCTCGTCTGGATCCTGAAGCGCTTCTTCTACCATCCCGTCCTCGATGTCATTGCGCGTCGGCGCGCCGGCATCGAAAAGGAAATGGCCGATGCAAAGGCCGTCGAGGAGAAGGCGCGCGTGCTGGAGCAGCAATACGAGAACCGGTTGGCCGACTGGGAGAAGGAGCGCGATGGCGCGCGCGCCAGGCTGGCCGAGGAGATCGCGCGGGAGCGCGAGCACCTCATGGCCGGCGTCAATGCCGCCATCGAGGCGGAGCGCGAAAGGAATCGCGTGCTGGACGAGCGCCACCGGCTGGAGCTGCGCCGCACGGCGGAAGAACAGGCGCTGGCGCAGGGCGCAGCCTTCACGGCCCGGCTCATGTCGCGGCTGGCCGACGAAGGGCTGGATGGGCGCATCGTCGAGTCCGTGGTCGCCGACCTGCAGCGGCTGACTTTGGAGCAGAAGCGCACGCTGGCCGTCGCGGCCGCCGAGGCCGGGGCGACTGTGCGCGTCGCCACGGCGCGCGCGCTGCGCGATGACGCGCGCAAGGCCTTGTGCGGCGCCCTGACGGAGGCGCTGCAGCGGACGCTGCCGGAGGAATTCGTGATCGACGAGAACCTCATCGGCGGCGTGCGGGTCACGATCGGGCCGTGGGTGCTGCATGCCAATCTGGGCGACGACCTGCAGTTCTTTGCCGGGGGCGCGCGGCGTGCATTGTGACCCCGACGCGCTGTCCCTGCCCCTGGCCGCGCAGGCGGCCCGGCTCAAGGATTACGCCTTCGGGCTGCGCCTGACCGAGCAGGGCAGGGTGGTCTCGGTGGGCGACGGCATCGCCTGGATTTCCGGACTGCCCTCGGCGAGCATGGACGAGATCATCCTCCTCGGCGACGGCAGCGAAGCCCTGGTGTTCCATCTGGCGAGCGACCAGGTCGGCACGATCCTGCTGCGCCAGACTGCGCGCCTGAGCGCCGGCACGGTGGCTTATCTCTCCGGCCGCCGGCTCGGCATCGGCGTCGGCGACGACCTGATCGGCCGCGTCGTCGACCCGCTCGGCAACCCGCTCGACGGCAGGAGCGCGCCGCAGCCCTCGGCGCGACGCAACCTCGACGTCGCCTCGCCGCCCATCGTCGTGCGCGATTTCGTCAGCCGGCCGCTGCATACCGGCAACAAGATCGTCGACACCCTGATCCCCATCGGCAAGGGCCAGCGCCAGCTCATCATCGGCGACAACGGTTCGGGCAAGAGCGCGCTGGCCATCGACACCGTGATCAACCAGAAGGGCAAGAACGTGCTGTGCGTCTACGTCCTCATCGGACAGAAACGCTCGGCCGTGGCCGGCACCCTCGAGACCCTCAGGCGCGCCGGCGCGCTCGACTACACCACGCTCGTCGTGGCCGAGGCGACGGCCATGCCGGGCCTCAAGTACCTGGCGCCCTTTTCCGGCTGCACGCTGGCGGAGGCATGGACCTGGCAGGGCCGCGACACCCTGGTGGTGTACGACGACATCACCACCCACGCGCGCACCTACCGCGAGCTGTCGCTGCTGCTGCGCCGCCCCCCCGGCCGCGAGGCCTACCCGGGGGACATCTTCTACCTGCATTCGCGGCTGCTGGAACGCTCGACCTGCCTGGCGCCGGATCACGGCGGCGGCAGCATGACCGCGCTGCCCATCGTCGAGACCGAGCAGGGCGAGGTGTCGTCCTACATTCCGACCAACCTGATCTCGATCACCGACGGACAGATCTATCTCGACCAGGCGCTGTTCGCGCGCGGCTTCCTGCCGGCCATCGACATCACGCGCTCGGTGTCGCGCATCGGCGGCAAGGCGCAGGACGCGGCCATCAAGAAGGAGGCCGGGCGCATCAAGCTCGATTACCTGCAGTTCCTCGAACTGGAGGTGTTCACGCGCTTCGGCTCCAAGCTCGAGGCGAGCATGGAGGCGCGCATCCGGCGCGGGCAGTTGCTGCGCGAGATCCTCAAGCAGGAGCGGCTCGACCCCCTGCCGGAGACGTTCCACATGGCGTGGCTGGTGGCCTACAACGAAGGGCTGCTCGACGGCCGCGATGCGGAAGCCGTGCGCAAGGATCTGCAGGCCCTGCGGCGCGGCGCCGAGGAATCCGGCCTGGCCGTGACGAGCGGGCGCGAGCAGTGGCGCGAGGCGGTCGGCGCCTGGCTGCGGGAGGAGCGGCATGACGCGGCGGCGTGACCTGGTCCGGCGCATCGGCGCCTACACCGAGATCAGCGGCATCATGGTCGCCATGAAGAACCTGGCCTTCGTGGAGACGCGGCGGTTGGCGGGCTTCCTCGACATGCAGCGCCAGGCCGTGGCCATGATCGAGGAAGCGGCAGCGGATTTCCTCGGTTTCTACGGCGATCGCCTGAACCACGCGCCGCCGGCCGCGCAGATGCACCTGCTGATCGGCTCCGAGCGCGGCTTTTGCGGCGACTTCAACGACGCCCTGCTGGCCAAGGTGCGGCAGCACCCGGGAACGATGGATGGAACGGCGCCGGTGATCGCTGTCGGCAGCCGGCTGGCGGCGCGGCTGCAGGACGCCGCCGGCGTGGCCGCCTTCATCGAGGGGCCCAGCGTGGGGGAGGAGGTGCAGCCGGTGCTGGTGCGGCTGGTGCAGCAGTTGCGCGAGCTGCAGCAGCGGCATCGCGGCGAACCGCTGCAGGGCCTGACCGCGCATTACCATGGCGGCGAGAACGGCGAGCCTGTCTCCCGGCGCCTGCTGCCGATGCCGGAGCGCGGCAAGCCCGGGGCGCAGCAAGCCTACCCGCCCCTGCTCAATCTCGCCCCGTTCGATTTCTTTTCGCAGCTGACGGATCAATACCTCTTCGCGGTGCTGCACGAAGTCTTCTACCAGTCGCTGATGGCGGAGAACCGGCAGCGGCTCGAGCACATGGACAATGCACTGCGCAAGCTCGACAAGGACATGGCGCGACTGCGCCAGCAGCACAACCGCCTGCGTCAGGAGGAGATCGTCGAGGAGATCGAAGTCATCCTGCTCAGCGCCGAGGCCCTGCAGGGCGAGCTGCGCCGTCCGCGCGCGCCGGCCGCAGCCTGATCCCGGCCGCACCGGCCATGCGGGCCGCCCGTTTCGGGTATGATGGCGCGGTTTTTTCCCCATAGCCGATGGAATTCCTCGCCCTCCTCTGGGACATCGCCGTCCACCTCGACAAGCACCTCGCCGCGCTGCTGGCGCAGTATGGCCTGTGGGTGTACGCCATTCTCTTTCTCATCATCTTTTCCGAGACCGGCTTCGTCGTGACGCCCTTCCTGCCGGGCGACTCGCTGCTCTTCGTCGCCGGCGCCCTGGCCGGGGCGGGCAGCATGGACATGTGGCTGCTGAACGGCACGCTCATCGCCGCGGCCGTGCTCGGCAACAGCGTGAACTACTCGATCGGCCGCTATCTCGGGCCGAAGGTGTTCCATTGGGAGAACTCGCGCTTCTTCAACAAGGCGGCGCTGATGAAGACCCACGTCTTCTACGAGCGCCACGGCGGCAAGACGCTGATCCTCTCCCGCTTCATCCCCATCCTGCGCACCTTCGCGCCCTTCGTCGCCGGCATCGGTGCCATGACCTACCTGCGCTTCCAGGCCTTCAACGTCTCGGGCGCCCTGCTGTGGGTGATGTCCCTCACCGTGGCAGGCTACCTTTTCGGCAACCTGCCCATGGTGAAGAACAACCTGTCGCTGGTGATTCTCGCCATCATCGTCATTTCCGTACTGCCGGCCGTCATCGGTTATCTCAGGCATCGCGCCACCTAGCCTTGCCGCTGCAGGGCGGGCAGCCGTAATAACTTTGTGAATTGTCGAAGCCTATTGACACTATCCACGACAACGGAATAAATTGACTCTGGATATGACGGGGGCTTGCCGAAAACCCGCAAGCAACCCGCGCCATGCGCTGTTTAGCCAAATCAGGTTAAAAGGGCAACAACAAGAATAACAGCGACAGGATTCAGGCAATGCATGAATCGCTCAGCACTAACCGGCCGGCCAACAGGCTTACGCCGGCACGCGTTACGCTGCTCTACGCGGTGTTTGCCGCCCTGTGGATCGTCGCCTCCGGCTATCTGCTGAACCTGGCGACGGCGGATCCGGTCTTGCTCGCGCGCTTCGAACTGGCCAAGGGCCTGGCCTTCGTTGCGGTCACCAGCATCCTGCTGTACCTCCTGCTCCGCTTCTGGCGCGATCTCGTCGCCGACCCCGATGATACCGCCGCACTGATTCCGGGCACGCGCCGCCTGGCCGGCATATTCCTCGCCCTGGCGCTGGTCGTGCCGCTCATGGGTTTCGGCATCGTCAGGCTGCACAGTCCGCAGATGGAGCGCGAGACCTTCGACAATCTGCGCACCATCGCCGATCTCAAGGCGACGCAAATCGATACCTGGGTGACCGAGCGCGTCGGCGACGGCATCGCACTGGCGGACAGCAAGGGTTTCGTTGCCCGGGTGGCAGAACTGCAGCGCAGCGGCAGCGCGAAGGAAAGCGACACCATCCGCATTCGCCTGGAACTGCTGATCAAGGGGATGGGATACGAATCGATCGTCCTGCTCGACGCTGCCGGCGCGCCGATCATGAGCCTGGGCGAAGCACATCGGTTTTCGGAAGAAACGCTGCAACTGACGCAGGCGGCACTGGCGGATGGCGCAGTGCGGCGCGGCCGGCTGTATTTCGATGCCGACAGCCACACGCACGTGGATTTCGTCGCACCCCTGCTGCACGAAGTCGCGGGGCAGCGTCGGCTGGTGGGCGCCGTGCTGCTGCACATGGATCCGGCGCGCTTTCTATTCCCTTACATCGAAACCTGGCCCGGCGCCAGCCTCAGCGCCGAGACCCAGCTGGTGCGCCGCGAGGGTGATCGGATCGAGTTCCTCAACCAGCTGCGGCACCGCCCTGGCGAGGCATTGCCGGTGCGATTGCCTGCGAACGAATCGATGCTTCCCGCCGCCATCGCCATTCGCGAAGGCCGCCCCGGCAGCATGAGCGGCGTGGATTACCGCGGCGTGCCGGTGCTGGCCGCCTATCGGCCCGTGGCGGGCACCGACTGGTTCCTCATCGCCAAGATCGACCGCGACGAGGCGCTCGCTCCCGTGCGCGACCTGGCCATGTGGGTCAGCCTGGTGGCCTTCTTTGCTGTGGCCGCCATCGGCGTCGCGGTGCTGATGCTGTGGCGCCAGCAGCAGCGCGCCCACCGCCTGCATCTCAAGGCACAGGCGTCGGCGGTCTTGCGCCAGAGCGAGGCGCGCTACCGCGCGGCGACCGAGTCGGCGGGGGATGCCATCATCAGCGCCGATGCCGCCGGCAACATCGTGAGCTGGAATCCCTCTGCGGCATGCCTGTTCGGCCACACGGAAGCCGAAGCGCTCGGCCAGCCGCTGACCTTGCTGATGCCTGCCGCGCTGCAGCAGCGCCACCTCGAAGGCATGGCGCGCCTGCGTGCAGGCGGTGCGCCGCACCTCATCGGCAAGGCGGTCGAGGTGACCGGCCGGCGCAAGGATGGCGGCGAATTCCCGATGGAGCTGTCGCTCGCCCGCTGGCAGACGGACGAGGGCGTTTTCTATACCGGCATCCTGCGCGACATCGCCGAGCGCAAGCGCGCCGACACTCTGCTGCGGCGGCAGAAGGACCTCTACGACACGCTGTCGCAGACCAACCAGACGATCGTGCGCTGCAGCGACCAGCATTCCCTTTTCGCCGAGATCTGCCGCATCGCTGTCGAGCACGGCCGCTTCAGGTTCGCCTGGATCGGCCTGCTCGATGCCGCCAGGAATCGGGTCCTGCCGCGCGCCCGCTTCGGCGAGGACGCCGGCTACATCGACAGGGTGCATGCCGTGCGCACTGCGGACGATCCAGAAGGCGGCCAGGTCCTGGCCACGCAGGCCGTCCTCTCCGGCAGTCACGCCATCAGCAATGATTTCCTGTCCGATGCGGCGCTGTCCCCCTGGCATGACGAGGCGCGCAATGCCGGCATTCGCGCCGCGGGCGCCTTCCCCATTCGCCGCGGCGGCGCGGTGATCGGCACGCTGAATCTTTACGCTGCGGAGCCGGGCTTCTTCGATGCGGAGGTCCTGAGTACCCTCGACGAAATGTCCACCGACATCTCCTTCGCCCTCGACAATCTGGACCGTTCGGCGGCGCTGGCAGCGGCGGAGGAGCAGTTCCGCGGCCTCGTCGAGCAGGCCATAGCCGGCATCTACATCATCCAGGACGACCGCATCGCGTATGTCAATCAGCGCTGCGCCGAGATCCTCGGTTACGGGAAGGCAGAAGCGCTGATCGGCGCCGATCCGCTGCTGCTGGTGGTCGAGGCCGACCGCGCGAAGGTGATGGAGAACATGCAAAGGCTGCACGACGGCGTGGTGCAGAGCCTGACTTTCGAGTTTGCCACCTTGCGCCCGGACGGCACGGCGGTCGACATCGGCCTGCACGGCGCCCGCGCCACGCATCGCGGCCGGCAGGCGATCATCGGCTTGCTGCAGGACATTTCGGAAAAAAAACGCGCCGAGGAACAGATCGCGCGCTACGTCAAGCAGCTCGAAGGCGCCTTCATGCGCACCGTGGAAGTGGCCACCACGCTGAGCGAGATGCGCGATCCCTACACCGCCGGCCATGAGAAGCGCGTGGCGGCGATCGCCGTGGCCATCGGCGCCGAACTGGGCTACGACGCGCGCAGCCAGGAAGGACTGCGTGTCGCCGGCTACCTGCACGATGTCGGCAAGATCACCATTCCTGCGGAGATTCTCTCCAAGCCCGGTAGTCTGAGCCCAATCGAATACGAGATGATCAAGGGGCATTCCCGCGCCAGCTACGAGGTTCTGAAAGAGGTGGAGTTTCCCTGGCCGGTGGCCGAGATCGCCCTGCAGCACCATGAACGCATGGACGGCAGCGGCTATCCGCGGGGACTGAAAGGGGATGCGATCCTGCCGGAAGCGCGCATCATGGCGGTGGCCGATGTTGTAGAGGCGATGTCCTCGCACCGGCCCTATCGCGCGAGCCTTGGCATCGAGGCAGCGCTGGAGGAGATCGTGCGAGGCCGTGCAACGGCCTACGATGCTGTAGTGGCGGACGCATGCCTGCGACTCTTCCGCGAGAAAGGGTACCGTTTGCCGGACTGATTGACTGCCGTACCGAGCCTTTCTGCATGGCGTCTGACACGGCCTTTGCGCTATCATTGGCCATGTTTTCCCGGCTTATCCCATTGATTATTTTGCCTCTGCTGGCTGGGTGCGTGACAACGGGCACGACGCCGCGCAAGCCCGCCGCCGGTTTCGACCCAAACCAGATTGCCAAGTCCGACATCGACCGTGTCGCCGAGTCGCATCAGCGGGAAGTTTTCGCCAGCCTCAGGCTGCTCACGGAAAAGCTCTACCGGCGCAATCCGCGCGAATGGCGCAAGGGTGGCCAGGCCAGCCTGGAGGCGGCGGTGGCGCGCATTTTCGAAGTCGATCATGGCTGGAAATTCGCCGAGCTGGAGGGCCGGCGCGGCACGGACGCCATCCATCTCGCTTTTCGCGAAGACTATGCGGGCGATCGCGTTCTGGCCTTCACTGTTGGCCTCGGCGGCATGGTGCAGACGGCTTTCAACGACAAGACCGAGTTGTTCATTCTCGACGACCTCGACCCGCAGGCGCTGTTCAATGCCGCGCGCAACGTCGAAATCGCCGTGTGGAAGCTGTCGAATGCGAAGACGGCGAGCGGCGAGCTGGTTTTGCTTTCGAACGAAGCAAACGGACCGGTGAGAAACCTCTCCTTCGAGCGCGAGTTTGGCAAGATGATCGGCAGTCTCGATGTGCTCTCGAAGATCATCGCCGACAAGACCAACCGTCTCGTGGTCAAGGTTTTCCAGAACCTCGCCACGGCCATCTTCCTCCCGGTTAAATTCTGATGAAGTCCATTGTCATCCTCATCTCCGGCCGCGGCAGCAACATGGAAGCCATGTTGGCGGCCGATCTGCCCTGCCGCATCGCCGCGGTGATCAGCAACAAGGCCGACGCCAAGGGGCTCGAAACGGCCCGTGACCACGGCATCGCCACCGCCGTGGTGGCGCATGCGGAGCATGCCTCGCGCGAGTTGTTCGATGCCGCGCTGGCGGCCGAGATCGACCGCCACCGGCCCGACTTGGTGGTCCTCGCCGGCTTCATGCGCATCCTCGGCGATGACTTCGTGCGCCGCTACCACGGCCGCCTGATGAACATCCATCCCTCGCTGCTGCCGGCCTTTCCCGGCCTGCATACCCACCGGCGCGCCCTCGAGGCGGGCTGCCGCATCCACGGCTGCACGGTGCATTTCGTCACGCCGGCGCTCGACAGCGGGCCTGTCGTCATCCAGGCGGCCGTGCCGGTGTTCGCGGAAGACAGCGAGGCGACGCTCGCTGCGCGCGTGCTGACGCAGGAGCACTTTGCCTATCCGCAGGCGGTGCGCTGGTTTGTCGAGGGACGGCTGACGCTCGGGCGCGATGGCCGCGTCCTGCTGAGCGGCGAACGGCGAGATGGGGACGTCTTGCTGTCACCGGCGCCTGACCACCCCAAGTCATGACCGACCGCCGTCTGCTTGCCGCACTGGGCCTCTCGCTTCTACTGCATGCCACGGTGGTCAGCAGCCCCGGCTGGCGCCTGCCGTTTCTGAGCGAGCCGGAGCCGGGCGGCGCGCTGGAGGCGCATCTTGCGTCGAAGCCGATGCCTGCCTTGCAGCCGTCCCCAGCCGCAGAGAAGCGGCCGGAATTCCGGCCCAGTGTGCAGAAGCCGCGTGAGCTGCAGCCTGCATCGGCGCAGAGTCCGACACCCGAGCCGCCCGTGCCGGTCGCGAGCGCAGAACCGGTGCCCGTTCCGGCGTCGCCTGCACCGACCCCGGCCGTTGCAGTTGCGCCGGTTCCGTTCGAACTGCCCTGGCCGCGTCAGGGCCGAATCCGTTTCGCCGTCATGCGCGGCGAAGGCGAACAGGGCATGCAGATCGGCCAGTCGACGCACACATGGCAGCATGACGGGGCGACATATGCGCTGCAGTCCGTGACCGAAACCACCGGCCTGGTGGCGCTGTTCCGCAGCGTACGCATCGTGCAGTCGAGCGAGGGTGCTTTGACTGCCGAGGGCCTCGTGCCGCAGGTTTTCAAGGTTGAGCGCAACGGCAAGCCGGCGGAGCAGGCGCGATTCGACTGGAACGGCAGGAAGATCGTCCTTCAGCCGCGCAAGGGGGACGTGCGCGAAGTGCCGCTGTCCGCTGGCGCCCAGGACATCCTCTCGCAGATCTATCAGATCGGGCTGGCCGGCGCGGCGGCGCGGTTGGAATTGATGATCGCCACCGGCAAGAATTATGGCCGCTATGCCTATGAGGCGGTCGCAGACGAGATGATCGCCACGCGTTTCGGCGAGTTGCGCACCTGGCACATGAAGACGCCGGCCCTGCCAGGCGAGCAGGCCATGGAACTGTGGCTGGCCTCCGATTATCGCAACCTGCCTGTGCGTATCCGCTTCATCGACCGCAAGGGAGAAGTGTTCGATCAGAATGCCGTCGAGCTTGAAGTCGACGGAACGGCACTGGCCGAACGGCAACAATAGAAGAAAGGCATCATGCGCATCACTCCGAACCTCATCGACGCGACGACGACGGCGCTCAACGCGCTGTTCGCCTTCAAGTCCCCGGCCGATGCCGTTCTGTCCAAATACTTCCGCGACAACCGCGCGCTCGGTCAGAACGACCGTGGCTTCATCGCTGAAACCGCCTACGCCGTGCTGCGCCGCCGCCGGTTGCTGGAACATCTGCTCGGCGCCGATGTGACGCGGCGGCGGCTCGTGCTGGCGGCACTGACGCGCCTGTCCGGCGTCAGCCAGCGGCAACTGGAAGGCGTCGTCAGCGAGAAGGAATTGAAGTGGGTTGCCGACCTGAAGGGCCGGCAGGCGAGCGAGCTCACCCTGGGCGAGCAGGCGGATTTTCCCGACTGGCTGACAGACAGGCTGCTCAACCACATGACGCCGCAGGATCTGCTCGCCCTGGCACAGGGCCTCAATCAGTCCGCGCCGCTCGATCTGCGCGTGAACCCGCTCAAGGCCGAGCGCGAAGCGGTGCTGGCGCGCTTCGCAGAGGAGGGCATCGCCGCCGAGGCGGGCAAACTTTCTCCGCTGTGCATCCGCCTCAAGGCCAAGCCGGCGCTGCAGAAGCACCCGCTCTACCTGGACGGCACGATCGAAGTGCAGGACGAAGGCAGTCAGCTGCTCGGTTACCTGCTGGCGCCGAAGCGCGGCGAAATGGTGGCCGATTTCTGCGCCGGCGCCGGCGGCAAGACGCTCCTGCTGGGTGCGCTGATGCGCTCCACCGGCCGCCTCTACGCCTTCGATGTTTCCGACAAGCGCCTGGCGCGGCTGAAGGATCGCATGGCGCGCTCCGGCCTGTCCAATGTGCATCCGGTGGTGATCGCCAACGAGAACGACATCCGCATCAAGCGCCTGGCCGGCAAGATCGACCGCGTGCTGGTGGATGCGCCCTGCAGCGGGCTGGGCACGCTGCGCCGCAATCCCGACCTGAAGTGGCGGCAGACGCCGGAGGGCGTGGCTGAGCTGGCGCGCAAGCAGCACGACATCCTCAAGGGCGCCTCGCGCCTGGTGAAGAAGGGCGGGCGACTGGCATACGCCACTTGCAGCATCCTGCCCGAGGAGAACGAAGCCATTGTTGCCGCCTTCCTCGCCGAGAATGCAGACTTCAGGCAGGTGCCGGCACAGGAGATACTCGAGAAGCAGGGCATCGCACTGGCGTGCGGCGAAACGCTGCGACTGGCCCCCCATACACACGGCACCGACGGCTTCTTTGCCGCCGTGCTCGAACGCAACCCATGAGGCTACGACATGAGATATCCGGATTTCTTCGATGAGGCACCGAGCATCACGATGTACGACCCGCTCGCCAAGTTTCTCGGCGCGGTGGAGGGCGGCATCATCGAGTACCGATATGTTGACGCGGTGAAAGTGGCGGGGCATTCCTGCCCGACCGTGGCCTCCGCCTGGCTGATGACGGCGCGGGCGCTGGGGGCGCTCTATCCGAAGGACATTCCCGAGCGCGGCGCCATCCGCGTCGGCTTCCGCCAGGAGAGCACGAGCGGGGTGACGGGCGTCATCGCCAATGTTGTCGGCCTGCTCACGGGGGCGACGCAGGATGCCGGCTTCAAAGGCCTCGCCGGCCGCTTCGACCGCCGCAACCTGCTGTTCTTCAATGACGCAGTAGGCGAGGAGATTCGCTTCACGCGCAAGGACAACGGCGCTGCGGTGGAGGTCACGGCCCACCTGGAGCATGTGCCCGGCGAGCCGCGCATGCGCGAACTGATGAGCGCCTGCATCGCCGGCCATGCCTCGGACGAAATGCAGCGCGAGTTCGGCCGCCTGTGGCAGGAGCGGGTGCGCCGCCTGCTGCTCGAGCATGCCCGCGACGCGGAAGTCATCGCCGTGCACGCCGTATGACGGAGGCTGACTTTCGCAGTTTTTCTTTTCTCTGGAGGACACGACATTGAGTCGTCCCGGCGCCGCGCTGGCGGTGCTCCTCCTCCTGCTCTGCCTGCCCGCCGCGGCATTCGATCCGCAGCCCGGCGCGCCGCATGCCGCGCAGGGCACGGTGGAGGTGCTGTTCAGCCCGCACGACGATGCGGAAGCAGCCATGCTTCGCGTCCTGCGCGGGGCGCGGCACAGCGTCCATGTGCAGGCTTTCCTGTTCACCAGCCGCACGCTGGCCGCCGCACTGATCGAAGCCAGAGCACGCGGCGTGCAGGTGGAGGTGCTGGCCGACCGCGAACAGACGATGCGCGGCGAGAACAGCCAGATACCGCTGCTCGTCGAGGCAGGCATCCCCGTTGCATTGGAAGTGCGCTATGCTGCGGCGCATAACAAGATCATGCTGGTCGACGCGGCACAGGCTGGAGGCGCGGTGATTACCGGATCCTACAATTTCACCTACTCTGCACGGATGCGCAATGCAGAGAACGTGGTGATCCTGCGCGGCAATCAGCCGGTGTTGCGCGCCTATCTCGACAACTGGAATCGTCATCGCGCCGAGGCGCAGCCTTACGCAGAGGCGCAATCGGCCAACTAACATGAAACAGAACGAAATCGGCCACTTGCTCAATGCGCTCTGGGGCGACCTGCAGCAGCCCGAAGTGCTCTGGCAGGTCGCCACGCTGGCCGTTTGCCTGGGATTGGCCTGGCTGGCAGCGCGCGCATTGCGGCGCGATTCGAGCGCGTCGGAGAACGCGTGGCGCGTCGGCCAGCGTGGGCTGAACCGCCTGCTGTTTCCCCTGGTTGCGCTCGGCCTGGTGTTGCTGGCCAGGGTCGTGCTCAGGCAGTGGCACCACGTGAACCTGCTCAGCGTGGCGGTGCCGCTGCTGATTTCCTTCGCGGTCATTCGCGCCGTGATGTTCACGCTGCGCCAGGCTTTTGCGCCTTCCGGCTGGCTGGCCACGTTCGAGCGCATGCTCACGCTGGTGGTGTGGAGCGTCGTAGCCCTGCATATTCTCGGGCTGTTGCCAGAGTTGATCGACATGCTGGAATCGGTCGGATTCGCCGTGGGCAAGCAGAGGCTCTCGCTCTGGCTGCTGCTGCAGGGCATGGCTACCGTCCTGGTCACGCTGCTGCTGGCCTTGTGGATCGGCAGCTTGATGGAAGCAAGCCTGCTGAAGGCGGAAACGATCGACGGCAATCTCCGCCTGGTGTTCGCCCGCCTGTCGAAGGCGCTTCTGATCGTGCTGGCGGTGCTGATCAGCCTGCCGCTGGTGGGCATCGACCTGACGGCGCTGTCGGTGTTCGGCGGCGCGCTGGGCGTGGGCATCGGCTTCGGCCTGCAGAAGATCGCCGCCAGTTACGTTTCCGGCTTCATCATTCTGCTCGACCGCTCGATCCGCATCGGCAATGTCATCACGGTCGACCAGCACAAGGGCGAGGTGACGCGGATCACCACGCGCTATACCGTGCTGCGCTCGCTGACGGGGATCGAGGCCATCATTCCCAACGAAACGCTGATCGGCTCGGTGGTGCAGAACGAGACCTACACCAATACGCGGGTCCGCCTCGGCGTGCCGGTACAGGTGAGCTACAAGACGGATCTCGATGCGGCTATGCGCATCATGATCGAGGCGGGGCGGGCGCATCCCAGGGTGCTGCCCGATCCGCCGCCCAAGGCGTATCTCATCGGATTCGCCGATTCCGGCGTCGATCTGGAACTGGGCTTCTGGATCGGCGATCCCCAGGAGGGCACACTGAACGTGAAATCCGACGTCAATCTTGCCGTCTGGCATGCCTTCCGCAAGGCGGGTGTCGAGATTCCCTATCCCCAGCGGGAAGTGCGCCTGCTCAACCCGCCGACGGCCGCAACGGGGAAGGATGTTTAGGATTCAAGTATAATGGGGCTTCATTCCCTTTGGCCCTGAACATGTTTCCTTCCGGCGTTTTCGATCTCCCATGGTGGGGCTACCTGCTGGCAGTTCTGGTGATGACGCATGTCACCATCGCCGCGGTCACCATCTACCTGCATCGCCACCAGGCGCATCGCGCCCTGGATCTCGGGCCGTTGCCCAGCCATTTCTTCCGCTTCTGGCTGTGGCTGACCACCGGCATGGTGACCAAGGAGTGGGCCGCCATCCACCGCAAGCATCACGCCAAATGCGAGACCGTTGATGACCCGCACAGCCCGCAGGTGCTCGGGTTGAACCGCGTGTTGTGGGGTGGCGTGTTCCTTTACGTGAAGGAATCGCGCCTTGCCGAGACCATGGAACGCTATGGCCACGGCACGCCGGACGACTGGCTGGAGCGGCATATCTACACGCCGGGGCAGAAGCTCGGCATCGTACTGATGCTGGCCATCGACCTCGCCCTGTTCGGCCTCGTGCCGGGCGCGCTGATCTGGGGCGTGCAGATGATCTGGATTCCGTTCTGGGCCGCCGGCGTGATCAACGGCGTCGGCCATTTCTGGGGCTATCGCAATTTCGCCTGCTCGGACGCCAGCACCAACATCGTTCCCTGGGGCATCCTCATCGGCGGCGAGGAGTTGCACAACAACCACCACGCCTATGCCACCTCGGCGCGGCTGTCGAACAAGTGGTACGAGTTCGACATCGGCTGGCTCTACATCCGCCTGCTGGAAATGCTCGGCCAGGCCAGGGTGAAGAAGGTCGCGCCAACACTGCGCCTGACGCGCGCGCGCCAGGCAGTGGATCTGGACACTCTGCAGGCCATCATCACGCACCGCTATGATGTCATGGCCAAGTACATGAAGTCGCTGCGGCAGATCTACCGCGAGGAAGCCGGGAAGTTGAAGGCATCGCTGGATGCCAATACGCTCAAGGCGCTTGAGGCGATCAAGCGCCGCCTGGGAGACGATGTCGAGACCCTTTCTCCCCAGGATCGTCGGCAACTGGATGCCGTGCTGGCAAAAAGCAGCCGCCTGTTGCTGGTCGTCGAGATGCGGCGCGAACTGGCCGCGCTGTGGCAGCGTTCCACCGCCACGCAAGAGGAACTGATTGCCCGCCTGCAGGACTGGTGCCGACGCGCCGAGGCCAGCGGCATCCGCCAATTGGAGGAGTTTTCCCTGCGCCTGCGCAGCTACGCCCTGTAAGCAGGGCAGGCAGCCAAAAAAAACCCGCCAGTCGGCGGGTTTTTTATTGGCTGAGCCGGATCACTTCAGCTTTGTTTCCTTGTACAGGACATGCTTGCGCGCCTTCGGATCGAATTTCTTGATTTCCATCTTCTCGGGCTTGGTGCGCTTGTTCTTGGTCGTCGTGTAGAAGTGGCCCGTGCCGGCCGTGCTTTCCAGTTTGATTTTCTCGCGGGGCATGGCGGTTCTCCTTAAAGGGTGCCCTTGGCGCGCAACTCGGCCAGGACAACTTCAATGCCCTTCTTGTCGATGGTGCGCAGGCCGGCGTTGGAAACGCGCAGGCTCACCCAGCGGTTTTCGGTTTCAACCCAGAAGCGGCGGTTCTGCAGGTTCGGCAGAAAGCGGCGCTTGGTCTTGTTGTTGGCGTGGGAAACATGGTTTCCCACCATCGGGGCCTTACCCGTTACTTGGCAAACGCGAGCCATGTGGTGTGCTCCAGAATTCGAACTACGAAAAGCCGCACATTATACGCCTGCAATAGTTGTCAAATCAAGCCTTTTTCCGCAAAGGAGAGGGGCTCCGCCTGACCGGCGACGATGAAGTGGTCGAGCAGCTTGACCTCGACCAGCGCCAGCGCCTGCTTGAGGGCCTGGGTGAGGGCTTCGTCGGCCCGGCTGGGCTCGGCGACCCCTGAGGGGTGGTTGTGTGCAAGCAGGACCCCCGCCGCATTATGCGAGAGCGCCAGCTTGACCACCTCGCGCGGGTGCACGCTGGTTTGCGTCAGCGTGCCGCGAAACAGTTCCACTGCGGTGATCAGCCGGTTCTGCGCATCCAGCAGCAGCACCATGAAGACCTCATGCGGCAGGCTGGAGAGGGTCAGGCGGAGGTAGTCGCGCACGGCGCGGGGCGACGAGAGGGCGTCCCCAGCCTTAAGCTCCTCGCGCAAGGCCCGCCGCGCCAGTTCCAGCACCGCCTGAAGCTGGGCGTATTTGGCGACGCCCATGCCCTGGATGCCTGAAAATTCCGATGCGGATGCGGCGAACAACCGCCTCAAGCTGCCGAAATGGCCGATCAGGGTGCGCGCAAGATCGACGGCGCTGGCGCCCTTGACGCCGACACGCAGGAAGATGGCGAGGAGTTCGGCATCGGAGAGATTGGATGCACCCTGAGAAAGAAGCCGTTCGCGCGGTCGCTCATTCTCCGGCCAGTGCTTGATCGCCATCGCTAATCCAATCCAGTAGAATCGACCTCTCCGAAGCATGGATTCTATCGCATCGTCATGGCTGAACTGAACGGAAAACGGCTGGTGCTGGGCATTACCGGAGGCATCGCGGCCTACAAGGCGGCAGAACTTGCGCGGCTGTTCGTCAAGGACGGTGCAGACGTGCATGCGGTGCTGACGCGATCCGGTGCGCAATTCGTCACGCCGGCGACCTTCCAGGCGCTTACAGGCAAGCCGGCCTGGAGCGACCTGTGGGATGCGCGCATGCCGGACAACATGGCCCACATCGATCTTTCGCGCGGTGCCGACGCCATCGTCATTGCACCGGCTTCGGCGGACTTCCTTGCCAAGCTGGCGCACGGATTGGCCGATGACTTGCTCTCCACACTGTGTCTTGCGCGGGACTGCCCCTTGATCGTGGCCCCGGCCATGAACCGCCAGATGTGGGATAACCCCGCCACGCGCCGAAACATAAGTCAGCTCCTGCAGGACGGCGTGATCGTCCTCGGTCCGGCCAGCGGTGATCAGGCTTGCGGCGAAACCGGCATGGGACGCATGCTGGAAGCAATGGAACTTCATGATGCGGTGACAGGCTACTTCCAGCCCAAGGTATTGGCTGGGCGCCGCGTCCTGCTTACTGCAGGGCCGACCTTCGAGGCACTCGACCCCGTACGCGGCCTGACCAATCTCAGTTCAGGCAAGATGGGCTTCGCACTGGCGCGCGCCGTACGCGATGCCGGCGCCGAAGCGACGCTGGTATGCGGCCCCGTGGTGCAGCCAACGCCACCTGGTGTGGCACGCGTCGATGTGCTGAGCGCGGGAGAGATGCGCGATGCGGTGCTGCGCCATGTCCGGGAGACGGACATATTCATCGCCGTGGCCGCGGTGGCCGATTATCGCCCGGAGCAGACCGCAGCCCAGAAGATCAAGAAGGCCGCACAGCCGTTGATTCTGACCCTGCAGCCGAATCCGGATATCCTCGCCGAAATTGCCGCCCTGCCGAATCCGCCGTTCTGCGTCGGCTTTGCCGCGGAGAGCGAGAATCTCGACGAATATGCCCAAGGCAAGCGCACGAGCAAGAAACTGCCGCTGGTGGTGGGCAACCTGATGCGTCATGGCTTGGGCGGCGATGACAATACGATCGTCATGTTCGACAATGAGGGCCGCCATCCCCTCGGCCCGGCACCGAAGATCGAGATTGCCCGCGGCATCGTCGCCCACATCGGGAGGATGCTCACCGGCAACGGGAGGGAGTAGCGCTTCATGCATCGCATCGACGTGCGGATCCTCGATCCGCGACTGAAAGACAGCCCGCCTCATTACGCCACACAGGGATCAGCCGGACTCGACCTGCGCGCCTGCGTCGAGACGCCTGTCAGGCTGCATCCGGGCGACACGCAATTGATTCCAACGGGCATCGCCATCCATCTGGCCGATCCGGGGCTGGCGGCGCTGATCCTGCCGCGCTCGGGACTCGGCCACAAGCACGGCATCGTGCTGGGCAATCTGACTGGCCTGATCGACTCGGATTACCAGGGCGAAATTTTCGTATCAACCTGGAATCGCGGCCGGGAGACCTTCACCATCAACCCGATGGATCGTCTGGCGCAGATGATCGTCGTGCCCGTATTGCAGGTGGCTTTCAATATCGTCGATACATTCGAGGAATCAAGTCGCGGCGCGGGCGGGTTCGGCAGCACGGGGAAGCATTGACACAGGCGCCCTTATGCCGGGCTAACGGAGTTCTATCGACGGTGTTGTCGTGCTCTGATAGGATTTTGAGATCTAAATTAATTCCGGAGACCGTCGTGAACAAGCTTGTTTTTGCCACCTTGGCCGCTGCTGTCGGACTGATAGCCGCCCCATCGCCTGCCTTGGCCCAGAAAGCTGCACCCGCTCAGCAGGATCCGCTAATGAAGCGCGCCCAGGAAATCGTCAACGGTCGCTGCTCGCTTTGCCATGGGGCCGAGGGCGAAAGCGCGAGCCCGATCTTCCCGCGCCTGTCAGGCCAGCATCCCGAGTACATCGCCAAGCAGTTGGCCGATTTCAAGAGCGGTCGCCGCAAGGGCACCATGAACGATCAGGCCGCCGAATTGACCGATGACGAAATGAAGGCGCTTGGCGCCTTCTTTGGCGGGAAAAAGCCGAAAGCCTATAGTGTGGGCGACCAGGACTTGGCTGCCGTCGGCCGTTACATCTACCACAAGGGAAATTCCTATTCGGGCGTGGCCGCCTGCAGCAGTTGTCATGGCCCGACCGGGGACGGCACGGCACGGCTGCCGCGCATTGCCGGCCAGCACGCGGCTTACCTTGAAGGGCAATTGAAGGATTTCAACAAGCGCGAGCGCACCAACGACAATGCCGTCATGCACGCTATCGCGTCCAAGCTCACCGAACTGGAGATGCGCGCGGTGTCCGTCTATATCAGCGGAAAGTTGTAGCGCGCGCCTTACTTGATGCCCAGGGTCTTCGCCAGATCGTCGTAATCGGCAAGCTTGGCCGGTTCGAAGCCGGGGAAGTTGCTGAAGCGAAGGAATTCCTGGGCGTCCTTGTCCTGATTGGACTTGAGCATCGCATCCGTGATGGTGCGCCGCAGGGATTCCGGCAGATCGCCGCGCACGCCGAAGGTAAGATGCGGGACTCCCTTGCCGGCGTGGATCAGATTCATGTTCTCGCCCTTGTTGGTCCACACGTTGAAGAGCCCCGAGTTGGCCACGCCGATATCGATCAGGTTCATCTGCATGCCCGCCAGCACGCCGTCGACGTCGTTGTAATAGGCGATGCTGCTGAAATACTTCTCCGGTTCCTTGATGCCCAATGCTTGCAGTTCCGTGAAAGCCAACTTGGTGATCATGGCATCCTTGCCGGTGAAGCCGATACGCTTTCCCTTCATGTCTTCCGGAAAAGCGATATTGGTGCGGCCGGGCGCCATGAAGGAAACCGAGAGCAGTCCCGGGATCTTCGCTACCGGAAGGTAGCCGGCAGCCCGGTTCGCATCGAGAACCGCAGAAGGCGCCACGAAAATCATGTGGTAGCGCTTTGCCTTGGCGCGTTGCGCGAAAATATCGAAATTGCGTGCGCCTTCGATCCTCACCGGGCGCTTGAGCACCCTGGACAGATAGGTGGTAAGGCCATCGTACTCGGTGGCGATCATCTGCGCGCTGTCGCCGTAACTGATGACCCCCAGGATGTAGGCGCGCTCCTGAGCCATTGCCGGGCGCCAAACAAAGAGTGTGAGCAATAGCAGGGCCGCCAGCAGGATGCGCGATTTCATGTGTCTTCCTCCAAATGCACGCCCGCTCTGCGTCGGGCTGAAAAAAGGCGGCACCCCGCATGGGGTGCCGCCTCATTCTACTTCTCAATCACAATCGAATTAAAGCAGCGCGTCGGCCCAGATGTTCTTGGCCCAGGCCAAAGCGTACTTCGCTTCCAACTCGTTGCGCGAAGGCGAGACGCCGCCGGCGCCCTTCGGGACCGCGAACTCCTTGCCGTTGAAGACATACGGGTGGGCGACGTGGACGACTTCCTTCGAGGAGACGAAGCTGTAACAGGTGTTGGCGATGACCATCGGATCCGGTGCGGCTTGGCCGCTCATCAGGTTCACGATGGCGGCCGCAGCCACCTTGGAATGCTGTGTCGCCATATGGCCCGACTTTGGCATGCCGGGTGAGGAGGCAGTGGAATCGCCGAGCACATGAATGTTCTTGTGTGCGGTGGATTCCAGTGTCTTCCAGTCGACGCCGCACCAGCGGCCGCCTACGTTGGTAAGCCCGGCGGCGTTCGCGATCATGCCGGCTTTTTGGGCCGGAACGATGTTGAGCACGTCGGCCTTGACCTTGTCGCCGAACTCGAACTCGACGGTCTGGCTGGCGACATCCAGCTTGGTGATGCTGTGGTTGCCACGGTACTCGAGCATGCCGCTGTACAGATCGCCCCAGGCCTTCTTGAAGAGCGGTCCCTTCGAGGTGACGTCGGCGTTGGCATCCAGAACCAGCACCTTCGATTTCGGCTTGTGGGCCTTGAAGTAGTTGGCAATCATGGAAGCGCGCTCATAGGGTCCCGGCGGGCAGCGGTAGGGCGCCTTCGGGATGCAGAGGGCGTATATGCCGCCGTCGGGCATTGACTCAAGCTGCTTTCTCAAGGCAACGGTCTGCGGGCCAGCCTTCCAAGAATGGAATATCTTCGAGTCGGAGATGGCCGGCGTGAGGCCGGGGACGCTCTCCCAGATGAAATCGATGCCTGGGGAAACCACCAGACGGTCGTAACTGAGGGCGCCGTTCTTGGATAGTGTGACCGTGCGCTTGACCGGATCCACAGCAGTGGCCGTATCATGGATGACGCGTACGCCATGCTTCTTCAGGCCATCATAGCTGGTGGTGATGTCGTTGATGGTCTTTTCACCGGCCAGCACCAGATTGGAAATCGGGCAGGAAACGAAGGCGGGGTTCGGCTCGACCAGTGTGACGTTGATGCCGCCGTCCGACCACATGCGAATGTACTTGGCAACGGTGGCGCCGCCGTAGCCGCCGCCGATGACCACGACGTTGCCCGAGCCCTTGGCGCCGCCAGCGCAGCCATAAAGGGAACCCATGGCAACTGTCGCGCCTGCTGCCTTGATGAAATCGCGTCTGTTTAGTGTCATGTTCTCCCCCTTATTTCTGCGCCGCGTAGTAATTCGCGATCATCTCGATCTGCTCGTCGGTGTAGCCCTTCGACAGCTGTTGCATGACGGTCGCGGGCTTGGCGCCGGAGCGGAAGTCCCTGACCTTGCGGAGCATCTCGTCCTTGGGCATGCCGGCGAGCGGATCCATGCCGCCGACGCTGTGTCCGTTGGTGCCGTGGCAGCTGGCGCAGGCCGAGGCCATATTGCGGCCTAGGACATGCCCATCCGCCAGCGCCGCGCTGGAAAGGCCCAGCAATGCGACGGCTAACGCGATTTTCGAATGCTTCATCGGCTTCCTCCTTTGATGGTGAATGATGCTTGGTGAATGCTGTTCCCGCTTCCGCGTACTAATTGCGCCGGGAAGCTTATTTTGTCCATGCAAATCTAATGGATATTCCCTCATGTAGCAATTAATTTTCTTATTGACCCAATCACGGAACATATTTGAGCCTTATCCTATCATCCCGATCTAAGGCCGTTTTCTTTATCTCATGAGCAAGTTGCATGAAGTCCGCATGCCCAAGTATCCGGATTGCTGGGAAACATGCGGATCCTGCGCAAGTGGCGACGTGGTCATTCTCGAGGTTCTGGTCAAGCCTGGCGACCCAATCGGCTTCGATGACGCAATTCTCACATTGGAAACCGGCAAGGTATCACTGGATATCCCCAGCCCGCATGCCGGCCGGGTGATCGAGGTATGCGTTGCCGAGGGCGATCCCGTGGCGGAGGGCCAGATATTGTTGACGATTGAGTCCTCCTGAGTGCCCGCGCTCCGTTAAAATTCTCCTTTTCTTCCGTCAGGCACCTCGAGCATGGCTCAATACGTATTCACCATGAACCGCGTGGGCAAGATCGTTCCGCCCAAGCGCCACATCCTCAAGGACATCTCCCTCAGCTTCTTCCCCGGCGCCAAGATCGGCGTGCTGGGCCTGAACGGATCGGGCAAATCCACTTTGCTCAAGATCATGGCAGGCGTGGACAAGGATATCGAGGGCGAAGCCACGCCGATGCCGAACCTCTCCATCGGCTACCTGCCGCAGGAACCGCAGCTCGACCCGGAACAGACCGTCCGTCAGGCGGTGGAAGAGGGGCTTGGCGAGGTATTCGAGGCGCAGCAGAAACTGGATGCCGTCTATGCTGCCTACGCCGAGCCGGACGCCGATTTCGATGCCCTGGCGGCCGAGCAGGCGCGCCTGGAAGCGATCATCGCCGCTTCCGATGGCCATACGGCCGACCAGCAACTGGAAGTCGCCGCCGATGCCTTGCGCCTTCCGCCCTGGGAGGCGAAGATCGCCAACCTTTCCGGGGGGGAGAAGCGCCGCGTCGCGCTGTGCCGCCTGCTGCTGTCCAAGCCCGACATGCTGCTGCTCGACGAGCCGACCAACCATCTTGATGCCGAGTCTGTTGACTGGTTGGAGCAGTTCCTCACGCGCTTCCCCGGCACCGTGGTGGCGGTGACCCACGACCGCTACTTCCTCGACAATGCCGCCGAGTGGATCCTCGAACTCGACCGTGGCCAGGGCATCCCCTGGAAAGGCAACTACAGCTCATGGCTGGAGCAGAAGGAGGGGCGGCTCAAGCAGGAGGAGGCGAGCGAGTCCGCCCGCCAGAAGGCCATCAAGAAAGAACTCGAATGGGTGCGGCAGAACCCGAAGGGGCGGCAGGCGAAGAGCAAGGCGAGACTTGCGCGCTTCGACGAGCTGTCGAGCCAGGAATACCAGAAGCGCAATGAGACGCAGGAAATCTTCATCCCGGTGGCCGAGCGCCTCGGTGACAAGGTCATCGAGTTCAAGGGCGTCTCCAAAGGCTACGGAGAGCGCCTGCTCATCGACAACCTGAGCTTCCAGATTCCGCCCGGCGCCATCGTCGGCATCATCGGCCCCAACGGCGCCGGCAAGTCCACCCTTTTCCGCATGATGACCGGCAAGGAACAACCGGATGCCGGCGAGATCGTCACCGGCCCGACCGTCAAGATGGTGTCCGTGGAGCAGTCGCGCGAGGCGCTGCCCAACGACAAGAGCGTGTGGGAAGCCATATCAGGCGGTGCCGACATCCTTACGGTCGGCAAGTACGAGACCCCCTCGCGTGCCTACATCGGCCGCTTCAACTTCAAGGGCGCCGACCAGCAGAAGATCGTCGGCAACCTCTCCGGCGGCGAGCGCGGCCGCCTGCACCTGGCCAAGACGCTGATCGAAGGCGGCAACGTGCTGCTTCTCGACGAGCCGTCCAACGACCTCGACGTGGAGACCCTGCGCGCGCTCGAGGATGCCCTGCTCGAATTCGCCGGCTGCGTGCTGGTGATCTCCCACGACCGCTGGTTTCTCGACCGCATCGCCACCCACATCCTGGCCTGCGAGGGCGAATCGCAGTGGACCTTCTTCAACGGCAATTACCACGAGTACGAGGCCGACAAGGTCAAGCGACTGGGCGAGGAGGGCGCCAAGCCGAAGCGCCTCCGCTACAAGCCGCTGAAAGGCTGACATGCGCGCATCGAAGATGAACTATGCAGTGCTGCTGATCTGCTGCCTGGGTCTGCCCGCGACTGCGCATGCTGCCAAGGAAGATGGCCTTTCCGCTGTGCGCGATCTGGGACTGCTCAACGGCCAGGCGCTTGCCTGCGGCAACAAGGAAACTGCCGCCTGGGTGAAAATCCTCATGCTCAACCATGCGCCGAAGACGCGCGAATACGGCGAGGCCTTCGAGGCGGGAACGCAGGAGGCCTTTGCCGCGCACGGCCGCGGGACCCCCTGCGCGGAGCGCACCGCGCTGGCAGCCAGGCTCGATGCCGTCACGCAGCGCCTCAAGGCGGCCCTGCCCGTCCCCGGACAGATTCCTCAAGGACATAGTCCTGCGGAAAGCGAACCGAATGCCATCGTACCGCGCTATCTGATGCAGGATCCGAATGGTCGGGCAGTGACGAACGAGGACTTTCTCGGCCGCTTCCAGTTGATTTCCTTCGGCTACACTTCCTGTCCGGATGTCTGCCCGACCACTCTGCTGGAGATGAAGGATGTACTCAAAGCACTGGGCGACAAGGCCGCGCAATTGCAGGCGATCTTCATTACCGTCGATCCCGAGCGCGATAGTGCGCAGGTGCTGCGCGAATACACGTCGGCATTCGATCCGCGCATTCTCGGCTTGCGCGGTTCGGAGGAACTGACCCGCCGCGCCGCCAGTGAATTCAAGGTGCGCTACGAGAAGGTGCGCGATCCCGCCGCCCCGCCCGGGAGCTATACCGTGGATCATTCTGCCGGCATGATTCTTCTCGGGCCCGACGGGCGGGCCGTCATCCGCTTCGCCTATGCGACACCGGCGAAACAGCTGGCAGAGCGGATCGAGGCGCTGATGCGGGAAGGCGGCCTGCGTCCGGCACGCTGACCACGGGCACGTCGGCTAGTCGCTGCCAGCCAGCCACCCTTTCAGGCGTGCATACACTTCGGGCCGATCGAGCAGGTCGAGGTGGCCAGTCTCGCAGGCGATCCACTGTCGGCTTTCGGGGAATGCCAGGTTGCGGCTGCGTTTCGCATGCCTGCCCAGCGCGCTTGCCAACGGCACCAGTCCGTCGCCGATCAGTCTGTCCTTGAGATCGCCCGTCTGCTTGCCCGTGGTGGCGGCAAGCGCGAAGCACTGCACGTTTTCAGGCAGCGGCAGCGTTTTGTGATGGCTGGGTGACCGTGCAAAACGGTCGCGGCCGCGCCAGTCCTCGTCGAGCAGGTAGCCGTGGCGCAGGTCCGTGATGCCGGCGCTGCGGATCTTGCCCAGCCGCGACAACGGCGCGGTGTAGGGACTGAGTCCCAGCGCGATGTCGATCCAGTTGCCGCCGCGCTCCATGGGTGCGCCGTGGTGCGGCGTGCCCAGGAACACCAGGTCCTTCAACTTCAGCGGCCAGGCGCGGCCCTCTGCCATGCCGTAATGCCAAGCGCTGCGTGCCAGCAGGCCGCCCATGCTGTGGCCGATTATCGTCAGTTCATCCACAGGGGCCGGCCAGGCGCTGAGCAATGCATCGAGCAGGCCCGAGAACTCACGCCCATTGGTGGAAATGTGGCGGCCGCTGTTGTAGTGCAGATATACGGGCGTGTAGCCGAGGTCGCGCGCCAGCGCGGCGCCATGGTCGTGCCCTTGCCGTTTCCACTGCAGGTCATTCATGCACAGGCCATGTGCCAGAATCAGCAGCCTGCCGCCTGCGTTCGGGATGGCGGCTGCCAGTGCATTCTTGTCGAGTTGCAGCGCACTCCCTTTGCGACGCAGGCTCATGCGGATGGCCAGCGGATTTCCGCTGGCTTCCAGGTAATCGCCCAGAACGCCATTCAGCGCTGCCAGCACCGCCTCGCGCTCGGGGGAAGATTTCCCTTCGCCGAACAGCGGCACCAGTCGTCCAAGCACCATGTCGAGCCCGCCGCCCACCAATCGCGTTACGCCGCGAATGCTGCTGTAAACGAGGCCGGTGATGCCGCGCGTGCGGCCAGCCGGCGGCTTGCCGAGCGGCGTCGGCGTGCTGGCAATGTTGTGATGCATCGCCTCGACAAGGTCCGTCAGCCCCGCGACAGCGTCGACCGTCATCCGGCTGAAGCCGTGCAGATCGGCGGGGTGGAGATGGGAGGGCTTCGGCATGGGTTCGATCCGTACTTTCTGTATGGCAGGCGGATCCTTGAGAAGGGGCGTTACATTCTATTGCATTTGCTTACAGCGCAGGCTGCAGCGTCCCGCTAGCATGGTGGCGCATACTTGATCAACGGAAGGAGATACAGATGAAAGGCAGGGTCCGCATTGCACTAGCCGCAGCCTTTGGCGTGATGGCATTGGCAGCTTCAACGGGGGCGCTTGCGCACGATCGCGGCAGAAACGATGGGCACCGCGGTCACGGCTGGGGGCATGACAAGCGTACGCACCATTTCCATCGTCACCATGAAGTAGCACGTGAGCGCGTGGTCATTCATCACCCTCCGCGGGTAATTTACGAGCGAAGGCCCTACTATGCCTCGCCGGCGATCGTTATCGGTGTCGAGCTTCCGCCGCTGGTGATTTCGTTACGATGAACGGCGACGGTACCGGGGATTTCAGACTTCCGCTGTTCCCTGAAGATGAAGGATGGCGATGGCGCTATCGGTAACGCTGACTTTGGCGTCGAAGCGGAAGCCGCCGCCGCAGAAATTCTTCAGGCAGTACAGGCCCGGACTGAGCTGGTCGAAAACATGGCTGCCGGTGCCATCGGGCCTTTTCGCGTGGAGTTGCTGCGTGGGACTTGCTTCGGTAGGGCGAAAATGAACTTCAGGCAACGCCTTGCATTTGTCGCAGGCCATCGACCAGAAATAATCCCGATTGAGGATGGCTGAGCCGATCTTCACGTGGTTCTTTAGCATCATAGTCATTTCTATTTTTCATTCATCACCTTCTTCTTTTTCTTGAGTCGTCATTGTCGGCATTTCCAAGTGCCGGTCGCGGCATAATGTCACAGGCAGCCACTCATATTTTGACTTAAGTCATAAGGCGATGTATTTGGCGGCCTCTACACGGAAAACGCCGCCGTGTATGATTTCAACTTCAACATTCGACGGGTCGCCGACATGCATGACCATCCCGATCACGCTGTGTCCTCTTGCTCCGGCATCGGCATCACGCGCCAGAATGCCTTCGACCCCGTCGCCTTCGAGCAGGCTGTAAGCGATCTGCTTTCCGCCTGCGGCATTGCGCCGGACATGAAACACATGGGCCGCACGGCGGAACGGGTGCGCACCTTGTGGCAGAAGCGCCTGCTCGGCGGCTACGACCTGGATCCGGCCGAGGCGCTGGGCGAAGGCTTCGAGGACATCCGCAACGACATGGTGGTAGTGCGTGGCATCGCCGTGCACGGTGTTTGCCCGCATCATCTGGTGCCCTTTCGCGGCGTGGCCCATGTCGCCTACCTGCCGGGCGGGCGACTTCACGGCTTCGGCCGAATAGCTCGCATGGTGGACGCCATCGGTCACCGCTTTACCTACCAGGAGTGGATGACGCGCGACATCGCCGAGGCGTTGGTGACGCATGGCAAGGCCGCAGGCGGCGCCTGCGTCGTCGAAGCGGAGCAGTTGTGTCTCTTGCTGGGCGAAGACCGCCGAGGCGACGAGCGCGTGGTCACGCAGGCCTTTACCGGGAAATTCGACTCGTCGGATCAGCTTCGCTCCGAATTTCTCCGCGCCATTGACGGGAGAATGCCTTGAGCGGGTTTGAGCGCGAGGTGGTAAAGGTCGGCGAGCATCAGCATGTCGTTGCCCGATTTTTTGCGCCGGCTGGTGAGCCCAGGGCTGCGGCGCTGGTCGTCCCGGCAATGGGCGTGACGCAGGCTTATTACGCGCCATTTGCGCAGTGGCTGGCCGCGCAGGGCTTCCTGGTAGCGACTTTCGACTACCGCGGCATCGGCCAGTCGCGCCACGGCAGCTTGCGCAAGGTGTCGACGGACATTCTCGACTGGGCGCGGCTGGACTGCGCGGCGATGGTCGAGGCGCTTGCAGCGAAGGTTCCCGACATGCCGCTGCACTGGGTCGGCCACAGCCTGGGCGGGCAGATCCTGCCCTTCGTGCCGAATCGCGAGCGCGTCACGCGGGTGATCACGGTCGCCACGGGCAGCGGCTACTGGCGCGAGAACACCGCGTCTCTGCGCCGGACTTCCTGGTGGCTGTGGTTCGTCGTGGCGCCGCTCTCCGTGCGGCTGTTCGGCTACTTTCCCGGCAGGCGCCTGCGCAAGGTGGGCGACCTGCCGCGCGGAGTGATGGAGCAGTGGCGGCGCTGGTGCCTGAATCCGGAATACGCCGTTGGCGTCGAGGGCGAGGCGGCACGCGCGCTGTATGCCGCCGTGCGAACGCCGATCGTCTCGCTGTCCTTCACCGACGATGAATTCATGTCGCTGCGCAACACCGAGTCGATCCACGGCCAGTACGCCAATGCGCGCCGCACCATGAAGCGCATCGCGCCGAAGGAGATCGGCGAAAAACGCATCGGTCACTTCGGTTTTTTCAAGCCGAAGTTCGAGCACTCGCTCTGGCGCAATTACCTGCTGCCAGAGATCGCAGGCTAGAGCTTCTGGTGCGTGCCGTCGCACAGCGGCCTGTTCGCCGTGTGCTTGCAGCCGCAGAACCACACCTTTTCCGACTTCTCTGCCTTGTATTCCACCGGCGTAAAGTCCGTGCCCTTGTGCGAGCCGTCGCAGAAAGGCTGGCTTTTGCTTCTGCCGCAGGCACACCAAAAGTATTTTTTCCCAGCCTCCACATCAACTGCATAAGGGGCTTTCTGGGGAATGTCGGGTTGGCTCATGTCGGTTCTCCGCTTTGATGGGGGTATCAGGAAGTTCATTTGACATTGAATAATTCCCGACTAATAATGTCAACTATTAAATATAAATAATGCCCCCAACCCCAACAGAGAGAACACATCATGATCGTCATCAACGGCAAAGAGATCGAAACCGACGCGGAAGGCTATCTGGCCCAGCTCGACGACTGGTCCGAGGACATCGCCAGCCATCTGGCGCAGCAGGACAATCTGCAGCTCACGGAAGACCACTGGAAGCTGCTCAACTGGATCCGCGGCTACTACCAGGAGAACGGCACGGCGCCGAACCTGCGCATCATGCAGAAACTGCTCAAGGAAGAACTGGGCGAGGAGTGGTCGGACAAGCGGCGCCTGTTCGACCTCTTCCCCTATGGGCCGGCCAAGCAGGGTGCGCGCTACGCAGGCATGCCGAAGCCGACCGGCTGCGTCTGACTATCAGTGCAATCCGGCCTGCCCACCAGCGGGCGGTGCCGCGCTGCTCAGTTCCTGATCGAGGTCCCAGTCGCTATGGGCAACCGCCTTCTGCAGCATCGCCAGTGTGCCGTGGATGCCGCGCACGTCGATCATGAAGTTGAGGGTGCGCTCGTTGTTGAGCGCCAGCGACACGGACGCATTCTCTCCCTGTAACTCAACATTGCAGTCGGATGCCAGCACGGCGTCGGTGCCGAACGGAAATCCTGCGGCACCCTCCTCGAAGCGTTCGCCGAAATCGACACTCGCCATTCGCGCTTCGCGCTGAAATTCCTGGATGGCGCGGGCGCCGGGTGCGATATGCCCGCTTTCTGGACTCTCCAGGCCGAGCAGCCTGCGTTCGGCGCCGCTCAGCTCACGGGCCAGCTTGCGCACGATGCGACGCGTCATCCAGATGCGGAATTCTTCCTTGTCGGTGGTGTTGAGCCGCAGCAGGATGCGATCCTCCGCCGCCATGAAGGTGACGTTGAGTTGCTTGATGCGGTTGCGCATCGTCAAATTCTAGCGAATCCCCTGCAGTACTGCCGGTTCGATGTGCACCGTTCGCTCACCGTCGGTCAGCCAGGCCTGGCCGTCCTGGACGGTGCATTGCAGACTCATGCTGCGGCTGACCAGTGCGGCGCTGTCTTGTGTGGATGCCGGCGGCAGGTTTATCACGGTGAGGTTGCGCTGCCGCTCCAACTTGTCGCGATTCGTGTTCCACCAGATCTCGGCGCCGCGTCCGCCGTAACTCAGCACCACGACGCGATTCGCCCTGCCGCAGGCCCTACGGATGTCGCGCTCATCGGGCAGGCCGACTTCGATCCACTGTTCAATGGCGCCGGTGAGGTCTTTGCGCCAGAGCGCGGGTTCGTCGTCGGCAGATAGGCCGCGCCCGAATTCCAGCCGTTCTTCTGCGAAGAGGGCGAAGGCGAGCAGGCGCACCATCATGCGCTCGTCCGTTTCGGACGGATGGCGCGCGAGCGTGAGGGCATGGTTCTGGTAGTAGTTGCGGTCCATGTCCGCGATCTGCAGGTCCGCCTTGAAGATGGTTGCCTTGAGGGCCATGATTATTGGATCCAGCGAATGAGGAAAGGCATGAACAGCGGCACCAGCAAGGCTGTCATGAGTGCGTTCAGTCCCATCGCCAATCCCGAGAAGGCGCCGGCCTGCTCGCTCACCTGGAAGGCGCGGGCGGTGCCGATGCCGTGCGAGGCGACACCGATGGCGAAGCCGCGCACGGCATGGTCGGAGATGCCGAGCGCCTGGTAGACGTATTTCGCCGAGACGGCGCCGAGGATGCCGGTGGCGATGACGAGCACGGCCGTCAGCGAGGGCAGGCCACCGATGCGTTCGGCGATGCCCATGGCGATGGGCGTCGTGACCGATTTGGGTGCCAGCGAAAGCAGCGAAGCCTCGCTCGCGCCGAACAGCTTGCCGATGAAGACGGCACTGAGCATGGCCGTGATGGAACCGATCGCCAACGCTGCCAGCAGCGGCACGGCCATGGCACGCAGCTGCGGCAGTTGCGCGTAGAGCGGAATGGCCAATGCCACGGTGGCCGGGCCGAGCAGGAAGTGCACGAATTGTGCGCCGTCGAAATAGATCGGGTAGGGCGTGCCGGTGAGATGGAGCAGCAGCACCAGCGCGGCCACGGCGAGCAGCACCGGGTTGGCCAGCGGATGGAAGCCGGCGCGCCGGTAGAGCCAGAAGGCGCCCTGATAGGCGAGCAGCGTGACGGTCAGTCCCAGCAACGGCGAGGCGGACAGGTAGACCCAGATTTCGGCGATCTGTGCGGGAGCGGGCATGGCGCTACTCTCCTTGCCCGCCTGCGCGCCGCGACAAGGCGCGCAGGACGAGCGCGGTGACTGCGATGGTCAGCAATGTGCTGCCGATGAGCGAGGCCATCAACGGCAGCCACTCGTCGCCGATGCGGCCGAAGTGCAGCATGATGCCGACGCCGGCCGGCACGAACAGCAGCGACAGGTGCTGCAGCAGGTTCTGCGCCGTGTCGCGCAGTTCCGGCGACGGCCCGCCGCGCAGCGCCAGCGCGGCGAACAGCAGCGCCATGCCGATCACCGGCCCCGGAATCGGCAACGCAAACAACTGGGCGAGGACTTCGCCGATCAGCTGAAAGACGAGCAACAGTGTGAGGGCGCCGAGCATGTTGGTTTCTCCGGATAAGCACCTAGGGGCGCTGCTGGGGTGTCCGCCCCGCCGGTCCGTCGCGTATTCGCCGCCCTGCGGGTACTGACTTTTGCTGTGCGGCTATTCCGTATCGTTCGGCCGTAGGCAGCCTTCTTGCCGTTCTCTTTGATGGTTATGGACGATTCCAGCGCCTTGATCTGCTCCGGCTTGAACTGGCCGAGTTTGTAGGCGCTGTCCTTCAGCAGCTTGGCGATAGTGATGGTCATTTTTCGCCCCTCGTCTTCCTGGCTTTTTGTGGATGCTGTTTGTCGAGATTGATCCATTTTGCCCCCCGGCCCTTGCCGGTCGGCGCGATCAGGTCTTCATCCTTCATCTGCCGCAGCACCACGCGCACCGTGTCGCGGCTGATGCCGGGGCAGGCGGCCACGATTTCGGAGATCGAGAAGGGCTGCTTCTGGGCCTGCACGGCGGCGCGCACGCTGTTGCTCTTGCTGCCCGGACCTTTCGGGGCATCGGCGACGCGCTGCTCGAATTCGCGGTAGGCGGCGAGCAGCACGCCCCAGAAGTAATCCAGCCAGGGCTTGATGTTGTGCTTGCCCTGGTGCCAGCGGGCCGAACTTTTTTCCAGGGCTTCGTAGTAGCTTTCCTTGCTCTCTTCGATCACGCGCTCCAGGCTGATGTAGCGCCCGACTTCATAGCCGTGGTGATAAAGCAGCATAAGCGTCAGCAGCCGGCCGGTGCGGCCGTTGCCGTCGTGGAACGGGTGGATGCACAGAAAATCGAGTATGGCCAGCGGCACCAGCACCAGCGGGTCGTGGTTGCCCCATTCTGCGGCCTCGCGGTAGCGTTGCACGAGGGCGTCCACCTGCATTGGGGTGAGATGGGCGGGCGTCGGCCGGAAGCGCACCCGGGTGCTGCCGTCGGGATGGCGCTCGACAATGTCGTTGTCGGTCTGCTTCCAGCTTCCGCCGGGGCGCGGCATGAATCGGTACATGAGGCTATGGATTTGCAGGATCACGTTGGCGCTGAAGGGCATGTCCGGCCCAGATTCGTGTATCAGGGCCAGCGCGTCGCGGTAGCCGGCAAGTTCCTGTTCGGAACGGTCCTTGGGCGCCTGGTTCTTGAGAACGAGCGGCTTCAGCCGCGAGGCGGAAACGGTGATGCCTTCCAGGCGGTTCGACGATTCGGCGGATTCGATCGAGGCGGTCTGCCGCAGGGCCCTCAGCAACTCGGGGACTTGCCGGGTGTAGAGCACTTGTTTGCCACGACACTCGCCAATGGCTCGGAGCGTGGCAAGTTGGGTTGCGTCGAAGCGCAGGCGATCCAGATAGTCCGGTTCGAGGGAGTGCATTTCAGGCCGTTGGCATGAAAAAGGAATGGGGTAATGGTAGGCGGTAAATGGGGTAATTGCAAGCATTTTGCCCCATTGTTTCGGAGCGATTACCCCATTTCCGGAAGGCAGAAGAAAAACGGCGCCGGGTTCCCCCGGCGCCGTTGTTGTCGCCGTGCTATAGAGACTGCCTTTTTATTCCATGGCCTCGTAGAGAGGAAGCGTGAGGAACTCCGGATAGTCGGGTGACAGGCTCATTTTCTCGAAGATGCCGGCGGCCTGGTCGTAGGTCTCCGTCTTTTCGCCGGCGGCGGAGACGGTGGCCTTGACCTTGGCGAGCTCCTCGACGATGAAGCCCTTCACCATTTCGGCGGTGACCTTGCGGCCGTCGTCCAGTTTTCCTTTCGGGCTGACCACCCACTGCCAGATCTGCGAGCGCGAGATCTCGGCGGTGGCGGCGTCCTCCATCAGGTTGTGGATGGGCACGCAGCCGTTGCCGGCGAGCCAGGAGCCGAGGTAATGGATGCCGACGTTGACGTTGTTGCGCACGCCGGTTTCGGTGATGGGCTGCTCGGGCTGGAAGTTGAGCCAGTCCTTCGGGCCATAGGTGTCGGTGCGCTGCTTGTCCCACTGGTTGGGGCGGTCGCCCAGCACCTTGACGAATTCCTCCATGGCGATGGAGACGAGTCCCGGGTGGGCCACCCAGCCGCCGTCGTAGCCGTCGTTGGCGTCGCGCGTCTTGTCGTGGCGGATGCCGGCCAGCGCCTTCTCGTTGGCCACGGGATCGCCCTTGATCGGGATCAGCGCGCTCATGCCGCCGATGGCCGGCGCGCCGCGCTTGTGGCAGGCCTTCACCAGCGCCAGCGCATAGCTGCGCATGAAGGGCACTTCCATGGTGATGGCGCCGCGGTTGGCCAGGCAGAAATCCTTGTTGTTCTTGAATTTCTTGATGCAGGAGAAGATGTAGTCCCAGCGCCCGGCGTTGAGGCCGGCGGAATGCTCGCGCAGTTCGTAGAGGATCTCTTCCAGCTCGAAGGTGGCGAGGACGGTCTCCACCAGCACGGTGGCCTTGATGGTGCCGCGCGGCATGCCGATCTCGTCCTGCGCCATGCAGAAGATATCGTTCCACAGGCGCGCCTCGAGGTGCGATTCCATCTTCGGCAGGTAGTAGAAGGGGCCGGCGCCGCGCGCCACCTGCTCCTTGGCGTTGTGGAAGAACACCAGGCCGAAGTCGAAGATGCCGCCGGAGACGCGCTGGCCGTCGACCAGCATGTGCTTCTCGTCGAGGTGCCAGCCGCGCGGGCGGATCTGCATCACGGCGATCTTGTCGTTGAGCTTGTAGACCTTGCCGGCCTCGTTGGTGAAAGTCAGCCTGCGGCGCACGGCGTCGAAAAGATTCACCTGGCCCTGCACCTGGTTGAACCAGTTCGGGCTGTTGGAATCCTCGAAGTCGGTCATGTAGGAATCGGCGCCCGAGTTGAAGGCGTTGATGATCATTTTCGCCTCCACCGGGCCGGTGATCTCGACGCGGCGGCATTCCAGCGCCTTGGGCAGCGGCGCGACCTTCCAGTCCCCCTCGCGGATGTGTTTCGTTTCCGGCAGGAAGTCCGGCATCTCGCCGGCGTCTATGCGCGCCTGGCGCTCGACGCGCTTGGCAAGCAGTTCCTTGCGGCGCGACGCGAAGGCGCGGTGCAGCTTGGCGACGAAGGCCAGCGCCTCGGGCGTGAGGATTTCTTCAAAACGGGGGTGGATCGGCGCGTTGATCTGCACGCCGGCGGGCAGCTTGAGGCTCATGATGACTCCTTGAGTGATTTTTTAACGAGATCGACCACATCGGTCAGCAGCCGGCCTTGGGCGGTGGGTGTCACGCCGAGTTCCTCGAGGGGCTGGCCGCTGCGATTGATCCAGAAGGTCGTGTAGCCGAACCAGGTGGCGCCGAGGGCGTCCCAGCAGTTCGACGACACGAAGAGAATCTCCCTCGTGGGGAGTTTGAAGGCGTCCGGCCCGAGCTGGTAGGCCTCGGGCGCGGTCTTGTACTTCTTGACCGATTCGACCGACAACAGGTGGTCGAAGAGGCCACTCATGCCGGCGCTTTTGACGGCGATGTCGAGCATGTCTGGCGTGCCGTTGGACAGGATGGCAAGCTGTACGCCCATTTTTTTCAGTTCCTTCAGCGCCCCCAGGTTCTCCGGGAAGGCGGAGAGGCAGGCGTACTGGCTCATCAGGCGCTTGCGCGCGTCATCGGTGAGGTCGAGGCCGAGCTTGCGCGCGGAGAAAACCAGCGCGTCCTGCGTCAGCTCCCAGAAAGGGATGTAGCGGTCCGACAGGGTGCGAACGCGCGTGTAGCCGATCTGCGTGTCGCGCCACTGCGCGGCCAGTTCCGCGCCCTTGCCGGGAAAAAGCTGCTCGGCCAGCGCGCCGACGGAATACACGTCGAACAGTGTGCCGTAGGCGTCGAAGGCGATGGCACGAATGGGGTGGGTCATTGCTTGCTCTCCAGCCAGGGTGCGATCCAGCCAAGCCCGGCTTCGGTGGCGGCTGCGGGTTTGTATTCGCAGCCGATCCATCCTTTATAGCCGATGCGGTCGAGGTGTGCGAAGAGGAAGGGGTAATCGATCTCGCCCGTGCCCGGCTCGTGGCGGCCCGGGTTGTCGGCGATCTGGATGTGGGCGATGCGGTCGAGGTGGGTGGTGAGCGTATTCGCCAAGTCGCCCTCCATGCGCTGCGCATGATACGCGTCGTACTGCAGGAAGAGGTTGTCTGCTCCCACCTCGTCTATCAGGTCAAGCGCCTGCTGTGTGCCGCTGAGGAAAAATCCCGGCATGTCCTTCGTGTTGACCGGCTCGACGAGCAGTTTCAGTCCCTGGGCCTTGAGCTTCGTCGCAGCGTAGCGAAGGTTGTCGGCCAGCACGCGGCGCGCCGATTCGGCCGGCACATTCTCAGGACGGATGCCAGCAAGGCAGTTCAACTGCGGGGCGCCCATCGCGGCAGCGTAGGCCAGCGCGGTGTCCACCCCTTTCCGGAATTCCTCGACCCGGTCCGGATGGCAGGCGATGCCGCGTTCGCCTGCTACCCAGTCGCCGGCAGGCAGGTTGTGCAGCACAAGCTTGAGCTTGTTGCGTAGCAGCGCCTGTTGCAGTTGCTCCACCGGCACCTCATAGGGAAACTGGATTTCCACCGCCGTGAAGCCGGCACGCGCAGCGCGCTCGAAGCGCTCGAGCAGGGGCGCCTCGGTGAACAGCATCGACAGATTGGCAGCAAAACGTAGCATCAGATCAAGATACCCCGGTTTGTTTGTTAATAAAATAGCGATAAAATCAAATCATTATTGCTTAAATAACAAAACTATCATGGGTCGCCTGAAGCAGATCGAGACCTTCGTTTCCGTGGCCACGCGGGGCAGCCTGACAGCTGCCGCCGACGCCGAGGGGGTCGCGCCGGGCGTGGTGAGTCGGCGACTGAATGCCCTTGAATCCCGCCTGGGCGTGAAACTGTTGCTGCGCACGACGCGCCGGGTGACGCTCACCTTCGAAGGCAGCGCCTATCTGGAAGACTGCCAACGGATCATGCGCGAACTGGCCGATGCGGAGGCATCGGTGACCCTGGGTGGCGTCAAGGCGAGGGGTCATTTGCGCGTGTCCGCCCCGGCCGGCTTCGGCCGCAAGCATGTCGCGCCGCTCATCATGCAGTTCCTCGATGCCAATCCCGAAGTCACGTTGAATCTCGATCTATCCGACCGCCTGGTCGACCTGGTGAACGAAGGCATCGATTGCGCCATCCGCGTTGGCGAGTTGTCTGACTCCAGCCTGGTCAGCATCAGGCTGGCCGAGAACCGGCGCGCCGTGGTCGCCAGCCCTGACTATCTGGCGCGTCACGGCACGCCGCGCACGCTGGCCGACCTCTCGCGCCATAACTGCCTCTCGCTTGGCCAGCAGCGTGGCTGGATGTTTCGCGAAAAAGATGAAATTGTCAGCATCAAGGTTTCTGGTCTGCTTGAGTGCAATGACGGTGCGGTGCTTCACGAATGGGCGCTGGCGGGACGCGGGCTTGCGTGGCGTTCGATGTGGGAAGTCGGCGAGGATTTGCAGCGAGGTGCACTGGTTTCCGTCCTGGATGATTTTGCTGCGCCGCCGACCGGGATCTTTGCGGTGTTTCCACAGCGCAAGTACCTGCCGTTGCGCGTGCGCCTGCTCATCGACCATTTGAAGCATACCTACGGCAACGCCGCCTATTGGGAGACGACGCACTGATATGATCGATGCGTGTACGGCAACACGACGGGCGTCGGCCCGACCGACCACATTGCCGGCCTCAGCCAGGAGAAGACTCAATGAATCGCGTCACTGTCATCGGCACCGGTTTCGCCGCGCTTTCGGCGGCGCGCAAGCTGCGCCAACTTGACCGTCAGGTCGAGATTACCGTCATCGGGCCCCGGCCAGAACTGATTTTTCTCCCTAGTCTGATCTGGCTGCCTTCCGGAAAGCGCAAGGCGGAGAACTTGCGCGTTCCGCTGCAGAATTTTTTCAGCCGCAACGCGATCCGCTTCCATGCCGGCGAGGCCACGGGTATGGAAAACGGCGGACGCAGGGTGCTGACTTCTTCCGGGCTGGTGGACAACGATGGCCTGGTCATCGCCTGCGGCGGGCGCTTCATCAAGAAATTGCCTGGCATCGAGCACGCCATTACCCCCTGCGAGGGCATCGCCGCGGTGGAGCGCCTGCGCGATGCGGTCAAAGCGATGGACAGCGGCACCATCGCGCTTGGCTTTGCCGGCAACCCCAACGAGCCCTCGGCCATGCGCGGCGGGCCGATCTTCGAATTCCTCTTCGGCCTCGACACGCAGTTGCGCCGCGAGGGACGGCGCGACCGGATCGGACTGACGTTCTTCAATCCCATGAAAAGCCCAGGCAACCGCCTCGGCGAGAAAGCCGTGCAGCGCCTGCTCGGCGAGATGCAGCGGCGCGATATCGCCACCCAACTGGGCCACAAGCTGGTGGGTTTCGAGAAGGACAAGGTGAAGACGGAAGGCGGCGAATTCGCCGCCGATCTCATTGTCTTCATGCCCGGCTTGACCGGCAATGCCTGGTTCGACGCCACCGACCTGCCGCGCTCGCCGGGCGGGCTCATCAAGGCCGACGCGCAGTGCCGCGTCGCAGGGCGCGAGCGTGTGTACGTGGCGGGCGATGCCGGCAGCTTCCCCGGCCCGGACTGGATGCCCAAGCAGGCACACATGGCCGACCTGCAGGCGGAAGCGGCGGCGGAGAATCTGCTGGCTGAGCTGAAAGGCGGCAAGGCGAACAAGACCTTCAAGGTCGAGTTGCTCTGCGTCGTGGACAGTCTCGACGCCGGCATGCTCGTGAAACGCACGCCGGAGGGCGGCTTCGCGCTGCCGCCACTCGGCCTGATGCACGGCGCCAAGTCCCTCTTCGAGTCCTGGTACCTGCGCCGCTATCGCTGAGACGCGGCCTGCCGCGGCACGAGCGCCTGCTGCGCCAGGCCGAACAGGAAAAACAGGACGACGACGTCAATCAAGGTGCGGCAGCCCTAATCATTTTCCGGCATGGGCGCTCAGGTCTTGCGCGTGGCGATCAGGCTCGCGATGACGCTTGCCGAAATCAGCACCGCGACGATGCTTAGCGAAGCCGCCACTGGCATGTGATACCACGGCGCGATGAGCATCTTGGCCCCGATGAAGGCGAGCACCATGGCCAGTCCGTACTTCAGCAAGTGGAAGCGGTCTGCCACGTCGGCGAGCAGGAAGTACAGCGCCCGCAGGCCCAGAATGGCGAAGATGTTGGAGGTGAAGACGATGAAGGGATCGGTCGTGATGGCGAATATGGCTGGAATGGAATCCACCGCAAAAACCAGATCGGAGGCTTCGATCAGGATCAGCACCAGAAACAGCGGCGTGAAGTAGCGCACCCCGTCTTTCGTTACGGTGAAGGCCTCGCCATGATGGTCTTCCGAAATGCGCAGGTGCCGGCGCGCGAACTTGAGCAGAGGGTTCTTCTCCAGGTCGGGTTGCTTCTCCGCCATGACCAGCATGCGCATGCCGGTGACCACCAGGAAAAAACCGAAGATATACAGTATCCATGAGAACTCCCGCACCAGCCAGGCGCCGGCCAGAATCATGACGGCGCGCATGGCGATGGCGCCCAGCACGCCGTAAATGAGCACGCGGCGCTGGTATTCCGCGGCGACATGGAAGGACGAAAAAATCAGCAGGAAGATGAACACGTTGTCCACAGACAGCGATTTCTCGATCAGATACCCGGTGAAGAATTCCAGCGCCTTGCGGTCGGCAATTTCCTTGCCCACCGTATCGTGAAGATGCCACCACAGGCCCGCGTTGAACAGCAGTGCCAGGCTGACCCAGACCAGCGACCAGACAGCCGCCTCCCTGATGCCTACCTTGTGTGCTTTCTTGCCGCCAAACACAAAAAGGTCCAGCGCCAGCATGACCAGGACGAAGGCGATGAAGGCGGCCCACATCCAGGGCTCGCCGATGCTGATGGCGGAATTCATGTCAATAAGCGGCCGGCCATGCGAATTACTGCGCCGCCTTGAGCGCGGCGATGCGCTCCGCGAGCGGCGGGTGGGTCATGAACAGGCGCTTGAGGCCGCCCGCGCCGCCGCCGGCAATGCCGAAAGCCGCCATCTTGTCCGGCAAGGGCGCCGGATGCTGTGCGCTGAGGCGCTCCAGCGCGGCGATCATGGCGCCGCGTCCGGCAAGGCGGGCGCCGCCCCGGTCGGCGCGGAACTCGCGCTGGCGCGAGAACCACATGACGATGATTGAGGCGAGGATGCCAAGTATCAACTCGGCGATGATCATCGTGACGAAAAAGGCGGGGCCATGGCCGCGCTCGGTCTTGAACACGACCTTGTCCACAAGGTGGCCAATGACGCGCGACAGGAACATGACGAAAGTGTTGACCACGCCCTGGATCAGCGCGAGCGTGACCATGTCGCCGTTGGCGGCATGAGCCACTTCGTGGCCCAATACAGCCTCGGCTTCTTCACGCGTCATTTGCCGCAATAACCCTGTGGAGACGGCGATGAGCGAGTTGTTCTTGCTCATGCCGGTGGCGAAGGCGTTGACGTCGGAAGAATCGAAAATACCGACTTCGGGCATTTTGATGCCAAGTTGCGCGGCGTACTTGCGGACTGTCTCCACCAGCCAGAATTCAGTCGAATTCGACGGGGTCTCGATGACTTTCACACCCATTGCCTTTTTTGCGGTCCATTTTGAGATGGCGAGAGAAATGAAGGACCCGCCAAAGCCCATCACCGCCGCGAAGATCAGCAGCGACGTCAAGTTGAGGCCCTGTTCGTTGAGGTAGGGCTCAACGCCCAGCAGGCGCATGGATATGGACAGCACCAGCACGATGGCCAGGTTGGTGCCGAGGAAGAGCAGGGTTCGTTTCATGACAAGTTTCTCCTAGACAGTGATTCCATCGGCAGCGCTCGCGGAAGCATGTTCAGCAGATGCCTATCGCGGTGCGGGCAGCCATGGCCTTTTCGCGCACTATTTCGGAATCCTCGCCGAGCACGGTGAAATGTCCCATCTTGCGCCCGGGCCGGACGCAATGCTTGCCGTAGAGATGCAGCTTGAGGTGAGAAACCGATTGCAGCTTGTGCCAATCCGGCTCCCGGGCGCAGCGTGCTCCGCCGGGATACCAGAGGTCGCCAAGGAGGTTGACCATCATCGCG
Organism: Betaproteobacteria bacterium HGW-Betaproteobacteria-14; assembly: GCA_002840845.1. GTDB lineage: Bacteria > Pseudomonadota > Gammaproteobacteria > Burkholderiales > Rhodocyclaceae > Desulfobacillus. Next base: position 40,610 of record PHCS01000004.1, read on the forward strand.
GCGGAATGGTGCCCGGCATCGCCGAGGGGCAGGCCGCACAGCGCCCGTACCTGCTGCTCGTACTGGTTCGTGATGCATGCGTCGAGCGTGTAGTGGCCGGAATTATGGGGCCGGGGCGCCAATTCATTCACAAGAAGTTCGCCTTCTACGACAAAGAACTCGACAGTCAGAGTGCCGACATAATCCATCCCGGCAGCGATGTCATGCGCGATCCCCCTGGCAGTGTCCGCCAGTCTGCCAGTAACGCCACGGGCGGGTATGAACGAGTGATCGAGAATGCCCTGCCGATGATGGTTGAATGCCATGGGAAAGCATTCCACCTTGCCGCCTTCGTCTCGCGCCAGCACCAGGGACACTTCGCATTCGAGGGATATTTCCCGCTCCAGAACACAGGGCTCGCCGCCGAATTGCCGGAAGGCGGAGAGCGCATCGTCCTTTCCCTTGACCCGCGCCTGCCCCTTGCCGTCGTAACCGAAGCGAGCCACCTTGAGGATTCCCGGGAAGAGATCGGTTGGGGCGCTCATTGCGTCCTCTTCGCCGCAGATGCTTGCATAGGGGACATGCGGAAAACCGCGCGATTTCAGGAACGCTTTTTCATCGCCACGGTTTTGGCAGATTGCGACCGCTTCCGGACTCGGACGAACCGGGATGTGCCGGGCCAGGTAGGACAGTGCCTGTGCCGGCACGCTCTCGAACTCCGTGGTCACCGCCGCACAGCGGTTTGCCAGGTGGTCCAGCGCGGCCTGGTCGTCATAGGATGCGGCGACATGCTCGTCCGCGATACGCCCGGCGACACAGTCAGGGTCTGGATCGAGAACGATGACGCGGTATCCCAGTTCATGTGCGGCGATGACGAAATAACGGCCAAGTTGCCCGCCGCCGAGCAGGCCGAGCGTGGCTGGGGGCAGGATCATTGCGGTTGCTGGAGGCGCATCGCCATCACCTTGTCGGCCTGGCTTTGGCGAAAACCTAGGAGCTTGTCGGCCAATGGGCCTTCGCCATCACCGTCGGCTGCGAGCATGGCGACGGCAAACAGGGCGGCGTTGGCGGCGCCGGCTTCGCCGATGGCAAAGGTCGCGACAGGGATCCCCTTGGGCATCTGGACGATGGAAAGCAGGGAATCCATGCCTTTCAGGTGTTTCGAGGGTATGGGTACGCCCAGCACCGGCACCGGGGTAATCGCAGCCAGCATGCCAGGCAGGTGGGCGGCGCCACCCGCGCCGGCGATGATGGCTCTGAGGCCCCGCTTGCGCGCATCCGAAGCGTAGTCGAACAGCAGGGCGGGCGTGCGGTGGGCTGATACGACGCGAGCCTCGTAAGACACGCCAAACTCGTCAAGCACGCTGGCAGCGGCCTGCATCACCGGCCAGTCCGAATCCGAGCCCATCACGATGCCAATTACGGGCAAATCCCCGCTCGTTTCATCCAATTGGGACATGTGAAGCCTGTGCTCAGTCGTTGCCGTTGGCGAACCCCAGCAGGTGCAGCAGGCTGGTGAAGAGGTTGAAGATCGAGACGAAGAGCGTCACCGTGGCCATGATGTAGTTGGTCTCGCCGCCGTGGATGATGTTGCTGGTCTCGTAGAGGATCAGTCCCGACATGAGCAGGACGAACAGCGCGGAGACGGCCAGGGACAGGCCAGGCAGTTCGAAGAAAATCGCGCCGAGGCCGGCAAGAAAGGCTACCAGGATTCCCGCCATCAGGAATCCGCCCATGAAACTGAAGTTCTTGCGGCTGGCGAGCGCGTAGCCCGACAGGCCGAGAAAGATCGCGCCGGTGGCGCCCATTGCGGTCATGACGGTCTGCGCCCCGTTGGGCAGCCCGAGATAGGCATTGAGGATCGGCCCCAGCGTGTAGCCCATGAAGCCGGTCAGGGCAAACACGAACAGGAGTCCCACGCCGCGGTCGCGGAACTTCGATGTCAGGTAGAGCAGTCCGAAATAGCCTCCAAGGGTCAGTATCAGGCCTGGATGGGGCAGCTTGAGGGCCATCGAGGCCCCTGCGGCGAGTGCACTGAAAACCAGCGTCATGGACAGCAACATATAGGTGTTGCGGATCACCTTGTTGCTGGCGAGGGTCGTGGCGATTGTCTGGTCGGCATTCGCTGCCGGGACGGCGTTGGACAGGTTGCGCGTGTTCATGGTCATTCTCCTTTCAGATAATGGGAGCCGGGCAGGCTCGCGTGCTCAGGGCTTGGAGGGAACGCGGGTTCATGCACCTCCGTTTCAGTGAAGTTGACCTGACGCGACATGCAGCGCGCCACGCTCCGTCCGGCGCGGTTGGCGGCGCGGTCGATGGCGGCGTACAAATCGGTTTCCACGTCGTCGATCACCACATCGGGACGGCCTTTCAGCATGACCCTGACGCGGCAGCGTTTGTCCCGGCCGCCGCGCGGACCGTTGACATCGCCCAGATGCAACGCGACCCAACGTACGTGCTCGTCCGCACGGGTCAGGGCATAGCGCAGTCGCCGAGCGGCGTATTCGCGTATCGCCTCGGTGAGCGGGAATCCGTTCGTGCGTATGTCGATTCTCATGGCAGACACATCTTTCCGGGTTGTGGATTGGCCAATCCTAGCCGCGGATGGATGTCTTGGAAATTCGAATATAATTCAACTTAAATTCGAAAAATACGAACATATACGTTAATCGATGAGCGGACTGAACTACAAACATTTGCGCTACTTCTGGACGGTAGCCAAGGCCGGCGGGATTGCGCGTGCATGCGAACGCCTGCACCTGACCCCGCAAACCATCAGCGGACAACTGAGCGTCTTCGAGGCGGCGCTCGGCCACAAGCTGTTTGCGCGCACTGGCCGCCGCCTCGAACTCACCGAGGCAGGTCGCATGGTGCTCAGCTATGCCGACGAAATCTTCACAGTCGGCGAGGAACTCGAGGACGCATTGCGCCATCAAGGCGGCGGCATGCCCCTGCAGTTCAAGGTGGGCGTCGCCGATTCGGTGCCCAAGTCCGTCGCCTACCGTCTTCTGGAGCCGGCCGTTTCCCTTCCCGAGCCGCTCAGGATCCTCTGCCGCGAGGGCAAACTCGCCAGCCTCATGGCGGACCTGGCGATCCACCGGCTTGACCTAGTCATCTCGGACGGACCCATGCCTGCGGGCATGAGTATCCGGGGATTCAATCACCTGCTGGGCGAAAGCGGACTCACTTTCTTTGCTGCGCCCTCCCTGGCGCGCAGACACAAGGGGAGGTTTCCTGGCTGCCTTGACGGGGCACCCATGCTGCTGCCTGGGGAGGAAGCGGCTGTTCGGCCCGGATTGATGAACTGGCTTGAGGGCATCGCCGTGCACCCGATAATTGTCGGCGAGTTCGACGACGGCGCATTAATGAAGGCCTTCGGGAAGGCAGGGATAGGAATCTTTGCAGCTCCGTCGGCAATTGCTGGCGAAGTGCGGCAGCAGTACGGGGTGGTGCCGATTGGCAGCACCCATGCTGTGACCGAACGGTTCTACGCGATTTCGGTGGAGCGCCGGCTGACCCATCCGGCGGTGGTGGCCATCAGTTCGGCGGCGCGCGAGGAACTGTTCGCCCGGAAGCGCAATGGCTGAAGCGGGTTGGCGTCGAGGTATCGGGAGTCCGATTCGCGGGTCGGCGGGAACTTAGCGGCACCATGGACAAAGAAGCGCCTCAACCGCTTGCGGTCATCTTCCTGACAGTCGTTGTGCCTTGTGCCGGCGCCTTTGTCGGAGCGGGACGCTCGATGGGCACTTCCGCCAGGCGCCTGCCGATATGGGCTAACGCTTCCTCGACCTGATCGATCAGGATCAGGCACAGTTCTCCTGGCTGAATGCGTGCCAGGGCCGTGTCGATTGCAAGGAATTCGCCGTTGATTTCCTCGATGGCGGTGGTGCGCTTGGCCTGCTTCAGCCCTCCGCGCAACAGCGCAAGCACTTCGCCGTCGGCGCGCCCACGCTGGCATTGGTCCTGGTATAGGATGACTTCATCGAAGGCGTCGCCGAGAATTTCAGTCTGGCGCCGAATGTCCTCGTCGCGCCGGTCGCCAGCGCCGCTGATCACGATCATGCGTCTCTCGGAAGGCATGGCCTCGACGGCGCGGACCAAAGCCAGGATGGCGTCCGGATTGTGGCCGTAGTCCGCGATGAGCGTGCCGCCACGGTAATTGAACACATTGAAGCGGCCAGGTGCCGTATCGGCATCGCTTGAGAAAGTTTGCAGGGCGTCGCGAATGGCGCGCCAGTTGAGGCCGAGCGCCCAGCCGGCGGCAACGGACGCCATGGCATTCTCAACCTGGAAACCGATGGTGCCTTTGCGCGTCAGCGGCGCCTCCTCCAGCGGAATGCGCTGGACGACCGTGTTCCCTTCAGCGGCTACGACGGCATTGCCTTCGACATAAACGACGCGGTGACCTTTTGCCTTGTGCGTGGCCAGCACCGGGTGATGCCGGTCGGCAGTGAAGAAGGTGACTGCGCCGGGGCAGTTGTCCGCCATCCTCACGACATGGGGGTCGGCTGCATTGAGGACCGCCATGCCGTCCGGCGCGACGTTCTGCACGATGATGCGCTTGACAACGGCCAAGTCCTCCACCGTGGTGATGTAGTTAAGGCCAAGATGGTCGCCTACGCCGATGTTGGTGACGACGGCAACCTTGCAGCGGTCGAAAGCAAGTCCTTCGCGCAGCATGCCGCCGCGGGCGGTTTCCAGTACGGCTGCGTCCACATCAGGATGCATCAGCACGCTGCGAGCGCTCTTCGGACCGCTGCAATCGCCAGTGTCGATGCGCCGATCGCCGATATAGACGCCATCGGTGCAGGTCATGCCGGTACGCAAACCGTCGTTGCCGAGCATGTGCGCGATCAGACGTACCGTTGTCGTCTTGCCGTTGGTTCCGGTCACGGCCACCACCGGGATGCGGCCGTCCTCTCCCTCCGGGAACATGGCTGCGATGACGGCTTCTCCGACCGCCCGACCCTTGCCGTAGGAGGGGGCCAGGTGCATACGCAGTCCGGGCGCAGCGTTGACCTCGACGATGCCGCCCCCCTGTTCTTCCAGTGGCTTCTGCACGGTCTCGCAGACGACATCGACGCCGCAGATGTCCAGGCCGATCATCTGCGCCGCCGCCACCACGCGTGCGGCGACTTCAGGATGCACTTCCTCGGTAACATCCGTGGCAGTGCCCCCGGTGGACAGGTTGGCATTGTTGCGCAGGATGACGCGTGTGCCGGGTGCAGGAATCGCGTCGGCGGTGAAGCCTTGCACGGCGAGACGGGCATGGGCGATCTCGTCGAAACGGATCTTGGTGAGCGAGGTGGCATGGCCTTCCCCGCGGCGCGGATCGCAGTTGACTTGATTGACCAGCTCGCGAATGGTATGCACGCCGTCACCGAGCACGTGTGGCGGTTCACGCCGTGCGGCGGCGACCAGCTGGTTGCCCACCACCAGCATGCGGAAGTCGTGACCTGGCACGAAACGTTCGACCAGGACCTCTTCGCTGATCTCGCGCGCAGCCTTGTAGGCGATCATGAGGTGTTCGCGTGACACGATGTTGACAGTGACGCCCTTGCCCTGATTGCCGTCCCGCGGCTTGACGACCACTGCTGAGCCGATTTCCTGCATGGCGGACCAGGCATCCTCGGCGTCGACGACCGGGCGGCCTTGCGGCACCGGTACGCCGGCCGCTTCGAGCAGCCGTTTGGTCAGGTCCTTGTCCTGTGCGATCGATTCGGCGATGGCGCTGGTGCGATCCATTTCGGCCGCCTGGATGCGGCGAGCCTTGCTGCCCCAGCCGAAATGAACAAGGCTGCCTTCCGTCAGGCGGCGGTAGGGAATGCTGCGGGCGACGGCGGCATGGACGATGGCACCCGTGCTCGGCCCCAGACGCAAGTCTTCGTCGAGTTCGCGCAGGCGGGACAGCGCCATGGCTAATTCGAAGGGCTCATCGGCGCGTGCGGCTTCACAAAGCTGTTGCGCCAGCTCGAGCGCAAGACGACCGATGGCCTCCTCCGTGTACTCGATGACGACCTGGAAGATGCAGTGCTCGATGGTTTGCGTCACCCGAGTGAAGGCGACCGGACAGCCAGCCTGCGCCTGCAGGCCAAGGGCCGCGTAGGCCAGTGCATGGGCCAGCGAGATTTCGCCCTCCTGGCCGACGGTACGCATCGGCCCGATGTTCGGGAAACGGGCGCGGAGCCTATCCTCGAATCCGGACAGTCTGCTGATGCAACATTCGTTATCATCGCATTGCACGACCGCCTCGATGGCGGTGTGGCGGCTCCACAAGTTGGGGCCGCGCAGTGCACGTATACGGGTGATTTCCATAGTTCGGATTCCGGTTATTGGTTGGCGACCTTGCGCTCGCGTACGCGCGACGGCTTCTTGCCGTACTGATCACGCACAAAAGTCTCGATGCCGACTCGTATCAACTCGATGGGAATGCCCAGGGCCGCGGCAGCGCCTATGCCAGCCAGGAGGTTTTCGAACCACTCGGCCTCGTTCTCGCCGCCGGCTGCCGGGGAACGGGGCAATTCTGCCATCAGGGCTTCGACGCTGCCCGAGGCGAGCATGACGCGATTGTCACGCAGGAAAAGGGCGCGGCCGCCCTTGGCCCTGTGCGCGGCGATGGCAGGCAGTTCCTGGCCAAGACCGTAGAAAACCACTTCGCCATCACACAGGTCAGCCATGCGCGCGACGATCGGGTCTGCCGCATTGAGCACTGCGGTGCCCTCTGGCAGGACAATGTCTACCTGCGTGCGCAGCACATGGAACAGCTGCTCGGCATCGCGTATGTCGTGGTCGGCGAGGGTCTCCGCGCCAGAGGCATCGGTGACGATCCCAACCAGGCAACGGTCATAGGCAATGCCCTCGCCGAGGATCATGGCTGCGCTGTTCTCGAATACAGCAACTTCGACCGAGCGATTGATGAGCAGGCGCTGGCCGGCTGCCCAGGTCGCGCAATTCTTCTTCTCGACAGGGCGCTTGTCGAGGAACAGGCCATCCTGGCAGGCCAGGCCGACATGCTTGCCGGTGAGCTGAAGCAGCCAGGAAACAAGGCTGGCGACCAGGGTCGTGCCGCGGCTGCCTGCAATGCCGACGATAGGCATGCGTCCGCTTTCCCCGGGCGGGAACAAGTTGTCAACAATGGCCTGGCCGACAGGTCGCGGCTTGCCGCGGGCGGGCTTGAGATGCATGAGCAGGCCGGGACCGGCATTCACCTCGACGATGGCTCCGCGCTGTGATTCAAGCGGACGCGAAATATCCTCGGCCACGATGTCGACTCCTGCGATATCCAGACCGACGACACGGGCAGCCAGGGTGGCGACCTCCGCAACCTCGGGGTGGACCTCATCGGTGACGTCGTCGGCAAGTTTGCCCGTGAGGGCGATCAATACTTTCTTGCCGGCAGGCGGAATTGACTCCGGGGTGAATCCCTGCCTTTGCAGCGTCAGCACGACTTCGGGAGCCTTGTCGAGTTGCAGAGGCTCGAGCGGGAAGGATTCGTCCTCACCGCAGCGCGGATCGGAATTGATCTGGCTGTCGATGAGCTGAACGATGTTCGCGCGGCCGTCGCCGACGACACTGGTGGTTTCCCCTCGTGCAGCGGCGACAAGCTTGCCGCCCACGACCAGCATGCGGTGCTCGATGCCGGGAATATAGCGCTCGACCAGCACCTCGCTCCCCTCGGTGAGGGCAACGTGATAGGCGGCCTCGACTTGCTCGCGCAAAGTCAGCTCCAGGGACACGCCGCGGGCATGATTCGCGTCCGTCGGCTTGACAGCCACGGGCAGGCCGATCTCCTCGGCGGCTTCCCAGGCGTCTTCCGGGCTGCTGACGATCCGGCCTTCGGGTACCGGCAGGCCGCAGGCGGAGAGCAGGCTTTTTGTCAGATCCTTGTCGCGCGAGATGCTTTCCGCGATGGCCGAGGTGGAATCCGATTCTGCGGTCCAGATGCGGCGCTGGCGGATGCCGTAGCCAAGCTGCACCAGATTGCCCTCGTTCAGACGTATCGAAGGAATTCCGCGTTCGGTGGCGGCATCGACGATGCTGGTCGTACTTGGGCCGAGGCAAATGCGATCCGCCAGGGCGCGCAGTCTCTCGACCGTGCCGGGCACGGCGAAAGACGTGTCATTGATGGCTGCCATGAGGAGATCGCGCGCGGCGAACAGGCATTCGCGGGTCACCTGTTCCTGGCGCGAGCGGACAACCACTTTGTAGATGCCGCGTTTTGAGGTCTGGCGGGCCTTGCCGAATCCGGTGCGTTGCCCTGCAAGATTCTGCAACTCCAGGGTGACATGCTCAAGAATGTGTGCAGCCCAGGTTCCTTCGTGCAAGCGCTGCAGGAAACCTCCCCTTTCGCCCACGCTGCAGCGATGTTCGATCAGGGAGGGAAGCCAGGCGGAAAGCCTCTCGTAAAGGCCGGGGATCTTGTTGGAAGGGGCATCTTCGAGGTCGCCGATGTCGACCCAAGCCTCGATGATCGGGCGGTAAGTCCAGGTGTTCGGGCCGCGAAGCGGGGTAATACGCAGGAATTCGATGTCTTTGTATTTCATATAACCCTGCCGCTGGATCGCTTGCCCCGGCAGGGATTGTGTCTTGGTTGCGTTGATTAACGAGCCTTGGCGCAATAGGTTTACCTGTATTGAAAAAAGCCTGTATCCGAATCGGGCGGCTGGGGCGTTAGTCCAGCTATACTTGCCCGCACTGCCGTTGCGTCGCGGCTAGTCTAATAATGCAGAACATTCATCATTAAAACAATGAGATATAAGCAGGCCTGCGAATCCGGGATGACTCGCGCCGAGGAGTCGTGGATACAGGTAGTAGCCCCCCTGCTGGCCAGCGGCGAAAGCATTCAGGCGGGTCTGTCGATCGATCTTGATGCCGATCTGCGTTTTACATGTGGCTGGCTGGTGGTCACAAACAGACGTTTACTGGCCAAGTCGGCGAATGCCGAAGGGTTGCGGGAATGGGTCTTCCGGCCCGGATTGCAGTTGTCCCATCATGACCACGCAGGGGTCGGCAGCCTGGGCCTCCAAGATGAATCGACACGGTTGGATGGCTGGCGCTTCACCATCGGCCAGAACCCAGCCGCGCTGCGTCTTGTGGACGCCTTCGAGCGGCAGTTGGAAAGCCATCTCAGCGGCCGGCCGGCCGAGCAGCCGGAAGAGGAGGTGTGCCCCCGGTGCGGTGCACCCCTGGACGGGGAAGAGGAATGCACGGTCTGCGCCCGCGAGATCCACGCGCCGCCCTCGACGCGCACCCTGCTTCGGCTGGGGCGCTTCGCCAGGCCCTACCGCTGGCAGCTGTTCTGGGGCTTCGCCCTGACCCTGGTGTCGACCGCCGCTGCCATGGTGCCGCCCTACCTGACCATGCCGCTGATGGACGACGTGCTGATTCCCTACCAGAACGGCCGGCCGATCGACGCCGATGTGGTCGTGCTGCTACTGGCCGGCCTGTTCGGCGCAGCGCTGGTGGCCTGGGGCCTCGGCTGGGCGCGCACCTACATCCTGTCGCTGGTGGCCGAGCACATCGGCTCGGACCTGCGCACCGTTACCTTCGAGCACCTGATGGGTTTGTCGCTCGAATACTACGGCGGCAAGCGCACCGGCGACCTGATGGCGCGCATCGGCTCCGAATCCGACCGCATCTGCCAGTTCCTCTCGGTGCAGGTGCTCGACTTCGCCACCGACATGCTGATGATCACGATGACCGCCGTCATCCTGTTCTCCATCAGTCCCTGGCTGGCGCTGGTGACGCTGTTGCCGCTGCCTTTCATCGCCTGGATGATCCAATTGGTGCGCGACCGCTTGCGCAACGGCTTCGAGAAGGCGGACCGCATCTGGTCGGAAATCTCCAACGTGCTGGCCGACACCATCCCCGGCGTGCGCGTCGTCAAGGCTTTTGCCCAGGAGAGCCGCGAGACGCAGCGCTTCCGTGCCGCCAACGCCATCAATCTGGCGGTGAACGACCGCGTCAACCGAATCTGGTCGCTGTTCTCGCCGACGGTGACCCTGCTCACCGAGGTCGGTCTGCTGGTGGTATGGGCCTTCGGCATCTGGCAGGTGTCGCAGGACCAGATCACGGTTGGCGTGCTGACAGCCTTTCTTGCCTATATCTCCCGCTTCTACACTCGGCTGGATTCGATGAGCCGCATCGTGTCCACCACGCAGCGCGCCGCCGCCGGCGCCAAGCGCCTGTTCGACATCCTCGACCACGTCTCCAGCGTGCCCGAGCCGGCCAACCCGGTGCGCCTGCCCGAGGTGAAGGGCCGCATCGAGCTGCGCGACGTCGCCTTCCGCTACGGCAACCGCTCGGTGCTGCGCGGCGTCGACCTCGTCATCGAGCCGGGCGAGATGATCGGCCTGGTCGGCCACAGCGGCTCGGGCAAGACCACGCTGGTCAACCTCATCTGCCGCTTCTACGATGTGACCGAGGGCGCCATCCGCCTCGACGGCGCCGACATCCGCCAGCTGGCGGTGGCCGACTACCGGCGCAACATCGGCCTCGTGCTGCAGGAGCCTTTCCTCTTCTTCGGCACCATCGCCGACAACATCGCCTACGGCAAGCCGGACGCCACGCGCAGTGAAATCATCGCCGCCGCCCGTGCCGCGCACGCCCACGAGTTCATCCTGCGCCTGCCGCAGGGCTATGACTCCCTGGTCGGCGAGCGCGGCCAGGGCCTCTCCGGCGGCGAGCGCCAGCGCATCTCCATCGCCCGCGCGCTGCTCATCGATCCGCGCATCCTCATGCTCGACGAAGCCACCTCGTCGGTGGATACCGAGACGGAAAAGGAAATCCAGAAGGCGCTCGACAACCTGGTGCGCGGGCGCACTACCATCGCCATCGCCCATCGCCTGTCCACGCTGCGCAAGGCCGACCGCCTGGTGGTGATGGACCGCGGCCGCATCGTCGAGGTCGGCAACCACGACGAACTGATGGCAAGCGAAGGCGCCTACTACCGCCTCTACCAGGCCCAGGCGCGCAACGTCGACGCAGAGGAGACCGGCGCCGAAGTGCCGCGCGTCGAACACAAGACGAAGGGACAGTGATGGAGACCGCGTTCGAACTTACGCGCAACGCTTTCGGCCGCCTGGTGCTCACCACCGCCGCGGGCGATGTGACCGAAGGCGTCGTGCCGGTGCGCGCTTTCCCCATCGCCGCGCCCGCCGAAGGCATCGCCCTGGTCGGCCCCGACGGCCACGAAGCCGGCTGGATCGAGCGCCTCGATGCGCTGCCCGCCGCGCTGCGGCAACTGGTGGAGGAGGAACTCGGCCGGCGCGAATTCATGCCGGAGATCCGCCGCATCCGCAACGTCTCCAGCTTCGCCACGCCGAGCACCTGGCAGGTCGACACCGACCGCGGCGAGACGAGCCTGGTGCTGTGGGGCGAGGAATTCATCCGCCGCCTCGGCAAGTCCGGCCTGCTCATCGAGGACAGCCACGGCATTCACTTCCTCGTGCGCGACCTCGACGCCCTCGACGGCCCAAGCCGCAAGCTGCTCGACAGATTTCTTTAAGTTTTTCTCCCTCTCCCGCTGGCGGGAGAGGGCTGGGGTGAGGGTGGAATTCTTCAGCCTCCCCGGGATTACCGAAGAAAGGAAATGTGGAAATGAATATGACTTTCCGTCTCTGCTCCTTCATCCTCTTCGCAGCTTTCGTCGTGCCGTCGTACGCCGACAAACCCGACTGGGCTGGCGGCGGCAAGCATGGCAAGAAACAGGAACAACGCGGCAGCGCATCTGCTCCGCACTTCGGCGACCAGCACCGCCGCATCATCGCCGAGTACTACGGTGGGCAAAGCCATCCCGGGAAAAAATGCCCGCCAGGCCTCGCCAAGAAGAACAACGGCTGCATGCCGCCCGGCCAGGCGAAGAAGTGGGGCATGGGCCGCACGCTGCCCGGCGACCTGCGCTACTACGATCTGCCGCACGATCTGCTCATGCGCCTGCCCCCGCCCCCCGCCGGCCACCGCTACGTCCGCGTCGCCGCCGACATCCTCCTCATCGCCGTCGGAACCAGCATGGTGCTCGACGCCGTCGAGGATCTCGTCCGCTAGTGATCACGCACCCCCTCTCCCCGCGAGCGGGAGAGGGCAGGAGTGAGAGGCAACACGTCCCCGCACTCCGCCCGCCACCGTCAGAAACGGCCGGGAAAGTCAGTCCTTGCGATACGGCGAGGAAAACTGCCTGGGGGCTTGAATCACCAAGGGAAAGTCAGTTCCCACGATACGGCGACAGGGTGCAATCGACCCTTTTTTGATATTCAACTTTTATGGTGTGCAGCGTCTCGCAGCCCTTCACGCGAGGTTTGCTCGACCGGAAGGTTGGCGATCATATAGAACTTGTACGGCGTCCTTCCCCATATACCAAATCTTGCTGTAGATATGTCTTCGCCGGACTTGAAGGCGCAGTTGAGGTACGAGAATGTTATCGGGCGTCCCGATGTTCTCACGATACAAAAGCAGTTGGACTCCAGTAATTGAGTAGGATTTGCCGAGCTTCTCGCGTAGCCATCGGTGTGAATGCCCACCCAGACGCATGTACTCACCGTTTTTCGGATCTCGCCGATTAATGGCACGCGTAAGGTCTGGGTCCGCTACCCGACTCAGCTCAAAGCCTAGCTCCGATCCATCGGCGTCATTACAAACGATATCTGACTCCCGGAACGCTGCTCTCCCAGACCGGATAGATTGCCGAATGACGCTAAATCCGGAGCGTTCTATGAACGTTAGGAATACCTGCCGTTCACTCTCAGCCTTACGCGCGTTTTGATTCATATGCGCTGATAAACATTAGATGGACCCATGGGGCCGCATAAGAATGATGTTCGGAACCAAAGGATCCGGAGTCGCTTATTCGCTACTCCGTGAGGGAAAGGGAGCCACTCTCATACTTCGCGATTACCGAGCGCCCGCCGCCCGAAGACCGAAACTAAAACTCAGCGTATACAAGGCTGCGATTATTTTTGATCTCCGGGAACGATTGCCCAAGAAGTTCTACGAGTTGGTCAGCTGCACCTTGGAGGATGGATTCGCGGCGAGCACGAGGAAGTTTGAAGAAGGGTTCAGGATCGTTGTATTCGCGCTTTTCTTGAATGGCAAAGGTGGCACGAAACCTCATAGTTTTTGGATCGAAAATGACCGGGTATGAGGTTATGTGGTTGATCTCGCCGACAAATGACCCCTGCCAGAGCAAGTTGAACTGAAGCAGCTCCCATTCAAGTGTGGATATCGTGCGGCTGGTCATGTACGGCTTCAGGGCGCGCATGTTCTGATCGCGCGGCGATTGGGCATGAGCGGACATCGAGTCCATAAGTGCTGCGCATAGTAGAGCCGTCTGTATTATGCGATGCGCGTATGCCATAGATGTCTACAGAACTTGGGGGCGTTTGAGTATCGATACATTAATCGATTAGATTTAATTCAAGGTTCCGAAAGCGCTGACGATGTTGAGCACATCAACCGTTGCTACTTGCTGCCCACCATGCTGCCACTACGCAAATGGAATGGCAACTGCGGGCGGCCGCTTCTGGCCGATTCCAGCCATCACTGTCATTTCCATCGCCGTATCACAGGGACTGACTTTTCCGGGCAGATTCCAATCCTCATCTTTTGTGCCTGACAGCCTTTAGCACACTCCAGCTGCGAGCGCGGCCAGCGTAGCGCCGAGCAACGTGTGGAAGAAGCGATGCACCGGCTCGCCGGTGAGGAAGAAAAGCAGGATGGGTTCGAGGTCGATGAAGCCGTCGGCGAGGGCGAAGGCGGTCCGGCTCACGTGCCGCGGCGCCGCGGTCTTGAAGAGGGCGCCCGGGCCGAAGTTGAAGGGGGTGATCGGCATGGGGGCGCAGCGGTGAACGGAATGGTCCTTCGATACGCCTGCTGCGCAGGACGAGCGGGGATATCTATTGCCCCTTGAGCCGCTTCACTATGGCAGCGCCGATGAGCAGTTCGAGTTGTGCTTCTAGCCGGATGAAGCGCCCGGTCAGGTCCTCGATCTTCTGCTGCTGGGATTTCATCGCGTCCGCCTGGCGGTTCACCTTCTCTTCCAGGTTGATCATGGAAGTCAGTGCGCCCCAGATCTTGTCTGTGACGCTCATTTGGCGGCTTTTCGCGCGGGTGTCCGGGCGGCCTTGGCTTCCAGGGCGGCGATGCGCCTTCATGTCCTGGGGTGTGGCCTGTACCACGATGCGTTCGACTGCTGCTGCCATGGATGCTCCAGGCGATAATGATGGACATGGACAATATATATACATAGGCCAGGGTGTCGAGCCTGGCGGGTTCGCGCTGCGTCAGTCGCAGTTCGCCTTGCATGCAGCCGGGTCGGCGGCGCAGGTGCCGTCGCCCTGCGCCTTGCATTGCGCCTTGGTGCGGTGAGTGAAGAGGATGCCTTCGGGGTAGCTGCAGGCGATGCGTGTCAGCTTGCCTTGTTTCGTGACGGCGATGGATGCGAGCTTGAGATTCTTCAGCGCGCCCGCCGGCAGGTCGCAGGAGATGTAGGCCTGGAAGGCGCCGTCTGCCGATTCCCACAGCGCGACGTTCTTCAGGCGACGGTAGCTCTGGTAGTCGGCACAGTTCTCATCTTTGGCGTACATGCGGGCATCGTTGCCGCAATAGCCGGTGTAGGTGTATTTCAACTCTACTTCCGAGGGACAGGTGGCGACCTGCACGGCAGAAGCAGGGTCGGGGCAGACGAGGGTGTCGGCGAGGGCGGGGAGCGCCGCGCCGAGCGTCAGGGCGAGTGCAATCAGGGGGTGGTTCATCGTGACTCCTTTCAGCGGCAATTCTACCCATAAAAAAAAAGAGCCACCCCGCGGGTGGCTCTTTCCTGAAGCCGAAGTTGCTTAGTGACTCGCAGCCTTCTTGTCGAAGAACTGCTCGTCTTCCGTCGAGCCCTTGAGCGCGGCGGTGGAGGCGTCGCGTTCGATCGTCGTGGTGACGGCGTCGAAGTAGCCGGTGCCGACTTCACGCTGGTGCTTGACCGCGGTGAAGCCTTTCTCGGCGGCGGCGAACTCGGCTTCCTGCAGCTCGACGAAGGCGCTCATCTGGTTGCGGGCGTAGCCGTGAGCCAGGTTGAACATCGAGTAGTTGAGGCTGTGGAAGCCGGCCAGGGTAATGAACTGGAACTTGTAGCCCATGGCGCCCAGCTCCTTCTGGAACTTGGCGATGGTGGCGTCGTCGAGGTTCTTCTTCCAGTTGAAGGACGGCGAGCAGTTGTAGGCGAGCAGCTTGCCGGGGAACTGCTTGTGGATCGCTTCGGCGAATTTTTTGGCGAAGGCGAGATCCGGCTTGCCAGTCTCGCACCACACCAGATCGGCCCATGGCGCGTAGGCGAGGCCGCGCGAGATGGCCTGGTCGATGCCCGGCTTGGTCTTGTAGAAGCCCTCGACGGTGCGCTCGCCGGTGCAGAACGGGGTGTCATTGGCGTCGACGTCAGACGTCAGCAGGTCGGCGGCCTCGGCGTCGGTGCGGGCGATGACCAGGGTCGGCACGCCCATGACGTCGGCGGCGAGACGCGCGGCGACCAGTTTGGCGATGGCTTCGCGAGAGGGCACGAGCACCTTGCCGCCCATGTGGCCGCACTTCTTGACGGAGGCGAGCTGGTCTTCCCAGTGTACGCCGGCGGCACCGGCTTCGATCATTGCTTTCATCAACTCGAAGGCGTTGAGCACGCCGCCGAAGCCGGCTTCGGCGTCGGCGACGATCGGGGCGTAGTAGTCGAGGTAGCCCTCGTCGCCGGGACGCTTGCCCTCGGACCACTGGATCTGGTCGCAACGCTGGAAGGAGTTGTTGATGCGCTTGACCACCAGCGGCACGGAATTCGCGGGGTAGAGCGACTGGTCGGGGTACATTTCGCCGGCGATGTTGGCGTCGCCCGCGACCTGCCAGCCGGAGAGGTAGATGGCCTTGAGGCCGGCCTTCACTTGCTGCATGGCCTGGTTGCCGGTCAGTGCGCCCAGCGCATTGACGAAGGGCTCGTTGTTGACCAGGGTCCACAGCTTTTCGGCGCCGCGGCGGGCCAGCGTGTGTTCAATATGCAGCGAGCCGCGCAGTCGGATAACATCCTCTGCGGTGTAGCCGCGCTTGATGTTATTCCAGCGCGGGTTCTCGGCCCATTCCTTTTTCAGCTTCGCAACTTCGAGTTCGTTGTTCATCGCAATCCTTTTCTTCTCGTCAATGCTTTGATGTTTGAGTGATTCATGTCCAGCCGGCTTCCAATCGGGAGGCTAGTCAGGTCTCGTGTTGCTAGCGCTCCGCGGTTACGCCGCTTAGCAACTGTGCTGGGTGGCCAGAGGTCTTCCGGCGAACCCTCCTGGCGAGATGGGGTTGATATCCCGCCGCAACGAAAACGGATCGGGCGGTTTGCCGGGCCGTGTTCATCAAGAAACAAGTATAGAGGGGTTTTTGCGAAGCAACAACAGAAAAACAAGTCTTATATATAATTAATTAAGCTATGCAAAACAATAGGTAATTAGTTTTATTCCATATTACAAAACGCAATTCATTCAATGAAAAAATAAACATGCTGCGACGCAACATGAGCGGATCCTGCCGTTGCCTGCATCAGTGCTGCAAGGAGAGTTCGCCTGGCGACACCAGGACGCCATCTTCGTCTGCATACAGAAAATGGCCAGGAACGAAGGTGACGCCCCCAAAGCTCACGTCAACGTCTGTTTCGCCGGTATTTTTCTTGATGCTTTTCAGTGGATGAGTATCCAGCGCCAGAACACCAATGTCCATTTCGCCAATGGCATGCGAATCGCGTATGCAACCGTAAACAACAATGCCGGACCAACCATTCTTGGTGCCGAGTTGCGCCAGCAGATCGCCCAGCAGAGCACAGCGCAAGCTTCCGCCTCCGTCGATGACCAGCACGCGGCCGTTCCCGGGCGCCTCAAGGGCCTTGCGCACCAGTGAGTTATCTTCGAACAGCTTGAGCGTGGCAATGCAGCCATGGAATTCAGTGCGTCCGCCAAATGAATTCAGCATCGGATCGAGGATTCGCACCTTTCCGGCGCGCACCTGGTCTTCATATTGGTCGCAGAGATCCGCAGTCTTGAAATACATATGCATCTCCAAAAAAAGAAACGGCGGCATTCCGGCCGCCGCTGCAAAAAGGTGGGCGAGTATCAGGCAACCGGCTCGGCCACCTCATCAAAGAGCAGCTTAACTTTTCTACTGTCGTCCAGGTCGATAGTGACGCGGCCGCCATTGGACAATCGTCCGAACAGCAACTCGTCGGCAAGCGCAGCGCGGATGGTGTCCTGGATCAGGCGGGCCATGGGGCGCGCGCCCATGAGTAGATCGAAGCCCGTTTCTGACAGCCATTCCTTGAGCTTGTCTGTAAATACGGCTTCGACCTTCTTCTCATGCAATTGTGCTTCCAGCTGCATGAGAAACTTGTCCACCACGCGCAGGATGACCTCGTGGTCCAGCGCGCCGAAGGAAATGATGGCGTCGAGCCGGTTGCGGAACTCTGGCGAGAACATGCGTTTGATATCCGCCATCTCGTCGCCCGCTACGCGTGAATTCGAAAATCCGATATTGCCCTTCTGCAGCATTTCGGCGCCTGCGTTGGTGGTCATGACGATGACGACGTTGCGGAAATCCGTCTGACGTCCGTTGTTGTCCGTCAGCGTACCGTGATCCATCACCTGCAGCAGTATGTTGAAGATGTCCGGGTGTGCCTTCTCGATTTCGTCCAGCAGCAGCACGGTGTGCGGTTTCTTTGTGATGGCCTCGGTGAGTTGCCCGCCTTGGTCGAAACCGACGTAACCCGGGGGCGCACCTATCAGGCGCGATACGGCATGCCGCTCCATGTATTCGGACATATCGAAGCGAACCAGTTCTATGCCCATGCAGTAGGCAAGCTGGCGGGCGACTTCTGTCTTGCCGACGCCTGTCGGGCCGGAAAAGAGGAAGCTGCCGATCGGCTTCGTTGGGTTGCCCAGACCAGAGCGCGACATCTTGATTGCCTTGGCCAAAGCCTCAATGGCCGGGTCCTGCCCGAATACCACAGTCTTCAAGTCGCGATCGAGATTCTTCAGGGCAGCCCGGTCGTCTGACGATATGTGCTGCGAGGGGACGCGGGCAATCTTGGCGACGATCTCCTCGATCTCCGTCTTCCCGATGACTTTCTTCTGCTTTGATTTCGGCAGGATGCGCTGGGCTGCCCCCGCCTCGTCGATGACGTCAATGGCCTTGTCTGGCAAATGGCGATCGCCGATGTAGCGGGCTGAGAGCTCAGCAGCACTGGAAATGGCCTGCGCGGAATATTTCACGCTGTGATGCTGTTCGAAACGTGTTTTGAGGCCTTTGAGGATCGATACGGTCTCCTCGACCGAGGGTTCATTGACGTCGATCTTCTGGAAGCGCCTCGACAGGGCGTGATCCTTCTCGAAGACGCCACGGTACTCGGTGTAGGTTGTCGCACCGATACACTTCATCTGGCCGGAGGCGAGTGCCGGCTTGAGCAGATTGGAAGCATCCAGCGTCCCACCCGAAGCAGCGCCGGCGCCGATCAGAGTGTGTATCTCGTCAATGAAAAGAATCGCGTTGTGGTTTTCGACTAGCTGCTTGAGTACCGCCTTGAGACGCTGTTCGAAATCGCCCCGATACTTGGTTCCTGCCAGGAGGGCGCCCATGTCGAGAGCATAGATCTGGGCGTGGGACAGAATTTCCGGTACGCGTCCCTCGACGATGCGGCGCGCCAATCCTTCGGCGATGGCAGTCTTGCCGACGCCAGCCTCGCCGACCAGCAAAGGGTTGTTCTTGCGGCGGCGGCACAATGTTTGAATGACGCGCTCAAGCTCCTTGTCGCGTCCGATGAGCGGATCGATCTTTCCCATCAGGGCTTGTGCGTTGAGGTTTTGGGTGTAGTTCTCAAGCGCGCCGCCGGCCTGCTGCCCCTCCTGTTCCGGTTCTTGCTGCTCGGCTTCACTTCGCGGACCGCCTTGGGCGGGTGCCTTGGTGATGCCGTGCGATATGAAATTCACCACGTCAAGGCGGGTGATTCCCTGGCGCTGGAGGAAATATACGGCGTGCGAGTCCTTCTCGCCGAAGATGGCGACCAATACATTTGCGCCTGTAACCTCCTTCTTGCCCGAGGATTGCACGTGCAGGATTGCACGCTGGATGACACGCTGAAAGCCCAGGGTTGGCTGGGTGTCGATTTCGTCACTGCCGGCGACGGTTGGCGTGTGTTCGGCGATGAAGCCGATGAGTTCCTTGCGCAGTTCCTCAACATTGGCGGCGCAGGCGCGTAAAACCTCTGCGGCCGAAGGGTTGTCGAGCAACGCCAACAGGAGGTGCTCAACGGTGATGAACTCGTGGCGCTTTTGCCTTGCCTCGACAAAAGCCATGTGCAGACTGACTTCCAATTCCTGCGCAATCATCTCAACATTCCTCCATCACGCACGCCAGCGGATGCTGGTGCTCCCGGGCATAGCCAGTCACCAGTTCAACCTTGGTAGCGGCGACATCCCGCGGAAAGACGCCACAGACGCCAACGCCTTCCCTATGTACTTTGAGCATAATCCGCATTGCTTGTTCGCGGCTCATGCTAAAAAAAGTCTGCAACACGACGACTACGAAGTCCATGGGTGTGTAATCGTCATTTAACAGCAAAACCTTGAACAGCGGCGGCGGTTTCGTCTTGGTCCGCTCCGCTTCGAGCACGGATTCGCTCTGCTTGCGCGTAGCCATGATCCAATTCTAATCAGAAAAAACCAATCTGCAACACAAAGAAGGATTGAACTTCGGGCAGGAAATGCCAGAGTGCGGGTCCTTAATTAGACAGGAGGGCTAAAGGGTATTCATGGGTGTACCCAAAAAGTCACTTTTGCTGTCATGCAACATGAAAATACCCCGGAAACCTCTTGACGCGCCGTATTTAATTGGCGTAAAAAACATGCGTGTTTGTCACAAAGTCCATTCAATACCGCTGGTTGGCCGTTGCGTTCTTCGTTCTTAGAAAGAATCCCGCCTCACATCCGTGGTTGCCGAGTACTTTCAAACAAACATGCGGGCATATCACCCGGTCAGGATGATTAACAAGAGGAAAGAGTATTTATGGCAACTGGTACTGTTAAATGGTTCAACGACTCCAAGGGCTACGGATTCATTACGCCGGATGACGGCAGCGAGGATCTGTTCGCCCACTTCTCGGCGATCCAGATGGGCGGCTTTAAGACCCTCAAGGAGGGGCAGAAAGTCTCCTTCGAGGTAACGCAAGGACCGAAGGGCAAGCAAGCTTCTAACATTCAAGCCGCCTAAGACGGCTGAGCCGGTTGCGGAGTGCGGCCCGCATCGGCTTTGTATTTTTGAACATAGATAGCTCGTCCCTTTCGGGGATGTGGCCTTTCTTTTTGTCGTCAATGAAAATGCCGGCATATGCCGGCATTTTCATTGACATTCCCGCGATCAGCCAGTACCCGGTCCCCAGCCGGATTGCTCGACGAGACGGAACAGATCCGCTTCGGTAACAATGCCGAGCGGCTGCCCGTTTTCCATGACCACAATGCGGCGTATGCCGTTGTTCATCATTTGCCGAGCGACTTGCAGGAGAGGCGTGTCGCGTGTGCAGGTGATAAGGTAGCGATTGGCGATTTCGTCGACTTTCATATCGCCTGGTCGGCGGCCGGGCACGATGATTTTTCGCAACACATCACGCTTGGTCATGATGCCCCATTCGCCATCCGCGTTCGGCTCGACGAGGATGGCATTCAGACCGTGTTCGCGCATGATGTGCATGGCTGAATCAACTGCTTCCAAGCCGTTCACCATCTGGAAAGGCGACATGATGCCGCCTACGCTACGCTCCGCCTTCATCGTGCTCACACCCTACATCTTGGCGATCATGGCGTTGCCGAAGCCGGAACAGGAGACTTCCTTTGCGCCCTCCATCAGCCGCGCGAAATCGTAGGTCACTGTCTTGTCGGCGATTGCGTCTTCCATCGAGCGGATGATGAGATCGGCTGCTTCCTTCCAGCCCATGTGGCGCAGCATCATTTCGGCCGAGAGGATCAGCGAACCGGGGTTCACGTAATCCTTGCCTGCGTATTTTGGCGCGGTACCGTGGGTGGCCTCGAAGCAAGCGTACTTGTCGGAGATATTGGCGCCGGGGGCGATGCCGATGCCGCCGACCTGGGCCGCCAGCGCGTCAGAGATGTAGTCGCCGTTCAGGTTCAGCGTGGCAATTACATCGTACTCTGCCGGGCGCAGCAGGATCTGCTGCAGGAAGGCGTCGGCGATCATGTCCTTGATAATGATGTCGCGGCCCGTAACGGGATTCCTCAGGGTGCACCAAGGTCCGCCATCGAGCAGCTTGGCGCCGAACTCCTTTTGCGCCACTTCATAACCCCAATCGCGGAAAGCGCCCTCGGTAAACTTTTGGATGTTGCCCTTGTGAACAAGGGTCATCGACTTGCGGTCGTTGTCGATTGCATACTGGATGGCTGCCCGCACCAGGCGAGAAGTGCCCTCTCGCGAAACCGGCTTGATGCCGATTCCGGAGGTGTTCGGAAAGCGGATCTTCTTGACCCCCATCTCTTCCTGCAGAAACTTGATCACCTTCCTGCAGTTGTCGGTCTCCGCCTGCCATTCGATGCCGGCATAGATGTCTTCCGTATTCTCTCGGTAGATCACCATGTCCACTTTGCTCGGGTCCTTGAGCGGGCTCGGCACACCCTTGAAGTAGCGCACCGGGCGCACGCACTGATAGAGATCGAGTTCTTGGCGCAGGGCGACGTTGAGTGAGCGGATTCCGCCGCCGACCGGGGTGGTCATCGGCCCCTTGATGGAAACCGAATACTCCTTGAGCAGACTCAGCGTCTCTTCCGACAGCCAGACGTCGCCGCCGTACTTCTGCGTCGATTTCTCGCCAGCATACACTTCCATCCAGTGGATTTTCTTCTTGCCTCCGTAGGCCTTGGCTACCGCGGCGTCGACCACCTTGATCATAACCGGCGTGATGTCCACACCGATGCCATCGCCCTCGATGAAGGGGATAATCGGATTGTCCGGTACCGGCTGGCCGGGGATGATTTTCTTGCCTTCATTTGGAATCTTGATAAGAGAATTCGCGCCCATTGCAACTCCGTCAGTAGTGGTGAGATGAACAATTCAGACAACATGGCCATCCCTGCACTGGCGATGCCTTTTGGGACGCGGAACCGAACCAAAATCCAAGTCGCGGTGCGATTGCCATTCTGTTAGCCGAAAAGATTCCGCGGGGCCATTCTTGTTCGCTGATACACTTGTAGCTGCGGCCCTGCTTATAAAATAATATTATCCGCCTTTCCGTTTCTTTGTGCCAGCTGCGCGCCTTCATTGCTACCGACGTAGTTTTCCCGCTATTCTCCGCAGTGCAACATAATTGATTTATAGGTAAAAATGGATATTCCTTCCGGAGAGAACCCTATTGCTCAGGCGATTGCCCAGAATTTGGTTGAGGGTTTCGATAAGCATTACCGGCTGTTCAGGGAATGTAGCGCCCAGGCCAAGGAGCGGTTCGAGACAAGCGACTGGCTTGCAGCCCAACGGGCCGTGAGGGAACGCATCGCCTTTTACGATGAACGCGTCAATGAAACAGTTGGGCTCCTGCAGGACAAATTTTGCGCGGACAAGATCGATACCAATACCTGGCAACTCGCCAAGCTCCTATACATCGGGCTGCTCATCAACCACAAGCAGCCCGAACTTGCAGAAACCTTCTTCAATTCCGTTTTCTGCAAGATCATGCACCGCACGTATTTTCACAACGATTTCATATTCGTACGTCCTGGCATCTCGACGGATTTCATAGAGTCGGACCCGCCGGCCTATCGGAGCTATTACCCGAACAAGAGGGGGCTGCATCAGGTTATTCGCGACATCCTGAGCGATTTCGACTGGCATTGCCCATTCGAAAACATGGAGCGGGACGTAGTCCGCGTCATACGTGCCGTGGTTTTGCAGATGGGCGGTAAATTGGTAGCTGCAGAGGCCAATTTTCAACTACAGGTACTTCATTCAGCCTTCTATCGCAATAAGGCCGCTTACATCGTAGGCAAGGCCATCAACGGGGATTACGAATACCCCTTTGTCGTGCCTGTCCTGCATGGTCCGCATGGGCAACTTTACATCGATGCCATCCTTCTCGATCCTGCGCAGATCCGTACCCTCTTCAGCCTAAGCCGCGCCTACTTTATGACGGACATGGAGGTGCCGTCCACTTACGTCAAGTTCCTGTCCGGCTTGATGCCGCACAAGCCGGAGGCTGAGCTATACACCATGCTTGGTCTGGCCAAGCAAGGGAAGACCATGTTCTACCGCGACCTTATCCATCATCTGAAGCATTCCCAGGACGAGTTCATCGTCGCCCCCGGGATCCGTGGTCTGGTGATGACGGTATTCACCCTGCCGTCCTTTCCTTACGTCTTCAAGGTCATCAAGGACGTCTTTGCACCGCCCAAGGAGGTCGATCACGCCACGGTCAAGGCCAAATACCTGCTGGTGAAGCAGCATGATCGCGTCGGTCGCATGGCAGATACACTTGAGTTTTCCGATGTCGCACTGCCCAAGGCGCGATTCAGTCAGGAACTCATCGATGAGTTGAGGCGCGAATGCCCTGCGCTGCTGGAAGAGGATGAGAGCGACATCGTCATCAAGCATGTCTACATCGAAAGACGCATGAAGCCGCTTAATCTCTACCTCGACAGCGCAAATGATGAAAAGCGCGAGGAAGCCGTGATGGAGTATGGCAATGCCATCAAGGAGCTGGCTTATGCCAATATCTTCCCGGGGGACATGCTGTTCAAGAATTTCGGCGTGACGCGCTTCGGGCGCGTGGTTTTCTACGATTACGATGAAATCGAATACATGACGGACTGCAATTTCCGCCGCATTCCCGAGGCGCCCAATCACGAGGCGGAAATGTCTGGCGAACCCTGGTACTCAGTGGCGCGCAACGATGTCTTCCCGGAGGAATTCGGCACCTTTCTTCTCGGCAATCCAGACACGCGGCGGGTGTTCCTCAAGCATCATGCCGATTTGCTGGAGCCTGCATTCTGGCAAAAGACCAGGCAGAAAATTCTGGACGGGTTCGTCCCTGATTTCTTTCCTTATCCGGAGGAAGTGCGGTTCTGCAATCTGGTTCCGGAGGATGCCGAGCGGAATCCGGCAGTCAATACGATCGAGGCGGCGTGAGCCGTCTCATCCTCTTCAACAAACCCTACGGGGTTCTCAGCCAGTTCACCCCGGAAGCGGGACATCGCTGCCTGGCGGAGTTCATTCCAATTCCCGGGGTTTATGCAGCCGGTCGCCTCGACACAGACAGCGAGGGTCTCCTTGCCCTGACCGATGACGGCAGCCTGCAGAAGCGCATAGCCGATCCGCAACACAAGCTGCCGAAGACCTATTGGGCGCAAGTCGAGGGCGAACCGACAGATGCCGACCTGGAACGCTTAAGGCAGGGCGTGGATCTCGGAGAGTTCGTCACCCAGTCTTGCGAGGTGGCGCGCATCGAAGAACCTGCCGCACTATGGCTGCGTGATCCACCGATCCGACAGCGCAAGCATATTCCGACTGCCTGGCTTGAGATTGTGCTGCGCGAAGGCAAGAACCGCCAGGTAAGGCGTATGACGGCCAAAGTGGGTTATCCGACCCTGCGCCTGGTGCGTGCGGCAATCGGGCCTATGTCCTTGGCCGGGTTGCAGCCGGGTCAGTGGCGCGAGGTGGAAGCGACGATTGATTGATATGCGTCAATATGGCTTTCGTCAGGGTTTTCAGAATCTAAGCGTGAAGACCATCCTGCGCCTTGTGCGCAGAACAACCTCTGCCATGCTTACACCTGACTTGCGCTTCAAGCTGATTGCAACCACGTTCCTTTGTCAGGTTGTGGGAGCAGGGCCAGCCTCGGCGCAAGTTGCCTATGCCGTGGCCGGCCTGGCGCCTCAGATGCGACCTGAGGGTGCGCCGGCCATTATTGTTTTCGAAAAAACAGCGGATTGGCACGCACGAGCCCTTAGCGGAGTGAGCCAACCCCATCCCTCCGGCCTGAACTTTCTCGACAGCCAGGGCGCCTGGCATACACCCTTTATCCATCCGGGCATGACCGGCCCCTATGATCTTCGCGGCTGGCATGCGCGCGTCAAGACGGATCCCACCAAACGGGAGAAAAGCAATAAATGAAACAGGCCATCAGCGCCGTCGTGCTGGTCGCCGCCGTGGCGATCGGCTTCATCGTATGGATCGCAGGCGACATCGCGCCGAAGGCGGAGTTCGTGCCTCATGTGGCGGCGACGCAGCCCGCTGAAGAAAGCGACTATCTGCGCGCCGCCTACAGTCCGCTGCACTTCCGGCCTGCGATCGAGTCGGCGACCGACGGGCAGTGCTTGGCCTGCCACCGAGAGGTTATTGAAGACAAAGTCCGCGCAGCGTCCCCCGCAGGCCAGAAAGCTGAACTGATGCGTGCCTGGTATCAGCAGACGTCCACCTATTCGGGGGAGCAGGACACTTTCCACAGGCGACATCTCGTCACGCCGCTGGCGAAGCAGTTGATGAGCCTGCAATGCAACACCTGCCACCAGGGACACGATCCGCGCGAGGAAGCGCAGGGTGCCTCTGCCACCTCAATACAACAGGACGACACCGCATTCACCTTGAGAAAACAGGTGAATCCCGAAACCACCTGCCTGAAGTGCCACGGCGAGTTTCCCTGGCAATTGATGGGCATGCCGGGGCCATGGGAGGAGCACAAGGTTGCCTTCGGCAACAACTGTATGACTTGCCATGCCGCTATTCGTACTAAGCGACATGAGGTGATCTATCTGATTGCCGAAGCAATCGAGCGGGCCGGCAAGGACGGTGCCGATGCTTGCTATGGCTGCCACGGCGGCCGAAGCTGGTACCGCATCAGCTATCCGTATGCACGCACGCCATGGTCGGGCATGCCGGCCGAAGTGCCTGAGTGGGCGAAGTACCGCCCGACGCAATCCGAAACGCGTTTTCTAAAGCGTGCACCGTCCCTCCCGCAAGGAACCCGCCCATGAACGAGTCGGAAATAAGCCGCACCGATGCCCTGCTGAATCCGAACCGGCGCAGTTTTCTCAAGACAGCCGCTGCGGGAGGCGCCATTGCTGCTGCCGGCGGTCTGACGGAACTGACTTTCGGCGGCAGGGACGCCCAGGCCCATGCCTACGAGCCTTATCCGACCGACGACCAGCTCACCACCGTGGTGACGAGCTGTGACCACAACTGCGGATCGCGCCACATGCTGGTCGCACACAAGAAGGGCGATGTCATCGTTCGCCTATCGACGGATAACGGCGCCTACCAGGAAGGCGGCGCCTTTGGTTACGAGACCGAGCAGGTGCCACAGTTGCGCGCTTGCTTGCGCGGCCGTGCCTACCGCGCGCGCATCTACTCGCCGGAACGCCTGCTCTATCCGATGCTGCGCGTGGGCGAGCGGGGGGAAGGGCGATTCAAGCGGATATCATGGGACCAGGCCCTCGACCTCATTGCGAAGAAGATGGTTGAGTTGAAGCAGAAGTACGGCCCGACGGCGATCCTCGACCAGGCCTATGCCGGCACTTCCTACTGTGTGCTGCACAAGTCCGACCAGATCGAAGGATTGCTGGCGCGTTTTCTCGGCATGTTCGGCTGCCGCACCAGTTCCTGGTCGGTGCCTTCTTACCAGGGCACGACTTTCTCCAGCCGCATGACCTTCGGCACCATCGAGGACGGCAACGAGGACGACGCCTTCGCCCACTCGAAGCTGATCATCATGTGGGGCTGGAACCCGGCCTACACCTTTCACGGCGGCAACACGTTCTATTACATGCGCCTGGCCAAGCAGCGCGGCTGCAAGTTCGTGCTGGTCGATCCGCAATACACGGATTCGGCGGCGAGCTACGACGCCTGGTGGATTCCCATCAAGCCGAATACCGACGCCGCCATGCTGGCCGGCATGGCCCACTACATTTTTGCGAACAATTTGCAGGATCAGGCGTTCATCGACAAGTTCGTGCAGGGCATGGATGCGGGCACCCTGCCGGACTGGGCCAAGGGCAGGGAGAGCTTCAAGGACTACATCCTCGGCAAGAATGACGGCACGCCGAAAACGCCGGAATGGGCGGAGAAAATCTGCGGCGTAAAGGCCGCCGACATCCAGAAACTCGCGCAGATGTACGCGACGACCAGGCCGGCGGCGCTGAAGGCCTCATGGGCCCCCGGCCGCGCTGCGTATGGGGAGCAGTACAACCGCATGGCGGCGGCCGTGCAGGCGATGACGGGAAACATCGGCGTCCTCGGCGGCTGTGCGGAGGGCGTCGGCAAGGGCTGGCACGCCGAGAGCGTGGCCTACCCCTACGACGAGTACGCCAATGTCTGGTACGCCTCGATCAAATCCGACCGCTGGGCGCATTGCGTGCTGAACTACCCGAACGTCAAGCGCGAGGAGATCGGCCTGTGGCCGCGCACGGACAAGCTCGATGGCGCGATCCCCAACATCAAGGCGATCTGGTGGCACGGCTCGGACTGGTTCAACCAGCTCACGAACGTCAACAAGGAAATCGAGGCGGCGAAGAAACTGGAGTTCATTGTCTGCCAGGATTCCACCATCACGCCTTCAGGCCTGTGGGCCGATGTGTTGTTGCCCATTGCGACGCATTTTGAGCGTCACGGTGTGGCGCTGCCCTGGTACAAGGGCCATTACTACATCCACCGGCCCAAGGCGATCGAGCCGCTCGGTGAATCCAAGACCGACTTCCAGGTGTTTACAGAATTGGCCTGGCGGCTGGAGAAACTCGATCCGTCCCTCAAGGATTTCGGCAAGCGCTACAACCCGCGCGCCGGGCGCGACTACTTCGACAACCCGGACGCCGTCGACGAAGCCTATCTCACTGCGTGGTGGAAGAAAGTGCAGGACCATCAGGGGGTGAAGATGTCCTGGGAAGAATTCAAGCGCCGCGGCATCTACAAGTTCCAGTTCGACCAGCCGCTGGTCGCTTTCCGCGAGCAGATCGAAAAGGGGAAACCGTTCAAGACGCCTTCCGGCAAAATCGAAATCCTTTCGACCACGCTGGCCAGGGTGACTGACTGGACCAAGACCCAGTACGGCTATCCCATCCCTGAGATACCGAAATGGATCGAGCCCTTCGAGTCTCTCAACCATCCACTGGCGAAGATCTACCCCTTCCACATGATCACGCCGCATCCGCGCTGGCGCACCCATTCCATCTTCCACAACATCCCCTGGCTGCGCGAGACCTTCCAGCAGGAAATCACGCTGAATGCCGCCGACGCGAAGCGCCTCGGCATCCGCACCGGCGACATGGTCGAGGCCTGGAACGGCCGCGGCAGGATCGTGCTGCCGGCCTACGTCACCGAGCGCTGCATGCCGGGCGTGGTGGTGGTGTTCGAGGGCGCCTGGATGGATCGGGACAAGAACGGCGTCGATCGCGCCGGCAACCCGGATTTCCTCACCCTGGACGAACCCTCACCCGCTGGCGCCTTCGCCTACAACACCATCCTGTGCAACGTGAAGAAGACGCAGCTTGCGCACAAGCCGGGCTGGGATGTCGAAGCCACGTCGCGCGCCCATGTTTTCCGCCGGGACTACTGACATGGCGAAAAAACTGGATCGCGCCGAAGTCAAGAAGGCCCTGGAACGCAAGGTCGTGCAGACCTACAGACCGGTCAGGCCGAAGACCCAGCTGGGCTTCATTCACCATAACGTCGATTGCATCGGCTGCCGCGCCTGCGAGATCGCCTGCAAGGACAAGAACGGCCTGCCGCCCGGGCCGCGTTTCCGCCGCGTCATGTACATCGAGGGCGGCGCGTTCCCTGACGTGTACGCCTACAAGGTGAACATGTCCTGCAATCACTGCGCGGTGCCTGCCTGCCTGCCGACCTGCCCTTCGGGTGCGATCTGGAAGCGTGAAGACAACGGCGTGGTGGATATCGACTCGACGCTGTGCATCGGCTGCCGCCGCTGCGAGGCGGCCTGTCCCTACGGCGCGCCGCAGTGGGATCCGGTGGAGAAGACGGTCAAGAAGTGCAATATGTGCATCGATGAACTGGAGGCCGGACGCAAGCCCTACTGCGTCATGGCATGCATGATGCGCGTGCTCGACATTGGGCCGATCGACGAGTTGGCCGCCGGCACCTGGAAGACGACCGCACTTGGGCCGAACGAAAAGCCCGTGCGCCAAGTGAAGAACATGGCGAATCCGGAACTGACCAGCCCGTCCATCGTTTTCATCCCGCACAGCAAGGGCAGGGTGGACGGCAAGTCATGAGCCTGCTCCTGTCCCTCGAGATGGCCGAAGCGCTGGCGGATGACGCGGAGGCGCTTGCCACCCTGCACGACCGCGAGTTGAACGCGGAACTACTCGCCGCGCTGCGCGATATTAACTTTCCGCGCAACCTCGGCCTGCTGCCGTCCGGCGAACAGGCCGAAGGAGCATGGCGGCTGATGGCCGCCGCCTTGCCGCCCGAGCCGGATCCCCTGACGCTCGATCAGCTTGCGGTCGACTACGCAGCCATCTACCTCACCGGCGCCTACGGCGCCTCGCCCTGTGAGTCGGTGTGGACGGACGACGACCATCTTGCCTGCCAGAAGTCCATGTTTGCGTTGCGGTCAATTTATGCGGCCGCGGGGCTCGCGGCGCAGGATTGGCGGCGCCGGCCGGACGACCACCTTGTCCTGCAGTTGCTCTACATTGCCCATGCCTTGCGTCAGACGGAAGGCGCCGATGCGCTGCGCCGGCTGGCCGCCGTGCTGGACGAGCATCTGCTGCTCTGGCTGCCGGATTTCGCCGAGCGCGTGGCCTCGCGCTGCGAGACGCCCTTCTACGCCGCCCTGGCGCGACTGACTTTTGTCTGGTGCGAGCAGTTGCGCGACCTCTTGGCAGAGCAGCTGGGAGAGGCACGACCGCTGCGCAGGGATGTCGAGGCGCGAGTCAGGCCGCAACCTGCCGAATCAGCTCCGCTCGCCTATATGCCGGGCGCGGCGCAGAGCTGGTAAGCATTGATTACTGAAACGAACATGTCATCAGTGATGTTTCTGCGAAATGTTTCTCTCGCGCTGGGGCTGATGACGTGCGGTGCATCGCATGCAGCGCCGATCATCGAATTGTCCGCCGGAATGCATCGCATCGAGGCAGAAGTGGTCAGCAACCCTGGAACGCGCGCCACTGGCCTGATGCATCGCCCCTCGATGCCAGCCCATCGCGGCATGCTCTTCGTCTTCCCCGATGCCGGCGTGCAGTGCTTCTGGATGAAGAACACGCTTATTCCGCTCAGCATCGCCTTCCTTGACGACGACGGTCGCATCGTACAGATCGCCGATATGCAGCCTCAGTCCCTCGACAACCATTGCTCAAGCAAGCCCGTGCGCTTCGCGCTGGAAATGAATGCCGGCTGGTTCAAGAGTCGCGGTCTTGCGGCCGGCGCAAAGATCAACGGCATCGGCAAGGCACCGGCAGGACAATAGTCAGCCTCTGGAGGACGGCGGCACTTCTGTACCGCTGCCTGAGGGGTCGTAACCTGGCAGTGCGCGCACGGCCCGGCGGAACCCGTTCCCCTTCAACAAAGTGAGCAAGGATTCCAAGGCCGGTTGGCGCAGCAGTTCGCGCCGCGTCACAAGGAAATAATCCTCCCTCAGCAACGGCACGAAGCCTAGGCCGAACTGGCTGGCTGCTGCTTCCACGCCGAGGCCCGCATCGGCATGGCCGCTGGCGATCATTGCCGCAACCGCAGAGTGGGTCAGCTCCACGTCGTCATAGCCTGCAATCGCGCGCGCCGCAATGCCGTTTTCGCGCAGCATCCAGTCGAGCAGCAGGCGTGTGCCGGCGCCGGCCTGCCGGTTGAGAAAACGCACATTCGGCTTTGCCAGGTCGCCCACCTTGCGCAGTTTTTTCGGATTTCCAGGGGCGACCATGATGCCCTGAGTGCGTTTTGCCAGTTGGATCAGCACATGCTGCCGTGGTCTGAGGTATGGCCTGTACTGCTGCCAAAGCGTAACGCCTGCGGCGCCTTCAGGGCAGTGGAAGCCGGCTATTTCGCAGCGGCCCTCGGAAAATGAAGCCAGGCTTTCCAGGCTGCCGTGGAACTGCAGATCTATGGGCTGCTCCTGCTTTGCCATGCGTGCGGGCAGCAGTGCCAGAGCCAAGTCGTGGCTGGCATGCATGCGGGGAATCGCGCGTGCTGGGGTGGCCGCTTCGGCCAGTCCTTGTGCCATCTGTTCAGCCGCGGCGGCAAGTTGGGGCGCAATGCCCTCCCGGATTTGCGTATCGAGTTCGAGCAGGCGGATGGCGAATGGCGTCAGGCGCGTGCCCAGGCCGCGAGCCGGAATCAGCAGCGGGTGGCCGAAATTAGCCTCCCAGCGCGCCAGCATGCCCCAGGCATTGCGGTAGGAAATGCCTGCTTCGCGTGCGGCTGAGGCGATCGAGCCGGTGCGCCGGACGCGTTCCAGCAGGCCGAGCAGCCTCGCTTCCTCAGGCTGTACCGGATTGATGCCAAAAGTCCAGTTGCAGGCCAGCGATAGCCCCTTTATGTCATCTATCGACATATTTGTGTCTCCAGCAATTCTGTCTATTGTAATTGACGGTTGATGCAGCGCTATATGCAATTCAATGCATATCAGATTGGCGGCAGACCTGTCCAACACACAACAAGGAGATTTGTCTCATGCAACGTTCTAGGCTTTGGTTTGGCTTGCTGCTCGGTGCCCTGATCGCAGCGGTTCAGCCCGCGCTGGCGCGCGACATCCGCCTGTCCACCACAACCAGCACGGAAAATTCCGGCCTGCTCAAGGTGCTCCTGCCATCCTTCGAGAGCAAGCATGGCGCCAAGGTGCATGTCATCTCGGTCGGTACCGGCAAGGCGCTTGAATTGGGCAAGAATGGCGATGTCGATGTCGTGCTGGTGCATGCCAGAAAGGCAGAGGACAAGTTCGTCGCCGACGGTCATGGGGTGAATCGTCGCGACGTGATGTACAACGACTTCATCCTGGTCGGCTCACAGGAGGATTCGTTGGGTTTGCGCGGATCGCGCGATGTCATCGCGGCCTTCCGCAGGCTGGGAGAGGGTCGTGCCAAGTTCATTTCGCGCGGCGACAACTCCGGCACGGATGTGATGGAGAAATCCTATTGGAAGGAGGCAGGCATAGCGCCCAAGGGCGCGTGGTTCGTCTCGGCCGGCCTTGGCATGGGCGAAGTGCTGACCATGGCGGGAGAGATGAAAGCCTATACCCTGAGCGACCGTGCGACCTACGGGGCCTATCGTGCCAAGACCGGTCTGGAGATACTCGTGCAGGGAGATCCAAAAATGTACAACCCCTACGGCATCATCGCCGTCAGCCCGAAGAAATATCCTGACATCAATTACGAAGGCGCAATGAAGTTGATCGAGTGGATGACTTCGCCGGAGGGCCAGAACCTCATCGCCGGCTTCAAGGTCAATGGCGAACAGCTGTTCTTTCCGAGTGCGGTGAAATGAAGCCCGCAGCAGAATGGACGAGGCTTGGACGTATGGTGCGCTTGTCGTTGGTCTGCGCCGTACTATGTGGCACTCATGCAACAGCCGGGGCGGCGGATGCTGTGAAGTACGGTGAAGGCCGGAACAGCTTTGTCCTGGCTACAGGCAGCCCTGGGGAACTCGGTCTGCTCAAAGTGCTGGGCGAGGCCTTTGCTTCCCGCGAGCAGGCCAGCATGAAATGGATGAAGGCAGGCACTGGTCAGTCGCTCAAGCTGCTGCGTGAGAAACAGGTCGATATGGTTATGGTCCACGCGCCCGGCGGCGAGGAGAAAGCCATCAAGGAAGGCTGGGCAACGCAGCGTACGCTGATTGGCTCAAACGAGTTCTACATCGTCGGTCCGGGAGACGATCCGGCAAAAGTCGCCACGGCGGGAAGCGGTGCGGAGGCATACCGGCGAATTGCCCGCGCCGGCGCCAAATTCGTTTCACGCGGTGACAATTCCGGCACGCATCAAAAGGAGATGCAGATATGGTCTGCCGCAGGCACAAAGCCTGAGGGTATCTGGTACATCGTCACGAAGGACTTCATGACGGCAAGTCTCATGCGGGCTAACGCCGAGGGGGCCTACTTCATGACCGACAGCAGTACCTGGGTGGCGGAGAAGTCCAAAGCGACTCGCCTGCGCGTCCACCTGCGCGGCGATAAGGCGCTGGTCAACACCTACCATGCCTTGGCTGCGCCCGAAGGCGCTACCCCAGGTCGTGAAACCGCGGTGAAATTCATTCGCTTCGTGGCCTCGCCGGAAGGGCAGCGCATCATCCAGGAGTTTGGCAGGGAGCGTTACGGTGAGGCGCTTTACAACGATGCTGTGTACGCGAGACCGTTTGTCGACTGATAATCATGGTGCACAAACGACAACGGCCCGCTTTCGCGAGCCGTTGTCGTTCAGACTGCTAAATTACTCATGCTGCGAAATTTTTCGCCGCGAAATCCCAGTTGGCCAGATTGGCGAGATAGGTTTCGACGAACTTCGGCCGGGCGTTGCGGTAATCGACGTAATAGGCATGCTCCCAAACGTCGATGGTGAGCAGCGCCTTGTTCTCGGTGGTGAGCGGAGTGGCGGCGTTGCTGGTGTTTACGATATCCACCGAGCCATCCGGCTTCTTCACCAGCCAGGTCCAGCCCGAGCCGAAATTGCCCACGGCGGAGGCCTGAAATGCCTTCTTGAA
The DNA here is from genome assembly GCA_002840845.1 of Betaproteobacteria bacterium HGW-Betaproteobacteria-14. Lineage (GTDB taxonomy): Bacteria > Pseudomonadota > Gammaproteobacteria > Burkholderiales > Rhodocyclaceae > Desulfobacillus. Next base: position 74,264 of record PHCS01000004.1, read on the forward strand.
CTCGTCGAATGAGCCCCACTTCTTGTTGATGGCGTTGGCCAAAGTGCCACTCGGCGTACCACCACCTCCCGGTTTCATGCAGTTCCAGAAGAAAGAGTGGTTCCAAACTTGGGCGGCGTTGTTGAAGAGACCCCCAGAGGCTTTCTTGATGATGTCCTCGAGGCTGGCGTTCTCGAACTCAGTGCCCTTGATCAGGTTGTTAAGGTTGGTGACATAGGCCTGATGGTGCTTGCCATAGTGGTAATCGAAGGTTTCCTTCGACATATGGGGCGCGAGTGCGTCCGACGCATAGGGTAGTGCGGGGAGGGTATGTTCCATAGTCATCTCCAGTTAGTCAGAATGAGCAAATTCCCGACTATTTTAGTCGGATTAATTTCATTTGGCAATATTTACACTTTCAATTGTCCCTCAGCCGCGTGACGAGTGCGTCAGCCTCGCCCTGGCCAAAGGACAGATGCAAGGAGTCGCCTGTGACGAGTTGTGATGCGGCATTGACGATGCTGCCGTCGGCTTTGCGAACGAGACTGTAGCCTCGCTGAAGCACGGCATGGGGCGCGAGATGATTGAGGTTGGCTGCGAGGCGTTCCAGACGATTCCTATGTCGGTAAAGGCCGGCCGATGAGGCTGTACGCATTCGCAACGCGACCTCATCCAGATTGCGTTGAGCAAAGCGAATATCCGGGCTGCTGAGTGCGAAGCGCGCCTTGATCCGCTGCAAGTCGGCGAGACCGGAAGTGATGCGCCGACCCAGGCCGGCGACAAGACGGGTGGCAAGATGCGATATCTCGGCGCGCAAGCGGGCCAGGCGCTCGCCGGGATGAATCAATCGGCGGCCGAGCAAGTCGATACGCTGCATGTAATCCTGCAGTCCTCGACGCGCTTCTGCGACCAAGGCTGTTGCCAGGCGGAGCAACTCGCCTTGCGCTTCGACGTACCCCGCGCTCGCCAGTTCGGCGGCGGCCGTGGGAGTGGCGGCACGACAGTCAGCTACGAGATCTGCGATGGTAGTGTCGGTTTCATGGCCGATGCCTGTGATGACCGGAATGCGGCAGGCATCTATGGCACGCACAACGCCCTCCTCGTTGAAAGCCCACAGGTCCTCGATGCTGCCGCCGCCTCTTGAAACCAGGAGCAGGTCGCACTCTGCGCGGTTTGCCGCCAATCGGATGGCGTCCGCGATGTTGGCGCCGGCAGCTTCGCCCTGTACCAGCGTAGGATAAATAATCACGGGTAGATGGGGTGCGCGACGCGAAAGGGAAGCCAATATGTCGTGCAGCGCGGCTGCTTGCAAAGAAGTCACGATACCGATGCGGCGCGGATAGCGCGGCAACGGCTGCCTGCGTTCAGGCGCGAAAAGGCCTTCGCCTTCGAGCTTGTCACGCAAACGTGAGAAAGCTTCGTACAGGGCACCAATCCCAGCTTGCCGCATGGATTCGACATTAAGCTGGAAGCCACCGCGCGCCTCATAGATTGTGACAAGGGCACGAACCTCGACGCGTAGTCCATCCTGAATCCGAAAGGGCAGCAACTGAGCTCGATTGCGGAACATGACGCAATCAACCTGTGCGTTTTCATCTTTCAGTGCAAAGTAGACATGACCGGAGGCCGGACGTCGCAAGTTCGAGACTTCACCTCCAACCCAGAGCAGCGGAAAGCGTTCTTCTAGCGCTTGGCGCGCAATACGGTTGAGCGCGGAAACGCTGAGTATTCCATCGCTGGATACGGGAAGAGTATCTGTTTTTTCAAGCATCCGAGGATTCTAGCTGAGGCCTTCTATCACTTTCGTTAATAGTAGAGTCAGTCGATAGTGCGCCCTATAGCGCTAGATATTAACATGTTGATTAATAATGACAATAAATCTAGCCTCATTTTGCATCGAAGTAAGAAAAACTCTTACGAGAAGCCGACTTACTCAATACACCCACGCATTATTCACACACTTATCCACAACTTTTGTGGATAAAGAAATTGTCGTATCTCGCCGACATGGCGAGATACGGTTTCCCCGTTTCTTCTTGCCGAAACATGATCGCCAATATAAAGTTCGCCGTTGATCAAAAACAACTGGAGCCACGCGTGTTCGCCATCATCCAAGCTGCAGGCTGGCCTATCTGGCCGCTCTTGCTCGCCTCGATACTTGCTGTCGCCTTTATCATCGAGAGATCGCTAGCGCTGCGCCGGAGCAAGGTTGTACCCGATGGCCTGCTGCAAAGCATAGTGGCCGAATATCGCCAAGGCGGAGTCAATGAAGACATGATTCAACGCGTTGCCCGGCATTCGCCGTTGGGCCGGGTATTGTCGGCGGGTCTTCGTAATGTCAAGAGTACGCGCGAAGCGATGAAGGAGTCCATTGAAGAGGCTGGACGCGGCGTCACGCATGAGTTGGAGCGCTTCCTTACCAGCCTTGGCACCATTGCTTCGATCGCTCCTTTGATGGGTCTGTTCGGCACCATTGTCGGCATGATCGAGATTTTCGGAGCGCAAAGCCCGGCGACCGCGAACCCTCAGCAACTTGCCCACGGCATTTCGATTGCGCTCTATAACGCGGGTTTCGGCATATTGATTGCCATTCCGGCCATGATCTTCTACAGATATTTCAGGGCTCTTGTAGATGGTTTCGTCGTCGAAATGGAGCAGCAGGCGATCAAACTCGTCGAGTTGGTGCACGGCCAGCGCGCAGGCTGAAGCGGACAATCATGAACTTCCAGCGTGGGCAATTCCGCGAGGAGCCCGAAATCAATCTGATCCCCATGATTGATGTATTGCTCGTTATCCTCATCTTCCTGATGATCACGACAACCTACTCCAAATTCTCAGGCCTTGAGATCAACTTACCGACGGCGGATGCTACCCAGACTCAGGACAAGCCAAATGAAATCAATGTCGTTGTCAGCGCGAGCGGGGACGTAATGGTTAACCGCCTGGCGGTCGGGGCGAGGGATGTCGAGGCCATCAGCGTGGCGCTGCGCCGCGCCGGCGGCAGCGGGGCGGAACCGGTGGTGGTGATCAATGCCGATGCAAAGACGGCGCACCAGAGCGTGATCGACGTCATGCAGGCTGCGCAGCTATCCGGCTACAGCCACATTTCCTTTGCCACGCAGAACACGTCGCGCTAGGGAGATCCCGGCAGTATCATGCGCCACACGCTTGCGTGTGGCGTTTTATTTTCTGGCAGGAATAGCATGGGGTTGAAACAGCGGATCACAGAGGGATGGCAAAGCCGAAGCGTGCTTTCAGTCCTCTTGTTGCCGGTAGCGCTATTGTTTGCACTGTTAGTGAATTGCCGCCGTCATGCATATCGCCTGGGGTGGATGGGAACCGTCAAACTGCCTGTGCCTGTAGTTGTCATCGGCAACATAACCGCTGGCGGCAGCGGAAAGACACCCCTCGTGCTTTACGTAGTGCAGGCACTGGCCAGGCGTGGCTGGCGGCCCGGCATTGTCAGTCGCGGCTTTGGTGGCCGTGTGCAAGGCATCCATGCGGTGTCGCCTGAGAGCGATGCAACGCTCGTCGGCGACGAGCCACTGCTGCTGGCGCGCAGGGCAGGCTGTCCGGTCTTTGTCGGTCGCGATCGCGTGGCGGCGGCACAGGCGCTCATGTCCGCCCATCCCGACTGCAATGTGCTGATCGCTGACGACGGACTGCAGCATTTGCGTCTGGGGCGTGACGTCGAGCTCGTCGTGATTGACGAGCGCGGCATCGGCAACGGATGGCCGCTGCCAGCAGGCCCATTGCGTGAGTGTCCTGCGCGGATAAATGAGGCACATGCCCTGGTACTGAATGGCGATGCGCCCGTTCCAGCGGGGGTGGAGCCGCGCCTGATGTTCGGCATGCACCTTGTAGGCGATCGTTTCCACAACCTGCACGATCCGCAGCGCACTTGCGGTGTCGAAGCGTTTCGCGGACGACGGCTGCATGCACTTGCGGGCATAGGCCATCCTGCGCGATTTTTCCGGCAACTCGAACGTATGGGTCTGCGCGCAGTGCAGCATGCCTTTCCGGATCATCATGCTTTTCGCAAAGCCGATCTCGCATTCGTGGGCGACGGCATCATGCTGATGACCGAGAAAGATGCGGTAAAATGCCAAGCCTTTGCGCCGCCGGAAACCTGGGTGTTTCCGGTCGAGGCGCAGTTGGATCCCGATCTTGCGCAATGGCTGGTGGAGAAACTCAATGGATGCCAGACTGCTTGAAATACTCGTCTGCCCGGTCTGCAAGGGACCGCTCGATTATCGCAAGGCCAAGCAGGAACTGGTGTGCAAGGCGTGCAAGCTGGCTTATCCGGTGCGCGACGACATCCCGGTGATGCTGGAAGAGGAAGCGCGTCAATTGAGCCACGAAGAAGCGGCGGGCTGAACGTCTGCCGCAGGCGGAGGAAGGATACGGTGTCGTTCAAAGTCGTCATCCCCGCCCGTTTTGCATCCAGCCGACTTCCCGGCAAGCCGCTGGCCGATATCGCAGGAAAACCCATGGTCGTGAGAGTTGCCGAGCGCGCCGCAAGAAGCGGCGCATCGGAAATCCTTGTCGCGACCGATCATGAGGATGTACGCGACGCGGTGGAGCGGCATGGTTTTCGCGTCGTGATGACCCGTGCAGACCACACCAGCGGCACGGATCGCCTTGCCGAAGTGGCCGCCGCGCAGGGCTGGCATGAGGATGTCATCGTGGTCAACGTCCAGGGCGACGAGCCGCTCATCGAGCCGGCGCTCATCGACCAAGTGGCCCGCGAACTAGAGTGTGATGCTGATGCGGCCGTGGCCACTGCATGCCATCTCATTGAGTCAATCGAAGACTTCCTCAATCCGAACGTGGTCAAGGTGGTGCGCGATGCGCGCGGCCATGCCCTTTATTTCAGCCGGGCGCCGATTCCCTGGCCGCGCGATGCCTTTGCGGTAGACCGCTGCCATTTGCCTGGGGGGCTGGATGCCAGACGACATATCGGCATCTATGCCTATCGGGTTGCCTTCCTGCGCCACTACGGCGCGCTCGGACCTTCACCCAACGAAGAGATTGAGTCGCTCGAACAGTTGCGCGTTCTATGGCACGGCTTTCGTCTTCGCGTAGCGGATGTTGCGGCAGTTCCCGAGCCGGGAGTTGATACAGCCGAAGACTTGGCGCGAATACGTTGTAAGTTTGACGTAAGGAAGGATTAGCGGTACCTTAGCGCCCTCGGATAAAAACATCCGAGAAATCATATAGTTATATAAGTTTTCCTTGGGAGGGTAGTCATGAAATTAATCCTGCTGGGCGCACCCGGCGCTGGCAAGGGAACGCAGGCTGCGTTCATCACTGAAAAATACGGTATTCCCCAGATCTCCACAGGCGATATGTTGCGCGCTGCCGTCAAGGCCGGCACACCGCTCGGGCTGGAGGCGAAGAAAGTGATGGATGCCGGTCAACTGGTCTCGGACGAGATTATTCTTGGACTGATCAAGGAACGGCTCAAGCAGCCCGACTGTGCCAAGGGATTCCTCTTCGATGGTTTTCCGCGCACCATTCCGCAGGCAGAGGCGTTGCGTTCCCAGGGCGTTGACCTGGATTTCGTGCTGGAGATCGATGTTCCCGATGAGGAGATCATCAAACGCATGAGCGGGCGGCGGGTGCATCCCGCTTCGGGCCGTACCTATCATGTGACGTTCAATCCCCCCAAGGTCGCAGGCAAGGACGACGCAACGGGCGAAGACCTGATCCAGCGAGATGATGACAAGGAAGAGACTGTCCGCAAGCGGCTGGATGTCTATCACAGCCAGACCAAACCTCTGGTCGAGTTCTACTCGAAGTGGGCCGCTGCAGACGCTTTGAAAGCGCCAAAATATCGCAAGATTGCAGGCGTCGGCTCGCTCGAGTCGATCAAGACTGCGTTGTTTGCCGCGCTGGCCTGAGGCCGGCCATTATTTCTTTTGTAGATGGTATAATGTGAGGTTATGGGTATGAAAAACGCCTTTTATGCGCAGTCCGGCGGCGTGACCGCCGTCATCAACGCCTCTGCTTGCGGCGTGATCGAGACTGCGCGCAAACACAAGGGCAAGATCGGCAAGGTCTATGCCGGCCGCAACGGCATCATAGGCGCACTGACGGAAGACCTGATCGACACCAGCAAGGAGTCCGCCAAGGCCATCGCCGCGTTGCGCCACACGCCCTCGGGCGCCTTCGGCTCCTGCCGCTACAAGTTGAAGGGCATCGAAGAACACCGGGCCCAGTACGAGCGCCTGATCGAGGTGTTCAAGGCGCACAATATCGGTTACTTCTTCTATAACGGCGGCGGCGACTCGGCCGATACCTGTCTCAAGGTATCCCAGTTGTCCGAGAGCATGGGCTATCCCATTGTCGCCGTGCACGTGCCTAAAACAGTCGATAACGACCTGCCCATCACGGACAACTGCCCGGGGTTTGGCTCGGTGGCGAAATACATCGCTGTTTCGACGCTTGAAGCCACGTTCGATGTTGCCTCGATGGCGAAGACGTCCACCAAAGTCTTCGTGCTCGAAGTGATGGGCCGCCACGCAGGATGGATCGCAGCGGCGGGCGGGATGGCGGCGACGAAGGATATGGATCTGCCTATCCTTATCCTGTTTCCGGAGATCGCCTTCGACCAGAAGAAATTCCTTTCCAGGGTCGAAGCGATGGTCAAGAAGCATGGCTACTGTACGGTGGTGGTGTCTGAAGGCGTCAAGGGCGCCGACGGCAAGTTCCTCTCGGATCAGGGGCTGCGCGATGCCTTTGGCCATGCGCAACTGGGCGGCGTGGCGCCGGTCATCGCCAGCATCGTCAAGGAGAACCTCGGTCTTAAATATCATTGGGGCGTGGCCGACTACCTGCAGCGCGCTGCACGACACATTGCCTCGAAGAGCGACGTTGCGCAGGCTTATGCGACGGGCAAGGCTGCGGTGGAACTGGCCCTCAAGGGGCGCAATTCGGTGATGCCGGCGATCAAGCGCGTTTCCGACAAGCCGTACAAATGGACTATCGAGGTGGCCGAGTTGAAGAACGTGGCGAACAAGGAAAAATTCATGCCGCGCGACTTCATCACCAAGGACGGCTTCGGCATTACCGAGAAATGCCGCAAGTACCTGGCTCCGCTCATTCAGGGCGAGGACTATCCACCTTACAAGAACGGCTTGCCGCAATACGTGCGCCTGAAGAATGTCGGCGTGAAGAAGAAGCTGAAGCAGTTCAAGATCTGAGAAAAGATATTGCGCGGCGCCAAGGCGCCGCGCGCACAGCAGGCAGTTAGGGGGGGCGGCATCCGCCGTCGGTATTGATTCGATAGAGGAGGAGTAAATGTCAGCAGGACTGATTTTCGCGCTCGTCTGCGCCTTCGTGGCTATCGCCTACGGCGCATGGCAGACGAGCTGGATTGTCGCGCAGCCAACGGGCAACGACCGTATGCGCCAGATCGCCGCGGCGATCCAGGAAGGGGCGCAGGCTTATCTCAACCGCCAGTACAAGACCATCGGCATGGTCGGCGTGGTGCTGTTCCTGATCATCGGGCTTGTGCCGGCGCTGGGCTGGTCGACCGCTATTGGCTTCCTCATCGGCGCGGTGCTGTCCGGCGCGGCCGGTTATATCGGCATGAACGTTTCCGTGCGCGCCAACGTGCGCACCGCCGAAGCTGCGCGCAACGGCATCGGTCCGGCGCTGGACGTTGCTTTCAAGGGCGGCGCCATTACAGGCATGCTGGTGGTCGGTCTCGGCCTGCTCGGCGTGGCCGGATACTACGCCTTCCTCAAGGCCAACGCCCCGGCGGATGCCACCATCGACCACATCATCCATCCGCTGATCGGTCTGGGTTTCGGCTCCTCGCTGATTTCCATTTTCGCCCGACTCGGCGGCGGCATCTTCACCAAGGGCGCGGACGTCGGTGCCGACCTTGTGGGCAAGGTGGAAGCCGGCATACCTGAAGACGACCCGCGCAACCCCGCGGTGATTGCCGACAACGTCGGCGACAACGTCGGCGACTGTGCCGGCATGGCGGCAGACCTGTTCGAAACCTATGCCGTGACGACGGTAGCGACCATGCTGCTCGGCTCGCTGATGCTGAAGGCCAACGCGGAAGCGGCGGTGATCTACCCGCTGGCGCTGGGCGGCTTTTCCATTATCGCCTCGATCATCGGCGTATTCTTCGTCAAGGCACGCGAAGGCGGCAAGATCATGAATGCCCTCTACCGCGGTCTGATCGTCGCCGGCGTGCTGGCGTTGATCGCTTACTACCCGCTGACCGCACACTTCATGCCGGACAACGCGCTTAACGAAGTGCTGAAGATCGAGGGCGGGGCAGTCATGCGCCTCTACGCCTGCGCCGTGATCGGCCTCATCCTCACCGGTGCCATGGTGGTGATCACCGAGTACTACACCGGTACGGACTTCAATCCGGTGAAGCACATCGCGGAAGCCTCCACGACCGGGCACGGCACCAACATCATCGCCGGCCTCGGCGTGTCGATGAAGGCCACGGCATGGCCTGTGATGGTTGTCTGCCTGGCCATCTGGACGGCCTATGCGCTGGGCGGACTCTACGGCATCGCCATCGCCGCAACGTCAATGCTGTCCATGTCCGGCATCATAGTTGCCCTCGACGCCTACGGCCCCATCACCGACAATGCCGGCGGGATCGCGGAAATGTCGGAGTTGCCGAAGGAGGTGCGCAACGTTACCGATCCGCTGGATGCGGTGGGCAACACCACCAAGGCGGTGACCAAGGGCTATGCGATCGGTTCCGCCGCGCTTGCCGCGCTGGTGCTGTTCGCCGACTACACCCATGCGCTGGAGTCGGCCGGCAAGATGCTGACCTTCGACCTGTCCAATCACATGGTGATCATCGGCCTGTTCATCGGCGGCCTGATCCCCTACCTCTTCGGCGCCATGGCGATGGAAGCGGTCGGTCGCTCCGCAGGAGCGGTGGTGGTCGAGGTGCGTCGCCAGTTCAAGGAAATCGCCGGCATCATGGAAGGAACGGCGAAGCCGGAATACGGTACCTGCGTAGACATGCTGACCAAGGCGGCCATCAAGGAGATGATGATCCCCTCGCTGCTGCCAGTGCTGGTGCCGGTACTGGTCGGCGTGCTGCTTGGCCCGCAGGCCCTCGGTGGCGTGCTCGTAGGCACCATCGTGACCGGCCTCTTCGTGGCGATCTCCATGACCACCGGTGGCGGCGCCTGGGACAACGCCAAAAAGTACATCGAGGACGGCCACTTCGGTGGCAAGGGTTCCGAGGCCCACAAGGCAGCGGTCACCGGCGACACCGTGGGAGACCCGTACAAGGATACGGCTGGCCCGGCGGTGAACCCGCTGATCAAGATCATCAACATCGTCGCGCTGCTGATCGTACCGCTGATCGCCTAAGCGCAACTTGCTGCACAATGACGGGCAACCTTCGGGTTGCCCGTTTTATTTGGTGAGGTGAAATGAATCAATCGTTCATCCTCTGGTCTGCCGTTCTGTGTGCTTGGCTAAGCGGGGCTGCCTGGGCGGAACTTCCTGCCCAGCCGGAAGCGGCCAGTGGTTTCGCGCCTCGCCAGGCTGCGCATGGGCGCCTGTACATGGCCGTCACTGCAAATCCGCTGGCCACCGACGCGGCAGTGGAAATCCTTCATGCCGGCGGTACGGCGGCGGATGCCGCGATTGCTGCGCAACTTGTCCTGAATCTCGTCGAGCCGCAGTCCTCCGGACTCGGTGGCGGCGGCTTCCTGCTCTATCACGATGCGCGAGAACAACGGCTTCGCGCTTATGACGGACGCGAGACGGCACCTGCGGCGGCGCGGCCCGAACGATTCATCGGGACGGACGGCAAGCCGCTGCCATTCCAAGAGGCGGCGGTGGGCGGGAGATCGGTCGGGGTGCCGGGGCTGCCTGCGCTGCTGGATCTTGTCTATCGCAATCATGGACGGACGCTCTGGCCGCGGCTGTTTGCGCCGGCGTTGCGCCTGGCGATCGAGGGGTTTCCGCTTTCGCCCCGCCTCCACAAGCTGCTGGCGGAGGACCGCTTCCTGCGCGATGACCCGTCCGCGCGCCGCCTCTACTATGATGCCGATGGCCATCCCAAGCCGGTCGGCACGATAATCATCAATCGCGCTTATGGCTTTACGCTGTTGGCGTTGGCGCAACACGGCACAAGATACTTCTACGAAGGACCGATTGCGCAAGACATAGCCGAGGCGGTGCGTATGAGCGCCGGAAACCCAGGCGATCTTACCGAGGCGGATCTTGCCGGCTACAAGGTGATCGAGCGCGAACCGGTTTGCGGCGAGCGGCTGGGTGGCCATCGTGTTTGCGGCATGCCACCGCCCAGCTCGGGTGGCCTCGCCGTATTGCAGATACTGACTTTTGTGGAAACGGCGCCTGTTCCGCCGCCGCTTTCGCTTGATGGCGTTCATCGCTTCGCAGAAGCGGGTCGGCTGGCCTATGCCGATCGAGCCCGTTATCTTGCCGATCCTGCCTTCGAAAATGTGCCTGTGTCGGCCCTGCTCGATTCGGCGTACCTGGCAGCACGTGCTCAACTTATCCGTCCAGAGTTCAGCATGGGGCGGGCAATCGCGGGCGAGGTGAGCGACAGGCAGGTGCGCGGCGAGGATGCACCGGCGGAACTGCCGGCGACCACCCATCTTGCCATTGTCGATGCCGAAGGCAACGCAGTCTCCCTGACCAGTTCCATCGAGGCGGCCTTTGGCAGCCGCATCATGGTGCGTGGCTTTCTTCTCAATAATCAATTGACCGACTTCTCTTTCCGCCCCGAGGCGGATGGCAAGCCGGTGGCGAACCGCGTCGAGCCGGGCAAGCGCCCGCTCTCCTCAATGTCGCCGACCATAGTGTACGACCGGTCCGGCCGCATAACCGCAGTGCTCGGCTCGCCGGGCGGCAGCAGGATCATCAACTATGTGGCGAAAACACTGTGGGCGATGCTGGCCCGGGATCTCTCGCCTGCAGAGGCTGCGGCGTTGCCGCATTTCGGCAGCCGCAATGGTCCGACAGAACTTGAGCGCGGCACAGCCGTCGCGGCTTTGCAGCCGCAGTTGGAGAGGTTAGGCCACGAAGTGAAGGTGGATGACATGACCAGCGGGCTATCCGTCATCCTGCGAACGGGTGACATATGGGTTGGCGCAGCCGACCCGCGCCGCGAAGGTGCGGCGCGAGGGGAATAGCACCCTATAGTTTTACATTTGGATTGAGCGTGTAGACACCGGTGACGCTGGCTTCCGCCAGGATATGCCCCTTGATTGCCTCGCGCACCTGTTGGCCAGTGAATTTACCGTCGACTGGGCAACGGACCATGTCCAGAGCGTAAAGGGTAAACACGTAACGGTGCGGGATTTCGTCGTTCCAGGGCGGGCAGGGTCCGTCGTAGCCGTAGTAGTCTCCTGCCATATCCTTGTCGTTGGCGAACCAGTTTGTATAGTCATTGATGCCTTGACGCGCGCCGCGCGCCGTGCCAGGGCCGTTCTTGCCGCGTGGCATGACATCCTGAGAGAACTCACCTGCCTCGATGTGCGAGGGCTGCGGCGGAAGGTCTACCAGAACCCAATGAAAGAAATCCACCCGAGGCAGCAAAGCGGGCACGCTGCGGCCTTCCTGATTGACATCGTCGCCCTTGCTCGGCACATCGGGGTCGTGGCAGATCAGGACGAGGGATTTTGTTGCTGCCGGCAGGTCCGACCAGGCCAGATGGGGATTATGGTTGCCGCCCAGGCAGACGTGGTTCTGCTCTTGCGGGCGGCAGAAAGCGTTGTCGCCATGGATGATGCGGGTGAAGCTTTCAGTCCAGAATTTCATGATTGCCTCCTCTGAAATTTAGTGACGCCCTTGCTTCGTGAAATCCTTCAGCCTGAAGCCGAGCAGCCACAGCGTGCCGAAGTAGGCTGCGCCGCCGCCTGCCACGAGTGCCGACAAACGCAACATGCGCGCTACCGGTGGCGCTCCGATCCAGTTGGCCTGCTGCCCCATGCCGAGCCACAGGGCGGCGCCCATGACTGCCAGTGCGGCGGCCAGCTTCAACGCGAAAACGCCCCATCCCGGCTGCGGCATGTAGTCGCCGCGGCGCCTCAGGCCGCGCCAGAGCAGGGCTGCGTTGAGGCATGCAGCCAGCCCGATGGACAGCGCCAGGCCAGCGTGCTGCAGCGGCACGATGAAGGCGGCGTTCATAACCTGCGTGGCAGCCAAGGTGACGAGAGCGATCTTTACCGGCGTGCGGATATTCTGCCGGGCATAGAAGCCCGGCGCCAGTACCTTGACGAGGATGAGGCCGGTGAGGCCCACGCTGTAGGCCATCAGGGCATCGCGCGTCATCAGCACGTCATTGGCCTGGAAAGCGCCATAGTTGAACAGGGTCGAGAGCAGGGGGACAGCGAGGAGGGCAAGCGCCAGGGCGGCCGGAAGGGTCAGCAGGAAGGTGAGCCGAAGCCCCCAGTCGAGTAGGGCAGAGAACTCGCCACGGTCGTTGTCCGCATGGCTCTTCGCCAGACTGGGCAGCAGGATCGTGCCCAGTGCTGCGCCCAGCAGTCCGGCAGGGAATTCCATCAGCCGGTCGGCATAGTACAGCCAGGAGACGCTGCCGCTGGGCAGGAAGGAGGCGAAGATGGTGTTGATGAGCAGCGAGATCTGAGTGACGGATACGCCGAGCAAGGCCGGCAGCATCAACTTGAGGATGCGCTTGACGCCCTCGTCCGCAAGCGAGAACGAGAATCGCGGCAGCATGCCGATCTTCGCCAGGAATGGAATCTGCAGGGCGAGTTGCAGCACCCCGCCGAGCAGGACGGCCCAAGCCAGCGCCAGCACCGGCGGATCGAAATAGGGCGCGACGAAGAGCGCCATGAAGATGAAGGAGAGATTGAGCAGCACCGGCGTGAAGGCCGGCACGGCAAATCGGCTCCAGGTATTGAGGATGCCGCCGGACAGGGAAACCAGCGAGATAAACAGGATGTAGGGGAAAGCAATCCGCGTCAGTTCAATGGTCAAATCGAACTTGGCGGCATCTGACGCGAATCCCGGTGCGGTGATGTAAATCAGCACGGGCGTAATGGCAATCCCGAGGAGCGTGACCGCCAGCAGCGCCAGGAAGAGGAGCGTGGCGACATGGTCGGTCAGTCGGCGCGTATCCTCTGCCTCCCGCTGATTCTTGTATTCCGCCAGAATCGGCACGAATGCCTGAGAAAAAGCGCCTTCGGCGAACATGCGCCGCAGCAGGTTGGGGAGGCGGAAGGCTACGAAGAAAGCGTCGGTGGCGGCGCCTGCGCCGAAGGCCCTGGCAATGACGAAATCGCGCACAAAGCCCAGAATGCGCGACAGCAGCGTCATGCTGCTGACCGTGGCCAGGACCTTGAGTAGATTCATGCCGTAATGGTATCGGCTTTGATGGGCCGCCGCGCAGCTTGCATTCGAGCCGGAAAAGGCCTAAAATTCGCCCCTTTTCCAAGCCTTAGCAGATCCTCACATGGCCAATTCAGCACAAGCCCGCAAACGTGCACGTCAGGCGATCAAGCGCCGCGCACGCAATTTCAGCCAGCGCTCCGAATTGCGCACCGCCATCAAGAGCGTGCGCAAGGCGATTGCCGCCGGCGACAAGGCTGCCGCCCAGAAAGTGCTCAGCGATTCCATGAGCACCATCGACAGCATCGCGGACAAAAAGATCATCCACAAGAACAAGGCGGCTCGCCACAAGAGCCGCCTGTCTGCCGCCATCAAGGCGCTGTAAGTCGAGGCAAGCCTCTGCAAATGGCGGCCGGTTCCGGCCGCCATTTTCTTTTCATGCAGGCATTGGTGCTTTACTCCGTCCGTAGAGAAGATGGACGTCAGCGCAACTGGCCTTCAATTTCAGGCTGGCTATCTTTCAATCATCCGTCTTTTCATCCGGACGACCCGTGTTGATCACCTGTAGTTCATTGTCCTTGGCAAAACCGGCGAGGAAGTTGTAGGCCATCGGCTCGATGTCGTAGAGGCGGGCCGCCACATATACGCATTTCTCGCCAAGATGGAGGCCGGGTCGTACATAGGGCGAGTAGCTCATGCGGTGATCGGTTCCGAAGGCCGACATGATGCCGCAAAGGCGTTCAGCCCAATCGCTGGGGCGGAACTTTTTCCCGTCCAGTGTCATGCCTACAACGATGAAATTTTCCGGGTGCTTCTCTGACATGGGCCTTGCGGTCGATGTGCTTGTGGCATGCGACGCGACGGCAGTTTTTTGTATACCGGTATGCGGAATTGCCTACCGAAACCAAGACGGGATTTTATCAGATAGCCCCTTATTTTTTATGAGGGCATCAAGCGAACCGAATACCTCACTCTGTGTATGTGTGTATGAAATGTGGATTCTGCTTAAGAAATAGGCGAAATTTAAAAAATACATTGAAAAATAAAGAGCTAGCTTGCATTATTAGGAATCGGTGCATATACTGCAAGAATCCCATTGACCTATATGGGGATTTACATGCAGGCACCCTTGCTGACGAAGTATGGTTTCCGCATCAGAACGAGAGTTGGCCTCGTTGTGGATAACCTGTTGATACCTGGACGCGATGCGGCCGAGGCAGAGCGCAAACTGCGTCAGATTTATCGCGACTGCGAAATTCTTGCCAGGAGTTGCCAGCAGCCTGCCGCAAAGGCGGTGCCTGCCAGTTATGAAGAGGTGATCGCCCTGATCACGCGCTAGGGATGCGATGGGCGGAAACCGCCTTGATCACTCGCTAGAGAAAATCCTTCTGAACAAGTTCTTCCGCCAGCGCGGCATAGTCCTGTGCGCCGCGAGAAGCTGCGGCATGGCTGAAGATATCCCGGTTGCAGGCAGGCGCTTCGGCAATGGCCACGTTTTCCGAGATCACCGTTTTGCAGACCTCGTCTCCGAACTGGTCGGTGAGGCGTTTCTGAATTTCAAAGCTCATATTACGGCGCCGGTCGAAACGGGTCAGCAAGTAGCGCCGCTCTACGCGGCGCTTGAGCACAGGCTCCAACGCCCGCAATGTGCGTTCTACTTGCAGGGCGCCGCGCAGTGCCAGGAAGTCGGATGAAATCGGAACAAGAAGCCTGTCGGCCGCAAAGACCGCATTGAGGGACAGCACACCGAGAAAGGGGCAACAGTCGATCACCACATTGCGATCATCTTGGTCAGTGTTGAGATCGTTCAGCCCCTGATTGAGACGGTTCAGGATGGTGGGTCCCTTGCCGAAAGTGGAGTCGACCTTGATGAGTTCGGCGTGGGCGGGAATCAAGTGGCCAATGCCGTCCCAGCCGACCTCTAGTTCGGCCAGCGCTCGGCCGTCCTGATAGAAGGCATATACGCTGTCGGTGACTTGGCCCAGTGCCTGCCCATGTACTGCAGACAGGTGCGCCTGCGGGTCGAGGTCGATCATCAATACCCGCTGTTTCAAGCGCGCCATGGCGGCGGCCAGGTTGAGCGCGGTCGTTGTCTTGCCGACCCCTCCTTTCTGATTGAAAACGGCGATGCGAGGCATGCCGGCCAGTATATACAAACAGGGCTTTTTCACTTAAGATGTGCATGTCAGCAAGGCGGCGCGAGCCGCCTTTCGCTTTTTGCAATTGATATTTGCAGAATCGATTATGTCGCACCTGATGAACACCTATACCCGACTGCCCGTGGCGTTTGCCCACGGGCAGGGCGCCAGAGTCTTCGACGAAGCCGGCCGCGGCTATCTGGATGCGCTGGCAGGCATCGCCGTATCCACGCTCGGACATGCCCATCCGCGCCTGATTAAGGCCATTGCCGATCAGGCCGGGCGCCTTCTGCATACTTCGAACATCTATCGCATCCGCGAGCAGGAACAACTCGGCGATCGCCTGGCAACGCTGTCAGGCATGGACGAGGTATTTCTCTGCAATTCCGGCTGCGAGGCCAATGAGGCTGCCATCAAGTTGGCGCGCCTGTTCGGTCACCAGAATGGTGTTGATGTTCCTGCCATCGTCGTCATGGAGAAGGCCTTCCACGGGCGCACGCTGGCCACGCTTTCCGCCACGGGCAACCGCAAGGTACAGGCCGGCTTCGAACCGCTGGTCGGTGGCTTTGTGCGCGTGCCCTTTGACGATCTAGAAGCAGTCGAGCAGGTCGCCGCCAACAACCAGAGCGTCGTGGCCGTTCTGATCGAGCCGATCCAGGGGGAGGGCGGCATCAATATCGCCCATGCCGAATACCTGCAGGGACTGCGACGCATTTGCGACGAGCGCGGCTGGCTGCTCATGTTCGATGAAGTGCAGTGCGGCATCGGCCGTACCGGCCGCTGGTTCGCCTGTCAGCATGCGGGCGTGATGCCGGATGTGATGACCCTGGCCAAGGGGCTCGGCTCTGGCGTGCCGATAGGCGCCTGCCTCGCCGCAGGGAAGGCTGCCGGCGTATTCAAGCCAGGCAACCATGGGTCCACCTTCGGCGGCAACCCGCTCGCCAGCACGGCGGCGCTGACCACGCTTGCGGTGATCGAGGAGGACGGGCTGCTCAAGCGCGCTGCCGATCTCGGCGAGCAACTTCGCGGCGATTTCGCCCGCGCGCTCGATGGGCAGGCTGGCGTCGTAGCCATACGCGGCGACGGCCTCATGATCGGCATCGAGCTGGATCGCGACTGTGGCGAACTGGTGGCGCGGGCGCTCGATCGCGGGCTGCTCATCAATGTCACGGCGTACAGGGTCATACGCCTGCTGCCATCGCTCGTGTTCACCGACGATGATGCGCGGGAACTCGTTTCAATTCTCGCGCCGTTGATCAGCGAATTCCTCGCATAGGGTCTCTGGTGTTCAGCACATGGCCGCGCCGAAGCATTTTCTGCAGTTGAAGGACTTTTCCCGCGAAGAGCTGGAACATGTCTTTGCCCGCACGCGCTGGATCAAGGACAAGTTCAAGCGCTACGAGCCCTACCATCCGCTGTTCGACCGTACGCTGGTGATGATCTTCGAGAAGCAGAGCACGCGCACGCGGTTGTCCTTCGAGGCCGGCATGCATCAACTGGGTGGCACCGCCATTTACCTCAATACGCGGGACACGCAACTGGGACGCGGCGAGCCGGTCGAGGACGCGGCCGAGGTCATTTCCCGCATGTGCGACATCGTCATGATCCGCACCTTCGAACAGGACATCATCGAACGCTTTGCAGGGCATTCGCGCGTGCCGCTCATCAACGGGCTGACCAACGAGTATCATCCCTGCCAGATTCTCGCCGACATCTACACTTTCATCGAGCATCGCGGCTCAATCAAGGGCAAAACGGTGGCCTGGATCGGGGACTCAAATAATGTCTGCAACACCTGGCTGCAGGCGGCCGAGGTGTTCGGCTTCAATGTGCATGTATCGACCCCGCCCGGCTACGAAGTCGAGCCCGAGCGCGCAGGCCTGTATGGCACCGATCATTATGAGGAATTCGCCGACCCTATGGATGCCGCACGGGACGCCGATCTCGTAACCACCGACGTGTGGACCTCGATGGGCTTCGAGGAGGAGAACGAGGCGCGGCGGCGTGCCTTCGAGGACTGGCAGGTGGATGAAGAGATGATGCGCCGGGCGAAACCGGACGCGCTTTTCATGCACTGCCTGCCAGCCCACCGCGGCGAAGAAGTTTCCGCCGAGGTCATAGACGGACCGCGGAGCGTGGTGTGGGACGAGGCAGAAAACAGGTTGCATACCCAGAAGGCCCTCATGGAGTACTTGCTCCTGGGGCGTGTGAACCCCTGATTAAATCATTGACCCAACATGAGTTCAGCGAAAAAAAAGACATCCGGCATCAAGAAAGTCGTGCTTGCCTATTCGGGCGGCCTCGATACCTCCGTCATCCTCAAGTGGCTGCAGGACACCTACGGCTGCGAGGTGGTGACCTTCACAGCCGACCTCGGCCAGGGCGAGGAACTTGAGCCGGCACGTGCCAAGGCGCTTCAGTTCGGCATCAAGAAGAAGAACATCTTCATCGACGACCTGCGCGAGGAGTTCGTGCGCGACTTCGTCTTTCCGATGTTCCGCTGCAACACCGTATACGAGGGCGAATATCTGCTCGGCACCTCGATCGCCCGGCCGCTCATCGCCAAGCGACTGGTGGAGATTGCCAAAGCGACCGGTGCCGAGGCCATCGCGCACGGCGCTACCGGCAAGGGCAACGACCAGGTTCGCTTTGAACTGGGCGCCTATGCGCTGATGCCGAACGTCAAGGTTGTCGCCCCATGGCGCGAATGGGATCTGCTCTCGCGTGAAAAGCTGATGGCCTATGCCGAGACGCACGGCATTCCGGTGGACATGAAGCACAGAAAGGGCGGCTCGCCCTATTCCATGGACGCCAATCTGCTGCACATCTCCTATGAAGGCCGCCATTTGGAGGATCCGGCTGCCGAAGCAGAGGAGTCGATGTGGCGTTGGACGGTGTCTCCCGAGAAGGCGCCGAACAAGGCCGAGTACCTCGATCTCGAATTCAGGCAGGGCGATCTTGTCGCCCTCGACGGCAAGAAAATGAAGGCCCACCAACTGCTCGCCACGCTCAACCAGATCGGCGGCAGGCATGGCATCGGCCGCCTCGACCTGGTCGAAAACCGCTACGTCGGCATGAAGTCACGCGGCTGCTACGAAACTCCGGGCGGTACCATCCTGCTCAAGGCGCACCGCGCCATCGAGTCGGTGTGCCTCGACCGCGAAGTGGCGCACCTGAAGGACGATCTCATGCCGCGCTACGCCAGCCTGATCTACAACGGCTACTGGTGGAGTCCGGAGCGTCGCGCCCTGCAGGCGCTGATCGACCACACCCAGCAGACCGTGAATGGCTGGGTGCGGCTCAAGCTCTACAAGGGCAACGTCATTCTCGTCGGCCGCGACTCGAAGAGCGATTCGCTGTTCGACCCGACCATCGCCACCTTCGAGGACGATGCCGGCGCCTACGACCAGCGCGACGCGGGCGGCTTCATCAAGCTCAACGCCCTGCGCATGCGTATCGCCGCGAACCGCGCCCGGCGCAAGCGCTGAGGAACTCGGCGGAGATGCCGGGGACGATCTTCGGCTATAGCGAAGCGGAGATTGCCGAGTTCGGCCTGACGTTCGGCCTGACGGCGTTCATCCTGTACATGCTGTTTATCATCGGCGAGCTGGCCTGGCGCTCGAAGGCCGGCAAGATGGGCACGTTCATTTTATTCTTCGTTCTGGCCTTCGGCATGCTCGGCTTTGCCGCCAAGGCCATCATCAAGAAGCTGTGGGGAATCTGAAATGCCAGAAATGAAAGATGCATTTGACAATGTTTCCGTGGTCAAGAAGGCCAATGTCTATTTCGACGGCAAGTGCGTCAGCCATTCCGTGCTGTTTGCCGACGGCACGAAGAAGAGCGTCGGCGTCATTTTTCCGTCGCAGCTCGTTTTCAACACAGGCGCGCCGGAGGTCATGGAGATCAATGGCGGCCGTTGCCGCGTGCGCCTGAAGGGCGAAAGTCAGTGGCGGGAATACGGCGCCGGCGAGCAGTTCAGTGTGCCGGGCGACAACAGTTTCGACATCGAGACGGTCGAGCTGCTGGACTACGTCTGCCATTTCGGGTAATCGGCCCCATCACATTCCCAGCGGAGGAAGCCATGCCGTCATTCGATATCGTTTCCGAGGTCAATCAGGTCGAACTGCGCAATGCCATTGAGCAGTCCAACAAGGAGATCGCCAATCGCTTCGACTTCAAGGGGTCCGACGCCCGCATCGAGCAGGGCGAGGACACGCTGACCCTGTATGCCGACGACGAGTTCAAGCTCGACCAGGTCTATGACATTCTCACTGCCAAGTTCGCCAAGCGTGGCGTTGACGTGCGCTTTGTCGAGCGCGGTGAAGTGGAGAAAGTGAGCGGCAACAAGGTCAAGCAGATTGCCGCGGTGAAGGAGGGCGTGGCCGGAGAGTTGGCGAAGAAGATCGTCAAAGCCATCAAGGACAGCAAACTCAAGGCGCAGGCCAGCATCCAGGGGGAGGCAGTTCGCGTCTCCAGCGCCAAGAAGGATATCCTGCAGGAAGCCATTGCGCTGGTGAGGAAGGCCATCACCGACGTGCCGCTGCAGTTCAACAATTTCCGGGATTGATCAGGTCCGCGCCAATCCTTCGATCCAGCGAGTGTAGATGCGGTCGGCGACGGCGTTGAGCGCCGCCACCTTGGGCACCATGCCCGCCTGCATGATTTCCGGCGATTGCACGGCCGGGCTGTCCGATGCGGCGATTTCCGCCGCGCCGTCATGGCACCACTGCCGGATCATGTCCGCCGTCATCTCGACATGGCACTGCATGCCGAACACCTTGCCCAGCGCGTAGGCCTGATTGGCACAATGGGTGCTCTCCAGCAGGCGCACGGCACCAGGCGGAATGCTGAAGGTCTCCCCATGCCAGTGGAATGTTTCGAAGCCGTCCAGCCCACCGAACCAGGATTGCGCATCGGCATTATCCAGTACACGTACAGATCCCCAGCCGATCTCCTTGATCGGGGCCTTCGTGATGATGCCGCCGAGCGCTTTGGCGATGAGTTGGCCGCCGAGACAATGGCCCAGCACCGGAATATCGGCGGCGACGGCAGCGCGGACCAGTGCGCAAGATTGGGCGACCCAGGGCAGGGGGTCGTTGACGCTCATGGGGCCACCCATGAAAACAAGGCCCAAGAAGTCCTCGATGCCCGTTGGAACGGATTCCTGTTGGTCGATTCGGACAAGCTGCCAGGGGATCGAGTGACGGTCGAGGAATGTGGCAAAATAGCCCGGACCTTCGGAGCGGAAATGGCGGAAGATGGCGATCGGTTTCATTAACTGTCAATGGGTGCGTCGGATGGCGAATTCTAGCTTGTCCGTGCTTTGTTGCGCATTCGTGGCGTTCCCGGCATGGGCTGTTGATGTCGGTGTGGTCGGCCTGTTTCCCGGCAAGGCGGTGCTGGTCATCGACGGCGGTGCGCCGCGCACCGTTTCTGTCGGCGCCAGCATCAGCGGCATCAGGCTGATAGCCGCGGACGGGGATTCGGCGACGGTTGAAATCAGTGGCAAGCGTCAGCGCCTGGCCATCGGCCAGCATGTCCACGGTGGCGGCAGCGACGGCGCGGCCAGCCAGACCGCCAGCCTTACGGCTGACAGCCGTGGCCACTTCATCACGACTGGCACGGTCAACGGTGCCACGATCCGCTTCATGGTCGATACCGGCGCCTCCAGCGTCGCGCTCGGTGCTTCCGATGCCCGCCGTGCAAACGTCAATATCCGCAATGGCCGTCCGATCATGGTGCAGACGGCGAATGGCGTGACCCAGGCCTGGCTGGTGACGTTCGACAATGTGCGTGTGGGCGACGTCGTGCTTCACGGTGTCGAGGGCACGGTGCATCAGCAGGATCTGCCGGTGGCGCTGCTTGGCATGAGTTTCCTCAACCGCATGGAAATGAAGCGCGACGGCCAGACCATGACGCTGCGCAAGCGCTACTGAATAGAGCATTTTGCCCGACATACAGAAACAGGTTCTTGCCGTGCCGACATCGGAATGGCTGAGACAGCGTCTTGCCGGACCGCGGCAGCTGGCGGGCGCAGCAGAGGAGGGCGCGCTGGACAATCTTTTGGCTGCTGCCGTCCTGGTGCCGGTCATCGAACGGCCGGAAGGACTGACAGTGCTGTTTACGCAGCGCACGGCGCACCTCAACGATCACGCCGGACAGGTGAGTTTCCCCGGTGGCCGCTGTGAAGCCACCGACCCCTCTCCTGTGTACACGGCGTTGCGAGAAACGGAGGAGGAGATCGGGCTTGAGCGTGGCCGGGTCGAGGTGCTTGGCCTTCTGCCCGAATATCGCACGGGCACTGGTTTTAGCGTCACACCGGTTGTGGGCCTTGTGCGTCCGCCCTTCGAACTCGCACTCGACAGTTTCGAAGTGGCGGAGGTATTCGAGACGCCACTCTCATTTCTGCTAGATCCGGTCAATCATCAGCGCCACAGCATGGAGATCGGCGGTGTGCTGCGCCATTATTACGCCATGCCCTACGAGGGGGTTTTCATCTGGGGCGCAACGGCAGGCATGCTGGTGAGCCTGCGTAATCTTCTTTACGGTGATTAGTGCTTGCTTTTGAGTCTGCGGCACGATTGCGCGATAATTAGATTTGTTGCTTCGTTGTCTACGGCACCCAATACTTCATGACCGTCATTTCCCTCATTGTCGTCCTGCTGCTGGAACAGGTGCGCCCGCTGGCAGACCGTGAGGTCGTCGGTGTGCCGATGCAAAGCTACGCTCGCTTCTTCGAGAGGCATTTCAACGATGGCCAGGAAAGCCACGGCATGGTTGCCTGGCTGCTGGCGGTGCTGCCGGCAACGATCGCCTGCGCCGCAATCTATTTTGTGCTGATGGCCGTCAGTCCGTTGCTCGGCTTCGCCTGGAACGTGGCGGTCCTCTACCTGGCGCTGGGCTTCCGCCAGTTCAGCCACTACTACACCGATATCCACCTGGCGCTGCGCATGGGCGAGACGGAGCGCGCCCGCGCCCTGCTCGGCGAATGGCGCGGCCGTTCGGCTGACGGGCTCAATGCCACGGAGATCGCCCGCCTGGCGATGGAAGAGGCGCTGGTCGCTTCCCACCGCCACGTCTTCGCGGTGGTCGTCTGGTTCGTGCTCCTGCCGGGTCCGGCAGGTGCCCTGATGTACCGGCTGGCCTACTATTTCCAGCGCCAATGGGGCGAGCGCAAGGACGCCGAATTCGGCGCCTTCGGCCGCTTTGCCGTCAAGGCCTTTGCTGCCATCGACTGGCTGCCGGTGCGCATCACCGCGGCGGCATTCGCCATCGTCGGCGACTTCGAGGATGCGGTTTACTGCTGGCGCACCCAGGCGGTGCGCTGGCCGGACAAGGCAGCGGGTATACTGCTGGCTAGCGGTGCCGGCGCACTGGGCGTTCGCCTGGGGCTGCCGATCATCGAATCGGGCGAAGTGACGGATAGACCCGAACTGGGGCTGGGCGAGGAGGCCGACGCCGATTTCATGCAGAGCGGAATCGGTTTGGTATGGCGCACATTGGTGCTTTGCCTGTTGCTGCTGACGCTGCTGGGCGTTGCCAGTTGGGCTGGTTGATTTCCTATCAGGAGTAGAAAATATGGCTGACAAGAGAGAAGTGGTGGTTCTAAGTGCCGTGCGCAGCGCGGTGGGTACCTTCAATGGCGCGCTTGCCGGCATCGAGCCGGCCGAACTGGGCGGTCTGGTGTTCAAGGAGGCGATCGCCCGTTCCGGCGTTGATCCGAAGCAGATCAGCTTTGCCACGGTCGGCAACTGCATCCCGACCGAATCACGCTATGCCTATGTGGCACGGGTCTCGACCATCCAGGCCGGCCTGTCGCTGGACTCGGTGGCCTTCGCGGTGAACCGCCTGTGCGGCTCCTCGCAGCAAGCCATCGTCAACTCGGCTCAGGCGATCCTGCTCGGCGACGCCGATTTCGCGCTGGGCGGCGGCGTCGAGGTGATGTCGCGCGGCGCCTACCTGCTGCCGGCGCTGCGCTCCGGCGCGCGTATGGGCGACACCCAGGCGATCGACGCCATGGTGGCGGTGCTGACTGATCCGTTCGGCGTCGGCCACATGGGCATTACTGCAGAGAATCTGGCAGTCAAGCACGGCATCACGCGCGAGGCGCAGGATGCCTTCGCGGTCGAGTCTCAGAGCCGCGCGGCAAAGGCCATCGCCGAGGGCCGCTTCAAGTCGCAGATCGCGCCGATCACCCTCAAGACCCGCAAGGGTGATGTGGTGTTCGACACCGATGAGCATCCGCGCGCCGGCACGTCAATGGAAAGCCTGGCCAAGATGAAACCGGCCTTCAAGAAGGACGGTACGGTGACGGCCGGCAATGCCTCGGGCATCAACGATGCCGCCGCGGCGCTGATCCTGGCCGATGCTGCCAAGGCCGCTGCCGGAGGTCATAAGCCGATTGCCCGACTCGTTGCATACGCCATCGCCGGGGTGCCCAACGAAGTGATGGGCGAGGGCCCCATCCCCTCGACCAAGGTCGCGCTGCAGAAGGCCGGCCTGACGCTGGACAAGATCGACGTGATCGAATCCAACGAGGCCTTCGCTGCCCAGTCCCTGACCGTCGCCAAGGTCTTGGGCCTCGATCCGACCAAGACGAACGTCAATGGTGGCGCCATCGCGCTCGGCCATCCCGTCGGCGCCACCGGCGCGGTGATCATCACCAAGCTGCTGCACGAGCTGATCCGGGTGAACGGCCGCTACGGCATTGCCACGATGTGCATCGGCGGCGGGCAGGGCATCACGACGATCTGGGAACGCGTGTAACGCGTTTCTGCCGGATGCAAGGCGGAACGGGCCGGGTGACCGGCCCGTTTTCATTTCGGCCGCGACGAGCGCCAGCGGATTTACTTGCGTTCCGTATAGGTCGGCAAAGTGATGCGGAAGGCCATGGCAAGGAAACGCAGAACGAGGACGACTACCATGCCGCTCCAGGCGGCCACGACCGGCGTTACATCGAGCGCCTGCAGGCCGATCAGCGTCAGCGCGCCGGCCCAGGCAGCTGACGCGTAGAGTTCGCCGCGCACGAACACCAGCGGCACGTCGTTGCATAGCACGTCGCGAAGCACACCACCGACGACGCCGGTGATCACGCCCAGCAGGCTCGCCGCCAGCCAGGGCGCCTCCCACTCCAGCGCGACCTGGGTACCGACGATGGTGAACAGCGCCAGGCCGACGGCATCCGGCACGAGGAAAAGGCGCGGCGGCAGGCGCAGACCGCGCACCAGGAAGAAGACCAGCAGCGTGGTGGCGAGTGCGGCAACGAGATAGGTCTGGTCGCTGATCCAGAACACCTGCCGATCGAGCAAGAGGTCGCGCACCGTGCCGCCGCCCAGCGCGGTGGCGCTGCCCACCATGACCACGCCGACGAGGTCCATGTTCTTGCGGCCGGCGTCGAGTACGCCGGTCAGGGCGTTCACCGCAACCGCGGCCAGGCCGACCCAATAGAGCAGATGTTCCATGCCAACTCGTTCAAAGCGTCATGAAAGGCTGAGTGTATCGGTTCCGTCGCCGTGTTGCGGGGGCTGACTTTCCGGAACTACTTGCCGCAGGAGGCGCACAGGGCATGGAACTGGTCGAGCCGTCGTGCGCTGATGCTGCCGGCCGCCACTGCGGCGCGCAAGGCACAGTCGGGTTCGCGGTCGTGGCGGCAATCCCTGAAGCGGCATTTGTCGAGATAGGGATGGAATTCGCGGAAGCCCTGTTCAATCTCGGCGCGCGTCAGATGGGCCAGGCCGAATTCCTGCATGCCGGGGCTGTCGATGAGGCTGCTGGCGTCATCGAGCCGGTAGAGGCGGGTGTGGGTGGTGGTGTGCTTGCCGGAATCGAGTGCGTCGGATATCTCGCGCGTGGCGGCTTGCGCGTGCGGCAGCAGGGCATTGATCAGGGTGGATTTGCCCATGCCGCTCTGGCCGACGAGCACGCTGCACTGGCCTTCAAGCAGCGGCCTGATGGCATCGGCGTTTGCTGTCGCGGACAACTCCACCACGGGGTAGCCCAGCGCCTTGAAGGGTGCCAGTTGGCGGCGCGCGGCCTCGGCCTTGTCGGCGAGGTCGATCTTGTTGAGGACGATCGCTACGCGCATATGTTGTTGTTCTGCAGCGACGATGCAGCGCGTCACCAGTTCGTCGCTGAAGCCCGGTTCGGCGGCAACCACGATGACCGCCTGGGTGGCGTTGGCGGCGAAGAGCTTGCTGCGGTAGGCGTCGCTGCGGTAGAGCAGCGTGGTGCGCGGCGTAACGGCGGCGATCACGCCATGGTCGGGAGCGGAGAGTTCCACCGTGACGCGGTCGCCGCAGGCGACATGGCTTTTCTTGCCGCGCGGGTAGCACAGGGCATGCCCACCCTCATCCAACTCGATATCGTATTGCCGGCCAAAAGCGGCGACGACGGTGCCGATCTGGCTCAAGGTCGTGGCAGCGCTTCGATCTTAGCTGCGCAGATGAAGTCGTTGAGGGAGATGCCGCCGACGGAATGCGTGGCGTAGGCAATGCGGCAGCGGTTGTAGCCGAAGGCGATGTCCGGGTGATGGTCCTGCTCGCGCGCGATGCGTGCGACAGTATTGACGAAAGCCAGGGTTTCCTCGTATTCGGCGAAGGCGAAGGATTTGACGATTGCATTGTCCTCGCTCGCCCAGCCGGGCAGTAGCGTCAAGAGTTCGGCCAGCTGCAGCGCATCGAGGCAGTGGCCGGCACCGGAGAGCGGCTTGCAGGTGTCGCCGACGAGATCGGCGAAAGTCAGCTTGTGCGGCACGGCGGCATCCTGTTCAGGCGGCCCTCAGCTGCGCGATTCGTGCCGCTGCCGGGGGGTGGGAATCGTAGAAGGTGGAGTACAGCGGGTCGGGCGTCAGCGTCGCGGCATTGTCCCTGTAGAGCTTCACCAGGGCAGCGACGAGGTCGCCGGCTCGCGTCTGCTGCGCGGCATAGGCGTCCGCCTCGTATTCGTGTCGGCGCGAGAAGGCGCTCATCAGGGGCGAGAGCGGGAAAGTGAATACCGGGATCACCAGCGAGAAAAGCACCAGCGCCGGCGCGGTGCCGTGCGAGGCCATGCCCAGCCCTTCGTAGAACCACGGCGCCTCGATGAGCACGCCGAGCAGCCAGAGGAAGCCCAGGCTCGCCAGCGCCAGCACGCCGATGCGCTTCCAGACATGGCGCCGCCGGTAGTGGCCGAGTTCATGCGCCAGCACGGCTTCGATCTCCTCGGGGGTCAGCTTTTCCAGCAGCGTGTCGAAGAAAACGATGCGCTTGGCCTGGCCGAAGCCGGTGAAATAGGCGTTGCCGTGGGCGGAGCGCTTCGAACCATCCATGACGAAGAGGCCGCTGGCGCGAAAGCCGCAGCGCGCCATCAGGGCTTCGATGCGCGCCTTTAGCGAGGCATCGGCGAGCGGTGTGAATTTGTTGAAGAGCGGGGCGATCAGCGTGGGGTAGATGAGCAGCGCAAGCAGATTGAAGCCGAGCCAGAACAGCCAGACATAGAGCCACCAGTGCGTGCCCATGCGCTCCATCAGCCAGAGGACGGCCAAGAGCACCGGCAGGCCAATGAGGGCGCCGAGCAGTGCACCCTTGGCGAGGTCTACGATGAACAGGCGCAGGGTCATCTTGTTGAAGCCGAAGTGCGCCTCGATGACGAAGGTACGGAAAAGCGCAAAGGGCAGGTCGACGACCGAACTCAGTACGGCGAGGCCGGCGATGAAGGCCATGCCGTGCGCCATGCCGTCGAGGCCCAGTGCCGTCCATGCCGAATGCAGGACCTGCAGGATGCCGCCGAGGGTGAGCGCCAGTACGAGCAGCGCGCCGACGATGACCTCAACCATGGCCAGCCGCATCTTGGCCACGGTGTAGTCGGCCGCGCGCTGGTGGGCTTCCGGAGAGATGGTCTCGCGGAAAGCCTCGGGCACGACATCGCGATGCGCGGCGATATGGCGGACATGGCGCTGCGCCAGCCACAGGCGCAGCAGGGTGGTCAGGGTCAGCGCGGCGAGAAAGAGCGTGGTGAATGCAGTGTTCATCTTGGGGCCAGGGAATATGAACTGTGACAAAATGCAGTCTTTCCAGTTCTCGCGAAATTATGGCACAGGACCCCAACAACCTCATCTGGCTGGACATGGAAATGACCGGCCTCGATCCCGACCGCGACCGCGTCATCGAGATCGCCATGGTGGCGACGGATAGCGCGCTGACTATCCTGGCCGAATCCCCGGTGGCAGTGGTGCACCAGCCCGATGCCGTGCTCGACGCCATGGACGAGTGGAACAAGAGCACCCACGGCAAGTCGGGCCTGGTCGACCGGGTGCGTGCCTCGCAAGCCGACGAGGCGATGGCGACCGCGCAACTCCTCGAATTCATGCGCCAGTACGTGCCGGAGCGCGTTTCGCCGATGTGCGGCAATTCGATCTGCCAGGACCGCCGCTTCATGGCGCGCTGGCTGCCCGGCCTGGAAGCGTATTTCCACTACCGCAACCTGGACGTCAGTACGCTGAAGGAACTGGCGCGTCGCTGGAAGCCGGAGGTCTACAAGGGCGTGGTGAAGAAGGGGGCGCATACGGCGCTGGCGGACATCCACGAGTCGATCGAGGAGCTGCGCTACTACCGCGACAACTTCATCAGGTTGTAGTCAGGCATTACGCATTGTGCGGATCGCCGCAAGTAGACCGGCGGTGGAGACATCGAAGTCTCCTTTGCCGGTCAGCATCTGCGGCAGGATCTCGCGTGCCATCTGCTTGCCGTGCTCGACACCCCACTGGTCAAAGCTGTTTATCCCCCACAGGCAGCCTTGCACCGCAACCTTGTGTTCGTAGAGGGCGATCAGGCTGCCGAGCGCGCGCGGCGTGAGCTTCGGCATGAGGATCGTCGTGCTGGGCTGGTTACCCGGGCAGGCCAGGTGCGGTGCCAGGCGCGACGCTTCCGCTTCGGTTTTTCCGGAGGCAAGCAGCTGGCTTCTTGCTTCCTCTGTGGACTTCCCTTTCATCAATGCGGCGCTTTGTGCCAGGGCGTTGGCAACCAGCGCTTCCTGTTCCGGGCTGGCATCGCCAACCGGCACGATGAAGTCGATCGGCGTCAGCCGCGTGCCCTGGTAGAAAAGCTGGTGGAAGGCATGCTGGCCGACCGAGCCGGCCATGCCCCAGAGAATGGGCGCGGTGGCGCAGCCGACGTCCGCATTGTCGAGCGTGACGCGCTTGCCGTTGCTTTCCATCTCGAGTTGCTGCAGATAGGCCGGCAACAGGCCAAGGCGGTGCGCGTAGGGGATGACGGCGAGCGATTCTGCGCCGAGGAAATCGATGTTCCACAGACCGACCAAGGCCATCAGCACTGGAAGGTTTTCCGCATAGGGCGCGGCAAGGAAATGCTCGTCCATCTCGCGCGCGCCGGCAAGCAGTTCATCGAAATCGTCCATGCCGATGGCGCAGGCGAGCGGCAGGCCGATGGCTGACCACATCGAGAAGCGCCCGCCTACCCATTCCGGCATGGCGAGGCAGTTCCCGGCCGGGATGCCGAAGGCCTGCGCCGCGGCGACGTTATTGCTGACTGCGATGAAGTGCCGCGCGAGATCGGCGCTGCCGAGCCAGGTTCGGGCGGCGCGCGCGTTGGCCAGCGTTTCCTGAGTCGTGAAGGTCTTCGACGAGACGATGAACAGCGTGCGGGCCGGATCGAGACCGCGCACCGTGTCGGAGAACTCCGCCGGGTCGATGTTGGCGACGAAGCGCACGGGCAGCTTCGGATCGGCATATTCGCCGAGCGCCCGCGCTGCCATGCGCGGACCGAGGTCGGA
>PHCS01000095.1 GCA_002840845.1 Betaproteobacteria bacterium HGW-Betaproteobacteria-14
CCACCACCAGCGGCACGCCCCCCAGCACCAGCAGGGTCAGCTTCAGGTTGGTGGTGAACAACATGGCCAGCCCGCCGATCAGCAGCAGGATGTTGCGCAGGGCGATGGAGAGGCTCGAGCCGATGGCGTTTTCGATCAGCGTCGTGTCGGAGGTCAGGCGCGAGATCACCGCGCCGGTGCGGCCCTGCTCGAAATACGAGGGCGGCAAGGACAGCAGGTGGTCGAAGACGCGCCGGCGCAGGTCGGCGGTGACGCGCTCGCCGAGCCACGAGACATTGTAGAAGCGCAGGTAGGTGGCCGCCGCGAGCAGGGCGATGATGCCGAACATGGCCATCAGCGCGCGATCGAGCCAGGCCGGGTCGCCGGCGGCGAAGCCCCGGTCGATCACGGCGCGCAAGCCCTGACCCACGCCGAGCATGGCCGCCGCCGCGACCACCAAGGCAATGGCCGCGAATACCACGCGACCGCGGTAGGGCTTGAGCAGGGACGCGACGACGCGGGCGGGCGTTCTCAGGTCGGCCATGGTTCCGGTTCAGGCTGAATGATATGCATTGTATGCTGCGGCCATAGGCGGATGAAGCGCATCGCTCCGTGCTCCTGCAAGCCCGCCTTTGCGGGAGGGGCGGTCGGAGGAAATGTCAGCGTGCGGTCGTGACGACCTGCTCCTGCACGCCGAGGCCGTCGATGCCGAGGCGCAGCGAATCGCCGGCCTGGAGGAAACGCGGCGGCTTCATGCCGAGGCCGACGCCGGGCGGCGTGCCGGTGACGATGACGTCGCCGGGCAGGAGCGTCATGAAGCGGCTGATATAGGCGACCAGTTCGGCGCAGCCGAACACCATGTTCGAGGTGTTGCCGTCCTGCACGCGCTGGCCGTTGAGTTCCAGCCAGAGATGCAAGTCCTGCGGGTCGGGCACTTCGTCGCGCGTGACCAGCCACGGGCCAAGCGGGCCGAAGGTGTCGTAGCCCTTGCCCTTGTCCCACTGGGTGCCGCGCTCGAGCTGGTATTCGCGCTCGGAGACGTCGTTGGCGACGCAGTAGCCGGCGACATGATCCAGTGCCTGTTCGAGCGGGACATGGCGCGCGACCGAGCCGATGACGATGGCGAGCTCCACCTCCCAGTCGGTCTTCACCGAGCCGGGCGGCAGCAGGAGCGGATCGGACGGCCCGCTGATGCAGGTGGTGGCCTTCATGAAGAGGATCGGCTCGCTCGGAATGGGCATGCCGGCTTCCTTGGCGTGATCGCTGTAGTTGAGGCCGACGCCGACGATCTTGGAAATGCCGGTGAAAGGCACGCCGAGGCGTGGCGTGCCTTTCACGCGCGGCAGCGAATCCGGCGCGATGCTGCGCAGGCTGTTCAGCCCCTGCGGCGAGAGCGTGGCCTGGTCGATGGTTTCGATGGCCACCGACAGGTCGCGCAGCTTGCCCTCTTCGTCGATGAGGCCGGGTTTCTCCTGGCCGTTGTTGCCGTAGCGCACGAGCTTCATGTTCTCTCCCGCCAGTTTGTCTCTCTGTTGTCGTCCTCGCGAAAGCGGGAACCCCGTGCGTTCGCTGCAGGACGCCGGATTTCCGCCTGCGCGGGAATGACGGTTGTTACCAATACGTTTCCATGCTGATCTGCCCCGGCTCCTTGCGCCTGTGCTTGCGCAGGCCGCGCGCGGCAAGCGCGGCGGTGGCGTCTTCCACCATGGCCGGGTTGCCGCACAGCATGACGTGGCACTGGGCGGGGTCGAAGCGCAGCGCGGCGCGCGCTTCCAGCTGCCCTTCCGTGATGGCCTGCGGAATGCGGCCCGCCAGCGCATAGTCGGCCGTCTCGCGGCTGAGGAAGGGGATGTAGCTGAAGCGCTTCGGTTCCGCTTCGGCGACGCTGGCGATGGTGCGGCGGTAAGTGAGTTCCGCCGCCGTGCGTGCCGCATGCACGAGGACGACGCGCTGGAAGCGCTGCCACGGTTCCGGCGTTTTCAGGATGGAGAGGAAGGGGCCCAGCCCGGTGCCGGTGGCGACCAGCCAGAGGTGGATCGCCGGCGGCACCTCGTCGAGGACGAGGAAGCCGTTCGCCTTCGGCGCCACCTGCACGGCGTCGCCCGCCTTCAGGGCCGACAGGCGCGGCGAGAGCGGGCCTTCATTGACCGTGGAGAAATAGAACTCGAGGACGGGATCGCCGGGCGTGCTGACGATGGAGTAGGGCCGGCCGACGATCTCGTCGCCGATCTGCAGGCCGAGCTTGGTGAACTGCCCGGCGCGGAAGGGCTCGATCTGCGCCTCGATGCGCAGCGAATGCAGGCGGTCGGTCCAGTCGATCCGCTCGATCACGCGGCCTTCAATCCACTGCTGCGCCATGGTTGCTCCGATGTCTGTGTCATTCCCGCGCACGCGGGAATCCATGCAGCGTTAGAAACCTGGACTCCCGCGTGCGCGGGAGTGACGGGATAGGGACGGGTCAGCTTTTTTCCGAATCCGCCTTCGGCCCGCCGCCCAGCAACGCCGGCACGGCCCGTTTCGGCCTGTGGTGCGCGCGCTTCGGCTCTGGTGTTGCCGTACCCTGGGGGCTGACTTTCGGTTCGTAGGGCTTGCTCGGATCGAAATCCAGTTTGGGCAGTTTCGGCTTGGCCGGCTCGACTCTGCGGGCAGGACGGTCGCGCGTTTCGTCACTGCGCCCGCGCGGCTCACGGCGCGGCGCGGCGGATTTTTCGCGACTGCTTTCGCCCCGTTCGGAGCGGCCTGCGCCACCACGGCCACGGCGGCCTCTATCGGCGGCTGCGTCGAAATCCGGCCCCGGCTCGAAGCCCTGCACGAGCACCTGCTCGATCGGACGCTTGATGAGTTTCTCGATCTCGGCCAGCTTGCCGCGTTCCTCGGGACAGACGAGCGAGGTGGCATCGCCTTCCTTGCCGGCGCGGCCGGTGCGGCCGATGCGGTGCACGTAGTCTTCCGGCACGTGCGGCAGTTCGTAGTTGATGACGTGCGGCAGGTCGTCGATGTCGAGGCCGCGCGCGGCGACGTCGGTGGCGACCAGCACGCGCGCCTTGCCGCTCTTGAAGGCTTCCAGCGCCTCGGTACGCTGCTGCTGGCTCTTGTCGCCGTGGATCGCCGTGGCCTCGATGCCCTGCTTGTCGAGATAGACCGCCAGGCGACTGGCGCCGAACTTGGTGCCGACGAAGACCAGCACCTGCTGCAGGCTGCTGGTCTTGAGGATGTGTGCGAGCAGCTGCCGCTTGTGGTCCTGCGCCACCGGGTGCATGCGGTGCGTCACGGTCTCGGTGACGGCGTTGCGGCGCGCCACCTCGATCAGCACCGGCGCCTTCAGCATGGAGTCGGCGAGCTTCTTGATCTCCTCGGAGAAGGTGGCGGAGAAGAGCAGGCTCTGCCGCTCCTTCGGCAGCATCGCCAGGATGCGCTTGATGTCGGGGATGAAGCCCATGTCGAGCATGCGGTCGGCCTCGTCCAGCACCAGCACCTCGACGCTGTTGAAGTTCACGCTCTTCTGCTGCACGTGGTCGAGCAGGCGGCCGGGCGTGGCGACGACGATCTCGACGCCTTTCCGCAGCGCTTCGGTCTGCGGCTTGATGTCCACGCCGCCGTAGACGACGAGGTCGCGCAGCGGTACGTACTTGCCGTAGGTCTGCACGCTCTCGTGCACTTGCATGGCCAGTTCACGCGTCGGCGTGAGGATCAGCGCGCGCACCGGATGGCGGGCGGGCGAGGGGCTGGTGCTGGCGTGGCGGGCGAGGCGCTGCAGCAGCGGCAGGACGAAGCCGGCGGTCTTGCCGGTGCCGGTCTGGGCGCCGCCCATGACGTCCTTGCCGGCGATGACGACGGGGATGGCCTGGGCCTGGATCGGGGTGGGTTCGGTGTAGCCGGCGTCGGATACTGCCTTGAGCAGTTCGGGCAGCAGCCCGAGTTCTTCAAATGTCATTGGTTCTCCTGAATCGGCCTGCGCTGATCGCTCAGCGTACCGGTTCAGGACACGAATGATTTATTTGGAAGCAGGGCCACGATTGACCGGACAGGTTTGCGAGCGCTAACCGGCGAACGGGCAAACCAACTGCATTATACCCTAGAGGCAAGAGCGGGCACTTGTACGCCTGTCGGGCCCGTCATCAGGAAAGCCCCTGCATGCGCAGGGCACAGGCGTGCAGCGGGCTCGCCGGATCGGCCAGAGCGTCCATCACGGTGAGGTGGTTGTGACCGTCGAGCGTGTGGTGGCCGGCGGCGCACTGCGGCCAGGCCGCGCGGATCAGCCTGGTCTGGCGATGGAATTCCGTGCTTTCGTGTTCGCCGACCGCGGTGTGCAGCGGCACGCTGCGCGGTGGCATGTAGCGCACCGGGCTGGCCTTGCGCGCGGCACGGCGCGACAGGCGCAGATCCTGTTTGAGGAAGGGCGCGCCCGCGATCGGCTCGAGGTCGTGCACGCCGGACACGGCGAGCCCGCCCTTGAAGAGGTCGGGCGGCAGGTCGGCGGCGTAGGCGCGCCAGTCGGCCGCCAGCATCATGGCGGCGAGATGCGCGCCGGCGGAATGCCCGGCGATGTGCAGCCGCTGCGGATCGGCGCCGAAGCCGCCTGCATTGCGCCAGCACCATGCGCTGGCGGCGAGCGCCTCGCGCACGATGTTTTCAAGGCGGGCGTGCGGCGACAGCGAGTAGTTGATCAGGGCAACGGCGGCACCGGCGGCGACAAAGGGCGGCGCGAGGAAGGAGAAGTCGCGCTTGTCGAGCGAGCGCCACCAGCCGCCGTGGATGAAGACCAGCAGGGGCGCACCGGGGCGCTTCGGCGGAAACAGGTCGAGCGTCTGGCTTGGCTTCGCGCCGTAGTAGTAGTCGGTTTCGCAGGGCAGGGCCTCGCGCGCCGCAGCGGATGCGGCCGCCCAGCGCGCGAAGATCTCCGCATGCTCCGCGATCGCGGCGCGTGCGTTGTACTGGCGGTCGAGTTCACTGGGTTTCACACCGCGATGGTAACGCCGTATTGCCTTGCCGTCAGTCGCGGTGCAGCGGCAGCGTGAAGTGGAAGGTGGCGCCGGCGTTGGGCGCGGCCTCGGCCCAGATGCGGCCCCCATGCCGCTCGACGATGCGCTTGACGATGGCCAGGCCAACGCCGGTGCCTGGGAATTCCGCCTCGCGATGCAGGCGCTGGAACAGGTTGAAGAGCTTGTCCGCGAAGGCCATGTCGAAACCCGCGCCGTTGTCGCGCACATGGCAATGCACCAGGGAGTTTTCGATGTCCGCGCCGATCTCGATCCGCGGTGCTTCGCGGCCCGAAGAGAACTTGAGCGCGTTGGCGATCAGGTTGGCCAGCACCTGCCGCAGCATGACCGGGTCGCCCTCGACCACGGGCAGCGATGCGATATCGATGCGCGCCGCAGGATAGTGCTCGGCCAGTTCCCGCGCGAGGTCATGTGCGAGCGCCCCAAGATCGACTGCCGACGGCTTCAGCGGCTCCCTCGCGGTGCGGGTGTACTCGAGGATGTCGTCGATCAACTGGCCCATTTTTTCCGCGTTGAAGGCAATGCGATCGAGCATGCGCTGGCTTTCCTGGTCGAGCTTGCCGCCCTGCGATTCCATGAGAATCTGCGCATAGCCGTTGAGGGCGCGCAAGGGCGCGCGCAGGTCGTGCGAAACGGAGTACGAGAAGGATTCGATCTCGCGCAGTGCGCGCGTCAGTTCTTCCGTCCGGTCAGCGACGCGGCGTTCGAGCTCGGCATTCATGTTCGCCACCGAATCCGTCCATTCCCGCTGCGCGGCGGCATGCTGCCGGCCGCGGCGATAGGCCACGCCGATGCCGGCCAGGCCGACCAGCCAGATGACGCTATGGCTGAAGGCGATGCCGCCGATGGATTTCCGGTGAATGGCCTGGTAGGGCGCGAGCGGCACGCTGGTCGAAATCGCGCCGGCGATCGCGCCCTCCTTGAAGGCGGCGTGGCAAGGCAGGCATTCGGGCGCGACGAAGAAGGGCCGCATGGCCCTGAGGGTGGTGCCGTCGGCGCCGGTCACGACCTCGACGCGATCCTGTCCGCTCGCCAGCGAATCCAGTTCCTTGCGTTCCCAATCGTCTGCGGCGTTCTGCGGATTGAGCGGTGTCGTTGAAACGATGCGCACGCGCCCGCGCGACGGATCGGCCAGGTGCGATTGCACTTCGCGCAGGACGAAGGCGGGGTTGAGCAGGGTCAGAGGCTGGCCGCCGGTGGTCGTGACATCCTTCAAGGGATGGACGAGGTAGGGGTCGCCCGGTGTTTTCTCGCTGGGCCGCACATATACGCCGCCTTGCTCGACGAGCCACTGGCGGTAGACGTTGTCGCGATCCAGGGTTGCGCGCGCCTCTTTCCAGGCTGATTCCGTCGCTTCGATTTCCGACTGCCAGACGTACCAGGCGAGCGAAGCCGCCACCAGCACGGTCCAGGTTGCAATCGTCAGGTACAGGTAGCGCCGGATGACTCCGGGTGCGTCGATGTCCGCCATTCATTCTCCAGTGCGGAGTCCATCTGGCGTTGGGGATGCCCGGGGGTTCTTCGCCCCCGTGGTCAGCGTGGATGGTAACGCAAAAATTGCCTATAACCGCCGCTTATTCGGCTAGGCCGGCAGCATTGCCGTGACTTCGATCTCGACCTTGGCGCCCACCTCGACGAAGCCGGCGACCTGCAGGGCGGTCATGGCGGGGAAATGGCGGCCGATGAGATCGCGGTAGACCTCGCCGATCTCGCCGAGACGGGCGTTGTATTCCTCCTTGTCCTCGAGATACCAGTTCATGCGCACGATGTGCTCAGGCTTGGCGCCCGCCTCGGCGAGGATGGCGACGATGTTGGTCAGCGATTGGCGCACCTGGCCGACGAGGTCGTCGGTCTGGAATACCTCGTTGCTGTCCCAGCCGACCTGGCCGGCGACGAAGACCATGCGGCCGCTGGCGGAAATGGCGTTGGAATAGCCCTTCGGCCGCTTCCAGCCGGCCGGGTTGAGCATCTGCATCATGAGTCCCTCCTGTGGTTATTGATGTCGAGTTGTCCTTGCTGGAACGCCTGCATGAGCCCGCGCAGGTCGTCGGGGACGGGTTGCGCGCGCTGGTGGTTGAGATCGACGGACACCAGCACGAAGCGGGCGCGCAATCGCTCCTCCTGCTTGTAGCGGCAGTCGACAGCGATTTCCATCGAACTTCTTCCCAGCCGCTCGAGCTTCAGCCCCAGGGTGATGATCTCGCCGATCGTGGAAGTCGCGGAAAATTCGCAATTCAGGCTGACGATGGGAAAGCCCAGCTTGTGTTCGGTGATGTAGCGGGCGTAATTGACGCCCAGGCCCTGGTTGAACCAGTCCTCCACCAGGCCGTTGAACATGATGAAGTACTGCGGGTAGAAGACGATGCCGGCCGGGTCGCAGTGCGAGAAGCGCACCAGCCTGTCGCTGTAGAAGGTGTCGCCGATGATGCGGCAGTGTTCGGTCACTTCTTTTCACTCCCTTGTCGCAGCCTGAAGCGCTGCAGTTTTCCGGTTTCCGTGCGCGGCAGCGCGGTGACGAACTCGATGGCGCGGGGATATTTGTAGGGCGCCACGGTGCGCTTGACGAAGTCCTGCAGCTTGCGCGCCAGCGCGTCGCCCGGCGCATGGCCTTCTCGCAGGACGACATAGGCCTTGACGATCTGCCCGCGTTCCTCGTCCGGTACGCCGACCACGCCGCACTCGGCCACCGCCGCATGCTGCAGGAGGGCGTCCTCCACTTCGGGGCCGGCGATGTTGTAGCCGGCCGAGACGATCATGTCGTCGGTGCGCGCCTGGTAGAAGAAATAGCCGTCCTCGTCCATGGAGAAGGCGTCGCCGGTGAGGTTCCAGCCGTGCTGCACGTACTGGCTCTGGCGCGCGTCGTCGAGATAG
>PHCS01000096.1 GCA_002840845.1 Betaproteobacteria bacterium HGW-Betaproteobacteria-14
CTTGCGTCCAGGATTAACCTTCTCGATTTCCTTTCCCATCGGACACCTCCGTCGGTATTGTCTACCTTCAAATGTGTCTGGAAAAGCCGGGCTAGCTCAGAGTCGATTTCTTCTCTTCGCTCATCATCGTTCCTCCTTACAATTCCAATCCCATTTGCCCCGTCATCGGCACATTTGCAGTCGCACTCTCGGCTCAACCCCGACGTCCCAACGTCATCCTCCTGCCCAGCACAGCCTCCACCTGCTCGCGGAAGCGGTCATTGCCCAGCGGCAAGCCTTGCTGCACGGCCTTGCGGATGTCGTCGAGGGCCATTTCCAGGTTGGCCCGGAAGAGCGCACGGTAAGCTGTACGACACGCTACCTCATCCCACCCCAAGGCAAGATAGAGCGGAATGCTAAAGGGGTCAGCACAACAATAATTTCCATCTCCTCTCCCATTCAAAACCCGAAGTCCGTTTGCTCTGCTCTCACTCCCGACTCGACACCCATTCTCTGCAGTCTTCCCGGATCGGCAGGCTTTGTGCGAGGGTAGCCAGCATGGGTTCATTTGCTTCCATGAATGATGGCGTAATCCCCCTTGCCGTACTGTGAATCATGGATTACACTTGCCTCATGCTCGAAATCATCCAGAGCGAGACTTTTGCCCGCTGGCTGGACAAGTTGAAAGACCGGCAAGCCGTGGCGAGGATCAACGCAAGGATTCTGCGATTTTCGGCAACCGGCCACTTCGGCGACGTGAAACCGGTGCGCGAAGGCATCAGCGAGTTGCGCATCGACCACGGCCCGGGTTACCGGCTCTACTTCATGAAGCGGGGTGCAATACTCGTGGTACTGCTCGCCGGCGGTGATAAGAGCTCGCAGACAACCGACATCAAACATGCAATAGCGATTTCAAGGGAATGGAGGGATTGAGCATGACTGAAAAATTTATCCCATGGGATGCAGCGGACTACCTCAAGTCGGATGAGGACATGGCGCTGTATCTGGATGCCTGCCTTGAAGAAGACCCCGGCGACGGTGCATTGGTGCGCGCAGCGCTTAACGATGTAGCTCGCGCCAAGGGAATGACGCGACTTGCCCGCGATACCGGGCTCACTCGCGAAGGTCTATACAGGGCGCTCTCCACTTCGGGGAATCCGGAATTTTCAACCGTTCTCAAGGTCATCAAAGCACTCGGCTTCGCACTGCACACTGCACCCATCACCAAGGTCACACGCAAGACCGTGCGCAGGAAAACGGCCAAGTCATTGGCTGAAGCCTAAGCCCCTCACCGCTCCCGCCCCGCCTCGTGCCAGGCCTTCTGCACGGGCGAGAGCAGGTATTCGAGCACGCTGCGCGTGCCGAGGAGGATTTCCGCCGAGGCCTGCATGCCGGCGGCG
Organism: Betaproteobacteria bacterium HGW-Betaproteobacteria-14; assembly: GCA_002840845.1. Lineage (GTDB taxonomy): Bacteria > Pseudomonadota > Gammaproteobacteria > Burkholderiales > Rhodocyclaceae > Desulfobacillus. The sequence continues at coordinate 1,380 of PHCS01000096.1, forward strand.
AGCGGCAGGCGATCATTGCCCTCGCCGATCCGCATGGCTTTCAGCGCCACCAGCGCCCGGTACGCCAGCGGCGCGGCATGCGCACTCCGCTCCCCATTCCCGTTCTGCGGCCCCTGCGCGTTGCCATCGGCCGCATCGGCGCTGACATGCTCCACCGTGCCTTCCACCATGCCGTACTTCTGGAAAGGGAAGGCGGCGAGTTTCACCTTCACCGGCTGGCCGGCGCGCACGAAACCGATGTCCTGGTTGGACACCCACACCTCGGCACGCAGCACATCGTCCTGCGGCACCAGCGTCAGCAGCACCGTGCCCGGCTGCACCACCGTGCCGGCCGTGTGGGTGGCGATGTCCTTCACCACGCCGGCCTGCGAGGCCCTGAGCTCCAGCAGGCCCTGCCGGTGCGCCTGCTTGGTGCGCTCCTGCACGAGCTTGTCGACCTGCCCCTGGACCTCGTTGCGTTCGGCGTAGAGCTGACGCCGATGGTCAGCGACGATTTGCGCAAGGCGCTTCTCCGACTGCGCGATGGAGGCGTTCGCCGAGGCGATGACATGCTCCTGGGTGACCAGCTCCTGCTCCTTCTCGATGCGCTCGCGTTTCTTGTCGGAGGCCATCAGCGGGCCGGCAAAGCCGTCCTTCGAGAGCTTCTCGAAGGCAGCATCCTGGGTGCGGTAGTGCGGCAAGATCTCGGCGAGCTTGGCCTTCACCTGCTGCGCCACCGCCATCTCGCGGCGCGCTTTGTCCTTCTTCGCCTGCTCCTCCGCCAGCGCCGCTTCCAGCGCGGCACGGTTGGCGCGGTACTGCGCCTCAATCTCGCGCGCAAGGCCGGCGGGCGCATCCGCATCGGCCTTGAACGGGCCCTGCCCCAGCTCGGCGTCGATGCGGCCGAGCGTCAGCGTCTTCCGCTGAAAGTCAGCCTCCAGCGTACGGCGATCCGCTTCGGAAATCAGAGCGTCCATGCGCATCAGCACCTGGCCTTCGGCAACCGCTTGCCCTTCGCGCACCAGGATCTCGCGCACGATGCCGGATTCGGCCGGCTGCACGATCTTGAGGAAGCTCTGCGGTACCAGCTTGCCCTCGGCCACGGCGACGATGTCGAGCCGGCCGATCGCCGACCAGGCGAGGAGCGCGACGAGCAGCGCGAAGAGGACAAGCAACACGCGCCGCCCCAGCGGAGAGGGCGGCGACTCCTGCAGGCGGATCAGCGGCGGGGAGAAGTCGCAGGGGTCCGCCTGCGGCAGGGACAGCCTGTCGGTAAGTCGCGTCATGGTCAGCCCAGCCTCGCGAAGCCTTCCGGCAGGCCGTGGAAGCTCTTTGGTGCCATGTCCGTCCCGGCCGCAAGCGATATCGGATCGGCCCCGCCACGCATCGGACTCTGCCAAGCGTGCGAAATCAGGGCCAGGCCGCGCAAATCGGCACCATGGACCGGCTCCATCCAGGAAGGCCTGTTGCCGCCGTCCAGCAATTGCGCCAACTCGCGCTCCATCTTCTCCCAGCGGCGTAAGACATCGCCGTTGCCGCGAGCTTCCATGTCGCGACGGTCGTCGCCAAAGCCGCGACACCAACGCGCCACGATGTGCGCATCGAGGCAGGCGAACTTGCCCTGCCCGCCGCTCCCACTCCTGGACTGGACCCAGTCCTCGTGTCCGGCATGCTCCGCTTCTCCTCTGCGCCGGCCGGGGCGACCCGGCCCGGTGCCCGGGCCGTCGTTCCATTCATGGTGGTGCCCGGGCGGCGGCGGATCCATGCCATTGCCCACGCCCGCGTTGCCCTTGGGCAGGATTGTCTTGTTGCCAACGCTGATGCGGAAGACGTCGGAAGCGGTGGAGCCCTCGCCATGACTGTCGCTCGCCACCACTCGCACGTCGAAAGTTCCTTTGGCGTGGGCCGGCGCCGTGCCGCTGAAGGCTTGCGTCGCGGCATCGAACGCGAGCCACGCGGGCAGCGGCCTGCCGTTGGCGAGCGTCGCGGTATAGCTCAAGGTGTCGTTGCGATCGCGATCGGTGAAACTGCCGATGGGCAGTTGCCACGAGAAGGCCGCGCCCTTCGCCAGTTGCACGTTTGCCAGGGGCGCCGCAAGGACAGGTACATCGTTTGTCCCCTGTATTGTGACGGCGAGTTCGCCGACGCTTTGCATCTCCCCGTCGCTGGCGAGATAGCTGAAGCGTTCCACCGCCGTCTCGCCCGCTCCCAGCCCTTGCACCCTTGACGAGCAATCGTCCAGCAAATAGGCATAGGCGCCATTGGGCAGCAGGGCAAGCCGGCCATACTCGCCGCGGTGGATGCCCGGATCGGCCACCGTGAGCGGATCGCCTTCCGGGTCGTGATCGTTCGCCAGCACGTTGCCCCAGGCGATGAGCTTGCAGTCTTCCGTCACGCCGGCCGCATCCGGCTCGGCCAGCGGCGGCTGGTTGCCAGCGGCGGNGGTCTGGCTGGCGGCAGCGCCCGCCAGGTCGGTTGCCGTGACGCGAATGTCGTACCGGCCGATTTCCGCCTGCGTGCCGCTGAAGGCGCCGGTCGCGGCATCGCAGGACAGCCAGTCGGGCAGCGCGTTATCGTCGGCAAGCCGGGCCGAATAGCTCAGGACATCGCCCGCATCCACATCCGTGAACGCCCCTTCGGGCAACTGCCAGGAAACTGCTTCGCCGTGGCGGACGGACCGATCGGCCAGCAGCACGCCGACTGCCGGCGCATCGTTGACGTTCGCCACCGACAGGACGAAGGTCTGCTGAGCCTGTGCCCCGGCCAGATCGATTGCGCTCAACCGCAGCACAATACTGCCCACGTCTTCGTTTGCCGGGGTGCCGCTGAAGCTGCGCGTGTCCGGATCGAACGTCAGCCAGGCCGGCAACGGGCTGCCGCTGTCCAGCGAGGCCGAATAAGACAGCGCGTCGTCCGCATCCACGTCGCGGAAAGCGTCCGCCGGGACGGTGAATGCGAATAGCTCGTCCTCCGTGGCCTGCCGGTCAGGGACGGCAGCGGCGACTTCCGGGTCATCGTTGGTGTTCTCCACCGTGATGCGCAGCGGCTGCCCCGAGGTCGCCCCAAGTGCGTCCGATGCGCTAACGACGACATCGAGCGTACCGACGTCGATGTTTTCCGGAGTGCCGCTGAAGCTGCGGGTCTGCGGATTGAAGGCCAGCCAGTTGGGCAGCGCATTGCCGTTTGCCAAGGCCGCGCCATAGGTCAGGCCGCTGCCCTCGGGATCGACGAAGGCAACCGCCGGCAGGGCGTAGAAAAACGGCTGGTCTTCCAGGGCGACTTGCCCGTCGAGCGGCGCTTCCACCACGGGCGCGGCGTTGAGCGCCGCTTCGATCGTCGTCGCGTCACCGTCGCCGAATCGCAATGCCCACAGGCCGGCCCGCTCGGCCGCCCAGTTCCCGATGCGGACGGAGTCGCCCGGGCCGTACTCGATCAGCAGATCGTCGCCTTCGCGGCGAAAGACGATATCGTCCGGCCCTATTCCGGCGCCAAAGGCAAGCATGCTCGCATCGTACCCGGCCGTGGAGTCGACCAGGACGTCGTTGCCGTCCCCGCGGTTGAACACATACATGTCCGCGCCGGCGCCGCCTTCCAGCAGATCGTCGCCAGGCCCGCCCGTCAGCGTGTCGTTGCCGTCACCTGCTCTCAACTCGTCGTTACCCTCATAGCCATACAGCCGGTCCTGGACATTGGTGCCGGTCAACGAATCGTCCCAGACATCACCCTGGACAATGAAGGTATTCAGCACGAGATCGCGATAAGACAGCAGCGTCCCGTCTTCAAAAAGGAAGGACTCGACGCCATGTTCGCCGACTTCCGCGTCGTTCGGATCGAATCCCTCGATACGCACCTCGTCCACCGCGCCGTCGGCCGAAGCGATCCCGATCCGCAGCCAGCCGGGCGCGCCGGTCGTTTCGTCCGGCGCGATGAAACGCAGGTTGTTGCGAATGTCGGCCACGGCGATACCCTCGCCGAATATGAGGGTGTTGCCCGGAGACCGCGACGTCTCCTCGCGAATCGTGAGAACGCCATCGCCGCGCTGGAACACGTAAGCATCGTCACCGGGGCCACCTTCAGCGATATCGCTCCCGGTCCCGCCGACGATAAGATCGTCGCCCTCCAGGCCGCGGATGATGTCCCGTCCTGATGTTCCTTCGATAACGTCGTTATCCGGCGTACCCACAACCTCGATGCCGTTGGCGATCAGTTGAGCAAAGGCAAACGTCTGCCCCGATCGGGCAAACACGATGCTGTCGATGACACGGGAACCCAGCGGATCGGATGCGTTGAACCCGGTCAGGACAGCGCCATCCTCCGTACCGGATACCCGAATCGTCAGGGTGCTGGCAGCAGGGTCGTATGCCGTCGTCAAATCGTCGAGCGACGCCAGGTCCGGGAAATCCAGGATCAGCGTGTTGCTCTGCGTCGCATTCGAAACATCGCTGATGACGTCGAAGCCACTGCCCGGGCTCAGGTAGTAGGTGTCGCTGCCGGGGCCGCCGGCGAGCAGGTCGCGGCCCGCCTTTCCGTAGAGCACATCGTCTCCGATGGCTCCGTTCATCTCGTCCTCCAAGGCCGTGCCGATGATTTCAAGTCCGCGCGCAACCAGATCGGACAACTGCAACGTGGAACCGTCGTCAAAGCGCATGAGGTTGAAAGGCACACCGCCGGATGCCGGATCGCCCGGTCGAACGCCAGGCATGCGGATCGTGTCGCCTTCATCCCCGTAGCCCAGGAACAGATCGCCCGCTTCCACCCAGATTCTGACTTGGGAGCTATCGATGCCTGGCCCGAATTGAATTACGTTTCGATCAATAAACGTCTCCCTGTCGATAAGCGTGTCCTCGCCATCGCCAAGGTTGAATACATACGTGTCGCTGCCCAGGCCGCCTTCCAGTGCATCGTTACCCCACCCCCCCGCAATCAGGTCGTTGCCGCCATTTCCAGTGATGGTGTCGTCGCCACCGGCGCCGACCAGAAACTCGGATGACTCTGTGCCTGCCAGGTACAAGCCCTGTTGCAGCAGCTCTTCGTAAGTCAGAACCGTGCCATCAGAGAACTCATAGCGCTCGACCGCATGGCTTGCGTAAGGATCGGCCGGATTGAAGTTAGACAGCCGGATTTCTCCGCCGTCATCCGCCACACGCAGCACGAGTTCGCCATTTGCCGCACTTGAGGTAAGGTCGCTTGGGGAGATTTCATCGAGGTACAAGGTGTTTCCCGCATCGGGTTCCGCCAGATCGTCGATGGCCAGGGAGCCATAACCGCGGTAGAAATAATAGTAGTCATCGCCTGCACCGCCGGCAGCCCGGTCGTTTCCGGGCCCCGCATCGATGAAGTCGTTGCCATCGCCGCCGGTGATGACGTCGTCGCCCTCGCCGGCATAGATCACGTCCGCGCCCGCACCGGCGGCTATCGTGTCATTGCCCGATCCCGTGATGACCTCATCGTTGCCCGATCCGGCATCGATGAAATTGTTGCCGTCACCGGCATCGATCGTGTCGCCCAAGGCAGTGCCGACAATCACGTCGTCGCCGGCCTCTGCGTAGATCGCCTGCGGCTCGGCGAAGGGATCTCCCAGGAGGGCATACGCCAACGCGGGATTGCCGCCCAGCGGTTCCCCATCGCCAATCCAGTCCGGCGTCACGTCATAGTCAGTCGCATCTCCAAAGAGAGGCAGCGGATTGTCCGCATCGGCACCCAGCAGGCCATCTCTCAGATCGGTCACCAGCTGGGCAAAGTCATACACTCTTACCGTGCCGTCGGGATGGATGAACTGGGCCAAGGAGATGGTCTGCTGCGGCTTGGCAGAAAAACCTGACGAAACATCGAACCAGTCCAGGACGAGGCTATCTCCTTCCGCCCCGGTTTGAAGCATCAGCCGCCCTTCCGGGGTGACGTAGGCGGAAATGTCCGTTTCCAGAATACCGCCGCCGAACGAAATCGCGTCATTGTCCCCGCTCAACATCCCGGGCCAGTTGTCGATGCGATCGGTCCCATCTCCGCGATTGAAGGCATAAACATCGTCGCCGTAATCGCCTGATAGTTGGTCGGCGCCGCCTCCGCCGGCCAGTAAATCGCTGTCCCAGGAACCATACAGCACGTCATCACCCGTTCCGCCAAAGATGACATCGTCTCCTTCACCGCCGTTCACGATATCGTTCTGGCCGCGCGCATCGATCCGGTCGCTGCCTCCGTCGCCATATATGACATCGGGCGCAACGCTACCGACGAGCACATCATCCCACCATGTACCGTACTGTTCGCCAATCACCCCCATGTCGGCCATGGCAATCAGGTCGTCAAGAGACAGCTCCGAACCGTCGGCAAAACGTATGCGCTTCAGGGATAGCTCCCCAGCGTAGTTGCCCCCGCCTTCACCCGTGTCCAGCACTTGTTCGGTCGTCACCCGGAAACCTTCGTCACGGCCGAAACCGACGGCCAGGACGGGGGATTCGTAACCTTCCCATTCGTAGCCTCCCCCCACATACTCCACGCCATACTGCACGCTCAGATCGGCGATAGAGATGCCTTCTCCTAGTATGATCGTGTCGCTGCCGCCGGCCAGCCAGGTGCGCATTGCCGTCAGGGCATCGCGGGCGACCTCTGTCGAAACCCCGACGGAAAGTTCCATCAAGGTTTCGCGAATTTCCCAGGGAATCCGGTAAAAGTCTCCTTGATAGCTTTCATTGGCCCAAAAATCGCTCTGGAAAATTCCACCCCCACTTTCCAGCTGGTTCAGTTCCAGATCGGCCTGTTCCAGAAAACCCGGAAACACATTCGTACGCGTAGGCGTCGTCCGAATTGCATCAAAGCCGTCGCCGCGGCCCATCCGGTATTCGTTGGCGCCCGTGCCCCCCTGGAGGTTGTCGTTTCCCGTGCCGCCGCGAATGACATCGTCCCCGTCGAGACCAAGGATCGTGTCGTTTCCGCCCTTGCCATCGATCAGGTCATTGCCTGGCGTACCCAGCAGGAAGTCGTCCGTATCGGTGACAAGATTCGCCGCGTTGCGGATGGCTTCGGCGTCGAGCTCGCTGCCTTCGGCGAAAACGATCCGCTCCACCATGGCCGCGTTACGCGCAAACCAGTCGACCACGCGAATGACATCGGTTTCTTCTTCTCCGGGAGGCGCGCTAACGGCAACCACGAGATCCATGCCCTCGGCGCGCAGGGTGACTTCTCCCGGCAGGAGGTCCATCAGCATCAATGCGTCCTGGCCGCCCGTCTCCCGGATGATGTCCCGACCGTCGCCCCGCCGATACACATAGCTATCGTTGCCGATGCCACCCGCCAGCACATCCGCGCCGGCCAGCCCGGCCAAGGTGTCGTCGGTTTCATAGCCGGTGATGATGTCGTCCCCGGGCGTGCCGGTGAGCACCAACTCGCGCAGGCGGGCCGCATCCCATTCGCTACCATCCGAGAATTGCACTGCCTGCACACCGCCTGTCGTCGGCGCAAACCAGTTCCGGATCGTTATGCGATCATCGCCGGCATCGAGCACTAGATTCCCGTCAATCCGCCGCGCCCGGATGTCACCCGGCAGCCGGTCGGCAAAGCGCACCTTGTCGGCCCCCGCTGCATCGATGATCGTGTCCCTCCCGTCGCCGGCGCGGAACACATAGGTGTCGTCACCCGTGTCCCCGCGCAAGATGTCGTTGCCGGCCCGGCCCTCGATCAGATCGTCGCTGCCGGCATAGCCGAGAATCTCCTCCTCCGCCTCCGTGCCGATCAGTACGCCGGCGCGGATCTCATCCACGCCCCAGTGCGTGCCGTCTTCGAAAAGAATGCCTTCCACCCGGAATGGGTTGCTGATAGTGCCTTCGACGTCGGTTACCGAGGAAAACCAGTTTCGCACCGTCATGGAATCGCCCGAATCAGGCAGGCGCAACACCAGATCGTTGTCGATGCGCACGAGCTTTACATCATCCGGCGCGACCTCGGCCTTCATTCGGATGACGTCATTGGAGTCGGCACGCTGGTTGGTGATTTCGACTACATCGTGTCCGTCGCCATGGCCGAACATGACCGTGAGATCACCCTCCCGCAGGACAGGGCTCCGATTGCGCCAATACAGCAGCCAGGGTGCATAACGCGAACTGACCACGTCATCGCCCGCCCCGCCGTCCACGACATCGTTGCCGTCGCCGGGGTCGATCCAGTCGTTTCCGTCACCACCGAAAACGACAGAATGGCCGTTCCCCGAATGGATAATGTCGTCGCCATCGCCGGCTTCGATTGTGTCGTTCCCCCAAAGCCCCGAGATCATGTCGTCGCCGCCATAGCCGAAGATATGGTCGTCGTACTCGCTCCCCCACAACGAGGCGTCGTCGCCCGGAGTGCCGTGCCAGACCAGACGGCTGACGATATCTTCGAAGTTCCAAACCGTTCCATCAGCGAACTCGAAGCGCTTCACGGTCGACTTGAAGGCGGTGCCTTCGTTATAGCCGTTGAGGAACCCTTCGATTCTCAGGGAGGACCCGGGGTCTCCGGCAATCTCGATGCGCGCATCCGCGCTCCAGTTGTTGCGAACGCCCTGGGTTCTCACCCCGGTAACGGCGATGTCATCCGGATTGACGCCGGCCATGAAGCGAACGACATCGTCGACCACCTCGGATGCGCCATATTGCTCAGGGGGCGGCGCCATCCACCAGTCGTAGGCGTAGATCCTGCGGGAGACCAGCGTATCCTGGCCGTCGCCGCGACCGAAGAGGAACACGTCCGCACCGGGAGAATGGAGGCTGGTTGAATCCGCTTCCCTCAGTTGGTCGTTACCAGCGCCGCCGTCATAAACATCGCTGCCAGCACCGCCTTCAAGATGATCATTGCCCATCCCTCCGCGCAGCACATCATCGCCATCCAGCCCGAGCAGCCAATCATCACCGCCACCCCCCTCCAGCAGATCGTCCTTCTTGCCGCCATACAAAACATCATTGCCATCCAGGCCGATCACATGCGTGCTGCGATACGACAAGGCATTCAGACGATCGTCCTCCGGCGTGCCGATCACGGTCGGCGCCAAAAGCATGTTTCCGCTCCACACCGTGCCGTCGGCAAACAGGATGCGTTCGATCGCGTTGTAGCCGTCCTCCGAGTAATGCTTCTTCACCCGCAGCGACTCGCCGCTGGACAGGCGCAATACCATATCCACGCCGTCCGCCGCCATCTGCACGTCCGCCGGGGTCACCCCCGCCTTGAGGACGATGGTGTCCATGTTGTCGCTGCGCCGGTCGGAATCGACGATCGTGTCGTGGCCGTCGCCGAAACCGAAGCGGTAGGTGTCGTTGCCGTTGCCGCGCCCGGCCTTGATACGCCAGGCGTTCAGCGCCGCATTCCGGTCTTCCTCCGATGCCGCCAGCAGATCGTCGCCTGCCCCGCCGTCCAGGATGTCGTCGCCTGCCCCGCCGATCAATACGTCATCGCCGGCATCCCCGAACAGTAAATCGTTGCCATCCTCCCCTTCGAGCAGATCGTTGCCCTGGCCCCCGTGCAGCGAGTCGTCGCCCGGCCCGCTTGCCACCGTATCGTCGCCGCCAAGGGCGTCGATGGCGTCGTCGCCACCGGCGCCGAACAGATAGTCGTCGCCCTCAGTCGGCACGAACAGGTCGGTATAGCGCAGCAACGTGCCGTCGGAAAACATGAAAAGCTCGACACCTCCGCCGGGGGCGCCCGGGGTAGGCAGTCGCAGCACATCCCCAGTGCCGGCGATGCCGATCTCGTAGCCGCCCGCCTGATTCCGGCGGATGAATAAATCGGCGCGCGTCAATCCTCCGCCGAAGAACACCCTGTCGACCCCGCCCCCTTCCTCCAGCGTATCCACTCCGCTGCCACGGCGGAAGATGTAGATGTCGTCTCCCGCCCCGCCCTTGAGCAGGTCGTTGCCGGCGCCGCCGTCCAGCACGTCGTTTCCCTCGTGGGCCCACAGGGACTCTCCGCCCGCATCGCCGAAAAGCACATTGTCGCCCGGTCCGCCCACCAGACGGGCGCTTCCCGTTCCTCCATAGAGGACGTCACCGCCGCCATGGCCATAGAGCGCTGTTGATCCGATCGCGCGCACCGCCTGGGTGAAGCTCGAAAGCTGTCGCGTAATGCCTAAAGGCTGCCCTTCCGTTTCCGCCTGTATCTGCTTCCCCGCCGCATCGAACGCAAAGGCCAGCGCCGGATCGCCGTTATCGGTGAAGTGTTCGCGCAAGGCAAAGTAGGTGGTGTCGCGAGTGAGCCCCAGCC
>PHCS01000097.1 GCA_002840845.1 Betaproteobacteria bacterium HGW-Betaproteobacteria-14
GCCGGCCCGTTGCGCAGGCGCGGAGCGGTGCTCCGCGAAACCCCTGCTTCACCCCCCCGAGGGGGCGCTCAGCACCCTTCGGGCGGCCGGGCGGGTGCTGAGATGTTCGACAGCAAGGCCCTGATCCGTTCCCTGCCCGAGGAACCCGGGGTGTACCGCATGCTCGCCGCCGACGGCCAGGTGCTCTACGTCGGCAAGGCCAAGGTCCTCAAAAAGCGCGTCGCCTCCTACTTCCAGAAAACCAGCCTGAGCCCGCGCATCCGCCTGATGGTGGGGCAGGTGGCCAGCGTCGAGGTGACCGCCACCCGTTCGGAGGCCGAGGCGCTGATCCTCGAGAACAACCTCATCAAGAGCCTGGCGCCGAAGTTCAACATCCTCTTCCGCGACGACAAGTCCTATCCCTACATCGAACTGTCGGCAGACGCCGCCCCGCGCATCGCCTTCCATCGCGGCAGCTTCGACAAGGGCGCGCGCTATTTCGGCCCGTTTCCCAATGCCCAGGCGGTGCGCGAGAGCATCCACCTGCTGCAGCGCGTCTTCCTCCTGCGCACCTGCGAGAACCCGGTGTACCAGAACCGCTCGCGCCCCTGCCTGCTGCACCAGATCCGCCGCTGCAGCGCGCCCTGCGTCGGGTTGATCTCCGAGAAGGACTACGCAGCGGACGTGCGCCTGGCCGAGCTGTTCCTCAAGGGCCGCCACGGCGAAGTCATAGACCGCCTTACCGAGGCCATGCAGGCTGAGGCGGACCGCCTGCAGTATGAGAAAGCTGCGGCGCTGCGCGACCAGATCCGCTCGCTGCAGAACGTGCTGCATCGGCAATATGTCGAGAGCGCGCGGGAGGACGACGTCGACATCGTCGCCGCCGTGGCCGAGCGCGGCCTGCTGGTCATCAACCACGCCATGGTGCGCGGTGGACGGCACCTCGGCGACAAGGCGCACTTCCCGCAGAACGCCCAGGAATGCGCGCCGGAAGACGCCTTGCAGGCCTTCCTCGAGCAGCATTACGCCGACCACCCGGCGCCGCCGCGCATCCTGCTCAACTGCGCGGTCCAGGGCGACAGTGAAGCAACGCTGGCCCTGGCGACCGGGCATGCCGTGTCCCTCCTGCAGCCGCGCAACGAGATGGAGCGCGCCTGGCTGGCCATGGCGGAGCGCAATGCCCGGCACGCCATCGAGGCGCAGGCCATGCAGAAATCCAATGCCGAAGGGCGGCTGGAACGGCTGCGCGAGGCGCTCGGCGCCAGCGAGACGCTGCATCGCATCGAATGCTTCGACATCAGCCACACCATGGGGGAGGCCACCGTCGCCTCCTGCGTGATCTGCGTCGACGGCGCCATGAAGAACGGCGAATACCGCCGCTACAACATCGCCGGCATCACGCCCGGCGACGACTATGCGGCCATGCGTCAGGCGCTGATGCGCCGCTACGAGAAGGTCGCCGCCGGAGAAGGCGTGCGCCCCGACCTGATCCTCATCGACGGCGGCAAGGGGCAGGTCGGCGCGGCCCGCGAAGTGCTCGCCGAGCTGGGCCTGGCCGATCTGCCCGCGGTCGGCGTGGCCAAGGGAGAGGAGCGCAAGCCCGGACTGGAAACCCTGCTATTGCCAAATGCCGAAAAACCGCTGAATTTGCAGGCCAACGATCCTGCTCTGCATCTCATCCAGCAGATCCGCGACGAAGCTCACCGCTTTGCCATTGCGGGACATCGTGCCCGCCGCGCCAAGGTTCGCAACCGTTCCACCCTGGAGGACGTGCCCGGCGTCGGGCCGGCCAGGCGCAAGCGGCTCCTGGCGCAGTTCGGTGGCCTGCAGGGCGTACGCGCCGCCACCGTGGACGATCTGTGCCGCGTCGAAGGTATCAGCCGCAAACTGGCCGAACAGATTTACAATCAGCTGCATTGAACGCACAACAACAACGATGCCGCTGAACATACCCAACCTGCTGACCTGGGGTCGCATCCTCCTCATTCCGCTCTTCGTCGGCGTCTTCTACGCGCCCCACGACTGGCTGACTCCGCGCGAGCAGAACCTGCTGGCGACCATCATTTTCGTCGCCGCGGCACTCACCGACTGGCTCGACGGCTATCTTGCACGCGTCCTGCAGCAGTCCACCGCCTTCGGCGCCTTCCTCGACCCGGTGGCGGACAAGCTGATGGTGGCCGCGGCGCTGATCATCCTGGTGCAGCTCGACCGGACCGACACCATCGTCGCCTTCATCATCATCGGCCGAGAGATCACCATCTCCGCCCTGCGCGAGTGGATGGCCAAGATCGGCGCCGCGCGCAGCGTGGCCGTTTCCTTCCTGGGCAAGGTGAAGACCACCAGCCAGATGATCGCCATTCCGATGCTGCTCTACCACGACCCGTTGTTCTCGTTTTTCGACCCGCAGCGGGTCGGCACCTGGCTGATTTACGTGGCCGCACTGCTCACGCTTTGGTCGATGGGCTATTACTTGCGAATGGCATGGCCGCACATTGCGGCTAAGACGTGAGGACAGAGGCAGGCACAGGGCTTGCAAAGGGGCGTAGAAACTTGACACTCAGGGCGGCGCCGCTATAATGCACGCCTGTTCCGCGGGAATAGCTCAGTTGGTAGAGCGCAACCTTGCCAAGGTTGAGGTCGGGAGTTCGAGACTCCTTTCCCGCTCCAGATTCCCGGGGAAAGCGTAGAGCACTGCGTTTTCCCCTTTTAGCTTCAAGCGCCCGGACACCCGCGGCGGGGTAGCAAAGTGGTTATGCAGCGGCCTGCAAAGCCGTCTACGCCGGTTCGATTCCGACCCCCGCCTCCAACCCTTTTCGTTTCAAGCCGCATCCTCGCCCGGATGGCGAAATTGGTAGACGCAAGGGACTTAAAATCCCTCGGCCGGAAACGGCCATGCCGGTTCGACCCCGGCTCCGGGCACCATCAAATCAAATAGTTAAGCAATGATCTGGCGATGCCCGGGCGAAGTTGCGCTCAGGCTTCGTACTTGAACGACATCGACACGCGCGCACGGTAGGCGGTGACTTTCCCGTTCTCGATCTTCATGTCCAGCTTGGTGACTTCGGCCACGCGCAGGTCGCGCAGCGTCTTGGCAGCCGCCGCGACGGCGGCGCTGGCTGCATCCTCCCAGGATTTCGGACTGGAGCCGACAACCTCGGTGATCTTGTAGACGGTTTCCGTGGATTTCTTCGATGCTTTCTTGGCCATTTCAAGTCTCCTGATTTGACGTAGTCGTGACGATCCGGCGACGTGCGGATCGTTGCCCATCATAGCCCTTTTGCGAGGTGGCCGTCAGAGGCCGGCGGCCAGTGAGTGAAAGTCAGCCGCTGGAACACGGCGGGGCGGTCAGGGCCCCATGCAGCCGCGCCCGCGGTCCTTGAAGGAGCAGCTCGTTTCCTGGATGTGTCCGGCGTAATGTTGCTCGAAGGCCCGGCAGATCTCCGGCTTGAACAGCCACTGGCCGTCGGCGCTGGTGAACAGCCGCGCATCGATGGGCGTTTCCCGTTCCTGGTAGATCTCGAAAATCTCCGTTTCGCCGGGGCCGATGCCGTTCCGGTGCAGGTGCTCGATCAGGCCGCAAATGGTGTCGGAGATATAGGACTTGTGCTCCGAGCCGTCCTCGAAAATGCGGATGCGCGCCTCGTAGGTGTACGGCAGGCTTTTGTCGAATTTCGATTTCGGTCCGAAAATGCTATCGAGTAATCCCATGACTGGGCTCCTGGAAGATGGATCCATTCAATATGCTACTCCTCTGTGTTTCAAATCAATATCGAGGCATGATGTCGCCTTCTCAAACAAGGTGATCCGGAATGCGTGGAATGACCCCTTCCATCCTGCCGACGCTTCTCAACAGCGCGGAAGGCCGCATGCTGCTGGCTGGGCTGGCCCTGGCCGGCCTGTTGCTGCTCGGCTTCGGCATCGGCTGGACCCTGTTTCCGGACAGCATCCTCCAGTACGCCGCCATGACAGGGCTGAACCTGCTGATCGGCCCGGGGGCCGGCATGACCTTCGGCTACGCCAGCGGCATGACCCACCTGCAGGTCGTGCCGCTCAACATGCTGGTCGAGACCCTGCACGTGCTCGTCTTCTATCCGCTGTTCGCATTGAGCTGGCAGCACCTGTTCGAACTGCCTGCCCTGAAGTCCTTCGTCGCCCGCATGCACGAGGCCGCCGAGTTGCGCGGCGGCATGGTGCGCAAGTTCGGCATCGCCGGCCTGATGGTTTTTGTGTTCGTGCCGTTCTGGATGACCGGCCCGGTGGTCGGCTCCATCATCGGCTTCCTGATTGGCCTGCGCCCCTGGGTGAACCTCACCATCGTGCTGCTGTCGACCTACGTCGCCATCAGCCTGTGGGCCCTGCTGCTCAATGAACTGAGCGCCTGGGCGGCGACCTTCAACCGCCTTGCGCCGTGGGCGCTGCTGGTGGCGATCGTCCTGATCGCCGCCGCCGGCCACATGCTTCACCGCAGCCTGAACAGGCGCATGGCTGGCCGGCGAGAGACTGATCAAAGTACCAGTCAGCGCTGAAAAGTCAGTCGCTGCGATACGGCGCGGAAAATCGGGGCGGGTTGCTGCGCGGCGGATACAGGGGGCATAATGCCCTCATCATTGTCGACCGATATGCGTCGCGATACAGCCACCATCGCCTCATGACTTCAACAGGTTCGGAAACAACCTCGACCAGGCGTTCGGATTTCGTGACTGCGGTTGCCTGGGTATTTATTGCAATCAGCGGTTTTTCGACGCTCATGTCGCTGTTCCAGAACCTGATGATCACGTTTGTATTTCCAGTCACCGAGATGCATGTCGCGGCCCAGCAGAGCGGCAATGGCCAGCCGATGCCGGCGTTCTTCAGGTTCATTCTCGGCAACATCCGGCTGTTCTTCCTTTTCTTCCTCGCCATCTCGGCGCTGACCCTTGCCGCATCGATCGGACTCCTGAAGCGGAAGAACTGGGCGCGCATCGCGTTCATCGGGATCCTGGCCTTTGGCATCCTCTGGAATCTAGGCGGAATGGTGGCGGGGTATGTTCTGTTCGCCTCCATGCCCACCGTCCCGGAAAATGCGCCTGACGAGTTCCAGCGCCGGTTCGACCTCTTTTCGATGGGGATCATGGTTTTCTCTGCTCTGTTCGCTGTGGCCATGGCCGGACTGTGCGGATGGATCATCAAGCGCCTGTGTTCAAGCGATATCAAGCGGGAATTCGCCTAGAAGTTCCGATACCGACTTCGAACCATGCGCTATCAGGGACGGATCAAGTGAATACGATGGCATGATGGGTGTCAGTATTATTAAACAATGTCCGGATGCAAGCGTCCGTCAAATACCTGTTAGCCATTTCATAGCCTATGACTCCCGCTGAAACTCTGATGCATACCGCTGTCCGGCTTGAGTGCTTGCTGGATGGAAATCACCAATCTACGGGAACAGGATTCTTCTTCTCGTTCAAGGTCGATGACAAAACCCACGTGCCAGTAATCGTCACCAACAAGCACGTAGTCGACAAGTCCAAAGTCGGCACATTTGTTCTTACAAAGTGCAACGACCAAGGAGAGCCAATCCTTGGCGCAACCGAACGAATCGTCCTCGACAACTTTGAAAGCCTCTGGATAAAGCATCCTGAGGAAAACGTCGACTTGGCAGTATTTCCAATTGCCCCGCTTTATCACCAAGCAGAAGCGAAAGGATTGAAGTTCTTCGCCCCGCCAATCGGCGAAGACTTATTGCCTACACCCGAAAAACTTGCCGATCTTTCTGGTCTCGAAAATATAACCATGATCGGTTATCCGAACGGCATTTGGGACGAAAAGAACAACATGCCAATCGTGAGACGGGGTATTACGGCCACCAATCCTAAGCACGACTACAACGGACTTCCAATATTCGTGATCGACTGTGCCTGCTTCCCTGGGTCAAGCGGGAGCCCCGTACTCATCTTTGATCAAGGCGGCTACCTAGACGCCAATGGAAATCTCAACCTCGGTCGCGGTCGCGTCATTCTGCTCGGGGTCTTGTTTGCTGGCCCTCAACATGTTGCAGAGGGAGAAATCCAAACCATCGAAGTGCCGCTAGCCCAAATCCCCATCAGCTTGTCCAAAATCCCGAATAACCTAGGCTTTGTTGTTAAGGCTCAAAAGATTGCGGACTTCAGAAAGCAGCTTATACCAAATGGCTAACCCATCATTCCACCTGCGCTGCGCGATATAGCCGCGTAGCGCAGGTGACCTCCACGCAGCAGCAGTCTCCCGCTTACTTCCTAGTACCTTGGAAATGCATTTCAAACCACCTCGCCGCATGCTCCGCCGCCGACTCCAGCGTGCCCGGCTCCTCGAAGAGATGCGTCGCACCCGGCACGATTTCCAGTTTCTTCTCGCAGCCCAATAGGTCGTAAGCCTGCCGGTTGAGGTCGATGACGACGTCGTCGCGGCCGCCGACGATGAGCAGGGTGGGGGCGCGGACCAAAGTCAGTGCCTGCGGGCCGGCGAGGTCGGGGCGGCCGCCGCGCGAGACGACGGCGGCGACGCCGGGGTGCTTCGCCGCTGCCTGGAGGGCCGCGGCGGCGCCGGTGCTGGCGCCGAAGCAGCCGATGGTCACCCCCTTCGTTTCTTCATTGCCTGCCAGCCATGCGAGGGCGGCGAGCAGCCGTTCGGTGAGGAGGGCGATGTCGAAGCGCGTTGCGTAGGTCTGGTCCTCGCGCGGGGTGAGCAGGTCGAAGAGCAGGGTGGCGATGCGGTGCTGGTGCAGGACTTCAGCGACGTAGCGGTTGCGCGGGCTGTGGCGGCTGCTGCCGCTGCCGTGGGCGAAGGCGACGACGCCGAGGGGGTTGTCGGGCAGGGTCAGCGTGCCCTGGAGGCTGACTTTTGCAGCGGGGATTTGGACTTCCATTTGGCGGGTAGGCACGTGTTCCTCTTGGTTCAATGGGTGGAACGAGTACGACTGCTGAGAAATCCCCCGGCCCTGCGGGCCACCCCCTTTTTCCAAGGGGGTTGTTCAGTTCTGCCCACCCTCACCCCGGCCCTCTCCCGCCCGGGCGGGAGAGGGGGGTAAGTCGGGGCTAGGCGCCCATACGCACGCGCACGGGGATGCGGCGGCGGCCGAACTGGCCTTCGTACTTGCCGAAGCGGCCGGCAACGGGCGTGCCGCAGTGTTCGCAATGGCCTTCCCCGGTGAGGTCGTAGGCGAGGATCTGGTGCCAGTCGCGCACGATGACGCCCTTGCCGCAGCCGGGGCAGGAGGTGGTGCCACCCTCGGTGTCGTGCACGTTGCCGGTGTAGACGTAGCGTATGCCGGCGTCGAGGGCGATTCTGCGCGCCCGCTGCAGCGTGGCGGCGGGGGTGGCGGGCACGTCGTCGAGCTTGTAGTCGGGATGGAAGGCGGTGAAGTGGAGGGGCACGTCGCGGCCGAGTTCCTTGACGATCCACTTGCTCATGGCCTCGATCTCGGCGGCGGAGTCGTTCTTGCCGGGGATGAGCAGGGTGGTGATCTCGAACCAGCAGTCGGTCTCGTGCTTGAGGTAGACCAGCGTGTCGAGCACCGGCTGCAGGTGGGCGCCGGTGAGCTTGTAGTAGAACTCCTCGGTGAAGGCCTTCAGGTCGACGTTGGCGGCGTCCATCTTGGCGTAGAACTCGCGCCGCGCCTGGTCGTGCATGTAGCCGGCGGTGACGGCGACGGTCTGCACGCCGCGTTCATGGCAGGCGTCGGCGACGTCCATGGCGTACTCGGCGAAGATGACCGGGTCGTTGTAGGTGAAGGCGACGCTCTTGCAACCCTCCACGGCGGCGA